>NZ_JAQMYN010000004.1:0-550476 GCF_028369225.1 Priestia sp. AB
TTGTTCAGCTTGAGCTTGCTGCTGTTCTTCTTGAGTTTGTTCAGCCGGCGCTTGAGTTTGCTGAGCTTCTGGAGCAGCTTGGGCTACTGAAGGGCTTGATTGCTGAGCTTGACCGTTTGGAGACTGAATTTTTAATTGTTCGCCAGGATAAATTAAATCTGACTTCAGTCCGTTCCATTCTTTAATTTGATCTACCGTCACGCCATATTGCTGACTGATGGACCATAATGTGTTTCCTTGCTGAACTTTGTGCGTCATTTCTTTTATAGTAGCTACGTTTAATTCTTGATTTGGATAAATAATATTAGATGTTAAGTTGTTTGCATCTTTTAGCTCGTCTACGCTCACGCTGTGCTTTTGAGCGACTTTCCATAACGTATCACCTTTTTCTACGTGATACGTTCCGCTTGTAGAAGCAGAAGCTGCACCTACAAATCCTGCTGAAAGGATTGCTGTTGTTCCTAGAGTAAATATAAATTTTTTCATTACGAATACCTCCTTATTTACTCAATGATTGAATGATATCATCCTCACATTTCACAGCCGTTACAGAGCCATGCTACTTTTATTACAAAACTTAACAAAACAGAACATTCAATCGTAATATTTCTGATAATTTGGCTATATGATGAAACGTTTCTACTTTTTACTGCTTTTTATTGTTGTTTTTACTAAAATAGTTAAATTTCTCTACCATTGCTGGCTATGCCTCTTCTTTTTTATTGACCATTTAACGGGTATATTCAGTTTTTTTATAACAAAAAAAAGCGAACCGCTAATCAAAAATTTTGATTAGCGGTTCGCTTTTCAATTCGGCTAAAATACTTTTGTCCCAGCTTTTTTTATTTCTTGTTAAATCCTTGCTTTTCAACAAATTCTTTCATATACATACGCTTAGGATTGGAAAGCATGTCGGCCATTTGACCAGTCCATGTGTCTTGGCGTTTGCCATTTGTTCTTTCGTTGTAATAAGCAGAAATTTCTTCGTTATACGATGCTAATTCTTTTTTCGTCTGCTCATCGTTCGGCTCATATGTTTCTTCATGATACACATGTTTAAATGGTAAGCGCGGCTTTTTATCCGTAATACCCGCTGGATGTCCAACCGTCAGACCAAATAACGGAATTACATGACGAGGCAGTTTTAACAATTTGCTTACTTCTTCTAATTCGTTACGCAAACCGCCGATGTAACAAGCTCCAAGTCCCATTGATTCAGCAGCAAGCGTTGCATTTTGCGCAGCAAGGGCAACGTCAATAATAGCTACCATAAACTGCTCTGTGCTTTCGAGCGCTGTCGATAAATCTTTTTTCTCCATTTCCGCAATGACATCATGACGATGAAAGTCAGCGCAAAATACAAAGAAGTGTCCATTTGTTTCTACGTAAGGCTGATTTCCTGCTAATTGAGCAAGCTTTCGCTTCGTTTCTTTATCTTTTACTCCGATAATGGAATACGCTTGAATATAGCTTGATGTGGAAGCTGCCTGTGCGCTTTCTACAATCGTCTGAATTTGCTCTTCTGACAATGGTTTGTCTTCATATTTGCGAATAGAACGATGATTTAAAATCGTTTCAATAACTGAGTTCATATTATAATCTCCTTTTACTTCATCTAACCTTCTACAGTTGTTATCTCTACAGTTAGTTTATCGAATGTAAAAAGAAATAACCAATGTTCTGCTTAAAATTGATTTTGACTTGTCTCATATCGATACAGCTTAAAGTGATCTGCAAGCACGCGATCTACTTTTACTTCTAAGCTGTCTACATATTCGTCCATCCGTTTTATCAACCGGTTTCGTTTCACATCATTTTCTAAAATGTTCTTAAGCTGCTGTTCAAAGGCTTGAGCCTCATTAAGCGGTATCAGCAGCTCTTTTTCTTTTAGATATTCAATGTTAATTTGTTCTTGACCGGGAAGAGATGAGTGAATAAAAATAGGTAGTCTTTTGTGAAGGGCTTCGCTAATTGTCACTCCCCCCGCTTTTGTGACAATGGCATCTGCTCCCTCATATAAATCATTCATTTTCTCTCTCGATTTTACATACGAGACCGCTTTAATTCTCGGGTGGTTTAATTTTATTAGTTCTTGATACAACTTTTTGTTTTTTCCGCACAGTACATAATACATATACGTACAGTTTTGCGGAAGCTGCTGAAGCATTTTGCGTACATTTCCAAGGCCGGAATTCCCTCCGGCAATCAGTATATGTTTCTGTGGCATAAGATGGTCAATCCTTCTTTTTAAAAACGCTTTATGAACAGGAATTCCCGTTACATAAATAGAAGACTCTTTTACACCGTGAACATTTTGTAAAAACGTTTTTGTATCCTGATCAGGCACGCAGTGAAGCTCAATTCCATTTTTACCCCATACGTCGCTTACTAAGAAGTCTGTGTATACATTTATAATAGGAAGATCAATGATTCCTTTTTCTTTTAACCCGCTTAATACACAGGAAGGAAAGCTGTGTGTACAAACAATGACATCCGGCTGCTCTGCATCAATTAATTTCTTCATATGGTATTCGATAATGGGCCACTTTTTCACAACAAAATCGTCCATCGTATGGTCGTTTTTTTTGTATACATGACCGTAATAAAATTTTTCAAACTGCTTTGGGAAAACAGAAATCCATTTCATGTATATCGATGAAATCATTTGTTCAAGCGGTTTGCTCCAATAGCTTAAACAATCAATTTTTTGACAAATAACGTGCGAAAAACGCTCCATAATGGCATCCATAACGGCGTCTGCTACTTGGTGATGACCAGATGGCATCTGAAAAAGCGGTAAGAATAAAACCTTCCTCATTGACCATCCCTCCTCTCAAGACGTTTTCGGTTTCTTGTTCTTTTTATAAGTAAATAAATGACAAAAAAAGCTACAGCGCCCATGATAATATACGAAATATGAATTCGATCTCCTACGTAGTAACCTAGAATCAGAAAAGAAAGGACCCATACTAGACTTCCTACTACCGATAACAATAAATAAAGCAAAAACGGATAGCGACTTATTCCCGCCATATATGGGCTAATTTGACGCAAGCCTGGAATATATAAACCAAATAAAATGGTCCATATCCCATATTTATGGTAGCTGCCGCTTGCCGCTTCAATTTTCTCTTTGGTTAACCCTACGTATTTTCCGTATTTATCAAAAAATGGGGTTCCCGCATACCTTCCTAGCCCGTAAGCAGTAAGCATTCCAGTAATAACACCTAAAAAAGCAAAAAGAGATGATTCGTATAAGTTCAGCTGATGTTTGGCAATAAACATGCCTAATAATATTAAAAATGATTCTTCAGGCGCTGGAATTCCAACAATCCCACAAAAAAGTACAAGTAAAATAACAATATAACCATAGGAATGTATATACTGAGAAATAATTGTTAAGTCCACTGCTCGCTCCTCTATTTACGATTGATTCATCAATTGCTGCATGGTTATACTTTCATACCCTTGCTGTTTTAAGTAAGGTAAAAATTCTTCTAACGCCGCAATCGTCATTTCAGGTGCTTTTTCATCTGCTCCCGGGGTATCTCCATTATCGTGTAACACAAAAATGGCTCCATCTTCTACTTTACGCATTAGTTTTTGAACTAATGCCGTTTTCGTTGTTTTTAGTGTCCAATCCTGAAAGATTCCTGTCCAGATCACAAGGTGATATGGCTTGGCCATTGATAAACTGCTCATATTTAAATGTCCCCACGGCGGACGATAAAAAAGCGGCTTTTGATTGGTTACTTTCTCTATAACCTGTGCACATTGATGAATTTGTCTTTTTAATTGCCAAGGTGTTTGCGTCCATGCACTCACATGACGGTGATGATGTATAGCTACTTCATGTCCTTCATCGATCATTCTGTTTAAAATAGACGGGTGTTTCTCCCCTAGTTCTCCCACAATAAAAAAAGTAGCTTTCATTTCATACAGTTTGAACAAGTCCAAAATTTTTGGTGTATAAACAGGATGAGGACCGTCGTCAAATGTTATAGCTATTTTATGCTTTTTTTCCCCTTTTATTATGACTGATGAATGATAGCGACGATAAAGGGTTTGCGAAATAATGGTATATACACATATAACCATTAGAACGAAAAGTAAAACAATAAAAAAACGAGTCATATGCTTTTAACCATCCTTTTGAATTTAAATCCTGCATTTATTATAACGGTTTACTCAGACTTTGGTTTCATTTTTTTGTGATAGAAGCCAGGAATTTTAAAATAATTTGATACTTTACCTAAAAATAGCTGTTCTGCAAGGATATACCGGAAATAAAATGATATCATAAAATTTCCCTTCATTCAGTAAAAAAAGTACTTTTTACCATTTATATCTATCTTTTGTACGATAACTTTCATTATTTTTTAAAAATAAAAAAACTTCCCGCACGAATGCGGAAAGTTTTTAAATTAAAATTTTGCTCGATACCATTTTTCAGCTGCTTCAATTTCTGTTCGTGTTAACTGATGGCCAAATGATTCCCAATGCACCTGTACGTCCGCTCCAGCTTTTTCTAAAAGCGCAGAAAGTTCTTCCGTTTCTGATGCTGGGCAAATAGGGTCGTTTTTGCCTGCGCCAATAAAGATAGAAGCGTCGGTCTTAGGCACTTCAATTCCTCTTCTTGGAACCATCGGATGAAGAAGAGCCGCCCCTTTTAAAGAATTCCCATAATGAAATAGCAAACTTCCTGCAATATTGGCACCATTTGAGTAGCCTACAGCTATGATGTTGTGTCGATCGAATGAGTATGTTTCAGCCGCTTCATCTAAAAATTGATGAAGTTCTTTTGTGCGTTCAATTAAATCTTCTATATCAAATATTCCTTCTTGTAAACGTCTAAAGAAACGAGGCATTCCGTTTTCTAGTACATTTCCTCTTACAGATAATACGGAGCAAGAGGAATCAATCATATCCGCAACAGGAAGCAGATCTTGTTCTGTACCTCCTGTACCATGCAACAGCAATAAAGTCGGTTTCGTCTCGTCCGTTCCTTTTTTAAAAATATGTTTCACGTATATCCACTCCTTTTAAATATCTCGAATTAAAGATAATTTTATTATAAGAACTTTCGAAGCATTTGTAAAGGAACTACTGTCAAAGAAATACCTGTATGTTTTGCTGGCAGTATCACATAATACTGAATAACTTCATATGGCCATTGCTCATATGCAGCTAGGTATTTAATTCGTTTGACTTACAGCGGGGAAAGAAATATTCCACTTTTAGCTAAGTGCTCCCGTCAAAAGGTGGATAATGATTAAAACTCGCTCGTCCTCCTTCGTATAAAAAGTGCCCTAGTCTGATAAATTAGTTAATTTTTTCTTTATTTCGTTACTTTCAACAGATATCAGCATTTATACCCGAACGTGCTAAATCTTATTTCGTATACGTGTTACAACAACTTTTTTCTATGAGAAACAGAACGTAAAATACCAGCTTGTGTTTTCATAAAGGGGAACAAAGCCCCGAATGGTGCTTTATACGACTTTATTTGACAAACACAAATTTATGGGTAAACTAAGTTCAGATGATTGTATTTCACTTTGTTTCAGTTTAATAAAAAACGAAGCATCTGCGAGTAAGCAAAAAATAACTGCGTAAAGAGCTATTTATGTCAATCATCTTATACCCTAAAAACTTACCTGCACTTGAATAATAGCCTTTATTAAACTTAGCGCGTCAGCTTGTGAACGTTAATACTTTATCACCCATTTCTCTGTTAAAAGATTGAATGGGTCAACAAACTTCAGCATTCTTTACATAACGACCTTGTAAAGACGAAGAATGTAGCTATGTGTGAACATGGAATTATTACTTAGTGGAGTGAACCAACATGAGGAAATTTATTTTAGCCTTTTTAGTCGTTGTTTTAATTGTAATGCTGGGAGTTACCTATGTATTAAAGCAATTTCAGCAAACGGCTGATTTATCTTACTCGAAACTGCAGTCGGTTCAAAGTACGGTAGTCTATGACAAAAATGACCGTAAGATTGACGAATTGTATAAAACCGTTCCCCGTCAAAATGTTTCGAGCAATGAAATTCCCGATTATGTAAAAATGGCGTTTGTTGCAACGGAAGACCGTCGCTTTTACAAGCATTTTGGGATTGATTTACAAGGTATTGGCCGCGCCCTTTTTAAGAACATTGTAACAATGAGTAAAGCTGAAGGCGCAAGTACCATTACACAGCAGTTAGCAAGAAATCTTTACTTATCTAGTGATAAGACCATTAAACGTAAAGTAGATGAAATGTTTCTATCACTAGGCTTAGAAAGACAATTTACAAAAGATCAAATTTTGGAATTATATTTAAATCAAATTTATTTCGGAAGCGGTGTATATGGTATTGGTGCAGCTTCTCAGCTTTATTTTAATAAGCCTGTATCAGATTTAACCGTAGGCGAAGCTGCGCTTTTAGCGGGACTGCCAAAAGCGCCGAGTACGTATTCACCAAGCAATAGTACAGAAAAAGCGACAGCCCGACGAAACGTTGTATTGAAACTGATGCATGACCAAAACGTTATTAGCGATACTCAGTATCAGCAAGCGTTAAACGAACGTGTAGTCAAGCCTAGTGTTCCTGTTAAAAAACCGAACTCCAATCAAGCATTTATTGATTATGTAATTAAAGAAGCTGCTCAACAGTATGGCGTATCTGCTGATGACCTTTATAAGGGTGGTTATGCCATTTATACAGATTTAGATCCTAATTTACAGGAATCGATTAATAACTCTGTAGCAAATCATACGTTCCGAGATGATGACATCAACAGCAAAGTAGAGGTTGGGATTTCAGCTGTTAACCCTAAAACAGGTGGGATCTCAGCGATGTATGGAGGACGCAGCTATGAGCGAAACGGCTTAAACCGTGCTACAAGCGGCTATCAGCTTGGTTCAGCTATTAAGCCGTTAGCCGTATACGGTCCAGCCTTAGAAACTGGAGATTATACACCAACTTCACTCTTAAGTGACGAACGACAAGACTTTGGCGGTGGATATAGCCCTAAAAATGCAGAAGGTGAATATCAAAAGCATGTGACAATGCGCGAAGCACTTACTCGTTCACTTAACGTTCCAGCTGTTTGGCTTTTAAAACAAATTGGTATTGATACAAGCGCAAAATTCATGGAAAAAGCTGGACTTCCTCTTGAAGATGATGATAAATCAAAATTAGGGCTTGCTCTTGGAGGAACGACCACAACGTTCTCTCCCCTTCAGTTAGCACAAGGATATACTACTTTTGCTAACAAAGGCGTCATGACTAAGCCGTACGCAATTCGAAAAATTGAGATGCGCGACGGTGAAGTGAAAAAGCCAGACATTCAGACAGAGCAAGTAATGAGTGAAGAAAATGCAGATACAATGACATCCATGCTGCAAGATGTGATTGAAAAAAGCTATGGAACAGGTGTTAACGCTCGTTCTTCACGGGATGCTGCAGGTAAAACCGGTACAACCAACGATGTCAAAGATGCTTGGTTTGTCGGGTACACCGATGATGCAGTCGTTTCTATCCACGCTGGCTTTGATAATGCTAATTCTACGCAAACAACGAAATACTTATCAGGCGGCGGTGGACAAGACCCTGCTACACTGTTTAGCTCAATTATGAATAACTGGTAACCAAAAAACCTCCAACTTCACTGTTGGAGGTTTTTTTAAGATAAATGCGTTTTATGCTTAAGTGAAAAAAAGGAAACATTAATGACTTTGCAAATCGTTACATAATGCAGAACGGTCAGGACAACCACGCCACAGTTCATCCCGATAATAATTCCCTGCATGCCAATATTTGTTTGTGATCCTAAGAAAAACATCAGGGAAAAAGATACAATATGAGACCAAATCGTATGATAAAAAGCATCTTTTACATAGCCAAGGCCAATTAAATAAGCTTGAAGCGGGACGGCAAAGAAGTGAAAAAGAAAATACGGCCATAAAGCCTTTAGGTAGTACACGGCTTCTGTAGAATGAAAAAACAAGTTAGTAAGCGGCTCAGCAAAGAAATACATCGCCACTATAGACGGAATCCCATATAAAAATGTCATTTGCATACTTTGAGTCAAAAGTCTTTGAAGCTGTTCTTCCTGATTTTTCGCATGAGCTTCAGATACAGCAGGTATTAGTGCTACTAAAAGAGAATGAGCAAAGAAAGCCGGAAAAAAGCCGATCGACATCGCTACCCCTGTTAGCATACCAAAATGCTGCGTTGCCCCGGTTAAAGTCATGCCCGATAAAACGAGCGCGTGTTTGATTAAAAACGGCTGAATAGCATTACATACCGCATTAAATAAACGCAGTCCCGTGGTCGGAAGTGAGACGCCTAACAGCTTTTTCCGAATCTCACTTGGAGAAAGCAGAGGTCTGTGCCCTCTTGATAAAACACTTAACTGGGTAACATACGTGATAAAAAAATAAAGCAAAATAACAGCTTCGGTCCCAATTAGCGTACAAATCGCAATAAACAGCGACATTTTAACATCTGTGAAAGCAAACATTTGAAAAACAATAAATAAAATCGTTAGCTGAAAGGCTTTGCGGATAAAATTAGACACAGCGATAGTCGTCATATTATTTTTACCCGTAAAATATCCACGAAGCACCGCTGAAAACGAAACAACCGGAATGAAACATAGTACAACCCATTTTAAGTAAGGATGATAGTGACTAAAAAATGGAAAGGCTGCTAATACGGCTAGTGTAATAAAAAAGATTCCCAAGCTCACAGCAGTAGCAAAAATGGTGGCATGCTTCATCATATGCTGATGTTCTTTGCGATGATGTTCAGCAAGAAATTTAGAAATAGAAATAGGCAGTTCTAAGTTGGCTACGGTGGCAATAAGAAAAATGATAGGAAGAACAGTCATGTACATGCCCATGCCTTCCCTTCCTAATTCTCTAGCAAGTACCATATTTACAAGAAATTCAATTAACTCTCCTGCAAAGGCAGCACCTGCTAGAATAAACGTTCCTTTCAAAAAAGTGTTCATCTCGTTATCTCCTCTATCTCCCGTCCTTTTTCATCACTACCTCTTCTCTCTATGTATATGACAAGCCCAATACGAATTATTTGTCTAATTGTATTTTTTCGGTGTACAAGTTCTTGTATAATGTTCAACCTATGTGAAAAAAAACCGTTATATACCTTTTTTACATAGGAAATTCATTCATTCTTATACTTTGGCTCTTGAAACTTACATAGAAAAACAGGAGACTGAGTGAACCTGCCGATTGCTAATGGGAATAGAGCATGTTGTTTTAATGTAACAAATTCACATATTAGTTAAGCGTCTTTATTCACTATTTTCTGTGGATGCACTTCTTTTTTTGACACCGAAGCGTTTTTGCCTAGTACAACCGAAAAGACAACAATTGTTGCTGTAGCAAGAGTAAAAAGTGTAATCGTTTCACCTAGAAATAGAGCTGCAAACAGAATCATTAAAAATGGCTGTAAATATTGAACTTGGCTAACTCTGGCTATTCCACCCATAGCCATCCCGCTGTACCAAGCAACGTATGCTAAAAATTGACTCACTACTGAGAGATAAATCAAACTAACCCATGCTTGTAAAGGCGCATGGAGCATTTCAGCTGTAATGCTTAGTCCCACTGGAACCATAAAAAATGGTGCACCGATGATAATGGCCCAAGCAATTACTTGCCAGCTGCCTAATTCTCTTGCTAACACCCCTCCTTCTGCATAGCTCAGTCCAAGTATCAGCACCGCTGCTAGTAAAGCTGCATCAGCAAACTGCAGTTGACCGAATCCAAGGTGAAGAGCATACACGATAACGGCTGCCGAACCAATCATGCTTGATATCCAGAATTTTAAAGAAGGGCGTTCATCCCCTCTAAACATCGCAAAACCGGCTGTGGCTAATGGTAAAAGAGCGAGTTCAACCGCTCCGTGAGAAACAGGCAAGGATTTCATTGACCAAGAAGTGAGCAGAGGAAACCCTAAAACTGCGCCTAAAGCGACGATCAGCAGACTTTTAAATTGGCAGAGAGAAGGAAATTTTTCTTTTCGTACAATCAATATCACAGCTACTAAAACAGCAGCTACAGCTGTTCTTCCTAAACCGGCGACTGTCGTTCCGAAATACTCGACTGCAATGCTTGTAGAAGGAAGGGTTAAGCTAAAACAGATAACGCCTACTAACCCCAACAATAAGCCCATTTTCTCTCTAATTTCTTTTTGCATCTTACCCTACCCCTGTCTTTTTATTTTTCAGAACTGTACCATTTTTCTAAAAAAAAGTTCTGATATAATTAAAAGGATAGCGCAGGACAACTACTAAAATAAATCATTCTTTTACCTATCTGTACGGGTACAAATTAAAGGAGTATGACCTATGAGTTTAAAATATCTGAAAATCATGGAAGAAATTAAGCTTGGCCTAGCAAATGGATCACTTATTGCAGGTGGTAAACTCCCTTCTGTTCGCCGACTATCCCAACATTTTTCGTGCAGCAAGAATACCGTTATCAAAGCGTATAGTGAACTAGAAAAAGAGCATTTAATTTATTCTGTTCCTAAAAGCGGCTACTACGTTGTGGCAGAATTTCAACATAGGACGAATGAAAATGAAGTGATTGATTTCTTGTCTGCTGGTCCAGATAAAAACGTTATGCCTTATCTTGAATTTCAGCATTGTATAAACCAAGCGATTGAACACTATAAAGAAGAGCTTTTTACATACTCTGATCAACAAGGCTCTTACTCATTGCGGGTACAGTTAGTGAAACACTTGCAGAACCTACAGGTGTTCACTCAAGCTGAAAGGTTAGTCGTTGTATCCGGGTCTCAGCAAGCTCTTCACTTACTAGGTTCTATGCCCTTTCCAAATGGAAAAAATAATATCCTAATTGAACAGCCCACTTATTTCGGTTTTATCGAGTCTCTTACGGTGCACCAAGCTACTACTTTTGGGATCCAGCTATCGATGGAAGGGATTGATCTTGATCGTTTGGAGTACATTTTTCGAAATAATGATATAAAATTTTTCTACATTATTCCAAGATTTCACAATCCTCTTGGGCATTGTTATACAAATTTTGAGAAGAAAAAAATCGTGGAGCTAGCCGAAAAATACGATGTATATATAGTGGAAGATGACTTTTTGGGCGACCTTGATCCGGATGCAAAATCAGATCCTTTATTTTCTTTTAATCCTTGTGGACGAGTTATTTACATTAAAAGCTTTTCGAAAGTCTTTCTTCCTGGGTTACGTATTGCTGCTGTCGTGCTTCCTTCGTTAATGAATAGCAACTTTTTACGATATAAATTCAGTTCAGATTTTAATAGTTCAGCGCTTTCCCAGGGTGCTCTTGAAATTTATTTAAAAAGCGGCATGTTTACGAGTCATCTTAAAAAGATAAAAGAGGTATACCATACCAAAATGCAAACTCTTATAGAAGCATGTGATTCACTGCTACCCGCTCATACACATTTTTCTAAACCAACTTCAGGATTCTATTTATCCATTAGTTTGCCTGAGCATGTGACAGCAAAACAGATTGTTCACATGCTAAACGAGCAGCACATATATGTTGATGATGCCTCAAGATTTTTTTTACCAGAATATAAAAGAGACACTCTTCTCCGATTAAGCATCTCACAAGTAAATACGAATACGATCAAACGAGGAATTGAACAGCTGGCTCAGTGCATTACTTTAATTGATGATAGAAAACATCATCCTATTCCAAATAACCTTTTCCCCTTGTAGAATGGGAATTCAATGGACATACTAAACGAAAAGAAGCCAAGGAATTAGAATCCTTGACTTTTTTTATTTAACCGTAACGGTTATAAGAGGCATGTTATGCGTCCCTTTTGCAGAAACATGTGATTGCACGGTATAGGTGCCAGGCTCAGAGAAAGATGTTTGTATTTCATATACACCTTCTCCTATTTGTTTAGGCTTTAACATCTTCCCTTTCCCTTCGCTATCTTTTTTTTCTATTTCAAATTCAATCATTTCAACATCATCATTTTTCACTTTTTCGTCTCCATATGTAACTTCGGCTTTGTAGATACCGCTTTCATTTTTCTGTAAAGCCTCTGGGCCTTGAAGATTTACGTCCAACGGTTTTGGCTGCTCAGCATTTGTGGTTTGAGCAGGTTCCTGACCACAGGCCGTTAAAAGTAAACAAAGACTGATTATAGATATACTTATTCTTTTTTTCATATATTCATCTCCTTTTTAAACCCTTTGTTTAACTATAACGCGTATTGCAAAGAAAAAAATGAATTTTTCTAAAAAAGAAGGATTTTTAAAGAATTTTTAAGAAAAAAAGTTCATACTGATACTAACTAGTTTTTTCCAAGGAGGAAGAAAATGAATTCAGCTAAATCTCCAGCTAAAAAATCATGGCTACAGACATTAATCAAAAATAAAAATGAGCGCAAAAAAGTGATCTTTATCTTTACTATCTCTTTTTTACTAGTTGTAGCAGGGCTTATTTACATCCCTATTTATAAACATTCCCTTCCACTCGATTCTAAAATATATGAAGGGAATTTTAAAGAGCTTGGTTCAATCGCACGAATTGGTTTTTTTGCAGCTTTAGCCATTTATCCTATTTTTTTATTATTAAAATGGAAACCGTTATCGCACATAAAAAAAGGAAATTTTGAGTTAAAACCGCTTATCCAATTTTTAGCCAAGTATGTTCGTCAGTGGCACGTTCCCATTGCTCTTATATCAACGGCCTTGATTATTTTACATGGTTATATGGCTTTAATAAAAGGATTTCAAGCAAGTTTTACGTACTTTTCAGGAATTATTACGATGGCTGTTCTAGCTTGTTTACTCGTAATGGGCGTGAAGCGCTATAAGCGTACAGATAAAAAGTGGCATCTTAAATTTGCTATCTCTTTTTTGGTTTTGTTTATGATTCACGCTACCTTTTCATAACTTGCCATTGTTTAAAGTTTTTTTATATAGGGTACAGTTCACAATGAATACATGATATGTATCACTATACGTTTTACATCATTTAGGAGGTATAAACATGGCAAGAGTGTTAGCTGTATTATCAAGCGGATACGAAGAGAAAGATTATCACACAGGTTGGTGGGCAGAAGAATTATTTGCTCCGCTGCAAAAGCTTGAGGACGCAGGGCACACCGTTGATTTAGCCTCACCTTTTGGAGGTAAGCCGGAAGTAGACGTTCGAAGTATTTCAGAAGACTTTGATCCAGACGGAACGTATAAGAAATTATATGAATCAGGAAGAGCGGATCAGACAATGAAACTTGAAGAAGTAGATGCTGAGAACTATGATGTTATCTTAGTAGTAGGCGGCCACGGCGCTATGTTTGACTTAGCAAAAAATGTGGACTTGCATGCACTTATGAACAAAGTGTACGACAATGGAGGTATTTTAGCAGCTGAGTGTCACGGACCTTCTGTTTTTGCTTTCTTGAAAGGATCCGATGATGAACTGTTAATTAAAGGGCTAGACGTAACCGGTTATCCTGATGAAATTGAACCGGAAGAAGTACTTCCCTTTTTACCATACAGTTTAGAACAAGAACTTCGTGAAGTGGCTAATTACATCCCTGAGATGGATAAAAAAGCATATGCTGTTTGGGCAAATGATCAAATTGTCACAAGCCGAGATCCTTTTTCTTCTGAGTTAATGGGTGATGAATTAGTTAAAAAGCTAAATAAATAAACTAAAAAAAGACTGCTTAAAAGCAGTCTTTTTTGTTTGTTCTATAGGGATGTTTGAAACTGCTGCTCTACCAAACGCCGGTAAAAAGAATGAGAGGCTAACAGCTCTTTATGCGTTCCGCTTCCTGTAACCTTCCCTTCTTCTATTACAACAATTTGGTCCGCATTAATGACCGTAGATAGACGATGTGCAATGACGAGTGATGTGCGTTCTTTCATTACCGTTTCCAATGACTCTTGCACAAGCTTTTCTGATTCGGAGTCTAAGCTAGCTGTCGCTTCGTCCAGTAGTAAAAGCTGGGGATTGCGTAACAGCGCTCGGGCAATTGCAATACGCTGTCGCTGTCCTCCTGAGAGATTAATACCTCTTTCTCCAATCATTGTTTCATATTGATCTTCAAAGGACTGAATGAAATGATGAGCATTCGCTAACTTCGCTGCTTCTTCTATTTCTTCATCCGTCACATGCCGCTCTAATCCGTAAATGAGATTTTCTCGAATTGTTCCTGCTAAAATCGGAGAATCCTGCTGAACATAGCTAAACAGGTGACGCCACGAACGTAAGTTGACGTTTTGACTGTCTGTTCCATCCAAGAATATGCGCCCCGATGAAGGCTCATAAAAGCGTTCGATAAGCGAAAAAACAGTAGATTTTCCAGCTCCGCTAGGTCCAACAAAAGCGGTAACTTCTCCTTTTTTAGCAGAAAATGAAACTTCCTGCAATACTGGTTTATCTTCATATTGAAAAGCAACTTTATCGAACCTTAAACTCCCTACCTGTTCAAGCACTTCTCCATTTTCATAGTTCTCTTCTTTCTCAGCTAATATATCAAAGATTCTTTCTGAAGCTCCTTTAGTTTGCTGAAAGCTAGTAACAAATCGGGTAAGTGAACCAACCGGAACCATAATTTGAAAAAGGTAAAGAACAAAAGCTACCAGCTCTCCTGCAGTGATAAATCCCTCACTCACACGATATGCACCAAACCCGACGATGGCAATCATAACAGCGGTCATCACCGTGCTAATAATCGGGGTAATGATGGCTTCAATTTTAGCTCTCTTTACACCGAAGAGGTAGAGTGACTGAAACGATTGTAAGCCGGAATCAACTTCTTTTTTCTCTGAACCGGATACTTTAATCAAGCGGATTTCACTCAGCATTTGAGCTAAAAAAGCTGTAAGCTTGGACATTTTATCCTGCTGCTCACGTGAAATTTTATGTATTTTTCGCGCTAGGGGCATAACCAGTACAAACATAACGGGAATAACCGCTAATAAAATGAGCGTCATGGGTACATCAAGCGTAAATAAAATAACAATGGCAACGATAATAGATAAAATATTTTTAACAAAGTCAATCATTTCTGTTGACAATAAATTCATCACAATGGTTGTATCATTTGTAATGCGGCTTACCATTTCACCGGAACGGTTTTGGTCGTAAAATGAAATCGGAAGCTTTATGAGCTTGTTCCACACTTTATGTCTGAGTTCTTTTACAACACCTTGTCCTACTTGAGCAAGGAGATAAAGAGATACTGCGCTTGTTACCATTTGAGCAGCGAATAAACCAAGGAGTCCTGCTATAAGCTGCGGTGAGACGCCTACTGCAATTTTCTCCATCACTTCTTTAATGACAAGAGGGATAGAAAGCGACGCTCCGGTATTAATTAAGGCCAGTATGAACGAAATGAGTAGCTTTCCTGTCGGAGGGTTCGTTAGCAACCATAATTTTTTAAATGAAAAATGAATTTTTTTTTGCGTATTCATCTTAGTTCCTTTCTAATTCTTTTAATAGGTGGTATACACACTTTAGGCAAACACCACACACTTTACCTTCAAAGTTCCATCTTATTTTACACCATTTCCTTTCTTAACCTGAACTTCTAAGCTTTTACCTATTTTTCAAACTCGTCTATACGAAAATGACAAGCTGGTCATACATTATGGTACACTGAATTCTTTTACTAGATGAGAGGTTGAATAAGGATGTCTGTTTATATTAAATCTATTTCTATTGGAACAATTTCTGGCGGGATCGTTATTTTTGGAAACGCAGGAAATATATCGCCTTCAAGCGGCTCTGCGTCCGGCTCTGGTTCTAGCTCTAGCTCTGGTTCTAATTCCCAAATGCCGATGCCTCCTTCTCCGGGAAAAGGCCCGAGAGATAATACAGCTTTTAATGGGTAATAAAAAAACAGTGAGATATTTCTCACTGTTTTTAGACTTGAATACTTGTCATCATCGCAATATAAAAAGCAAAAACAAACAAACCCGCACTTAATATGCTAAGCCATACTGTCTTTTTGTAAAAACAAATAAGTAAATACACAAAAAACAGCAGTGCGACAAATAAGAATAGGATTCCCACAATCGTTACGTGAAACGTTAGAGGGAGCGTCACTTGTTTCCCATAGATAAACGGAAAAATCGATGAATCCATTGCCATATGACTTATATTAGTTGGCGGCGATTGCGTTACCATGATAGCTGTAAATAAAAAAATGATAAGCAAAATAATGCTTTCTGCTCGAATCCACATCACGGGCTTATATTCTGGATGTTTTATCGTTTTTTTCATAAGAAAGCCATTGATGACGGCAAATGCAAGCAGCGGAATAATCGTAATATGCTTTAGCAAAAGAGACTGCCCGTAATCTGTAGCCCATGAATTTACATAGTTGGACAGACCCATGATAATGACCATCGAAATGAACCCACTTAATGAAAGAAGCACAAAACAAGCGATTGCAAAAGGAGTAAACCAGATTAAGAAACTTTTCCAATTGGAGGTTTCTTTTGAAAAAGCGGAAACAATCAGAACCCCCCCTCCCCACAGTCCAACTGCTAAAATATGAAGAGAATGAGAAAGCATGCCGCTAAGCGCAGAAGCGGATGCTGCGTGACTTGCGTAGGCGATTCCTCCCACCAAGGCTACAGTCAGTAATGTATACATATGAGGGTGGCTCTCTATTGAAACAGCAACCATACATAAAATAGCAATTAGCACAACAAAGATCCAGGCGTGTCCCGTTCTTGTTTCCAATAATACAAGACGAACTGTTTCACCTAACCCTCTTATTTTTGAAAAAGATAAAATAATCTCAAGCGAATTTCCAACCGAAAAAATAGCGACAGCCGCTGCACTTGCAAGTAGCCATCGCTTTGATAATAAAATTGTTGGCTTTTTTGTAAGCGGTACATATTGCAGTACGGCAAATCCTAATAATAAGGAAAGACCTACGTATGTGAACCACTCAAAAACAGGCAACAAAATACTCATCTTTTTAAGCCTTTTTCTTTCTGAAGATTAAGAGTAATGCTCCAACCACCACTACAATAGCAATAATCATGATAACAAAAAACGATGAAGAATCATTGTTCTCTGTTTTTTCATCATTTGCTACTGCACTTTTTTGGTGCTGTTCGGATTGCGTGGCGTCTTGCTTTTTTTCACTATCTTTTCCGGCTGCTTGAGTATTCTCTTCTTTCGCTTCATCTTTCACATCTACTTTAAAAGCAATCGAATCTTTCATTACATGACCATCTTCCCCTACAATTTCCCAGTCCACTGTGTAAGATCCGTTTTTAAGGGGCTGATCGAGAGAAGCTATTAAATCATGACCCTCTACTTTTTGCGATGCAAGTGAAATTTTTTGTCCATCTTTTGTAACGGTTACAGTACTGATTTTCTCGATGTGTGTTTCAAAGGTTAATTTAATTTCTTTTAGAGGAGCTGTAACAGTTGCACCATTTTCCGGCACGGTTGTTTGCACATGTGTATGAGCAAAACTAACTGTCGGAACAGCTAAAAAGCATGCTAAAAGTAAACCTATTATTTTTTTCATATTTATGACTCCCTATCTCTTTTTTCTTTTTTCATCATATCCAAAAATGTTTTTATGTAGACGTTTCCGAACACGATCTATTTTCCTAGTAAGTGTACTCCTTTTTTACTCAGTCTCACAATAACTATTACCAATTCGTTATAAAATGTTCACAAATCCTAGGGAAGATGCCGCTGTAATTTTTTTGAATATTCTTTCAGACTATCCTTGAATATAGTAAAATAGTTAAATAAGATGACTGACTTTTTTCTAGCTTAAAATCCCATACAGAAAGGATAGAAACAATGAAAAAGTATACATGCCCTTGCTGTGGTTATCAATCTTTAGACAGTGATGGTGACTATGATATTTGTGAGATATGTTTTTGGGAAGACGATCCGTACCAAAAGCTGAATGCCAACGAATTAGGAGCCAACTCTATTTCTTTAATAGAAGCTCAGGAAAATTTTATAGTTTATGGAGCGTGTAATAAAGAAAGCTTACAGCACGTGAGAAAACCTTCTGTTCAAGATGTAAAAGATTTTAACTGGAAACCTATTATAAGTCACGAGTAGCAAAACTAGTTTATAAAAAAAGAATGCTTGCGAAAGCATTCTTTTTTGGATTCAGTAAGAAGTAGAAGCGAATGTAGAAAGCACATTTGTAAACCTATAAAAAGTTTGAGTTTTAGACGAAGCTCTTCCTTTTGAAGTGAATGAATGAAACATAGCACTTCGCAGCGGTTGGCTAATCTCTAATTGAATACTTTTCCCGGTACGATTTTTATTTGCAATATTTCCAGAGTTAATGCCTGCAATCTCATCGTGCCCTTTTGTAATCAGTTCGGCCGGAAATCCATTTTGATTTAATAACTGCGTTAATTTTTTTGCGCGCTCCCGATCAGTCCCACCCACAAAAATATGTTTTTCGTTCCCAGAATATCCGTGAAGAGATAAAACATTATCATACTTGCTTACCATCTTACGCGCTGTGGGCTCATCAAAATGAGTGCTTGTGAGGTGCAGGTCTCGTGACCCTTTCGACTTTAACGATTCGAATAGGTAAAGAGCATTTGGTTTGCCAAGCTCTTGGGCAATTTCGCTTGTCCCCCCTTCAATTCCTCCACCGTGTGGAGCAAAGATAAGGACAGGGCTTTTCGTTTCTTTGGTCGTCACTTTATAGCTAGCTGAAGACTCGTGCTGTGAGAGCTGCTTGAAATTTTGATATTTATCAGTTGACGCACTAGATGTATCTTGAAAAGGTGAAATGAATAAAACGAGTAGACAGATACATAAGGTAGAGAAACTTACTAAACGATAGCTTTTCAATTTGTACTCCTGCTTTCCGTTGTGTAATAAGACCTAAAACATTAGGAACTTAAAAAAACCAAAAATAATATTTATAGTAGTCTTATTTACTTATCGTTAAAAATTATAATTTATTTAATAGTTCTTAATACCTATTTATGCTGTTTAAAAAAACTTCAGCGCATATTCACTGAAGTTTTTTTACTTTTTTTGTTTTTATTTATTTAAAGCAAGCGCCAAACTAATTTTATCCAGCCAAAGAAGGCGATCCATAAAGGTATGCTCAAAGATGTTCCCCACGCTAAACCAATTAAGAAGTTTCCTCTTTCAATCATACAAACCACTCCTTATGAACATTGTAGGTGAACAAGTACCATTCTATACCTTCACTATAACAGAAAGCGCTTTCATTTGATAGTCACTTACACGTTTTTAGTGCTATATTCATACAGAAAACCAGATTCCAAGTAGATAAAGGGCGATATATAAGAAAATGAATAATTGCAAAGTGTAAAAGTATAATAATCTACTAAAAAAAAGAAACCTTCTTTGAAGGTTTCTTTTCTAGGTGTTTTTTATTGTTCGCCGCTGCGCTGCAAGCGATTCTCAATAAATAGGCGCTCAACAAATTTATTTAGCTGTGCTTGATACAAACGGCGCTCATCTAGCGTTTTTGCGTCTTGTATTTGCTGCTTAAAGCGTTTGATTTGCTGTCTTTGTTCAACCGTTACATGATGAGAAAGAAGCATAGGTCCCCCTCCATTTCACTAACGTTTAAATTAAGTAAACCAAGGTTTACCAAAACAAACAACAAACCTGTTAGCTTCTCTTACATACATTTTTTTATTCAGCCTCTTTAGCCCCAACTAATGCTAAACCTGGACCGTACGGCGTTGTATGAACATCTAACATTAATTCATTTGTATAAGGCACAATAGAAGCTTCCATTGCTACTTGTACTCCATCGACTTCATACATTTCATCATTTTCAAAAGGCTCTTCAAAAGCTAACCCAATATTAGGGATTTCACAGCTAATTCCTTTGAAATACAAGCGAATTCCTGTTATCTCCTGTTCTTCAAGTATATTGTTAATTAATTGTTTTGCTTCTGGTGTAATATGCATGACTAACCCTTCTTCCTTTCAATACTCTTGCTCTATCCTATCATATCTTTAGAGTTTTTAAAGAGAATAATTATGCTTTAAAAGCATCTTTATTATTATTTAATAATTATTATAAATAAGTATTGATTTTAATTTGATATTTGATATAATATAAATATAAGATAACAACAACTCATTAGGAGGCTATTAACTATGAATTTAGAAAACGTATTGAACCAACAAATTGCCGATTTTAACGTATTGTATACGAAGCTACATCGCTTTCACTGGTATGTAAAAGGGCCTCAATTTTTTACGCTTCATGAAAAATTTGAAGAATTCTATAATGAGACGGCGGACTATATAGATGAATATGCAGAACGATTACTAGCCATTGGAGGAAGCCCAATTGCTACAATGAAGCAATTTTTGCAAGCAGCTACTCTTTTTGAAGATGGAAACGAGCAAACGAGTGAAGAAATGGTAGAAACCTTAATTAATGACTATACGCTACTTGTTAAAAACCTAAAAAATGCAGTTGAAAACGCTGAAGCAGCACACGATCACGTAACAGCTGACTTATTCATTGGAACAATCGGCAACATTGAAAAACATATTTGGATGCTAAAAGCTGCTTTACCTGTAAAAACATCCGTAAACGCATAAAAAGAGCCTAAGCGGCTCTTTTTTACGTTTGTTGATTTACTTTTTTTTGTCTTTGCAGCCACATAAAAAAAGACATATCATCGTGAATGTCATCTTCTAGCACAGCCTTATACACATGATCACTCGTATAATAGCGATTATATCCGCTTTGCTGCTTGAAAAATAAAATGCATTCCCGCTTTTTTTCAGTGAAAAGTGATTTTAATAACTCTTGTTTCTCAACTTTGCCTTTCACGATATTTTCTGGAAGCACGGAAATATCAAGCTTCCACTCTTCTCCCTTCTGAATCATATACACACTCCACTGATACTTATCTTTTTCATTAGCAAATATCATCTTATAAGGGCTAAAACGCTTTGTAAGCTGATACCCCATGTGAAAAATAGATTCTTCATCCATTTCATCATTTCCTACGTAAAAATTAATGATGCGATTTGTCATGACATTTAACTCAAAACTCTCCCCTGAGAGAAGACAACCATATTCTCTTAACAGATCCAATAAATGACTGGATACCACCAGTTGATTTGCTTCGTGTTTTAATTCACTTGAGTATGACAGCAGCTCATTCATGTTTTTTGATTCCCCTATCTATAGATCGTGAATTGTTATTGATATTCGCTTTTTTTTCATAAAACCCTTTCACTTTTACCCTTTAATTAAATAACTAGTTGTAAATTAAGTTATGTAGAGCAACATTTTATGAATAAATCAAGTTTAAGTATAAAACCTGAAGAAGTTTAAAGACTATAGTCGATACCGATTTTAAGGAGGACTTAGTATGAATAATCACGAACTTCCTACAAACATGCAAACTGGAGCTGTACCCCCTCAATTGAACCATGGAGGGCATGAACTATTTGACGTTCATGAAACACTTGCGGGCTCGATTAATGTAATGGATCAGTTTATGATGTTTAGGCAATATGTAAAAGAACAAGAGCTGCTTGATATCATTGATCGGCAATATCAGTTTATTTTAAATGAATATAATTTAATCGTAGAAGCTTTTTCTACTGGTCAAAAGCCGGCCGATTCTACACATGTATATAACATGAAGCAGTCTCATACCTTTGTTTATGGCTTAAAACCTTCACAGCCTAAAAAGCCGAATCAGTCCGTTGAGGAAATCAATGAAAAAGGCATATCAGGTCATATGCTAGGTCTAGTTAAGTCTCAAGCATCTCTTTTAACCATGACCGCTTTAGAAATAACAAATCCTGTTGTTCGCCGAATATTCGGAGACAGTGTTCCTAATTGGATTGAAATGGCTTATGAAATTTCTCTTTATCAAAATAAACACCATTATTATCAAGTGCCGCAGCTTGCAAAAGCAGATATGCAGCAAATGATCACAAGTTTTGCAAAAGCCACTGCCTCTCCTCAGATGCCTAATAACCATAAACTGCATTAATTAAAAAGAGGCTGGGGCAAACGTATTTTAGTTGAAGGAAGATCCGAACGATTCACCGTTCGGATCTTTTCATTAGTACGGTGAATATAGGTTATGTTTAGAGTTGCTTCTAGCTGTTGATTGGAGGGAAAGGCGAAGACTCCTGCGGGAAAAGCGGAATAGATGAGACCCCCCAGGAGCGCAAGCGACGAGGAGGCTCATCGGCCGCCTGCGGAAAGCGTAGCCTTGCATGGAAATCACCAGCAGTGTAACTAAACGACTCATACTAGATCATTTACTCAGTTTACTCGTCTTTAGATTGTATTGTATTGATTTTGTTATATCTCAATCTCGTTTTGTGCGTATATTTCAGAAAATGACAAAAAACTATGCATTTTGGATTATTTTCTGAATATTTGTAGTATTTTGATTAATTATGTATTATAATACAATTAACTAATAGAAAGGAGTGAGAGATGCATCATATATACTCGGATTACAGTTAAAGGAGGTGTCATAACACACTCGCAATACGTTTGCTAAAAGTCAGTTGAACTGTAGAACCGATATGTGATAGACCATGATGGTAAAGTTAAGATTAATTCCCCTAAATGAACATGTAACATAATAAACTGCTTCTTTTTCTTTTTAAAGATAGAAGCAGTTTTTTTATGTGCGTTTTTCTTTTCTTGATTTAATACATGTTTTCTCCACTTTGGCTAACACTTAAGATATACATTTACATACAAGGTGGTGACTTTGATGATCGCCGTAAAATTACTATTAGTCGCAGTTTTAATTGCATTAACTGCTTTTTTTGTAGCGACAGAATTCGCTATTGTAAAAGTAAGAAGTTCAAAAATCAATCAGCTTCTAGAAGAAGGACATAAAAAAGCTGTATCTGCCAAACACGTTATTACGCATCTAGATGAATATCTATCCGCTTGTCAGCTTGGTATCACCATCACGGCTCTCGGGCTTGGTTGGCTTGGTGAACCGACGCTAGATCGGTTGCTTCACCCTCTTTTTACTACCTTCCATACGAATGAGCCGCTTGCTGGTATTTTATCTTTTGTCATTGCATTTGTTGTTATTACTTTTTTACATGTTGTCTTGGGGGAATTAGCTCCTAAAACGTTTGCTATTCAAATGGCTGAACAAATTACGCTGAACTTTGCAAAACCGATTATCGTGTTTTACAAACTTATGTATCCGTTCATTAAAATATTAAATGGATCAGCTCGTATGTTGACTAAGATTTTTGGTATAACGATGATTTCAGAAAATGAAGCTGCTCATAGTGAAGAAGAGCTGCGTATTTTGTTATCTGAGAGCTTCGAAGGCGGTGAAATCAATCAATCCGAATATCGATATATGAGCAAAATCTTTGATTTTGACGATCGTTTAGCTAAAGAAGTAATGGTCCCTCGTACGGAAATTGTGAGTGCTTCCAAAGACGACGTCGTAGAGGTTTTTTTGCAAATCGCAAATGTCGAAAAATATACCCGCTATCCAATTGTTGAAGATGGGGATAAAGATAAAGTAATCGGTCTCGTTAATATCAAAGAAATTTATAATGATATTGTATTCAACGAAAAAGACGGCACCAATACGTTAGAGTCATACGTCAAGCCTATTTTTAAAGTAATTGAAACCGTACCCATTCATGACTTGCTTGTAAAGATGCAAAAAGAACGTATTCAAATGGCTATTCTTTTTGATGAGTATGGCGGAACCGCCGGGCTTGTTACAGTAGAAGATATTATTGAAGAAATTGTGGGAGAAATTCGAGATGAGTTTGATACGGACGAAATTCCTTATGTACAAAAAATTAAAGACGATCATTATATTCTTGACGGAAAAATGCTCATTAGCCAAGTAAATGATTTACTCGGTACGGATATTAGCGACGAAGAAGTAGATACCATTGCCGGGTGGGTGTTAACCGAAAAGTTTGATGTGACCAAAAATGATATCATTCAGCATGAGCAATTTTACTTTAAAGTTCTGATTATAGAGGATTTTCACATTAAGTATATAGAAGTGAAAAAAAGAAAGAAGAAAGAAAAAAAGGATGATCATCATTAATCATCCTTTTTATTTATTCAAAATCCCTTTTACCAATCGTCTCCTCCATCAAAAAAATCTCCATCCAACAGATCCTCCCCGGCTTCTTCAATATCTTCTCCAATTTCACCAAGCGCCGAGTCTTCAAACATATCATCCATCAAATTCTCAATGAGCAGTCCGCCTAACATACCGGCTGCAAAACCTCCCATTGCTCCTCCTAACCCGCTCATACGTGGGTGGTGTGAATGCTGATCATAGTGAGGAGACTTATAATATTCATAGTCTCGAGGATTCTCCATCATCTCTTCCATCGCTTCTTCCAGCAAACGAGCGATAGTAGATGGCTGGCTTAGTTCATCATTTGTAAAAAAGAGTTCATTTTTTATTTCCCTCTCACGGCCGAAAGAAGGCAAATCTAGCTCCAACAGCACGCGGATCCCTTCTCGTTCAATGGCTACCTCAAACTCAACCTCATTTACATATCCCTTTAAGAAGTCTGTAGGGAAAAATGAAAATTCTTGTTTGTATCCGTTAAATTTTCCTGAATGATGTTTTTCTCTAAATCCAAGTGCTTCAAAGCCCTCTACTAGCTGATATAAGCTTTTTGGAGCTTTAACGCGCACAGGGTCCCGGTCTGTTGAGTCTACTCCCCCTTCAATATCTAAGTGTGTCTTAAAGAAATAGCTAACGTTGCTCGCAGAGATTGGAAGGTCCAAAGGTAAATGATATGTAAATGGAATTTCTTTTTTCTCGCCTTCATTAATTGTAAATGAAGAAGCTGCGCGCAGGCTTTCCACACGATGTGTATGCATTTGACCGCTTTTCAATTGAACTTCAAGCCAAAATTCAACATCAATTAAATTAATATGTTGCTGAACGTTTCCACCTTGGATGACAATAGCTCCTTCAATTACATGACCGAGCGTATAGGCTGTTTCATTTAATCGTAAATCCACTTTGGCAGCTCCAACTCCAATTTTAGCAAACATTTTTTTAAACATTTTTTTCCTCCTCCAAAATGCTCTTACTATATATACGAAGTATACCGTTTATAAGTTTCAACTTACAAAAAAAAGAACTCAATTTCTTGAGTTCTTTCTGCTAAATCAACGCTTCATTTTAATTCAATTATTTATTAAATTAAAACACCCAGCCCCAACAGCAGCGACGTCTTTTACAACCGCCGTGGTTACCGCCATGGTTACCGTCATGACCTCCGCCATGGTTGCCACCGTGACCTCCGCCGTGGTTGCCGCCATGACAACCGTCGTGATTACCGCCATGACCTCCGCCATGACAACCGTCATGATTACCGCCATGACCTCCGCCATGGTTGCCACCATGATCTCCGCCATGGTTACCGTCATGACCTCCGCTATGGTTGCCACCATGATGGCATTTTTTATGTCCAGAACGATGATCATCATCATGTTTAGGACAATGATCGTTATGCTTATAATCGTTATGACAGCATTTTCCTTCATGGCTACTTCTTGGATCATAGCCAGAAGTTTTGTAATAATACTGATTAGAACACCAGCAACACTTCTTTTTATTGTTGTAACTCACATAAACCATCCTTATCTATAAATAAGATTTATATAGGCAATTTTATACCTATATATAAATAGATTATGTAAACTAGTACAAGGAAGTGCATTGCTGTGGGCCATGACCTAAGCCTGTTTTTAGGAGTATGTACGGGGGAGATAAGACAAGAAAAAAAGCCATCTCTAGATGGCTTTTTTTATATTTGATTTTTCACTTTACTTGCGCTTTCTGCATAAAACTCTAGAATTTCTCTTCTTCTTACAATTCCAATAAATACACCTTGATCATCCGTTACAGGAACAAAATTTTGGTCAATTGCCTTTGAAAGGATGTTTTGAACTTCATCATATATAGCAACTGGGTTATAATCTTGATAGCGGTCAATCTCTGTTAATTTAATATTTTCCGTATCTTGAAAGCGATAGTCTCCTAGGCTTTTTAACTTCCAAAGAAGATCTCCTTCAGTAAGAACGCCCACATATTTACCATCATCGTCAACTAGCGGAACTGTAGAATAGCGATGATACTCCATTTTTTCAAGAGCCTGTCTTAATGTGGATTGAATATTTAGTGTTACAACATCACTTTTTGGTACTAAGAAAAATGCAATATTCATTTTTTAATCTCCTTTTCCTTACCCGCTCATCTTACAATTTCTATTTATTTTTTCAGTTTTCGGCTTATTTTAATGTTTTAATCATACAAAATGCAGCTCGCAGTTATCTTACATTTACAACTATAAGCTGTCAATCCTAAGCTATGTAATTTTGACTTCTTATTTTCTTTATTACAGTACCCGTTTTCTAAATAATCAAATCCTAATTTTTAGAAAAACACGTCTAGTTAAAATAATGGTTCCTGCAGCTGCTTCTTTATACTAATAAGGGCCGGAAGAGCTACTTTCAGCTCTTCTTCTCTGCGATAAGAACGCAACTGAACCTCATTATATGCTCTGTTTATACTTTTTGACTCATGAAAAAGTCCCACATGATTCGACTAGCATTGGGGCCTTTAGGGTCTGTATAGCTGCCCGCTGAATTCCCTCCTGACCATGCATGCCCCATTCCATTGATAATATATTTATCAATAGCCAATTCTCCCTTACTGCTTTCGTAGCGATATGTTGTATAATCCCGTCCAAAGAGAATTTTTTCTTCTCTCGTTTTAACCGGGCTATCTTGAATCCATCCATCTATTCTTCCGTTATAAGCAAGATTATTCGTTGTAATCCACTGGTGAACCACTTGATCTGCATTGGCTACATTTACCGTAGAATCAGCGTTACCATGAAATACAATGAGCGGCAGTGGCTTTGCCCGTTTTCCCATTTGCTGATAAGCAATTCTTCCTTGTTTAACGGGGGAAGGACCTTTACTGGCCATGACAGAATACGCATTAAATACGTTAAGAGCCGCCTGATATTCGATACCTGCTGACACACCTATTCCAGCAAACAGTTCTGGATACGTTACCCCCATAACAATGCTCATTGCTCCTCCTGCTGACAGACCGGCAATAAACACTTTATTTTTCTGAATAAAGTGCATGTTTTGGACTTTTTTTACAATCCCTGCAATAATAGCTGGCTCGCCAAACCCTCTAATTTGATGAAGAGGTTCAAACCAGTTCCAGCATTTATTCATATTTGAGTTAGAAGACTGCTGTGGGTATACGACAATAAATTCTTTTTCGTCGGCGAGCTCGTTCATTTGCGTGCCTATTGCAAAATCATCTGCATTTTGTGTACATCCATGCAGCATAACCATTAGTGGGTAAGATTTTAAAATATGATAGGATTTAGGTAAATAGACCTTGAATTTTTTTCCTTTATGAGTATATGTTTTAAATGATTCAGATGACGCTTCTTGTTGTTCACTTGAAGACACAAGCGTTGACGTATTTATAACATTAGGTAGTGAACCCAACATGGTACCCCTCCTCTTTTTGTCAACGTTTTCATTTTTCTTCCCAATTACGTCCTGTATTACAATACTACATATTATTTCTTTTTTTTGCACGTTCTACATACTCTAAGAGTACAACTTGTTTTGGTTTTAAGCTGTTTTTTATCTTCTTGAAATTTGGGATTTTTTTGCTATATATATACTTTATTACTATATATGAAAATTGTCACTATAATCATGAAAAAAGGACAAACATGCCGTTTGCCCTTTTATTTGGACCTTGATGTTTAAATATCTTTTGCCGAATTAAGCCTCTATACTTTTATTATATGATGCTCCCTATCATTTATATGAATTTATTGCTTTGCATGTTTAAATCTGTAACCTTTACTATTTTATACTTTGCTTTTTATTCACCACTTCTTTCGCAGCAAATGGCAAGGTGCAGGTGCAGAAGCCACGTTTAAAAAGAAGAATCTTAAAGAGCAAATGTTTTGGTTTAACCTCTTCTTCGTTCGCAACAATTATACAAAGGCTGATTGCAATCACTCTTTTCCCTTCCTTTTGCTTAAATAGGTACAGCAAAGAGATGCTATTGGAGTAGATTCCTTTATTTTGCATACATTTTTTAGAAAACTATGGTAAAAATAAGACTTATCATATGGAGGTGAATAAATTGGCAAATATCCCAAAGGATACTGAGCCCTACTGGCGCGATCATTTAAAGTTTCCAACATACCCATCTCTTTCAGAAAATCGAAAAGTTGATGTTGTAGTAGTAGGAGGCGGTATTAGCGGTATTACAACAGCTTATTTATTACAAAAAGAAGGGCTGAACGTGGCGTTAATTGAAGCTGATAATATTTTAAATGGTACAACCGGTCACACAACAGCAAAGATTACAGCTCAGCATGACGTTATCTACGATGAGCTGCTTTCACACATTGGCGAAGAAAAAACGCTGCTGTATTATAGAGCAAACGAACAAGCTCTGCAGTTTATGAAAAACTTAATTCAAACGGAAAACATTGACTGTGATTTTTCGGTACAAGATGCTTACTTATACGGAGAAACGCTGGAGTTTGATCATCGAGTTCGTAAAGAATTTCGAGCCTATCAGCGATTACATATTCCATGTGAATTTGCAACAGAGCTTCCTTTTAATTTTGATATTAGGGCAGCAGCTATTATGAAAGATCAAGCTCAGTTTCATCCGTTAAAATATCTGCTTCATTTAGTAAAAAAATTCACAGAAAGCGGCGGATTGATTTTTGAAAACACCGTAGCCACGGATGTAGAAGAAAGCACGTCGCCCACCGTTGTCACAAGAGACGGACATCGAATTTCTTGCAAATATGTAGTGGCGTGTTCACACTTTCCATTTTATGATGGAGCCGGCTTTTACTATACGCGCATGTATGCCAAACGTTCGTATGTGTTAGCAGCAAAAGTTGAACAAGTTTACCCTGGAGGCATGTATTTAAGTGCTGATCAGCCTACTCATTCGCTGCGTTCAACAAAAGTTGACGGAGAAGAACTCATTTTAATTGGTGGAGAAGGCCACAAAGCTGGACAAGGAATTAATACCATGTTCCACTATGAGTCCCTTCAGAGGTTCGCCGAAGAAAATTTTACTGTTCAACATTTTCGTTACAAATGGTCTGCACAAGATTTATTTACGCTTGATAAAATTCCATATATCGGTCCCATTAAAGAAAGCAAGCCAAATATCTTTATTGCCACCGGATTTAAAAAATGGGGGATGACTCATAGCACCATTGCAGCACATATTATTCGAGATGCAATAACCGGAAAAGACAACCCATATGCGGAGTTGTATAATCCGTCTCGTTTTTATGCGGACCCTAGCCTTAAGCATTTCTTTCGTCAAAATCTTGATGTGGCTGAACACTTTATTACCGGTAAGTTTTCAATGCCTGAAAAAGGACTGGATCAGCTTCAAAATGATGAAGGGTCGGTCGTATATGTAAACAGCAAACGTACGGGAGCTTATAAAGATCCTCAAGGGAAGCTTCACTGCGTCGATACTACATGCACGCACTTAGGATGTGAAGTAAATTGGAACGCTGGTGACCGCACGTGGGACTGCCCTTGTCACGGTTCTCGTTTCTCTTACGACGGATCTGTGGTAGAAGGCCCTGCTAAAAAGCCGCTTACGCCAGTGGATGTCGATTCAAGCGATAAAAAAAGCACGCCGTAGGGCATGCTTTTTTTATCATTATCAATAGATTCACATTTGAGTTTACTCTTTACATCCTTCTTTTCTAAAATATCGATTATACACCAAAACCATTGCATAAATGACTAAAAAAGAAAACGTAAAGATAATTAACCTTCCAGATTCAGGGACATGATCAAGATAGTCTGTTTCAAAAAACATAACAAACATCAAAAATGGCAATAGGAACAAAAACCAAATAAAATCTCGATCCATAAACATTTTTATAAAAAATAAAATGGCCCCGATGTAGACAATCATCAAAAACATAATCATTCACCAAATTCTATTTAATACTAGAGGTGTTGTAATGATTATATCGGATTTCTCCAGCGAAATATAGAGTCATTGGTTTTAATTTTATAAATCCCTTATAACTTTCAAACTGCTATTTTAACATAATAAGGGAATTTACTGCTGTAAAGACTCTAAGTGAGCAAAAAACTGCGGGTAAGAGACGGATACCGCGTCACGATTTTCAATAATTGTTTCCCCTTCTGCAATACAAGAGGCAACAGCGAGCATCATACCGATACGGTGATCTCCGTGGCTGTTTACATTTGCTCCGTGAAGTTTTGCACCTCCGTGAATAATCATTCCATCTTCCGTTGCTTCAATGTTAGCTCCCATTTTGGTTAACTCATTCACTACCGTATCAATACGGTTTGTTTCTTTGACTTTTAACTCTGCAGCATCTTTAATAACTGTAATCCCTTCTGCCTGTGTGGCAGCTAGTGCAATAATTGGGATTTCGTCAATTAGGCGTGGAATTAAGTCTCCGCCTACTTCCGTACCTTTTAAGTGAGAAGCTTCTACAACTAAATCTGCATAGGGTTCCGCTGTTTCTTTTGTTTCTTTGACTGTCTCGATCGAAGCGCCCATATTTGAAAGCACATCTAAAATACCCGTTCGAGTTGGATTCATCCCAACTTTTTGAATTTCAATGCGGCTGTTTGCAATAATAGCCCCCGCTACTAAAAAGAATGCAGCTGACGAAATATCACCAGGTACTTCTACATGCGTTCCTCTTAACGTTTGGCCGCCTTCAATTGAAACGGTTAAGCCTTCTTCTTCGACTTTAACACCAAATGCCTCTAGCATACGCTCTGTATGATCACGTGATTTCGCCGGTTCCGTTACAGAAGTTGTTCCTTCCGCCTGCAGTCCAGCAAGTAAAATAGCTGATTTTACTTGTGCGCTTGCAACGGGAGATGTATAGTGTATACCTTTTGCTTTCCCACCTCGTATAACAAGCGGTGTAAAATTAGCATCTTTTCGACCGTCTAAATGAATATTCATATCACGAAGGGGACCGGTCACACGCTTCATAGGGCGTTTGGCAATGGATTCGTCTCCAATCAATGTTGAATGAAAGGGTGTATTTGCTAAAATCCCCATCATAAGGCGAATCGTTGTGCCCGAATTTCCAACATCTAAAATATCAGATGGCTCTTTTAGCGCTTGTATCCCTTTTCCTTTTACTACGACGCTTTGTTCATCAATCATTTGAATATCTACACCTAGTTTTTGAAAGCAGGAAATGGTGCTAAGGCAATCGTCTCCTGGCAAAAATCCGTTAATCGTTGTTGTTCCTTCTGCAATCGAACCAAACATAACGGAACGGTGAGAAATAGATTTATCTCCTGGAATTTGAATCGTTCCTCGTAAAGCTTTTACTGTCACAATATGTCTCTCCTTTATGCGTAAAGCGAATCACGAAATTCTTTGGCATCTGAAAAGTAATCAAATAATTCGTGACCGTCACCTTTTTCTACTAATAGTTTTACTTGTTCCATTTCTTTCATCCAGTCATCAAGCAATGTTAAAAGCATAGAACGGTTTTGTTTTAGTATATCTCTCCACATATGAGGATTACTTGAAGCAATTCTCGTAATATCTCGAAAACCGCCTGCTGCCATTTCCGTGACAAGATGATTCTGTGCTGAATATCCTTTTACTTGTCTTACAAGACTGGTCGCAATCACATGAGGTAAATGACTGACAACTCCAGTGATTTGATCATGAGTAGCTGCATCAAGCGGTGCAAATTGTGCACCTGTAGGCTCTAGCAAATGCATAAGCGCATCTATTTTTTCTTTTTGCTCATTTTCAAACGGCGTTAAAATATAGCGCGCCGAACAAAATAAATCCGCTCGTGCATTGACTGCACCGCTCGTATGAGAACCAGCCATCGGATGCCCGCCAATAAATGAAATACGTTTCTTATTCAGCGCTTCGGCTGCTTTCATAATTTCACCTTTGGTACTTCCGACATCCGTTACGATAACCGTTTCTTTAAGCTTCCAATTAGAAAGGTCGTGTATCCATGCTGTCGTGTGCTCTACTGGAGTAGCAAGTACGATATAATCTGCTTGGGCTGCTTCTGTTTTTATATCTTCAGCTACATAATCAACGATACCTAGCTGGTTGGCTACTTGTACTTCATTTGTATTGATATCAGCTCCAACGACTGTGACGTGACGATGCTTCTTCATAGCTAGCGCTAATGATCCTCCAATAAGGCCGACGCCAATAAGTAATACACGTGTTTTCACCTTTCATTCTCCTCTATTCATTAGAATTGCTTTGCGTATTCTTCATGTTTTTTTACGTTTTCTTGAATTAACTGAATTCGATCTGCCCCGAATTGATCGATAATAGCAGATGCTAGTTCCCAAGCAATCACTGATTCTGCTACAACCGCTGCCGCCGGTACTGCACAGCTGTCTGAGCGTTCAATACTTGCAGCAAATGGCTCTTTTGTATCAATATCTACACTTTGAAGCGGCTTGTATAAGGTAGGAATAGGTTTCATGACGCCTCGCACAACAATCGGCATTCCTGTTGTCATGCCTCCTTCTAAACCTCCCGCATTGTTCGTTTTACGCGTATAGCCGTTTTGTTCATCCCATAGAATTTCATCATGGACTTCACTTCCCGGTCTGCGAGCTGCTTCAAAGCCTACGCCGATTTCAACGCCTTTAAACGCGTTAATGCTCATAATAGCAGCAGCTAGCTTTGAATCTAACTTACGATCATAGTGCACGTAACTTCCCACTGCAGTAGGCATTCCTTCTACTACTACTTCCACTACGCCACCAATGCTGTCTCCATTTTCTTTTGCATCATCGATTGCTTTCATCATTTTCTGTCCCGCTTCTTCATCTAAGCAGCGAACGGGTGACGCTTCTGTTTTTTCCTGAAGTTCTGTCAGTGACTCATATGCCGTTTTTTCAGCTTTCACACCGCCGATTTCAAGCACGTGACATGCAATATTTACGCCTACAGCTTTTAGTACTTGTTTGGCAACTGCGCCTGTGGCTACTCGTACCGTCGTTTCGCGAGCAGATGAACGTTCCAATACGTTTCGCATATCTCTGTGACCGTATTTAATAGCTCCATTTAAATCCGCATGACCTGGACGAGGTTTTGTAATTTGTCGCTTTACTTCTTCATCATGATCAACTGGATCAGCACCCATAATATTTTTCCAGTGAGTAAAATCTTTGTTTTCAACGACTAAAGCAATGGGTGAACCAAGCGTCTCACCGTGGCGAACTCCGCCTTTAATCTGAACTTGATCTTTTTCAATCTGCATGCGGCGTCCGCGCCCATGTCCCTTTTGTCTTCTTGCTAAATCTTCATTAATATGTTCGGCTGTTAATTCAAGCCCTGCTGGTACTCCTTCAATAATCGCTGTTAATTGAGGTCCGTGCGATTCTCCTGCTGTTAAATATCTCATATTATCGATTCCTTTCTGTTGTAAAAAATAAAAAACTCGCCCCTACGTTCATAGGGACGAGTTTTTCTCGCGATACCACCCTAGTTGCATACATTGCTTGCCACCTCGAATTGTTAACGATCCGCTGACCGCTCTGTAAAAGAGTACTCAAAGAGTGTAATTCGCTCACATTTGTGTACTGACTTCCACCAACCGTCAGCTCTCTGAGACAGGGAAATGTTTGCTACTAGTTTCTTATCACTGTATCACTATGAAATTAAGATAATTTTACTGCTGCACCTTTTAATTCTTCCATGAATTTGTGGAATTCAGGAATGTTCATTTGCTGTGCTGAATCTGATAGTGCTACTGCTGGGTCTGGATGAACTTCTGCCATTACAGCATCTGCGCCGATAGCAATCGCTGCTTTTGCACATGGTAATAATAAGTCTTTGCGTCCTGTTGAATGCGTTACGTCTACTACAACTGGTAAATGCGTTTCTTTTTTCAAGATTGGAACAGCTGAGATATCTAGTGTGTTGCGTGTTGCACGCTCGTATGTGCGGATACCGCGTTCACAAAGAATAATGTTTCCATTTCCGCGAGACATAATGTATTCAGCAGCATTAATGAATTCTTCAATTGTTGCTGCCAATCCACGTTTTAAAAGAATTGGTTTGTCTACAGAACCTGCAGCTTTTAATAGCTCGAAGTTTTGCATGTTACGTGCACCAATTTGAATCACATCTACGTAGTCGAGAGCCGTTTCAATATCTTGAGGAGAAACAATTTCACTGATAATTGATAGGCCTAGCTCATCGCCTACTTGACGTAAGATTTTTAAGCCTTCCACCCCAAGACCTTGGAAATCGTAAGGTGATGTACGTGGTTTGAACGCTCCGCCGCGCATTAACGTAATACCTTGTTCTTTAAGCGCTAAGCCCACTTCTTTTACTTGTTCGTAGCTTTCTACTGCACATGGTCCCATTACAAATTCTAAGTTTCCAGGTCCTACTTTTGTACCGTTGATGTCAACGATTGTATCTTCAGATTTCTTTTTACGAGATACAAGAAGTGCTTTGCGGTGATCGTCTTCTTGAAGCTCTAAGCTTGCTTTGAAAATTTCTTTGAAAATATGCTGAATTGTTGAAGCTTCGAATGGTCCATTATGGTTAGCTAAGATTTGATCTAACGATTTACGTTCACGAACTGGATCAAAGCGATTCACACCTTGTGTACCTTTTACTTTTCCGATTTCTTGTGCGATTTCACCGCGTTTATTTAATAATTCTAAAATTTCTAAATTTATTTCGTCGATTTGTCCTCGTAATTGTTCTAGTGATTTTGTCATTTTAAAAATCCTCCTTTGATTTTATAACCTTGAACGGATCTTCTCGTTTAGTTTGTATTGAAAAATCCGTTTTACACCTACACAGCCGCTTATGCGGATATACAAAAAGTCCCTACTGATTGTATCAGTAGGGACGAATTGATCGCGGTACCACCCTAATTGCAAGCATTGCTTGCCTCTTCATTAAGATAACGGCTATTGCCGCTTTTGACTATTGCCAAAAGAAAGCTCCAAGAATGTAATTCGCAATCTCTTTTGTACTGATTCGCACCAACCATCAGCTCTCTGAATACAGGGAAGATTTTGCTACTATGCTCTTTTCATCGCTTGTAATGGATATAAAATTATAATGGGCCAAAATACAAAAAGTCCCTACTCACCCTTAAGATTTTTTCTTAAGAGTCAGTAGGGACGAAAATTCGCGGTACCACCCTAGTTGCAAGCATTTTGCTTGCCTCTTGATTAAAATAACGGCTAGGCCGTCTTTTCCTACTCGGAAAAGATGCTCAAGGAATGTACTTCGAAAAAATTTGTGTTCTGACTCGCAGCAACCGTCAGCTCTCTGTTACAGGGAAATTTTTTCTACTAGTGCTCCTATCAACGCTCAGTATTGACTATGTATGTGTACTTGGATAATCAGTTCCGATCGTTTGAAACTGTTTGTCGCTTCCAAGTTGTGTGTAATGTTGTGTGATGTTGATTTGTATTATGAATGGTTTTTTTATCTTCGTCAACACTTTTTATTAATTTTTTTTATTTTTTAAAAACCATAGCTCCTTCAAACCCATCTCTATCAAGAGTTTTGCTGCTCTAGTTTTTTTCAAACTTGTATTCCATTTCAGATTCATATTCAATAAATCCATGTTTTTGATACAAGCTTTTTCCAGCGGAAGAAGCATTTAACCATATTCGATTTACACCATTTTTTTGGCAGTACTGCATCAAATGCTTTAAAATAGCTGAAGAATAGCCGTGCTTTCGGTGATCAAAAGCTGTATACATGTTCATAACATATGCTTCTTTTCCCTGGAGGTTACTCGGTGAAGGCGGACGTATAAAAAAGACGATGCTTCCTGCTGATACAATTTCTCCATTCGCTTTTAAAATAGCCGTATAGCTATGTGGATTATTTATATTTGCAGTAAAATATTCTTCTGTAGCTTTTCGAAACAGCTCCTCATTCCCGTTTAATTCTCCCAGTTCTTTCATAAGCAAAATTCGCAAGCTAACTAGATCCTGAACGTTTTCTAACACCGCTTTTTCAACCATGACTTCCCCTCTTTTCGTCTCTTTTACAAAAAAAAACTCTCATCCTTCGAGAGCTTCATTCACGCAAGAAAAACAGCTCCGTATACGAGTGCTCCGACAATAACGAACGCTGGATGCACACGCAATTTTTCCAATAAAAGAAAGCTGGCTGCTACTAAAAATAAAGTTTGCCATATCCCTGAATCACCGTATGAATTCATAAAAAATTCATATGCCATCAAGCCCAGTAAAATGGCGATAACCGGACGAATGTAGTTCGTCATTTTCTTAACATTTGGCGAATCTTTATACTTAAATAATATTCGAAGTAAAATAACTAAAAGTAAAACCGACGGAGCAATCGTTGCAAAAAGAGCAATCACCGAGCCTAAAATCCCTGCCTGCTGATATCCGATAAACCCCGCCATTTTTGTTGCAATCGGACCAGGAAGCGCATTTCCAATTGCCAGCATTTCACTAAACTCTTTGACCGTAAGCCAATGATAGTGATCCACGACTTCTTTTTGAATAAGCGGAATCGACGCAGGTCCGCCTCCATAGCCTAAAATATTTGAAACAAAAAATGCCATAAATAGCTGAATATAAATCATACCGATTCCCTCTTTTGCTTGTGTTCAGCTCTTTCACCTTTTTTTCCTTTTCGTTTTAGCGGAATCCAAGCTGCTGCCATAAGAACAATAATAATGACCGCTGGATGGATATGGGCAAATTCCATTAGCCCTAAACTAATAATCAGTAAGATAATAGCTGGCGTCCATCCTAGACCAGACGTTGATTTTTTAAAAAAGTCCCACGTCATAACCGCGAGCATAACTCCTACTACAGGAACAACTGCTTTGGTCATGCCCATAACCCACGGCTGATCTTTAAATTGCGTTAAAGTTGTTAACAGCAATACCATTAAAAAAACGGTTGGAATAACGGCTGCAAATAAAGCTGTCCCGAGACCCAAAATACCGCCGACTCGATAGCCGATGTATCCAGCCAGCTTTGTAGCAATAGGCCCAGGCAGCGTATTGGCGATTGCTAATAAATCGCCAAATTCATCGTCATCCATCCATTTGTACGTATCGACCACTTCTTTTTTTACAAGTGGAATAGCTGAAGGTCCGCCTCCGTAGCCGAGCATACCTGAGCGAAAAAACGCTATAAAAATATCCAATTGTCGCATTTCTCCCGCTCCTTTCTCTGTGATCTAATAAGCAACGACAGCTCCGTCTGTTCGCGCTTCTGTGCCGCCGTATAATACACCGGTTTGTTCATCTCTTAAAATGATCTGCCCTCTTCCAAACGTATGTCTGCTCGTAGCTACATGAATATCATGCCCTTTGCGTTCTAATGCTTCTACAATATGTGAAGGCATTTCTTTTTCCACAAGAACCTTTTTATGTTCAATCCACTGCCATCTTGGTGCATCTAAAGCTGCCTGAGGATTTAGATGGAAATCGATCATATTCATGACGACTTGCACATGTCCTTGAGGCTGCATGAATTTGCCCATTACACCGAATGGACCTACAGCACTTTTATTCTTTGTTAAAAATCCAGGAATAATGGTATGATAGGTTCGTTTTCCAGGCTCTAATCGGTTATGGTGCTGTGGATCTAACGAAAAATTATGCCCGCGGTTTTGCAGGCATATGCCCGTATTAGGCACGACAAGTCCTGAGCCAAAATCCATGTAATTACTTTGAATGAATGATACCATGTTTCCTTCTCCATCAGCTGTCGCTAAATAGATCGTGCCGCTATGAGCCGGCTGTCCGGCTTCGGGAACAAGCGCTTTTTCGCCAATCAGCCCTCTGCGCTTGTTTGCATAAGAATCATTCAACAAATCTTCAACTGCTACTGTCATTTTATCAGCATCTGTAATGAATTTTTGTCCATCTGCAAACGCTAGCTTCATGGCTTCAATTTGCTTGTGATATGTATCGACAGAATCTTTGGCATCGAAAGAAAAGCCTTTTAGCGTATTTAAAGCTAAAAGTGCAATAAGGCCTTGGCCGTTTGGCGGAATTTCCCACACATCATATCCTCGGTAAGAAGTTGAAATTGGCTTCACCCACTCTGCTCTAAAAGCTGCTACATCTTCTTTTGTTAAAAATCCGCCGTATTTTTTCGAAAAAGCTGCTATTTTATCAGCTAAATCCCCTCTGTAAAAAGATTCCCCATTCGTTTCGGCAATTTCAAGCAGCGTAGCAGCATGGTCCGGTGATCGCCACACTTCCCCTACTTTAGGAGCTGATCCATTGTTGGTAAACGTCTCAAACCAGTGCTTATATTCGTCACCTTTTAACGTGTGTGTAAATCGTTCAAACGCTCGTTCCCAATTGTACCCTAAAATTGGGGAGATTGGGAACCCTTCTTGTGCATACGAAATAGCAGGTTGCAGCACTTCTTTTAACGACAGTCGCCCAAAGCGTTTTGACAGTTCCGCCCACGCGCTGGGGGCACCTGGGACCGTAACAGGAACAAAACCGCGAGCCGGCATCTCTTTTATCCCCATGGCACGCAGAGCCTCAATAGAGATGGAAGCAGGAGCAGGACCGCTCGCGTTGAGTCCGTATAGCTCTTCATTTATCCACACGAGAGCAAATGCGTCTCCGCCAATTCCATTTGACGTAGGCTCTACAACCGTTAAACAAGCTGCCGAGGCAATAGCAGCATCTACCGCATTGCCTCCTTTTTTCAACATTTCAAGACCCGCCTGAGCGGCAAGAGGCTGACTAGTTGCTACCATTCCATTTTTTCCAAACGTACACGTACGCTGAGATGCATAGGGGTGTGTAAAAAAGTATTCGCTCATAGAAAATCTCCTCTTTTCTTTATATGATGAATAAAACGAATCTTTACAGACTAGACAACGCTACTTCTTCCTCGTAAACTTCTAATGCTGCTTGTAAAGCAGAACCTGCATTCACGCTTGCGCCGTTTCGAATAAGCACTGCTTCAAGACCAGCCAATGTAAAGAGAACGTTGTCTTTTCGACAGCTGTATCCCATTGTACCGATACGCCATATTTTTCCGTGCATCGGCCCAAAAGAACTTGCAATTTCAATTCCAAATTGTTCAAGAAGCGTAGAACGAACTGCCTCTCCGTCAATACCTGAGGGAATTAAAACACAAGTAACGGTTGGAACTTTTGAATGCTCATCCCCGAATAAAGATAATCCCATTGCTTTAATACCGGCTACAAGTGCTTTTTCATGGAGGCGATGCCTTGCAAATCTTTCCTCTAATCCTTCTTCTAAAATAACGCGCAGCCCTTCTCTTAAAGCATAGAGCATGGACGTTGCTTCCGTGTGATGATTTAATCTGCGCTCACTCCAATAGTCTTGAAGCTGACTCAAATCAAAATAGTTGCTGATAATATTCGGACGCAGACGAACAGTTTGAGCATCTGCTTTTGTCGCAATTCCTTTTTCAACTTTTTTACGTTCCATGATAATTTTTTCAATACGATCATTGTACGTAATAGGTGCCATGCCGGACGGAACAGATAAACACTTTTGTGTGCCTGCAATCAATGCGTCAATGTTCCACTCATCTACTTTTACATCCGTACCGCCAATAGTAGCTACTGCGTCGACGATAAATAAAATATCTTCGTTGCGGCATGCAGCACCAATTTCTTTAAGAGGCTGCATTCTTCCTGTAGACGTTTCACCATGAACCATTGCAACAATTTTCGGGTTTACTTTTTTTATTTCACGAATAACTGTTTCAGGGTCAAACACTTCTCCCCATTCGCATTCGATATTGTGTACATCAGCTCCGTAGCGCTCGGCAATTTCCGTTAATAAATAGCCGAAGCGGCCGAAAATCGGGACGAACACTTTATCGCCTGGCTCAACTACACTTGCAAGAACTGCTTCAATCCCAGCTCTAGACGTTCCATCAACGGGAAAAGCCCATTTGTTTTTGGTTTGAAATAGTTCACGAAGCATTTCCATCGTTTCGTTCATAATGTGCGTAAATGCGGGGTCAAACTGACCTAAAATAGGTGTTCCTAATGCTCTTAATACGCGTGGATCTGCTTCTACGGGTCCGGGTGTCATAATCGTACGCGGCGGTGTATGAAGCTGTTTTGTTATAGTCATGTCAAATTCCTCCTAGTAGGCAAGTTTATATAATAGTTCTATTAAGACCTTTACTCCTTTTTCTAACTGTTCTCCTTTGGTGAATTCCTTTGGGGAATGGCTGATTCCATCTTGGCTCGGTACGAATAACAAACATGTGGGAACTCTTCGTCCGAATACCTGGGAGTCGTGTCCTGCACCGCTTACTAATTCTCGGGAGGAGATATTCTTTTCCGAGGAAATAATTTTGGAAAGTTCAGATAATTCTTCGCTCATAGCGACAGGTTTTTCATCCATCCAGCAGTCGATATTCACTTCTAAATCCCCTGCTGTTCGCTTTATAATTTCCTTCATTTCTCGTTCTGCTTCTTGTAAAACCTCATACTCATGATGTCTTATATCGACCGTGAATTCTACATATCCTGGTATTACATTCGGTGCATTTGGAGAAAGTGTAATTTTGCCAACCGTTACGTATAAAGCGTTATGATATTTTTCGCTCAATTCAATAAATGCTTTAGCAAGTTTGCAGCTCACATAAAATGCATCTTTTCTGATGTTCATCGGGGTTGTGCCCGCATGGTTACTTTCACCTTTAACAGATACTGTAAATCGTTTCTGCCCGACGATACTAGAAACAATTCCGATATCGCAACGAGACATTTCAAGCTGCTTTCCTTGTTCGATATGCAGTTCAATAAAAGAAGCGATGTCCGTGCGGTATGGCTCGCTGTGGAGGCCTTTTCCGAAATTGAGCTGTTTCATTGCGTCATCCAGCTTAACCCCTTCTTTATTTATAACATGTTTTGCATCACTTTTGCTGTGTAATCCATTCATATTGCCTGATCCCCAATACGTAAGAGGAAATCTGCTACCTTCTTCTTCACAAAGTGATACGACCTCTAAGGTTTTTGTAGGGGAGCCGTAATGCGCATATAGGTACTGCAGAGCAATGATACCTGCCACAACACCAAACGCCCCGTCATACTTTCCTCCGTTTATCACGGTGTCGATATGGGATCCTGTTAAAATAACTTGTTGTTCTGAACCCGTTCCTTGCAACCGTCCAAATAAATTTCCTACATCATCGTAATACGTTTTGAGGTGAAGTCCCTTCATTTTTTCTTCCAATGCCTTTTGAGCTGCATTCCACTGTTCCGTATATAAAAGCCTCGTGACCCCTTCTTTTTCATCTACCCCAAACTGTGACAACCAGCTAACGTTTTCTTCGATTTGCTGACAAAGCTTAGATTTTCCCGTCATATCTGCAACCATTGCTATCCCTCCTGCTATCTTCATTTTAAGAAAATGACTGATTGTTTTCATTAACACTTTCTACAATGATTTAGTGTTTTTTTAGCTATTATCACTAAATATGCAAAGTCTTATATACGTCACTTTTTCTAACATTATATGTTATTTATTTTATCTTACAGGATTGAATATACTTCTTCATTAACAATTTATACATTTTTTTCTGAAAATTTTATTTATTTTAACTAAACTTTCTTATAAAATAAAAGATAGATAAAGATACGCGCAGGGAAATGTGAGAATTTTTAACAAAAGGAGTAATAAATAATGGAACTACAAACTCTTTTACGTATTCCAATTTATGAGAAAGCATCTGTAGTAGCCGGGCAAAAAGGAGTCACCCGCAAAGTACATAACGTCAATATGATGGACGCACCCGATATTTTATCTTTTTTAAAAGAAGGAGAGTTTTTAATTACAACGGGTTATCACTTCAAAGAACATGAAGAAAGCTTAGCAAAACTTGTAGAAGGAATGGCTAAAAAGAAATGTGCAGGATTGGCCATCAAAACGAAGCGCTTTTTCGAGCACGTGCCTGCTTCTATTTGTCAGCTAGCTGATGAACTTCACTTTCCGATCATTGATTTCCAAACGGACGAAACGTTAGGCGCGGTTATTAACGAATCTCTCAGCTTTATTTTAGATAAAAAAACAGCCGAGCTTCAGCAAGCGATGGTCACACATCAGCTATTTTCCTCGTACATCTTACAAGGAAAAGGCATTGAGAAAATTATGCAATCCATTCAAACGTTATGCAATGCTCACGTTGCCCTTTTTGATACCCATGGCCATGAACTCTTTTATACAAACAAACGCGAACCCTTTTCACTCCCGATGGAAGAAGCGGTAGCGGGCGCTAAGCAGCTGTTTTTACGAACGGTAAAATATACAACCTTTTCCTTTTTACACACAAAAAAAACCGTTACGCTTTTTCCGATTGCTACTCATACAAGAAAGTACAGTTATTTACTTATTGAACATCAAGTTTCTTTATCCGATTCAGCGCTCCTAACGATTGAACAAGCGACAAACGTTTTATCCTTCGAAATGATGAGGCAGCAGGCTTTGTATGAAGCTGAACGGCGACGAAAAAACGATTTTTTCAATCAGCTTGTTAACAATTATTATAAAACGCTTGAAGATGCTTCCTTTCAAGCACAGATGATGGGCTTATCAGCGGGAAACAGCTATATTTGCGCCGTCGGGAAAATCCATTCTACATTCACGCCTTACAGCGATGATGATATGATCTATGAGCTCCTTCAATATGAGTTATCAACAGGTCATACAGAGGCCGTTTTGTTTTTCTATGACAATCTTTATATTCTTTTGTTTACACCTCATTCTCAACCTATGATTATAGAATGCTTGCATCGCTTGCAGGAAGCTGTTTACCGTCACTACGATAAGCGAATGTCATTTGGAGTTGGAAACCAAAGCCAATCCCTACTTACAATCGCTGATTCATATAAAGAAGCTGTTGAAGCTCTTGAAACCATCCATTTTAAAGATCAGTCGAAGCTTATTCAATTTTATCAGCCAAAACAGTTTAAAGAACTGCTGCGGTTGCTTCCAGCAAACGATTTACAGGATTACTATTCTCAAACATTAGAAGGTTTGCTGCAGTACGATAAGAAAGATCGCTCCATCTTACTTGACACGCTTGAAACATATCTAAATTCCAATTGCCAAATCTCAGAGACTGCTAAGCAGTTATTCGTTCATCGGAACACGGTGATCTATCGAATTGAAAAATGCGAAGAGTTATTAAAAAGACCTATTCACACGTCAGAGGAAACCCTTCGGCTGCGCGTAGCTTTTCAAATTTTTTCTCTTGTGCGTGCTAATTAAGTATAAATACAATAAAAAACGCCTGAGTGGATACTCAAGCGTTTTTATTGTATTGCATATTCTTTATTTCGCTTTTAATTTAGACTGTACGGATTGTAATTTCCCAGCCATCGTATGATTTTCTTTATCACGGCGATCATCAATTCGTAAATTTGTACATACGCGCTGAATACCATTTTCAAAAGGCACCTCATGCATCTCTTGGACAATGTTTAGCAGCGTGCTTAATTCCCCTTCAATCAATGTATTCATAGGGGTTAATTGATATGTAATTTCATCTTCATGCTTGGCCAACACTTTTTGAATATCAGCTACGTACTGACTCACGCTTGGCGTTTCCGTACCTACCGGAATAATGGTTACATCTACAATAGCCATGTTATACACTCCTTTTATTTGTTCCCTAGTTATCATATCAAATCGCGCAAAAATTTCCTAATTTTACGTTTATGGTGCATAGAAAAAAGGAATAGTTCTACAACTACTCCTTTTTGTTACACTCTTATAGGTAACGCTTTGCTCCTAAGTAACGTTTTGACCAGTAAGAGTTGCTTAGTGATGTGATTGTCACGCCTGTTGAAGAACCTGCATGCATGAATTGACCGTTTCCGATATAAATGCCAGCATGACTAGCTCCTGGTTGGTACGTTTCAAAGAAAACGATATCGCCAGGCTGAGGTGAACTTACACGCGTACCAGTTTGATAGATGCTAGCAACTGTACGAGGAAGACTTACACCTACTGCATTGCGATATACATAGTTAAGGTAACCACTGCAATCAAATCCTCCAGGCGCAGCTCCACCCCAAACATAAGGTGTTCCCATAAAACGTTTACCGTATGAAATAACTTTTGAAGCTGAGCTTGAGCTTGTGCTGCTTCCTGTTGATGTTGAAGGTTTTGAGCTGCTAGAGCTGCTTGAATTTAATTTATTCAGCGTATCTGGACCCGCTTCTCCGTCTACTAATAAACCATTTGCACGTTGAAATGATTTTACTGCACTTGTTGTAATTGAGCCAAAGTAGCCTGTTACACCAGCTGAGAAGTAACCTTTATTTTTTAGTTTTTGCTGAAGGCTGCTTACTGCTGAACCTTTCATACCTTGACGTAAAATAGTTGAGTTGCTAGAGCTAGAACCACCAGTTGAAGCGCTAGAACCGCCATTTTTTAACTTGCTTAACGTAGCCGGACCCGCAATTCCGTCCACAGACAGTCCGTTTGCACGTTGAAATGCCATTACTGCATTTTTTGTAATTGAACCGAAGTATTGAGTCGTAGTTCCTTTAAAATAGCCTTTATTCTTTAGCTGCTGCTGTAAAGATTGTACATTTGGTCCAGTTGAACCAACGCGCAGCAATGAACTTGAGCTAATTGATGAGCTTCCGCTTCCTAGCAGCTTATTAAATGTAGATGGACCTGCAATACCATCTGCAGATAAACCATTTGCACGCTGAAACGACTTTACTGCGCTAGTCGTGATTGAACCGTAATAGTTTGTTGTTGTACCGTATGTAAAATAGCCTTTGTTTTTTAATTTTTGCTGTAATTCTTTCACATCTGAATTACTTGTTCCTGGGTGCAGCGTAGCATCTCCTAAAGCAGCTTCACTAATTGTAGGTACTACTGTTAAAGATCCACATAACGCTAACGAATATATCAACTTTTTCATAAAAAAAGGTTCCTCCAATGCCATAATCTACTAATCTATAAGACGTTTACATTGTAACAACACATTATTACAAAATAACATCACTAATATTACATTTATGTTACAGGAAACGACAGCAGCGCAGCTGTATGGTGTATATTGTCGTAGTTTATTGTCGTTTAACACTTAATAAGTTCGACAAAAAAGCTAATATATTCCAATATTATTCCTTTTCCTACACTAATAATAGGTAAAAAATCACCTGTAACATTATCTTTATATTTCAAAAAAAACAATTTATTTTTTTTTGAAATGTGAAACTTTTTTAAAATTTATTCGTTTAGCGGATTTGTTTCCCTCTCTAGTAAAACAGCTTTTCTTCTAAAAATTTATATTATTTCCATATTAATGAATAAAAAAGCGAGGGCTGAAAAAAATAGTCTTGTTATGTTTGAAACAAGGAGGATTATTTTATGAGCCATAAAGGCACTCATGGTACAAATGTTAGCGGATCAGGTGACTCGGAAGACAAACGCTATGCAGCCGGAGAAAACGAGCAGACGCTTACGACGCGTCAAGGTCACCCCATTCGTGATAACCAAAATTCTCGAACGGTAGGCAACAGAGGACCTGCTACTCTTGAAAATTACCAGCTGATTGAAAAACTTTCGCATTTTGATCGTGAACGTATACCGGAACGTGTTGTTCATGCCCGGGGAACGGGAGCTCACGGGTATTTTGAAACGTACGGAAAGCTTGGTGACGAGCCCGTTGAAAAATACACCCGCGCAAAAGTTTTTTCAGGAGCAGGCAAACAAACGCCCGTTTTTGTCAGATTTTCTACCGTAACTCATGGAAAGGACTCTCCAGAAACAATGCGAGACCCAAGGGGATTTGCTGTAAAGTTCTACACAGAAGACGGAAACTGGGACTTAGTAGGAAATAACCTTAAAATATTTTTTATCCGCGATGCTATTAAATTCCCTGATTTGATTCATGCTTTTAAGCCCGATCCTGTGACAAACCGTCAAGATACCGAGCGTATTTTTGATTTTATTTCTCACACCCCTGAGGCTATGCATATGATTACTTTTTTATTTTCACCTTGGGGAATACCTGCTAACTATCGGCAAATGCAAGGTTCCGGTGTTAATACATATAAGTGGATAAACAAAGATGGCGATGCGTTTCTTGTGAAATACCATTGGGAACCAAAACAAGGAATTAAAAATTTGACCCAAAAGCAAGCAGAAGAAATTCAAGCTAAAAATATTAGTCACGCCACTCAAGACTTGTATGAAGCGATTGAGAGCGGTAACTACCCCGAGTGGGAACTTTGTATACAAATCATGGAAGATGGAGAGCATCCCGAACTGGATTTTGATCCGCTCGATGACACGAAAATTTGGCCGGAAGACCAATTTCCATTTCTCCCAGTAGGTAAAATGGTCCTAGATAAAAATCCAAGCAACGTATTTGCTGAAACAGAGCAAGTCGCATTTGGTACGGGTGTACTTGTAGACGGGCTAGATTTTTCTGATGATAAAATGCTGCAAGGAAGAACGTTTTCTTATTCCGACACGCAGCGTCACCGGGTGGGAACAAACTACTTGCAGCTGCCTATTAACGCGCCGAAAAAACATGTAGCAACAAATCAACGCGATGGTCAAATGGCCTATCATGTAGATGCTGCTCCAGGTCAGAACCCGCATGTGAACTATGAGCCTTCTTCTCTTGGAGGTCTTCAAGAAGCGCATGACCATCCAAAACCTCATCAGCCTTATGTTGAAGGAAATGTAAAAAAAGAAAAAATTGATCGTACAAATGACTTTAAGCAAGCTGGTGAACGCTATCATTTACTAGAGGACTGGGAACGTGATGAGCTTATTCAAAATTTAGTAGACGGCTTAAAATGTTGTCACCATACCGTTCAAACAAAGATGATTGAGCTTTTAACTCAATGTGATTTTGACTACGGCAATCGGGTAGCAAATGGCATTGGTCTTCTGATGCATGATGATGGTTCCCTAGAAATTGAAATGGGAGCAGAAATGACTCCTACATACGGGAAATTGCCAAAAGAAGGCGGTTCACCGTTAGGAAGCAACAAAGCTGCTGATGCGGTAGAAGAAGCTAATGAAAAAGGACACGATGCTCATCCTTATTAACAAAAAAACATCCTGCAGCGACAGCAGGATGTTTTTTGGGTTAAACGCTTATGACCAAGTAACGGCAAACACGTGGTAGTCATTTTTTAACTGTGGCGCATCAATGGGTGTCCCGTGCTGATATCCTTGTTTCACTCTTTTAGGATGTAAGGGTTGAACCCATTCTTTCACTTGCTGTTTTGTACCATTTGCTAAAATATATACACAATTAGAAAATGCCCCGTCATTGTTTGGACTATCAACTTTTAGTACTTCCACTAACACATCTTGGACACACGTTTTTCTCTGAATACACATAAGCGTATGGTAGATAATATCAGCGGACACATCGTTATTTAAACGAAAGCCCACCTTTTTTTGTTCAAAAAAAGACGAGAATGAGACGATTGGTAATGTCTTTTTTTGTTCATACGCTTGAGATAAAATCTTGACAAGAACTTCTCCACTCAAGATGATCCCTCTTTCTAAAAAACGCTTCATCACAACATATGTGAGCATTGATTATGCTCATAGGATAATATATTATCATAGTTTAATTCTGTGGTGTTAGTCTTTTTTGGGGTTTTTACACTGGGAATTATACCCGCCTATTTCTTGCGTTTCCCTGACGTTCTCGCTACTAGCAACAGAATTATTAATAAAATAAATACCCCTGCCCCTACAAACATATCATACAAGAAATCAAGCATCATACTCCTCCTCTTCCTTCAAAAAAACGCTGTTAAAACCAAGCGTTTTAACAGCGTTTTTTCGTTAGATAAAGCCTAGCATATTAATAAATACAATGATAATTAAAACAGGTGCAATGTATCGAATAGCAAGAAGCCATAAAGAGAACCAGCGCTTCACATTCGTTGAACCATGCTTAAATTCTTCAATTAGCACATCTTTTTTCATTTTCCAAGGAACAAAGATGGCAATTAAAAGAGCACCTAGTGGCATAAGAATATTACTTACAAGAAAATCGAAAGCGTCAAAGATGCTTTTTCCAAAGATCGATACGTCACTTAATAAACCATATGATAGCGCTGAAGGTATTCCTACAACGAAGATTAGCAAGCCAGAAATCCAAGATAGCTTTATACGCTTATGCTGCTCTCCTTTGGCTAAAGAAGCAACAATAATTTCTAACATCGAAAACGCAGATGTCAAAGTGGCAAATAAAAACAGCGCCAAAAAGAAAGTTTGAAACACAATTCCGAACGGAAGCTGTTCAAAAATAGAAGGCAATACAATGAATAAAAGACCTGGTCCTTCCGTCGGTTTTACACCCATTGAAAAGACCGCAGGGAAAATTGCCAGTCCTGCTAGTAAAGAAATCAAAATATTTAACGCTGAAATTGAAATAGCCGATTTTGGCAAGTTTTGCTGCTTAGATAGATACGAACTGTACGTAACCATAACTGAAACGCCTACACTAAGGGAAAAGAATGCTTGTCCCATCGCAAACAAAATGGTTTGGGATGTAAGCTTTGAAAAATCTGGATACAAAAAGAAAGATACGCCTTCCATTGCCCCTTCTAATGTTAAAGAACGAATAATGATAATAATAAATAAAATAAAGAGAGCAGGCATTAAAATTTTGTTTGCTTTTTCAATACCATTTTGAATGCCTCTTGCTACTACAACAATTGTTAAAAGAAGAAAAACAAATTGAGAGATAACAGCACGTGTTGGATTAGCAATGGTCGAGTTAAATAAACTCCCGTAGTCACTTACTCCATTCAGCTGACCCGTGACGCTTGCAAAAATATATTGCAAAATCCAGCCTCCTACTACACTATAGAAGGATAATAAAATAAAGCATGTAATCACGCCTAAATACCCGATTCCTTTCCATAGGGAACCGGGAGCAACTGCATCATATGCACGAATTGCTTCTTTTTGTGTATGTCTACCTAGTACAAATTCAGCAAGTAAAAGCGGCAAACCAATAATTGCTGTAAACAAGATAAACAGTAAAAAGAAGGCCCCTCCTCCGCTTGTTCCGGCTACATAAGGCAGTTTCCAAATGGCTCCGATTCCAATTGCAGAACCGGCAGATGCCAAGATAAAGCCGAGTTTTGATGTCCATTGTTCGTTTTGACTCATTTTTTCTCACCATTTTTCTTTATTTATTCTGATTTGTCATACTATAGCACACAACCCTTCTGTCGAAAAGGGTTTTTGTTGTTTTAACCCTCATCATGTGTTATGAATAGTATGTAGGTTTCATGATTTATTTTCGTAACTAAAAAAAGTTTGACAGTTAGAGGTACAAAAAATGACAAATCAGCAAGTAATACAGCAACAATTTTTAGATAAGTTCCTTGACTTTATCTTAGTAAAATGTCCAAACTGCGAACTATGTGCGCGAGTTGTAAAACTGGATAAAAAATTGAGCGGGTCAACGCACTCATGCACGTGTCCTCACTGCGGTTATCTAGACGTAACCAACGCTGATAGCCAAGGACCGTTAGAACTTTCTGAAGCAGTAGATCCTTTTTTTCAGCTTCCGCTTTACTTAGAAACGATATGCCCTGAACGTCGACTTTGGGCTTATAACTTAGATCACCTTCAGTATATTGAATCTTATATTGAAGTTAAAACATGCGGGGCTTGTTTCGACGAGCTGTCGGTTGAACATTCATTGCCAGATTGGGTAATTCATAAGCAAGAAGAAGCATTAAGCGAAATTCAACGTTTAAAAGATACCGTCTTTTGCACATTCAAATGAAGATAGAAAAGAAACGTTGCCGAAGAGGCAACGTTTCTTTTTTTACGAAGAACTTTCTTCGGTAAGTTTTCTTCGATAGTCTCCGGCCTTATCGAACTCTTTTGCGGTGCCGACGAAAAAGTAGGTTACCGTATGATTTTTGTTACCTTGAGTCGTTCCATGTATCATCTTCCCCTGCTTCAATTGCTTTCGCTCTCCATTCTTATTTACATAGAAATATTTATTTCTTGCCCAGCCGCCGCCGCTTAAAAGCGTTTTGGTTTTCCCGACTCCCTGGTCATTTACTTTAAATACAGTGTAGTCTCCTTCTGTCTTGCTGGGGTTGCCGTTATCTTTATCATATTCGACCATAACCCATCCTTTGTACCCTTCTGGTATAAGGAAAATGCTCGGTTGAGACGTTTCATCTGGGCGTCCACATCCAGCTGCGATTACAATCAAGAAGCACAAAATGAGCCACCTTTTCACTTTTTCCAACTCCTTTCTTAATAAAAGACGTGCCTCTATACTGCTTTTAGTTTTTGTTGAAGGTGAGATTATATTCTTTTTGCATCCCTCAATTTTTTCCAGTTCACCCAGTCAAATATGCTATATTTACGTATTGTTTGTCACACACTATTAGCAGGCGTTTACAATTTACATGGGAGGATAACAAAAATGAGCTATGTTTTTTTATTTATTTTGCTCTTTGTCATTCCGCTTTACACACAGCAAAAAATTGTTCGTGCCGACCGTGAAAATACACGTACATTATTACTAAGTGAACACGAGCAATCTGGACATAAAAAAAGCGATTCCCCGTAAAACAGGAATCGCCTTCTTTTAATATGTTAAGCTTCCGGCCACAATAAGGCCGACGGCAACCGACGCTGCAAAAAGAGTTACTCCAACCGCTACATTTCCTTCTTCTACTTTTTTGGCTAGGCTCGTTTTAGGCGTCATAATAAATTCAATAATCCAATATGCCACTACTTGAGTAATGATACCTACTACTCCCCAAAGAGTTGCATCTACCAAATTTAAGCTGTTGCTCCATACAGTAAAAATGACAATAGCAAGCCCAATTCCTTTTCCCCATAACTTCAAAGCGACCGCCACATTGCCTTTTTTTATGAGTTCACGGTCATTAAATTTTGTTGTTAATTCAAATACCATAACTCCGATAAATAATAACCCTAACCCTACCGCTACGTGAGATAAAAAACTCCCTATACTAGCCCAATCAATCCATTGTGTCATTTTTATTCCCCTTTTCATTTTAATCCAATCGGCAAATAGTACGATTCGTTATCCGTAATTTGATTTCCAGCTCGTATTCCTACTGCGCTTGCTTTTCCATTTAATAAAAAGCACCCGTACATGATATGAGCCTCTATTGTTTGCGTTTGAGTCTTCATCGTTGCAGTTGGCAAAGGAATAAACTGTTGATACACAGCCGTGTATTCTTGATATGTCTTATGCTGATCTTCGTCTATTTTGATTCCGTCTTCATTATAAATTTCAACGGTATCTCCCTCACGACCAAAGGATGGTTTCTTCACAAATGCTTGTTTTCTTTCAATAAATGTATCTTCTTCTAAATACGTTGGTAAAAAGTATGTTTCAATGATGTGATGCTCTTCTTTAGTGAAGAAAGGATGATGTTGTTCATGCAAAGCCCAAATGAGTGCTTGCACGGCTTTGGACTGCAGCAAAAATGCAGAAGGCGGATTGATTATGGCTACTTGTTTTTGCTGTGCTAATGTTAAAAGCATGTGTCCGACTTTTTCATGCGTACTCGGATCTTCATCTTCAATTAAATGTTCAAGCGGATAAGTTTGGCGATAGAGTACGTCTATTTTTTGTCCATATTGATCATACACGCCCGCTTCTATATGTTCACCTTCTTCCACTGTAGAGGAAGGGACAATTCGAAGCTGCGATAATGGAACGTATGTAGCATCTACATCGGCTAGCTTCATTAAATAAAGAGTCGTTAACTTATCTTCTTCATGCGTATCGTGCGAAGAAAAAACGACGTTTGGATAGTTCGTTCTATCGAGCTCGTTATAAGCTTCAAAAATGGCGTGTTTTAATGCTAAAGCAAGCTTTTTTTCTTCAAGCTTATTAGGGTTTTGTACTTGAAAATGCCGACAGACTAACTCATTTACATGAAATAATTCTTTAATGAACGTAGGCGTATCCGCATTTAGTTCTAAAAGCTTGATTTGATCAGTCGTAACAGCAAAATCAAGGCGCGAAATCACACTTTCTGTTTCCATCGTTTTCAGTCGTAGGTACGGGAGGCTGTCTTTTGGAAATCCTAAAGAAAAAAGCGTCTGATCATCTAACGAACGAAGTAAAGGTGCAGTTTTAAAAAATAATTCCCCAATTTGATTTGCAGCTTCTTTAATAGAATCAATGATATGAGAAGACTCTGTATGTACGTCATAAAGAGCATACTCTGTTCCGTATAAATCGTGCCAAAAATCTTCAATTTCTTTATAAAACATTTCTCGCTTTTCTTTATGCATTACCCGCCAAAACCGCCTTTAGAGCCGCTCCCAATTCCAGATTTATACGAGCTGCTTGATTTAAATGATTTATAGGCCGATGATGAGGTCAACTGTTTTTTAGAGCCGTAGTAGCGGCCTCCGTGATAATATGAGCCGCTGTGCGAAGAAGAAGAATCTGAACAGTAGTACGTTTGGGTATCTTCATCCCACTTCCACTTGTCACACGATTTATCTTTCGGTTTAGCTGGTCTTGCCTGATCAGTTGAACCGCAGGCAACGAGCGATGTCATTAAAGCTGTGGTCAAAACCCCGGCCATCATTTTTTTTGTTTTTGACATTACGCCTTCCCCCCTTCATACGTTACGCCTGTTTTTGTTACATATAAACTGTACACGCTGCGATCTTCATCAATTTCCGCAGAGTCTCTTTCCCATTCCCATCCATTGTAGTATGTATAAACTGTTCCGATATAGCTTAATACGTCCAAATGCGTATAAAATGAAGAGACGAATAAAATCGGATGTCCTCGAAGTAAATTCAGTTCACGTACTTCTAACGTAATCTCTCTGTTATCGTCTTCTGCTTGCTCTTTCGGCCCATGTTCATGTTCTTTTACATAAATAATATGTATATCTTCTTCGACTGCAGATGAAGTTTGTTTATACGTTACTCCTTCTTTAACAAAAAATTCGCATTCTCTTCTTGCTAAAATTTGTTCAAGTTCAATAGATTGATAGTGATAAATAGATACAAACGTATCATCAGGCTTTAGCAGTCGGTATTCTAACTTCCCCATTGTACAACTCCTTTTGTGACTTTTTTGTGAACGTTCTTTAATAAATACGCACAGATTTTCAAAAAGTTTCAATTTTTCTCATATTAAAAGGCTTAGCTTTAAATAAGCTAAACCTTTATTTTTTTATCACATCTGTCACAACTTCATAACCGCCTGTGTATGGGTCGAATACATATTCAAGCATGCCGTTTCCACGATTGACTTTAAATAGATAACGGTATTTTTTAGGGCTGTCTTTTGCTGGATATACGTATTTTCCTTTTTGGAACTGACTTAGCAAGAGCTGTTCTCTTTGCGCAAGCATTTTTTTTGCTTCATTATAACCATACAGCGGGAGATTTTTGGCATAGAGAACCGGTACGAATACAAGCACAACGACTGAAATCGTAATAAGCCCTTGTTTGAACCACCGCATAAATCTCTTTGGATTTCGCGAAAGTAACATCGTGATGACAATTACTATTAACAAAGGAACAATATATACTTGAACATACGGAATGTTTGCAAATACAGGTCGATTAATCAATAAGACAATTACTTCGATAGCTGCTACTAATACTAAAATAAAATAGACCACTTACTCTTCACACCTCGACGATTCCATGAATTTTATATGTGTTAGAAAGTATTCCCACTCATGAATGAACTCGTCTATTGTATCATAAGACGCAAAAAAAATATCTACGCTTCTCTATTTTACGGAATTCAGATAATAAAAGAGATTGAGACATTACGAATCACCCCAATCTAAAGACGAACAAATGGGATAATGCGCTAGTATGGCCCCCTTGTTACACCGCTGTTGATTTCCGTGCAAGCCTTCGCTTTCCGCAGGCGGCCTCTAAGCCTCCTCATCGCTTGCGCTCCAATCAACAGCTAGAAACACTACATACATGAAACTCCCTTCACCCTAACCATAAAAAAATCTGAACGCATTTGATTCTCCATCAAGAATTAAACACGTTCAGATCTCCCTTTAACTAAGCTACTTTTATTCCATCCTCTTTATTACGAAACTTCTACGTTTCGATTTTGATTATATTTTTTCCCTTGTAACAGTGAGTAAATGATCGCTGCTGCCCACACAATAAGTATGAATGCATATACAGCTATCTGAGTTGAGCTGCTGGATACCCATGTGTTTAAGAGTGTTCGAGCATTTGTTAAAATGATAAACCCACCAACAAGTGAACCAAGCAAGTGAGCCGGGATAATACGAACAAACCATGCAGCAATCGGAGCTGCGATAATTCCGCCAATCATAAGGGCGCCTACCCAGAACCAGTTTACTTGCTCCCAGCCAAGAGAAATTAAAAAGCCAAGTGTAGCCGAGACGGCAATAGCAAATTCACTTGTATCCACGGTTCCAACGACTTTCCGTGCTGTTGTGCCTTTTTTAGCTAGCAATACAGGCGTTGCTATCGGCCCCCAGCCTCCTCCTCCTGTAGCATCAGCAAATCCAGCAATTAACCCTAAAGGAATGGACTGCTTCGTCGATAAAGGTTTGGTGCTCTTTTCTTCGTTTGTTTTAAACGTAAATAAAAAACGAAATAACACATAAACTCCTAGAAGCAATAAGAATGTTGAAACGTAAGGCCTTACTGCATCTCCAGGTAAATTACTTAGAAAGCAGGCTCCTACAAAAGCTCCGATGGAGCCCGGGATAATCAGTTTTAACACCATCGATTTATCTACGTTTCCAAATTTAATATGCGAAACACCCGAAGCTGCCGTTGTTACAACTTCTGCTAAGTGAACAGATGCGGAAGCCACAGCTGGTGCAATTCCAAACGTTAAAAGCAGCGTAGTTGATGTCACCCCGTATGCCATTCCAAGTGATCCATCAATTAACTGAGCTAAAAAGCCAATAAGTGCAAACGTAATTAACTTTTTCATGTTGTCCCTCCACTTTCATCTTCTGTTAGAAAGCACAAAAAGGCCTCCAACAGTTGTTTGCTAGAAGCCTTCGGTATGTCCGATCAGCTGTCCGTTTTATGAATAAGTTGTTTATATTGTAATCCTAACTATTCCTAGAAGTCAACTGTGTTTTTAGTTTTTCTTTTAGTCTATGTATGCTGCTTGGTTATAGTATCAGTAAAATAAAATTCTTCTTGTTAAGTCAACAACATAAAAACGACCGCTCACTTAATAAGGGCGGTGGTTTTTATGCATGTCTTGCCAGTGAGCTAGCACTTCAGGTGGCAAACTCACATCTTTATCTAATGACGTCACATCCATAGAAGCGGGCTCATCGCTATTTATCACTTTTTCTACCCAATCTGGCTGCACAACTAATGCTTGTTCAATCGTAATTAAAGCCAGCCCTTTCTCAAAAGCTTCTGCTACTTCTGTTGCCGTAAGTCCTCCTGTACCCACAAGAGGGACCCGGTGATTGACGTGCTTAATAATCGAAGAAACCAGTGAACGATTTTCTTCACTACTTAAGGTAGGTTCATGCAAAGCACTGATATGTAAATAGTCAATTTCTGTATGAACAAGACGATCAATCCACTCAAATGTATCTTCCACTTTATTTCCTAAATAGCCTTTTTCTTTGGGTGCTAATGTATATCCCACAATAAATGGTTTGCCCGCATGTGCTGCTCGACGCGTCACTTCACGAATAACTTCAAGTGCAAAAGTGAAGCGGTTTTCTGCGCTTCCACCATAAGAATCGCTCCGTTCATTTGCTTGCCTTGACATAAACTGCTGCAGTAAACATTCATTTCCTCCATCAATTTCTACTCCATCAAACCCGGCTTCCATAGCTCTGGTGGTAGCTTCGCCAAACGCTTGAACCATATAAGTTATATCGCGCTCGGTCATTTGAACAGGCTTTTTCCCTTTACGTTTATGAGGCTTTTCACTTGGACTAATGGCTTGCCATTTATTTTTCATTTCTACGCACTTTCTTCCCCCGTGTGATAGTTGAAGAATCGCTTTAGCACCTCTTCTATGAATCATTTGGGTTAGTTGATGAAGCTTTCGTATGACCTGATCACGATGAATGCCGATTTGACCATGTGCTACTTGGCCATTTTCTGTGATAAACGCGGGGCCGACAATTACCGTACTGACGCCCCCTACTCGTTTTTCGTAAAAAGTCAGATCGATATCAGATATTTCTCCGTTTTCCCGTGAAGCGTATGTGAGGATAGGTCCCATTGCTAATCGGTTTTTCATCTCAAGAGCATCAACAAATTTAAAATGCTTAAATAATTTTTCATAGGCTGTCTTCAATTAATTCACCCCTTTTTTCCTTAGCTTGCCCATCTAGAAGCCGAGTAGACATAGGCACAAAAAAAGAAATACCTTCGCCGGCATTTCTTTTTACGTTGTTTTTCTTATTTTTTTAATGGGGTAAAATACAAATTCGCTTTTTCCGACAATCCGTTTTTCATCAATGAGGCCTAGACCGTTGCGGCTATCCATACTGTACAGACGGTTATCACCCATTACAAATACTTCGTTTTTAGGTATTTGAACGGGTTCAAAATCTCCTGTAAGCTCCATATCCATGTTATTGGCAATTTGACGATTCGTTTTTAAATAAGGTTCACTTACTTTTTTATCATCAATATAAAGCTGATCTTTTTTCATTTCGATTTTTTCACCTGGCAGACCGATTACTCTTTTTACATAATGCTTATTCTTAGCCTCATCTTTAATAATCACAATATCTCCGCGGCGAATATCATGGAGCGAATACGACAGTTTATTCACAAACAAACGCTCTCCGTTATGCAGCGTTGGGTTCATTGAAGCGCCTTCTACAATATACGGAGAAAATAAAAATGCGCGAATCATAAATACCAGAGCGATAGCGAAGATAATAGTTTTGAATATGCTGCGTAATTGATCGCTTTTTGTTTTTTCCGTAGTCAATATACTTTGTCTCCTTTGTACAGCTCACTTTTCTTATGTAAAAAAGCAAGAAACCTCTTACTTTAACACTTATTCTAACTTAACCATAGAAAGAACTGAAATCAAATGTTTTATGTTATGTAAAAAAAGAACCTCTAACAAATGTTAGAGGCTTACATTACGCAAGTTTCGTCTTTACATCTCTTATTATAACATTAATTATATAAAAAGAGACTACCTTTTATGTAAAAATTATGTTTTTTACGCAAACTTAACTAAATCTTCACATTTAAAGGCGTTTCTCCATGTATAAAAAGTTGAGAGATACAATACTCTATAATTTCTCTTCGCCGCACGAGTCCAATAAAAATATTTTGATCATCTACAACTGGTACAAAATTTTGTTCAGACGCACGTGACAAAATACTTTCCATTTCATCATTAATGGTGATAGGTTCATAATCACGATGCCTTGGGACCTCTTCAATTCGCAGGTGTTCTAGCTCATGAAGTTCTATATGTTCTAGGCTTTTTAGCTTCCATAGCAAGTCTCCTTCTGCCAAAGTCCCTACGTATTCTCCTTTTTGGTTAATGAGCGGTACAGAAGAGTAGCGGTGATACTCCATTTTCTCCAATGCTTGACGGACAGTTGACCGTGTCGACAGGGTAACGACTTCTTTTTTAGGGAGTAAAAAAACGCAATATTCACTCATATTCTCCTTTTAGTATACATCCATTTTATTGTGATTGCTTTGCTGAATCTGAAACAATATGAATGTCGATGTTATGAGTCTGTCTCATAATCGTATTCACAATAGACCCTTTTCGAATCTCTTCCCACCTTGTCCTGGCTGATTGCCCTAGTAAGATTTGAGTAACGCGATACTGCTTGGCTACGTTCACAATCACTGCAGCTGGTTTTTGCTTTTTAGCTTCTTCAACAATTAGCGAGGCGTGAAAGCGATCAGCGAATTCCCGCCACTCTTTAATTTGTGCTTTTTGCCTTTCAGTTTGCTCGCCTGTAAAAACATGAAGCAGCAGTAAATCTGCTTTCAATCGGTTCGCCATTCTCCAGCCTCTTCGAATCAATTTTTCAGCTGTTTCACTGTATTGAATGCATACTAAAATGCGTTCACGAATGCCTGTTACGCCAATTTCATGGGCATGAATGAGCTTACCGTCCACTTCATCCGCTACTTCTCGGAGCGTTAATTCGCGAAGAGCATGGAGATTCGCGAGCTTAAAAAAAGACTGCAGGCTTTGTTCAATTTTATGAACTTCGTATATTTTGCCTTCACGAAGACGCTTTTGCAGCTGTTCCGGCGTAACATCGACAAGCTGAATTTCATCTGCTTGCTGAATAAATAAATCTGGCACTGTCTCACGAACTTTTACCTGGGTAATGGCATATACGAGATCATGCACACTTTCCATATGCTGAATATTCATTGCTGACATGACTGAAATGCCTTGGTTGAGCAGGTAAGAAACATCTTCAAAACGTTTTTTATGACGGCTTGTCGGAACATTTGTATGAGCAAGTTCATCGATAATTACAACTTTTGGCCGCCTTCTTACAATCGCCAGCAAGTCAAGCTCTTGTAATTCTTTTCCTTTATAAAAAACGGTTTCTCTTTGGATTACTTCTAGATTTCCAATCATCCCTTTAGTCTCGTGCCTGCCGTGTGCTTCTATATATCCAACTACGACATCTACGCCTTCTTTGACTAAATCGTGCGCATCTTGAAGCATTTTATACGTCTTTCCTACTCCAGGCGCCGCACCGATGTAGAGTTTAAGCTTTCCGCGCTTCTGATCATGAAGTTCACGCAATAGTTCTTCCGGAGTTTTTCTTCGAAAGTATGGATGAGCTTCTTTTTCTTTCATTTTTCAGGCCCCTTTATCACACTCGCTTCAATACATGAAGCGAGTGCATGTAATTAGCGCTCTGGTTGAACAGCCAAATTTAGCTCTACTACATTTACTCGTTTTTCACCAAAAGCTCCTTGCTGAGTGTGTTCTTTGATCAGCTCTTTTAGCGTGTTGGTTTTAACGTGCGCCGCTTTTGCAACGCGTTCTACTTGTGCATATGCAGCTTGTGGCGTAATGTCAGGATCGAGTCCAGAAGCTGAATTTGTGACGGCATCAATTGGAATTCCTTCTTTTGGCACCTCGTTTTCTTTTTTCCAAGCCGCTACGGATTTCTCGATACGATTCGTAAGATCTTTATTTGAAGGTGCTAAATTTAACGACCCAGATCCTGCCCCGTTATAATCAATACTAGAGACTCTGCCATGGAAAAATGCATCGCTTGTAAACTGTTGCCCTATGAGCTTAGAACCGATAACTTGATGATTGTTTGAATAGATTAAGCTGCCGTTTGCTTTATTTGGAACAGCTTCCTGAGCAATGCCTGTCATCACAACAGGATAAATAAGACCACAAAGAATTATCATCATAATTGTTAAGCGAACAATTATGCTTCCCGTTCGTTCTATTTGTATCATCGTTTCTTCTCCTCTACATTACAAATGAAAGTAGTAAGTCAATTGCTTTAATCCCAATGAATGGAACCAATACCCCGCCTAATCCATAAATGAACAAATTTTTTCGCAGCAGTGAGTTAGAACTCATCGGCTTATATGCAATTCCCTTCATGGCTAAGGGAATTAACAGCGGTATAATTACCGCATTAAAAATGAGCGCTGACAACACCGCAGATAGAGGTGAATGCAGCTTCATTACGTTAAGAGCCTCCATTTGCGGAATCGCCAAGGTAAACATCGCTGGAACAATCGCGAAATACTTAGCAATATCGTTTGCGATACTGAATGTAGTTAAGGCACCCCTTGTCATTAATAGCTGTTTTCCAATTGAAACGACTTCAATAATTTTAGTAGGATCAGAATCCAAGTCCACCATATTTGCTGCTTCTTTAGCTGCTGAGGTTCCGCTGTTCATTGCTAAGCCAACATCAGCTTGAGCAAGTGCAGGGGCATCGTTTGTCCCGTCACCTGTCATGGCAACTAGCTTTCCTTGCTGCTGTTCGTATTTAATCACTTGAATCTTGTCTTCTGGCTTGCATTCCGCAATAAATTCATCTACTCCAGCTTCTTTTGCAATGGTTGCTGCGGTTAGCGGATTATCTCCTGTACACATGACTGTTTTAATGCCCATTTTACGAAGTTCCTCAAAGCGTTCTTTCATTCCTGGTTTTACCATGTCTTTTAAATAAATCAAGCCATAAATTTTATCATCAGCGGCGACGGCAAGCGGCGTGCCACCGGCTCCTGCAATTTCGTTTGCTTTTTGCTGCAAATCAGAGGGAACCATCCCGCCATTTGACTCTACCCATGCCGTGACGGCGTCCACTGCCCCTTTTCGTACAGATACATTCTGTAAGTCAATGCCGCTCATTCGCGTTTCAGCTTTGAATTCAACAAACGTTCCTTCGGTTTTTCTAAGGTCTTCTACTCCCATGCGGTTTTGAATAAAATCAACAACTGAGCGCCCTTCTGGTGTTTCGTCATAAAGAGAAGAAACAAACGCCCATTTGTAGAGTTCACGTTCGTCTGTGCCTTCTACAGTCGTTAATTGATGAGCCATTCGGTTTCCAAACGTAATTGTGCCGGTTTTATCTAAAATAATTGTATTGATGTCACCAGCTGCTTCTACTGCTTTTCCTGACATAGCGATCACGTTAAACTGCGTGACTCGGTCCATCCCAGCAATTCCAATGGCTGATAATAATCCTCCAATCGTCGTAGGAATGAGGCAGACGAGCAGTGAAATTAAAATAGCCGTGTCCAGTTGAAAATGTAAGTAGTTTGTAAATACAGGAAGCGTCACAACAACTAGTAAGAAAATAATCGTCAGACTTGTTAAAACCGTATTTAGCGCAATTTCATTTGGCGTTTTTTGACGCTCTGCTCCTTCAACAAGCGAAATCATTTTATCTAAAAACGATTCACCTTGCTCACACGTAATTTTAACTGTAATTTCATCGCTGACAACTCTTGTACCTCCAGTTACAGAGTTAAAGTCCCCGCCTGCTTCTTTCATAACAGGTGCCGATTCACCGGTAATGGCCGATTCATCAACAGATGCAAGTCCTTTAATGATTTCTCCATCTCCAGGAATCATTTCGCCTTGTGAAACGATGACGATATCTCCTTTTTTTAGGTGCGATGCCGAAACTTGTATTATTTGCCCTTTTTGAAGTTTATTAGCTGTAATATCACCTTTCGATTGCTTTAATGAGTTTGCCTGTGCTTTTCCTCGACCTTCTGCTAATGCTTCTGCAAAGTTTGCAAAAACAATTGTAAAAAATAACACGAGGGATACGGTAATATTAAAGCATGCGCTTACTGTACTTTCTCCGAAAAGGTCTGGAACAACAGCTAAAAAAAGCGTAATAACAAACCCGATTTCTACTACGAACATGATAGGGTTTTTTATCATCGTTCTTGGACTTAGCTTGATAAAAGCCTGCTTTACTGATTGAATAAAAATCGATGAAGCTTGTTTATCTACAGAACCTTGAATGTGACTGTTACGATCTAATTCAAGATTATTCGTAAAATTCCGTTTATTCATTATAATCCTCCGTTTTCTTGATTACAGTGTCAAATACTCAGCAACCGGCCCAAGTACAAGCACTGGGAAAAACGTAAGTGCTCCTACAATAACGGTAGTTCCAATTAAAATGCCGCTAAATAAAGACGTATCCGTTTTAAATGTCCCAGGTGTTTCAGGAACAAGCTGCTTAGATGCTAGTGAGCTCGATACCGCCAGCATCGTAATTAGTCCGAAGTAGCGTCCAATATACATAACAATTCCTGTAGAAATGTTCCAAAACGGAGTTGCGTCGCCGAGTCCTTCAAAACCGGATCCATTGTTTGCTGCTGACGACGTAAATTCATACAGTGCCTGGCTTAACCCGTGAAAGCCTGGATTTGATATACCTTCCATTCCTAAATGAGTAGTGAGCGCTACGGCTGTTCCTCCTAAAATTAACAGCGGCTGCAGAATAAGCGTTACAGCGATGAGCTTCATTTCTTTTCCTTCAATTTTTTTACCTACGTATTCTGGTGTTCTGCCAACCATTAAACCTGATAAAAATACGGCGATGATGACGTACATCATGACATTCATAAATCCTGCTCCGACACCGCCAAATACGGTATTTAACATCATATTGCCAAGCGTCAATAACCCGGTAAGAGGCGTAAGGGTATCGTGCATCGCGTTAACCGCGCCTGTTTCACTCGCTGTCGTCACGATGGCGTACAGAGTTGACATGCCGACACCAAAACGAACTTCTTTTCCTTCCATATAACCGCTCGCTTCATTTAAATGAAAAGCATCAAGTCTTGGGTTGCCGCCCCACTCTGTTACAAACGCTGTACTTAAGATAACAATAAAGAGCATACTCATCGATATAAACAAGATGCGACCTTGTTTACGCTGTCCGATCATTTTTCCGTACGTAAAAGGAAGTGCAGTTGGCAATAAAAGCATAAGGACGATTTGTAATACATTGCTCCACGCATTAGGATTTTCAAATGGATGAGCTGAATTGACACCAAAAAATCCCCCTCCGTTGTTGCCTAGCTCTTTGATTGAAAGAAAAGAAGCAACTGCTCCCCTTGCTATTTGCTGTGTTGCCCCTTCTAATGTATGGGCAGTCACCGTTCCGTTTAACGTTTGAGGAACACCTAAAAACGCAAATAAAATGCCTGTTATAAAAGCGATAGGAAGTAAAACACGCGTAATTGATTTCACAAAATCAACAAAAAAGTTTCCCATTTCCTTCCCTGCCAACCCGCGAATAAAAGCGATTGCTACTGCAAGTGCTGTTGCAGGTGCAGCAAACATCATAAATACAACGGCGGCCATCTGCGAGAAATAAGACAAACCTGATTCACCGCTGTAGTGCTGCAAGTTCGTATTTGTCATAAAACTAATGGCCGTGTTAAAAGCAAGGGCCGGATCCATTCCTTTGATGTGGCTTGGGTTAAGCGGCAGTACCCCTTGAAACCGGAAGATAAGATACACCACAAAAATCATGAACGTATTCGCCAAAACGAGAGCAAGTGCATATTGCTTCCACGTCTGATTATGCCCTTTAATTCCTGCCGCTTTAAACATCACCGATTCTATCTTCCCTACTAAGCTAGTGTTTTTATCGTTTGAAAACACATTCGCTATATAAATACCTACGGGCTTTGCAATAAGCGCTACAAAAACAAGCAGCAGCGCAACTGATAGTAGAAAAATCCCCACGTTTTATTCCTCCGCTTATTAAAATTGTTCTGGATTTAACAGTACATATACTAAATAAATTAAAACAAGAACTGAAATACCTAGCAAAATGAACGACATGTTCACTTCTCCTCTCTTTCGTCTACTACATGAGACGACCAGCAAATAATTCCGTACATAGCAGCTGTTAATATGGCAAGTGTTCCAAGCATGATCGTATCCAAGTTGCTCCCTCCTAACTGTTTCTTACCACCAATGATTAAGCGTAGCGACTGTTTCTGTGCGTAAAGCATCACGCCCAAGTGAGCTAGCAGCGAAAGGTTATCTTTGATTGTTTAATCCTCACGTATTGTTGATCTCGTTTTAAAAGCCCTACTATATCCTCTTTACGGTGCAGACATAACCTGCTCTCCTATTTTCCCCATTAAAAAAACCGCAGAAGAGAGTCCTCTTCCGCGGTTTAATGCACGACAAATAAGCCGTGATCGACACGAATTTTTTTACTCCCAAAACGCTTACGGAGTTAGCTGTCGGATTCGGGTTATGGAAGTAACCCTACTCAGTTAAGAGATTCACCCCTAGTACATACGTACAAAATATTGGGTCCCCCGCTCATGATTGATTAAGCGTATATTTGTTATTTAATTTTTAGACTTAATTATGGTTTTTCCTGCTGCGTTTAATACTTTGATTAGCTAACGTAGACAAATAGCGGTTTGCTAGATCAAAAGATTGCTGATCGCATATTGCTCGATATTCAATCATTTGAATCATTTGCTTAGGTAGATGCATCTTGACGCTCCTTTCACCTATATTTTGAAAGGAACGCGCTATCCGCTGCTATAGAAAACGGCCACGATTACACCATCCTCTCTCTTAACGCTTACGAAGTTAGCTGACGGGTTCGGGTCAAGAAAGTAACCCTACTCAATTATGAGATTCACCCCTAATAATTGGGTCCTCCGCTCTTCCCCTCTCTTTCAGGAAAGACTCAGCGTGTCACTGTGGAACGTTTCATGAGAGTAATCTTACTCCTGTTAAAATTTACTGTCAACAACATTTTTTGAAATTTTAAAAGCTTTATTTTTCCATGGGTATTCATTATTTTAAAATAATAGATTCAAAGAAAAAAAGGTTGTGATATAACTAAATGTATCCCTTCTAAAGACGAACAAATGGGATACATCAGCTGAGCCGATTGTGACACTGCAATTGATTTTCGTGCAAGACTTCGCTTTGTCCTCCAATCAACTGCTAGAAGGATCTGAACAGGTGAAACCTACGTTCACTTTAACAAAAAAAAAACGAACCACTAATCAAAAACCTTGATCAATAGTTCGTTTTTTACTTCGGCTAAAGTACGTTTGTCTCAGCCTCTTTTTTTAGTTCATTTTCTCAATTTCATTTACAAGAATTGAAATGGCATCCGTTTTTGTTGCTTCACGCATTGTACGCTTCATCGTACTTGCCTGCTGCTGAAGCTCATTTACTTCACGCAAAAACACTTCCTTTGTTAACTGTTCTTCTTCCACAACCATACAGTAGCCTTTTTTCTTAAAGGACTGTGCATTTAAAATTTGATCTCCCCGGCTTTGTGCTTTTGACAAAGGAATAATCATCATCGGTTTATGAAGGGCTAAAAACTCAAAGATAGCATTTGATCCGCCGCGTGTAATCACATAATCAGTGGCCGCTAGAACATCTGGAAGCTGTTCATTTACATATTCTAACTGACGGTAGCCCGACTCTTTTTCAAGGCTTGTATCAACATTGCCTTTTCCGCACAGGTGTACAATTTGAAATTTCTTTTGCAGTTCAGGCAAGGACTCTCGAACAATTTCATTGATGCGACGTGCTCCTAAACTTCCGCCCATAATGGTTAAAATTGGGCGCTTATCATAAAAACGAAGCCAGCTTTCCCCGTTCGCTGCGCTTCCGCTAAATAATTCTTTTCGAATAGGTGAACCAACAACCTGCACTTTTTCTTTTGGAAAATAGTTTGCCGCTTCATCAAAAGAAGTGAAAATTTTAGTGGCAAATTTCTGCGCAATTTTATTTGCCAGTCCCGGTGTTAAATCACTTTCATGAATGAACACGGGAATGTTTAGAGATTTAGCAGCCATTACAACAGGAACTGTGACAAAACCGCCTTTTGAAAACACAAGAGAAGGCTTTAACTTTTTCAGCACGCGACGTGCATCGCCAACTCCTTTTGCTACTCGAAATACATCTTTTACATTTTCCATATCTACGTATCGACGCAGCTTCCCGCTTGAAATCGCATGATATGGAACGTTTAATTTTGTAATTAATTCTTTCTCAATACCATTGTGAGAACCGACATAATGGATATCCCATTTTTCACTGTCTAATTCTTTCATAATGGCAATGTTTGGTGTTACGTGTCCAGCTGTTCCGCCTCCGGTAAAAACGATAACTTGCTTACTCATTTTTTCTTCCTCTCTTTACTTCACTTAATCGATCTGTTTTGACATCAATTTTTATCTGATCTTTTTAGCATGCAATCTGACATGTAAAACGATGGTTTTATTATAGCATTTTTCTTTTTACATATGTATGATAAGGCGTATAAAAGCATGCTATACTTTTCATAGGGAGTGATGATAATGAACAAATCTGCACCCATAGTAAAAGGTGATACGGTAGATTCCGAAACGCGCTGTACGCACTATCATACGGATAAAGATATTATCGCAATAAAATTTTATTGCTGTAATACATATTATCCATGCTATCAATGTCATAACGGATATGCTGATCATGATATTAAAAAGTGGCCAAAAGCTATGTTTAATGAAAAAGCTATTCTTTGCGGAGTATGTAAACATGAGCTATCAATTCATGAATATTTAACCTGTAACTCGACTTGCCCTCACTGTCGTTCTTCTTTTAATCCTGGATGCAGCCTGCATGGACACATTTATTTTGAACAAAAAAGCTGAACAAAACATTGTTCAGCTTTTAAAATAACTGCTCATCTATATTTATAATGGAAGGAAGCAGACCTGGGAACAATTCCTCAAGTTCTTCTAAACGCAAGGAATAATAGTGCTGCGTACCTTCTATACGCAGTTTGATAATTCCAGCTTCGCGAAGTACTTTAATATGATGTGATAGCGTTGATTTTGATACATTTAATTTTTGATAATACGAACAGGTCTGCTCCTTTCTTGTCGCTAAACACTGTACAATTCGCAGCCGGTTAGGATCACTCAACGCGTGTAAAATAGGCGTTAATTTAATTTCAGATTTCGGTGGTTGATAAGGTTTTCTCATGCTTAAAATATAACACAGCTTCTTTTGTGTATCAATGTTCGATAACTTTCGAACTAAATTCCTTGCACTGTTATTTAATCGGTGTTATAGTTTCATTGTTCGATGATATTCGAACTTATCTTCATTTTAATCATAAATTGAATGAAAGATTAAAAACAAAACAAATAATATAAAGCACCATCATTATTAAAGGAGGAATCACCCATGATTCATTTACAAGCTTCAATGAAAGTTAACTCAGCAAAAAGAGAAGAATTTTTAGAAAACGTACAAGAACTAATTAAGCATTCTTTACAAGAAGAAGGAAACAGCAACTATCAACTATTTGAAGATGCTTTTACACCTAACACATTTATGATGATTGAAGAGTGGAAAAGCGAAGAAGCAATTCAAGCACACAATAAATCAGCTCACTTCCAAAGTTTTGTAGCATTTGCTCAAACTGGCGTACTTGTAGCACCTTTAGATGTAAAAACATTACAAGGTTAATCATAACTTCTTTGAAAGGATGACGCCTCATGAATGAAGCAATTCGTACAATTCAAGATCATCGTTCTATCCGTCAGTATACAGACGAAGCAGTAAGTGACGAGCATTTAGATACAATTATTCAATCTGCTCAGTCAGCCGCTTCTTCTATTAATGGACAGCAAGTGACTATTATTAGCGTCCAAGATAAAGAAAAGAAGAAAAAACTTTCAGAGCTTGCCGGCAACCAAGCGTGGATCGACCAAGCTCCTCTATTTTTAATCTTTTGTGCAGATTTTAATCGTGCTAAGATTGCAGCTGAACTTAACGATGCTCCCCTTGGCGTAACCGATGGGCTTGAATCAATTTTAGTCGGGGCAACTGATGCTGGAATTTCTTTAGAAGCCGCAACAGTTGCAGCAGAATCACTCGGTTTAGGTACAGTCCCAATCGGAGGAATTCGCAGAAAGCCGCTAGAAGTCATTGAACTGCTCGATTTACCGGAATACGTATTCCCAGTAAGCGGTCTTGTGGTTGGACATCCGGCAGATCATTCTGCGAAAAAGCCTCGATTGCCACAAGCTGCTGTGCACCATCGTGAAAGCTATAATCACGACTTAAAGTCATTGATTCAAGACTATGATGCTGAAATGGCAGAGTATATGAAAAAGAGAACAAACGGTGCTGATGACCGCAACTGGTCACAAACTGTATCAGCTATTTATAAAACCATTTATTATCCAGAAGTTCGAGCGATGCTCGAAAAACAAGGATTTAAATTCGAATAACCAAAAGCTGCGATGAACATCGCAGCTTTTTTATCTACTTTAACAACGTGCTGAATAGACTAAAAGTAATACTCAATAAATGAGGTGTTGATATGGAGTTTATTTTAATTTGTAATTTTCTTTTAAGCGCAACCGCAGCGTTTTTATTGGTGCCGGCTTTTACAAAAAAGCACACTCTTCACGTGACTTTACTTTCTCTCCTTTTCCTCCTTTCAATTGTTCCGACTTTTCTTCTTGCTAATCCACATATCGGCGTTTTACCTTGGGCTATTCGAGACGGTCTTCTATTGTTCGCTGCTTTCCTTTTCTTTTGTTTAACCTTCACTTCAAACAAATGGAAAACGCTTTTGTTTTTTCTTCTATTTTTACTGTCGATTGCTCCTCTTTCCTACGTCGTATATGATGACTTCACGCATACGTATATAGATGCCAATATTGGGCTTGGCCTAGGCTTTTTACTGACATGGCTCTTAACAGCTCTGTACAATATTTTGGCTATTCTTCGTTTTTTTCGTCAGAAATCTCAGTAAACACATCAAAAGTTAACAAACAAACGAATAGTTGATTTTATTTAGTATACGCTAACAACTGCACAGTCCTTCTCTTTACATAAAGCTGTGTATACTAAAAAAGGAGTGATACTTGATGAAACGACTATTCGTAATGGTAGCAGTGATTGCCTTCTTGGCACTTAGCCGCATGTTAGTATTTGCCGCTGAAACACCTCCTGCTGCAGATGAGCGAACAGCTCAAAATGCAGAAGTTCGCATCGTTCATGCTTCACCGGATGCTCCGGCTGTAGACATTTTTGTGGATGACAAAGCTTTAGTAGAAGGAGCAAAGTTTAAAGATGTCGCCAACTCTTTGCCTTTGGCAGCCGGTTCTCATAAAGTAGAAGTATACGAAGCGAAGACAAAAGGAACAAAAGATTCCATCATCGAAGTTACCCTTGTTGTAGACGGTGGAAAATCGTATACAGTGGCCGCTGTAAATAAAGCAGAAAACCTTGAACTACAGGCTTTCACGAATAATAAGCAAGGAATGGATGGAAAAGCAAGCTTACGTGTTGCTCATTTATCTCCTGATGCTCCTGCGGTAAACGTAGGTCCTAAAGGTGCTGCTCCTTTATTTAAAGATCTGTCTTTTAAAAGCATTTCAGGTTATCAAGTAGTAAATCCGGGTTCGTATGATCTATCTGTTTCCACGGCAGATGGAAAAGAAATACTAAATCTTCCTGGAACAAATCTTCAAAGTGGTAAAAACTATACGGTTCTCGCAGTAAATACTGCTGACAAGCTTGAGCCCATTGTTTTACAAGATAATTAATTAAAAAAAACGTCATTTCAATTGAAATGACGTTTTTTATAGACTGCGCTGAATGAATTCCTCTTTTTTGTACTCATAGGTAGAAATATCGTTCCACAGTCGTTTTGAAAGCTCGTATTTCATACCTTCATATTTTTTTCTAGCACGTTCGTTCGAGCGTAACTGCTCCCTGAAATTAATTCGTTCGTTCCAGTAAGGTGATTCACTGACCGTTACGTACACATGACTTCTTCTCGCATCATGTGGAATGAGCTTACGGGCATTTTTAGCTGTCATAATTGGAGGGTAGTGTGCAGCTGGAACGCCTTCTTTTAATAAGACAAACATCTCTTTTTCCGCTACATATACGTGAGATTTATTTTTTAATATAGCGCGCACTTCATTTATATCTTCTTCGCGTTTGACTCCGATTAAAATATCAACGATTGGTGAACCAGCCAATCCTGGAACGGACGTGCTTCCAATATGTTCGATGTCTACTGAAAAATCTTTTAGTGTATTAAGCAACGCTTCTTTTTCCATTTGATACAAAAGCGACCACTTTGTTTCATACTGAACAATCTTTCGCATATCAGTTTCCACCCTTTCACTTTTTTATACTGTACCATGTTTCAAAGTAAAAAGAAAGAATTTTCTAACTATTTACTTTTAGTTTATGCTACGAGCTTTACACCCCTCCAGACAGGCTTTGTATTATTTTATATATTTTTGTTATTTTTATTCTAAATGTTTCATAATTGTGGATGTTTCCTCCTCCAAAAGATAGATAAGCTTTTATTTTCTATCTCTCCTCTATCATATTCACACTCAGCTGTTTTATACTATTTTACGTTCTTACTAGTAGAAGACATATCCTCAAAATGTAGATGAACAAAGGATTAAAGGTCTTTAATATCGCTAAATTCTACCTTTAATATAACTATATTTTACATTAATGTAAAATTTACCCCTAATGATGACGGCTAGTTCAAATTCATTATACAATTGAATTTCGACATATAGTATGATGGATAATATCGGTATTATGAGATAATAGTAGATTTAACTCAAAATTTTGGACTATTTGCCGATATATGCTTTGTATACCAATAACCTTATGTTGAAATTTGTAATTTGCAAGGAGGAAAAAATGAATAAAAAACATGTCATGTACACAGCCGTTTCTTCTGTTCTTTTAAGCTCTTCATTGCTTTTGCATTCAATTGATGCAGATGCAGCTGAATCGGCCAAAGTAACTGCTACATCGTTAAATGTACGTGCAACACCTAGTACAAGCGGTGCTATCGTTGGAAAAATAACGAAGGGAAACACCGTTGATATAGTAGATGAAAGCAAAGGATGGGCTAAAATTACCTATAACGGTAAAGAAGCTTGGATTTCATCTCAATACATAAATAAAACGCAAATAAACAGTACGTCTACCGCAAATTCGACATCGAAGTCAGCGGTCGTTAATGCGAGCTCATTAAACGTTCGCTCTTCTGCAAGCACAAGCGCATCCATCGTGACAAACTTACCGCGAAATGCAAAAGTAACGGTGGTAAAAGAAAGCGGGTCTTGGTCACAGATTAAAACGGCAAGCGGTCAAACGGGCTGGGTAGCAAGTCAGTACCTACAAGCAAGCTCCGGTTCTTCTACACCGACTAATGACTCTGGTTCTGCGGCAACCAAGCCAGCGGTCGTTAACGCCAGTTCATTAAACGTTCGTTCTTCTGCGAGCACAAGCGCGTCCATTGTGACGAACTTACCGCGAAATGCAAAAGTAACCGTGTTAAAAGAAAGCGGATCCTGGTCCCAGATTAAAACAGCAAGCGGCAAAACAGGCTGGGTAGCAAGTCAGTACTTACAAACAGGTTCTGGACAGTCTTCACAAACAGCCCAGTCGATTCAAATTACAAAAGCTTCAAATTTACGCACTCAGCCGAGCTTAAGTGCTGGAATTATCCGTGTAGCAAAAGCAGGTGAAAGATTCAAAAAAGTAAACGAAACGAATGACTGGGTGCAAATTCAGTATTCTGCCAGTCAAACAGCATGGGTATCAAAAGGGTTAACAGCTGCGGCTGATTCTACAACTTCAGCTAGTTTGCCTTCCTCATCTGCTGCTTTAAAAGATAAAATTATTGTAGTAGACGCTGGGCACGGCGGATATGATCCTGGCACGTCAGGCAAGTCATCGATTGAGAAAAATTTAGCGTTAACAACAGCAAAACTTGTGGCAAGCCGCTTAGCTAATGCTGGAGCAAATGTATTTATGACGCGTTCAAACGATACTTTTATTTCACTGAGCGGACGGGTGAATGTTAGTGAAGCAAAGCATGCAGATGCATTTATCAGCATTCACTATAACGCGTCTACTTCATCTTCTGCAAACGGCATCGCATCATTTTATTACAGTGAATCTAAAGATAAAGAATTAGCAAAATACATTCAAGAAAGCATGGCTGAAAACGCGCCTTCTATGAAGGATATGGGGGTTCGTTTTGGAGATTATTATGTTACTCGAGAAAACAACCAGCGGGCTGTACTTCTTGAATTAGGCTTTTTATCAAATGCTCACGATGAGCAAATTGTTTCTTCTAACGCGTATCAGCAGCAAATATCTACAGGTATTTACCAAGGGATCGCTCGATATTTTGCAGCTAATAAATAATAAAAGCCCTCATAATGAGGGCTTTTATACTACCAGCTTGCTTTTTTGACTCCTGGAATTTGTCCTTTGTAGGCCAATTCCCTAAACGCGATGCGTGACATTTCAAATTTTCTAAGATAGCCTCGCGGACGACCGGTAACGCGGCAGCGATTATTTAAGCGCGTTGGCGAAGAATCTCTAGGCAATTTTTTTAACGCTTCGTAATCTCCTTTTTCCTTCAGCTCTTGGCGTAATTGCGCATACTTCGCTACCATCTCTTGACGTTTTTGTTCTTTTACCACTTTTGATTTTTTAGCCAAACTCTTTGTCATCCTTTCGTTTTAATAATTTTTATTTGAAATACGTAATCATTACGATTTAATTATTTTGAGCAAGTCACTTTTTAAATTTAATCATATTTTCTTCATTTTTTCAACTTGTTTGCTTTCACGCTTACATGTACTCTACCTCCATGCTGCTGTACAAACATAAAAAAAATTGTATGTCAAATGTAATTAATTCCTGCATCTCCTATATCATACAAAGAGCCCTACATATTCCATATTGTAGGAGGATTTGTATTTACAGATAATATTTCAATAATATTACAGTTCATTTACATATTAATAACTTCGACAAATTTAGCGGTTATCTAGTATATAATCATCTTAGAAATTCCAAAAATAATATTTTGCGTACTCAATAAAATATAAAAGTAAAGGTGATTAAAAAATGAAATCGACTGGTATTGTAAGAAAAGTAGATGATTTAGGTCGTATCGTAATTCCTAAAGAGTTAAGACGTGTTCTTGAAATAGATGTAAAAGATCCTGTTGAAATTTTTGTCGAAACAGATCGAATTATTTTAAAGAAATATGAGCCGAACGGTGCTTGTGCGATTACTGGCGAAGTATCTTCTGACAACGTAACAATCGCAGATGGCAAATTAACTTTAAGCCGCGAAGGTATGGAGTTATTACTTGAAGAATTAAAACAACGTAATTTCTAATAAAAAGAAAAGCAGCTGCTCACATGCAGCTGTTTTTCTTTTTGTTAAAGTTTTTTCTTCGCTTTCTGATTTCCAGATGCTATACTCAGGAGCGAATACATAATAAAGGAGCCTTTCATCATGACAGTTGAACAAATTACTCATCACTTTTTAGCACATCGAAACGTAACTAATGAATTAATCAACAAAATTGAAGCAGGTCACTACGAATACAAGCCTGCCCCGACATCTATGTCCGCTTTTGACTTATCTACGCATATTTTAACATCCTTTTATGCATTTGCATCAGTGGTAAAATCCGGTGATTTATCGCCACTTGGTCAAAAAGCTGATTTTAGCGGTAAGTCATTATCGGACCTTGCAGCTGAATATACCCAAAAAACAGTAGACGTATTACGTTCACTTAGCGAAGATGATTTAAACAAAACAATTGACGCCACTGCAGCGTTTGGAAGAAAGCTTCCTGGAAGTCAACTTTTACAAATGGCCATTGACCATGAAATTCATCATAAAGGAAATTTATACGTCTACGTACGTGAGATGGGTCATACGGATCTTCCTCTTTTTGTTCAGTTTGGTTAAGTTAATGGTTATAAAATAGTTCGTGCTTGTAAGCGCCCAAGCTAGAAGTTTGGTGCGCTTTTTCTTTGCAGTTTTCGGCATAATAAGTAAGATATATGGTATAATTCTATCAATAACTTCATATCTACTATTCAAAGCTTGTTTCTTCTTATAAAACGATAGTCATCATCTTTTACAAAGGAGGAATCACTTCATGAGTCAAACTGTTAACCAACAAAAAATTGCTCAAGTGTATCATCTTCCGTTTGTTTCTTCATTTGGAGGAAGTGCTATGAACCTTCTTTCTCCTCAAGCTGGCGAACATATTTTAGATATTGGCTGCGGCACTGGCGAATTTATTTCGCAGCTTCATAAGCTTCATGTCCTTGCAACGGGCATCGATTGCTCTGAAAATATGATTGAACAAGCTCGTCATCAGTACCCAACTCTATCCTTTGAACAGTTAAATGCCCTTAACCTTCCTTATTACGAACAATTTGACGCAGTTTTTTCAAATGCAACTTTACACGACATCCGTCCCCCTCACCTTGTCATTAAAAACATTTACAATGCTTTAAAACCAAACGGCCGATTTGTAGCAGAATTTTGGGGAAAAGGAAACATGGACGAAATTTTTACAGAAATCATCCGTCAATTTAAAACGTTTGATATCCCTTATAACGATGTAGATTTCCCATGGTACTTTCCTTCTGTAGCTGAATATTCTTCTCTTTTGGAGTCACAGAATTTTCAAGTCACCACGGCTATTCACTACAGCCGTCCCTTTTTGTTAAAAGGGGAAAATGGCTTGCGTAATTGGCTGGAAACAAATGCAGCCCCTCTTTTTGCTCACGTGACGACAGAAACTAAAAATGTCCTCATTACGCGCTTAGAAAATCGAATGCAAGACAAACTATTTCAAAATGGATCTTGGCTAGCAGAAGCTAAACATATACGTGTACATGCTGTAAAACGAGATTAAAAAATGGACGTGATTCTATTCACGTCCATTTTCGTTAAAGTGCAGCCAATATCCTTTTCCTCGAATCACTTCGATTTCTAAATATGTTCCTATTTTTTTTCGAACCCGGTAAATCAGCGCATTCAGCTCTTCTGCTGCTACTAGAATTTCTCCATTTGACTCTACTCGTTCAGGCCAAACGCTTTTTTTTAATGCTTCTTTTGAAACAAATTGATTGTTGTATTCTAGAAGATAAGCTAAGCACGCATATTCTTTATCTGACAGAATATACGTTTCCTCTTTTACTTTTACTTTCTGCAAAATTGGATCTAATGTGTAAAATGGCTTATTTATTTGTTTTAGCAAAGGTCCTAAATCAAGGGTTGCATCCATATCATCATTTCTAAATACTAAAGCTGCCTCCTCATTTGCTAAGGTAATGACATCCTGCTCTTTCAATAAAAGAGGGGTTCCAGGCTGTAACTCTTCTCCGTTTACTTTTGTCCCGTGTTTACTAAACAAGTCTGTAATGAAAAAGGCATTGCTTTCGTACGTTACTTCAAAATGCTTGCGTGAAATGTAAGCACTTTGAAAGGCCAGATAAGGCTCCCATTCTTCACTGCTTCGTCCGATAATACAGGCTTTATCTTTTGGAATAGGCACGGAAGCTCCTTCATAAAAAGGAGCACCGTTCCGAATAATCAACATACCGTTCATTGTTTGCTCACACTCTTTTTTAAAATTTTCTGACTCTTATCATGTAATTATAACACTCACATTTATTGAGATTTCTTCCAACTTTGGATAACATCATAGTATAGTCAGTTATATGATAAAGGTTGTTGCCATGTAAGTAAACCTTTAGAGCAGTCCTTTTCTAACTGAAAAAATACGTATTCTTTGCCCTGCTGTAACGGGGATACAATTTTTTTGTAAAATAATTTAGTTTTTAGTAACTTTGACATATGTTCTCTCTTTTTAAAGCGGAGTAAAATAGGAAAATACGTGAAATATTTACATAATGGAGGAAGACCAATGGGACGTTTGCCAAAAGATAGAGAAATTCAAGCGATTAAACGACGCGTTGCACTGGTATTGTTAATTATTGGATCATTTATTTTAACAGGTGCTAGCTTTAGCATTTATTGGTTTATGATGTTAAAAATATAAATTTTTTTATAAAATAAAGAAAAAAGACATGGTTTTGTTCCCATGTCTTTTTTAGGTTTATTCTTTCTCAGACACTCCCGCAGATTCAAATGTGGCCATATTGGCAATCATCAGTGAAGCTGAGTGCAGCAGTGGAAATGTAACAGCAGCTCCACTTCCCTCACCTAAACGAAGATTGAGGTTGAGGAGCGGTTTCTTGCCAAGAAGCTTCATTGCACACGCGTGACCTTGTTCAACAGATTCGTGACTAGCAAACATATAGTCTCTTGCTTGTGTATTGATTTCTGTTGCTAGAAGGGCTGCAACTGTACAAATAAAACCATCTACTAAAATAGGAATACGGTGAGCAGCTGCCGCCAGCATAGCACCTGTCATCCCGGCAATTTCAAGACCCCCTATTTTACTAATAATATCAATCGGATCCTGAGGGTTAATGTGCCTGTTTTGCAGCGCTTCTTCAATCACATTCACTTTGTGGCGCAGTTGTTCGTCAGAAATCCCTGTGCCCATTCCTGCAAGCTTAGAGACTTTTTCTCCTGTCAATACAGCTAAAATAGCCGTGCTTGACGTAGTATTTCCGATGCCCATTTCTCCTACAATCAAACATTTAATTCCTTGGGCAATAAGCTCTTCAGCTTCTTCATATCCGACTTGAACAGCCAGTTCTGCCTCACTGCGCGTCATCGCGTCTTCTTTATAAAAACTTGCTGTGCCCAGCTTCACTTTGCGTTGTACAAGGTCTTTATGGGAAAGGTCAGAAGCAATGCCGATGTCAATCAATTTGAACTGGGCATCTATTTGCTGACTAAACACGTTAATAGCTGCTCCTCCCTGTAAAAAATTCAGCGCCATTTGTGCCGTTACATCTTGCGGATAAGCTGAAACTCCTTCTTTTACAATTCCATGATCGCCTGCAAAAACGAGGACCCCTGGCGGCGTGACTGTCGGAAAAACTTCCCCGGTCATGGCCGCTAATTCCACTGCTATTTCTTCGAGTCTTCCAAGGCTTCCTATCGGTTTGGTTAATGTATCAATATAGCGTGCCGCTTTTTCACCAGCGCTTGTTTGAAGCGCTGGAATATAAATGTTTATCATATGTACCGCTCCTTTATTTCAGCAAATGTCTACCGTTTAATTTAACAGGATTTTGTTTATTCTGGCTAGTCTTTTTTAAAGTAGATAATTGGATAGAGTTCCCAAGACTTAGTTATACTAGTAAGAGTTGCGTATAGGCAGTATTTTGAAAGGAAAGATTTTATGACAACGAAACAGCACAAAAAGGAAAAGGCAGGTCGGCTCATTTATCGCTACATTATGATGTTAATTGGGGCTTCCTTGGCTGCCGTTTCTATCGAATTATTTTTAGTCCCAAATTCTGTAATTGATGGCGGTATTATCGGTATTTCCCTAATTTTAGTGTACTTAACGAAATTGCCGTTCAGTCTTCTTATCATCATCTTTAATCTCCCTTTTTTATATAGTGGATACAAACAAATTGGTCGTAACTTCTGCTTTTCATCTATGTTTGCAGTTGTTGCTTTATCCATTGTAGAATCTCAGTTGCACCATGTTCCAGCTGTAACATCTGAACCGCTTCTTGCTACTGTATTTGGCGGACTGCTGTTAGGAGCAGGTGTAGGAACGGTCATTCGTCACGGTGGAGCGTTAGACGGAACTGAGATTTTAGGTATTTTATTAACAAAAAAAATCCCGTTTTCTGTGGGCGAATTTGTGATGTTTTTAAATATCTTCATTTTCGCTTGGGCAGGGTTTGTGCTAGGGTGGGAACAGGCTATGTACTCGATCCTTACGTACTATATTGCTTCTAAAACAATCGATGCGATTATTCAAGGGCTTGATGAAACAAAAGCAGCTTTTATAGTTTCAAATCACTATGAAGAGCTATCAGACGCTATTACGCATCGTTTAGGCCGCGGCGTGACGAAACTGTATGGTAAAGGCGGATTTGAAGGTACAGAAAAAGAAGTCATATACGTAGTTGTAACGCGTTTGGAAATTACCAAGCTTAAAACCATTATTTCCGAAATAGATCCACATGCCTTTACAACCATTATGGATACCCAAGAAGCGCAGGGCGGCAAATTCAAATCAGCCATCCACTAACTATACATAAGTGTGGATTTCCCTGAGCATGCTAATAGCTGACTACCCGTAAAGGAGCTCACCACAATGAAAGAACAAATGTCCAACTTATTTCACCAATTAAAACAGTCGGTTTCCGATGTATCGGATAAGTTATATGACAAAGTACATACGCTGCAATCATCACCAGGAGTGAGTGTGTTTGAACTGTATGAATGGATTAAAGAAAACCCAAGCACAAGTGTACAAAAGCAAACGCTGCTCGGGATTTCGTACTCTTTCTATACACTCCACGCAGACGGCGTTTTTTTCTATATGGAAACGAAATATGATTATTTACTTTACATGACTATTTATAGTCCAACACGTCATTATTTCACTTATCATTCTTACAGAGATTCTTTATCAACAGTGACTCCCTTGACGTTTCCTATTACTAAATAATAAAAAGCTCCTCAATCGAGGAGCTTTCTTTATATGGTTATCTTCCTTTTCGGACTTTAAAGATAAACAGCGCAAGTAAAAAACCGCTCGTCGCAGTTACTATTTTCCACGCGTTTAAGATTGGATTTTTTTTCAAGGTCCTGCTCCTTCCTTGCGGCTATACTAAAAATAGGATGGCCGCCTTTCAAACAGCTAGTCCAACTTCCCCCTACTATTGATACCATCATCTAACATATAGCCCACCGACATTTTCATCAATTTCACTTTTCATACTATAACATATTTTTGCCATTTAGTAGAAGTCTTAAAAGTAAAAGCTGCACTTCTCTTAAAAAAACCGGTATTGAACCCCTGCATTTTCTTTACCGTTCATTTTTTGATAAAGGTTTTGAGCCACTTTATTTTCACTGCTGCACTCAGCGGTCATCCCTGCAAACTCATACTTTTGAGAATAGGCCAGGCAGATCTTAAACAAACGTTCACCAATTTTATTTCCTCTGTTTAAAGGAGATACGTACAAGTCTTTTAAGATGGCTGTTTCTTTAAAATAATAGGTGCTCCACGATAGGTACACCGTCGCAAAACCTACTAGTTTCCCTTCCAATTCAGCAACAAACTGGATACCATAGGAAGGACTATTCAATAAGCGCTTAATATGTAAAGTTAAAGCTTTCCGGGAAGGGGCAGGCTGCTCACAGAATTTTACTATATATTCTTGCATTAACGTAGCCAGTCGCTCTCGATCAGTTTCAACCGCCTGTCGAATGACAACCATTTAATCACTCCTTTTAGCTCAACGCTCTTAACATAATTCGATAGCCATACTCTTTTTCCTTTCGTTTTCGTGATAAGCTCCCTACTTTTACACAAGGGGTATTTAAAGCAAACAACCTTATACGGCTTATGGTTGATGAGAGAAAATACGATGTTTTAAAAAAAGGTTGCAAATAGCAACCTTTTTTAGTTAGCAAGCGCATAATTTCGCAAGAATAAACCTACACAGCCGCTGATTACAATCAGTCCTCCTGCTGTTAGAAACGCCGCCGTTACATTTAGCGAAGCAACAGCTCCAAGCAGCAGCACCGAAAGCCCAAACGTCACATATGAAACGCTAAGCGTAGCGGAAAGTACCTTAGAAAGCTTTTCTAAAGGAACGGCCGTTTGTGTAAGCGTGTAAGAACATGTAGCGCTTATTTGAAGGGCAATGCCAATAGCAAAACTAAGTAAAAGTGAAAGAAAAGGAGCAGGCATCACTCCGAACAATAATGTAAAGAAACCTGATAAAAGACTGCCTAGTGTTACGATATGATAAAGACTTTTCTCTTGTTCAACTGAAATCTTCAACAAAACGAAACCTCCAAGAACCGTTCCAACAAAAAAACTGCTGTTGATATATCCCCACCAAGCTTCATTTTTATTTAATATCTCTTTCACAAACACGTAGACAATTGCTGATGCCCAAACGCCGGCAGCAATCCCTTCTAAAACCTCCATGACTAATAAAACCCGCAGGCGCGGATAATCCCAAATTAGCTTCCATCCCTCTTTTAACCCTTGTTTTTGCTTCGTTTTAGAAGAATGAGCGTTAATGCGAATAGCCTGCATAAATACGATTGACAAACTGAATAACGAAAATGACAGCCATAAAAGGCCAGTAGCATCCCAGCTAATGATCAGAAAGCTTCCAAGCGGATAGGCTGCAATTTGAATCATTTGATCAGTGACATTAAACATACTGTTCCATTTCAACAGCTTCTCTTTATCTACTAAATGAGGAAGCATAGAGCTTTGAACCGGAGCTGTCCACCCATCGAAAAAAGCAATAAGCGCTACGCAGCACAGCATGCTGATAAGCGACATATGCCACAAGAAAAACATAGATAAAACACTGGTTTTTAACAATTGAGACACAACAAGAATACGCTTAGCTCTGTAGCGATCTATAAGAAAAGGCACAATAAAACTGCTCAAAAACTTAGCAGTCGTAATGGTAAATGGAATGCATGAAAGCAGCACAGGAGAACTATTTTGAGCATAAAGAATGCTGATTAACGCAACAATATATAATACATCTGCTAAATTGGCTTGACTTTGACCAAACCATAAAAAAAGTACGGAACGATTTTTCACGACAATCCCTCTTTCTTTTTAGTATGACTGAAAAGAAAGAGAATCCTACACGTAATCAACCCCTTTTATATAGCGGCGTGCTTTTATCGACTTATTACAATCGTATGCTTTTTGCAGAACGAAACTTTTTTATATAGTAAAAAATACAAACAGTTAAACAGTATTGTAAGAAATCAAGAAATTGTCGTGAAAACGAAGTTAGATTAACTATAGAATATCAGAGTTATAGAATCAATACTTTTTACATAATTTTCTTTTTCTTCTTCTTCTTCACTTCTAAATAACCTAAGCTTGCCATATACATAGAGGGACGAGTACTCCTATTAAAATTTAACGTATAGGGTGAGGAATATTTTTTCGAGAGTGGTTTCGATTTGCTGTGGCAGCTTATTAATTGGACTAGGGCTAAACGGATTTATTGCTCCGTATCACTTACTAGACGGTGGACTTATAGGATTTGGGCTTATCGTATATTATGTGTTTGGAACTCCTATCGGACTGTCCATTTTCTTTTTGAATGTACCTATCTATTTATATGCTTTTTTTCGTCATCGTCAAAATTTTTTTTACGGAAGTATAGGCTTATTTGTTTCTTTTTTTATGACAGAATGGCTGTCTATTCTCGAAGGCACGCTAGAGCTTCCTTTGCTCTTTAGCTCATTGCTTGGAGGCGCACTCGTAGGGATGGGAATAGGACTGATGCTTCGCTACGGCATCAGTTCGGATGGGCTTGATTTAATTGCCATTATTGTATCGAAAAAATGGAAAATCAATATAGGAATAACCATTTTTATCTTAGACAGTACGATTATGATAGTGGGCTTACATATTATCGGATTTACTGCTTTTTGCTACTCCATGCTTGTTATTACGATGAGCAGCATAATGATTATGCTTTTTACTTCTCCGCGATGGCTGTCTTCATAAAAAAAACGCTGGAACTTCCAGCGTTTTTTTATCTGTTTCCGACTATCATATTGATGTGATTGTGGAGAACCGTAATCGTTGAAGGTGTCGTCGTTTCTTTTTCTCCATCACAATCTACCGTTTTTTCAGGAGTAGTTTCAATATGAACTTCTTTTGCACGAAAATGCATAAGGTTGCTTTCAGGGTTAAGCTGTTCCTCATCAGGGCTTGTTTGTAACCATGCCATAACCGGCTCGATTCCCATTTCTTTAATAACGAATACATCTAATAATCCGTCTTGAAATGAGCTGTTTCCTAGCATAGCGCGAGTTCCTCCTAAAAAAGGGCCGTTTCCAATTAACACCATAACAGCTTCTCCTTCATAGGAAGCTTTTTCGCTCGTCATTTTTAATTGAAAAGGCTCTGCTTGATTTAAAGTTCTGCCTACGCTCATGTAGTAAGAGAGCTTACCAAATTTCTCTTTATTTTCTTCCAAAATATTTTCAGATACATCAGCTACGAGGCCGATTCCCCAAAAGTTTAAAAAATAATCTTCGCCATGTTTTCCAACATCCACTGCCTCCGTCTGCTTTTCTATAATTTGCTCCACCGCTTTTAAAGGATTTTGATTCATTCCAATTGCACGCGAAAAGTCGTTGCACGTTCCACCAGGTAAAATAGCAAATACAGGACGTTGCTGCAACGGAGCAAGAGCGTTGATGAGCTCATAAATTGTCCCGTCTCCTCCTGCTCCAATAATGACATCCGCTTTGCCTTCCAATTTCCTTACCAGATCGGCACCATCTCCAGGTTGCTCTGTTTTATATAAAGTAACCGTCTCAAATGCAGTGTTTAACCGATCACATATAAAGTCAATTTCATTTACTAATTTTTTGTTTCCTGCGTTTGGATTCAAAATCACTGCTGCCTTCATCTTTCTCTCTCCTCTATTCATATCTTCCGTTTCACTTTTTTTCCCTTTCTTTTTAAAAAACAAACCTTTTCAAATATGAACGTTTTATGAAACCATTCCAATAGTACTTTTTTTACTTTCAAAACCTGCTATAATAATTTTCGGACTTGTATTAACAAAAGATGGTTATTGAGAGGAGCTTTCTATACGTGTCAATAAAATGCATGACGCAGCTATTTGCAAGTTGTTTTGTTTTTTTACTTTCCTCAGTCGCTACTTGGTATAACGGCTCTTCGATGCTTGAAGGACCTTTATCAGCTAGTTTGACCGGAGGGCTAACAAAGTCCTCGGCGGTTCATCACTATTCTCACATCGATTATTTGTTATATACAATTAAATTCCACCCTCAGTTTCCAATTATGATGATGGTGAGCGGAATTTATTTGATTGTATTACTATCTATTATTGGCTTCAAAAAGCGGTATGGATTGATTAGCTCCTGCTGTTTATGTATCACAGCTCTCTTGTGCTACAGCAGCTATAAACTTTCACATACCCCTACCGAAGGTGAGCACGCCATGATTACCTCTAGCTTAGCTGCAGCAAGTTTATGCTTAGCAGTCGGATTATTCTATTTATTAAAGCGATTTTATTCTCAAAAAGAATATATTTAACCATATGAAAAAAACGTCGGATCTACCGACGTTCTTTATGTGAAATCAGTTGTATTTATTGATTTTGTTCAACTGGCGTATAACCTATATACGCAGACTGAGGTCGGTAAATACGATTATTTTCTGATTGCTCTACGACATGAGCTGTCCAGCCAACTACACGGCTTGCTGTGAAGGTTGGGGTGAATAGTTCAGACGGAAGCTCAACCGCTTTCATAACCGCTGCAGCGAAATATTCTACATTAGTATAAATGCCTCTACCCGGCTTGTATTCATTGAGTAATTCAATGGTTTTATCTTCAATTTTAACAATTAAATCAAATAGCCCGTTATCTCCTGAGATTTGTTTCGATACTTCTTTTAATGCTTCTGCTCTTGGATCATGTGTACGATAAACGCGATGACCAAATCCCATGATTTTCTCTTTATTATCTAATTTTTTACGAACCCAAGGCTCAATATTCTCTTCACTTCCAATTTCATCAAACATGGTAATAACACCAGAAGGAGCTCCTCCGTGAAGCGGACCTTTCATCGCGCCAATTGCTCCGCAAATAGCTGAAACCATGTCAGATTCGGTAGATGAAATAACGCGTGATGAGAAGGTCGAGGCGTTCATCCCATGCTCAATTGTCAAAACAAAATATGCGTTCAGCGCAGTAACCAAACTTTGATCTGGAATTTCTCCGTTAATCATGTATAAATAGTTTGCTACATGATCCAAATGCTCGTTAGGCTCTACTACTTCTAAATCATTCATTTTACGATACCAATAGGCAATAATGGTAGGTGTGACCGCTGTAATCGCAAGTGCCTGCTCCTTTGTCGGAGGCCAGCTGTATGAAGGGTCTCCTAAAGCTGAGATACATGTGCGAAGCGCGCTCATCACTTCTGTATCTTTTGGCAAACAGTCCATTAATGCAACAATATTAGCCGGAAGCGTACGATGAGTCACCATTTTTTGTTTAAATGCTTTTAACTCATCATGATTTGGCAGCGTGCCGTTCCAAATTAAATAAGAAACTTCTTCAAAAGAATAATTGATCGCCAAATCTTTTGCCCAATATCCGCGATAAATCAGCTGACCTTTCTCTCCATCAACATGCCCTACTTTTGTTTCAGCTGCAACGATTCCTTCTAATCCTTTAACGTATGTCATCTCAACCACTCCCCCAATTATTTTTAACAAACAGGCCCTTTTTTCTATGTACGGCTCGTTTGCAGAATGAATAGACTCACCTTAGTGGTGCACTATACCATTTTATTCCTCTTTCTTAATTGTCAGAACAGTATACAAAATGAACATTTCAACACGCGTTATTTCTGCGCTCGCGGCTTTGTTTTACGGGAGAAAAAAATATTTTTCTAGGATTTTCTTCGAGGGTACTTTTTTTGTTAACGCTTACAAACATGCGGGTTTCTAACGTATTTAGAGGAATTTGATGTACTATTTTTAGATGAATCACTATTCACTTCCTTATGTAAGAGTTTACATTTATTTGAATCATAAGTAAAATAGATAAATAGAATAAATAGTATGAAAACTAAGAATACTAGTGAGGAGAATTTATGGATATTCGAGAACTGCAACATTTCATGGAAGTAGTTAATCAAAAAAGTTTCACGAAAGCAGCAGCCGCAATTCACTTGTCTCAGCCAGCATTAAGTAAAATTGTAAAAAAACTAGAAGAAGAACTCGGCGTAGATCTTTTTGATCGCTCTACTCGAAAGCTGACGTTAACCGATGCAGGACAGATTGTGTATGGGCAAAGCCAAAAGCTGGTATCCACTCTTCACGAGCTGCATGCTCTGTTAGATGATTTACGAAATCTCCCTACAGGAGATATTAAAGTAGGAATTCCTCCTTTAGTAGGGACTGTTGTTTTCCCGATGATTGCAAAAAACTTTACATCAAAACATCCTCAGGTGAAATTAGAGCTTGTGGAGCTTGGCGCAAAGCGAATTGTCGAACTTGTAGAAAACGAACAAGTAGACCTTGGCATTATCGTGTTGCCTATTCAAAACCCTCTTTTTCACGTCTATCCGTTTATTGAAGAAGAGTTTAATTTATACATTCATCATGAGCATCCGCTGGCAGCTAAATCAATCGTTGCTTTGAGCGAGCTTAGAGAAGAACCGTTTGTCCTATTCAGCAAAGATTTCTCTCTTCATGATCGCATTATTCATGAGTGCATTCAAGCGGGCTTTCATCCAAAAATAGCGTACGAAAGTTCTCAATGGGACCTAATTATTGAACTAGTCGCTTCTGAATTAGGTATTGCAATTTTACCAAAGTCCGTGTTTCCAAAGATCAATAACCCTTTTATTAAAAGTATTCCAATTGCCGCACCTACTCCAATGTGGGAGCTTGGCATCATTTTGAAAAAAGATCGCTATATGTCATATGCTACACGGGAACTTTTATCCTTTCTCGTCGACCAAGATATCATTCTACCGTCTCATACGATGTCAGCAAACTCTTAACAAAAAAGCCTCTTCTTTCATTAGGAAGAGGCTTTTAGTCACCTTTTATATCTTTCTTCAATCTTTTTTGTCTTGCGATCAACTAAAAACAAGTCAGCAAATGGCGACTTGTTTTACAGCTGCTTTTTGAATAGCACACTTTTTTTAAAATGTACTCCCAAAGCTTCACGATTCGCCATAAACACTCCTATTAAAATAAGAAGGCCTCCGCCAATAATAGAAGGCGTGATAGCTTCATTTAAGACTACATAGCCGATTAACACCGCGATTAAAGGAGATACATACAACCAAGTAGATGGAAAAATGGGATTTGTTTGGGCGATGAGCCAATAATATAAGCCGTGTCCAGCAATTGAACCAACAAAAATTAAATATACAATAGACCATACTGCATTTCGAGGCATAATAGTTGAAACATGGATCTGCTCTGTACATAAAGATAGCACCAGCAGAAATATTCCCCCGTAAAACATTTGAATACCGTTAATTAAAAATGGTGACACTTCTTTTAGTTCATTTAACAAAGCTTTCGAATAATTGCTGCCTATGCCGTAAAATACCTCTCCTACTATGATAATGATACACCCTAACGTCCACGAATAAGACATAGTGGCTGTCACATTTGGAAGTGAAATGCAAATAACACCGGTAAAAGCCAGAAGCAAAGCCAATAACTGCTCTTTTTTTAATTCCATTTTTCTTTGCATCACTTGAATAAGCAATATTATCATTGGGCCAGTAGCAGATAAAACAGCTGCAAGACCCGATGTCACATGTTGTTCTGCCCAATAGAGCGTTGAAAATGTCATAAAGGTCAAACAAAACCCTACCATCATCACTTTTTTTGAAAATAATAACGAGCGTCGAACGTCTTTTTTATATGCAAAGTACGAGATTACTAAGATTCCTGCTAAAAGAAAGCGAGTTCCGGCTGAGAAAAGTGGAGGCATTCCTGCTTCAATCCCTAATTTAATAGTTAAAAATGTCGTGCCGAAAATAAAACAGATAAGTACGTAATTAATAATAATCATATATCTTCCTCCTTTAAATATGCCACGAGTATAAAAGAAAGGAAGTATAACAGTAAAACCTTGACTATAACAGTTGCTGTTTTTCCAGTTGCGCCCATGCTTATTTTGAGGTTAACTATAGAAAAAGAATAGTTAGGTGACACAATGAGATTTAATGTACATAAAAAATCTTCTACCCCCATTTATCAGCAAATCTATGAGCAGATTCGTTATCGCATCCAAACGAGCATGATAAAACCTGGTGATCAGCTCCCTTCTTTACGCAAGCTATCACAAGAGTTAGAAATAAGCTTATTAACGGTACGAAAAGCGTATCAGCTCTTACAAAAATCAGGATTAATCGTAATACAGTCAGGAAAAGGAGCTTTTGTTAAAGGGGTTACTAAAGGTTCTTCCAAGGTATTAAATAATTTTTCATGGCAAGATGAATTAAACGTAAATATCACGCGCTCTCAGTATAGCTTAAATCGTGATCGTAAATATTATGATTTCTCTCAGGCTATTCTTTTCCCTCGTCTCCTTCCTAATCAGTTTTTAGCGCAAGAAATGCAAAGTCTGTTACGTACCAATGAGCTTGTTTTAGCCACATACGGTCCAATTCAAGGAGATCAGGAGCTTTGCATGGAGCTTTCTTCTTATTTACAGAGAGAGCAAGGAATAAAAGCTGAGCCTCATGAAATTATGATTACAAGTGGCGCTCAGCAAGGTATTGATTTAATTGCTCAAACGCTTTTAAAACCAGGGGATACGGTTATAGTAGAGAGTCCATGCTACGGAGCTGCAATTGATGTCTTCACCAATAAAGGTGTTAACGTCATTTCAATTGAACTAGATGAAGAAGGAATACAATCTGATTTAGTAGAAGAAGTCTGCCAAAAAATAAAACCTTCGCTTTTGTACGTGAACCCTTCTTTTCAAAATCCTACAGGTATACTAATGAGCAGACAGCGTCGCAAAGAACTAGTTGGTTTGGCCGAATTGTATCACTTTTTTATTGTTGAAGATGATTCGTTTGGAGAGATTTATTTCGATGATATATCGGTGCCTCCACCGATCAAAACGTTTGATAAAAATGGGCATGTTTTGTTCTTGAAGGGGTTTAGTAAAACGTTGGCTCCAGGACTTCGAATAGGATTACTTTATGCACAGGGTTCTGTATTTGATTGGCTATATGCGGTTAAAGCACTGATGGATATTGGTAGTCCCTTACTAACTCAAAAAGCCATGCTAGCTTTTTTACGCACTGAGCGAATGAAACATCACATGGAAAAACTGAGGACCGCTTTGCAACTGAGAAGAGATCATGCAAGCGATCTGCTTTCGTCTCTTTCCGAATCCGTTCAATTCCAAGTTCCTAATGGAGGATTCAACTTATGGTTAAAACTGCCTCAAAAAGTAAACACATTTGGGTTATTAAAAAAAGCCCAGGAGCACAATATCTGCTTTTTACCTGGTGAAGCTTGTTTTGTTCACAAACCGCTTCATGCTTACATTCGAATAAGCTATTCCCTCCTTAGTGATACTGATTTGAACACAGGACTTCAACGTCTTAACACCATTCTTTCAGCTGAAATATAAAAAGATTCTTTAATAGATGTTTAATTACAAGAAAAGAAGTGTATACAGAAAGAGGAGAAGAATAACTTTCTTCTCCTCCACTCTTTTAACTCACATTTTTATTCACAGCAATAATTTCACTCAGGTTATTCATATAAATAATTTGGTCACCAAACGTTCTATTTTTCAGAGCAGCCGTATGGTGCGGCTTCATGCCAATAATATAGCATGTGATACCCATGAGATAAAAGGACTGCATAAAGCCTGCAAAAGCTTGAATTCCTTCGTTCGTTAATATATCGAGTCCCCCAAAGTCAAATAGAAGCGTGGTGTAATTTCCTTCATGCGCAAAGTTTTGCAAAATGCACGTATTTTCAGCTACAAGATCTGTATCCAAGTCTCCAAAAAGGGGTATAAGTCCTACTTTAGAGGATAGTTTAATAAAAGAAGCGGACAATTGCTTAATTTTTTGTAATGATTTTTCAAGACGTTCTTTTTGTTCAAGCAGTTCAAAATCTGTATCTGCTAATCGTTTCCGATGGTCTTGAACAAGGTTCGTTAGCTCTTGTATACGTTCATCTTGGCGAATACAAACTAAATGACCTATATCACTATCCCATTGAATTAAGCATTCAAACAGTGAATAAGGTGAATCATTGGTTTGCATCACAAGCTCTACTTTCTGAATAGCCTGGCCTCGGCTTTGGACAAGCGTTTGCTCATCATGGGGTTCGTCTACAGACAATTCTCGAGAATCTTTTTGGCGCAAGCTTAAAAACTTTCTCGCCTTTTCTTGACTAAATACGTCTACAAGATCTAAAAAATTAGCTGAAGGCTTAAATAAATGACCTGATTGTTGCGACCATTCCAAAATATTAAATTCAGTATCCACTAAAAAGTAAGGAATTGGAACATATTCAAGCATCGACATTAACTTCCACTCCTTTGTGATAACTGATTAACCAGTTATTTAGTTGGTGAAGATCCGGAATTAGGCGTGTATGCTCAGAACAGTAAGAACGGAAATCAATTTGAGAAACTAAGCGCCCTCCTACCATTACCGTTGGTCTTGGTTCTAATTTGTCCAAAGTTTTGGTATATTCAGCAAGCCTCTCAATATGATAAGGAATGCTGACAGATAATCCTACCATATACGGCTTCCATTCTATAGCCATTTTCTCAGCGTATTCCAGAGGTAGATTGGCCCCTAAAAAGCGAGTATTCCAACCATGTTCCTCAAACAATAAAGCCACCATCTTTAAACCAATGAAGTGCTGTTCTTGTTCCAAGCATAGAAGCAGTGCCCTTGGAGCGGTGTCTGAAGCGTGTCCCTGAATTTTTTTATAAAAGCGATAGCGAGTTAGCACATAATCACATGTCGTAGTTGCAACATGCTCATCAGCTACAGAAATGATATTTTCTTCCCACATATCTCCAGTTACTCGCATTGCGGTTGTAATTAAATTTTCATAAATATCTAGGCTGTTCTTTCCTTGGTGGATTTCTTCTAGCACAACTTCCCAAGCGCTGTCTTGATCACCAGCTAATAAATAGCCTACAAATTTTTGTACTTGAGATTTCATTGTTTCACCTCAGTAAACGTGAAGCTTTTAAGAAACTTGACCAAAAGCTTCTCGTCTCTCTTTTTCAAGATAGCCTAAAATGTATACCACTTTTAGACTAACACATGTTGCCAATAGCAACAACATAAAAATAGAATAATAACTTTTTATTTTACTACACTCAGTAAAATATGACTAGTATTTCTCTAAATATTCTCCTTTCCCTTTTATTTATGAAAAACACCTCGGTATTTTGTACCGAGGTGTTTTTCAAGTTGTTATCATTTCGTCGGCTAAAATAATGTAAGTGCGTCTCTTTTTCTTTTATGCATCTTTCCTTTTTTCCACTTTCAATAGACTTTCAAACATATGTATTTATGACTCTTCTGCTCCGACCATAATACTGATAAGATAGAGCGCTGCCATAACTGAGCCGATTGTATTGCATATCAAATGAATATATTGGCTGGTCGCTATAAACAAGTACAAGCTTAGCGACAGCAGCACCGTTCCGAACAAAAAAGACCATTTAAATAATGACAGTGGCCGGTTAAACTTTAGACGCAAACAAAAAATGAGAATAAAGCCTACTAGCGCCATCACAAAGAAACTAACATTAAATAAATTGATGGTTATCACGTTTGTTCACACTCCCTTTACCCCTGAAACTATTATAACATATTTTTCCTTATCTCTATTCTTTCTCTAGGAGCGAACGCGTCGAAAATTGTTTTTTTAATGTGTTTATGTCACAATATTTTTATAAAAATTCCAAGGAATGAGGAAATGCATTGACTACACCTGAAGCTCAAGATTCAAAATGGTCCATTTTAAATAAAGCCCTTCATAGCTCACAATCTGGCATTATCGTGACAGACCCTTCTTTGCCTGATAACCCAATTATTTACCTCAATCAAGGGTTTTCTCTTATGACCGGCTATAAGGAAGAAGAAGTATTAGGAGAAAATTGCCGTTTTCTACAAGGGCCTCTTACAAACCTGCACCACATTGATGAAATTCGCAGCGCTATTAGCCGCAATCAATCAGTTTCTGTTACACTCGTTAATTATCGAAAAGACGGCTCTTTCTTTCATAATCAGCTAACGATTGATCCGACATATATAGAAGAAGAAGATAAATACTACTTTATTGGTGTTCAAAAAGATGTAACAATAGAGATTACAGCCCAGGAACAGCTACAGCAAGCTTTAGAAGAAGTTGAAAGGCTATCCACCCCTATCGTGCCAATAGAGGAAGGAATCTCTGTTCTTCCATTAATCGGAACGTTAAACGAACGGCGTATAGAAATGCTATTTAATAGCTTCACCTCGTGTAACACAAGCAGCAAAGATCGTTATTTAATCCTAGACGTCTCAGGGTTAGCGCGATTTAATGATTCATTCGGCCGTGATATTCTTAATATTTACAATTGGCTGAAGCTCATGGGAACTCAGCTTGTTTTAACAGGAATTTCTCCTGACATGGCCATACATATGAGCACTATGGAAGATGATATGTCCTTTATTTTAGTCTATCAAAGCATTAAAGATGCCTTACCCAAGCTAAAGCTATAAGCACAAGAAGTGTTTCTTTATGAGAAATAGGTAAAATGCATGAATATGGTAGTTAATAAATGTTTATTTTTTAATAAATTGGGTTTGAGAGTATACAGTTAGGGAAAACAAGGCGTATAGGAAAATAAATGCGCTTCATAATGGATTTATTTATAAGCATCCTCACTCTAGATCAGGGGATGCTTTTATGCCTTTATTTATAAATCAATTAGACTATACATATATAAGGAGAGTCTTCATGCATAAAAATCAGGACTTATATCATTTTTTCAAAGAACATTCTCTTCAATTAACTGAAGACTGGTACAATCAGCTCGACGATGAAAATGAGTTCTCTGTCTATTCGAGTAAAAATCCAGCAATTGTGAAAGAACTGAAGCAGCAAAATCAAGATTATTTTCAGCATTTATTTGACGTGTTTATAAAGGATGAGGAGTATTTTTTTTCAGATTTTCAGCAGTGGTCGATAGAACTAGCGCGTGATCCAAAGCATTTAAGTACGCCTCTTCACTTTATTATTCGAGAATATTTTAATTCACAAAAAATTGCCGTCAATTACTTAAAGAAGTTTATCTCTTTGCATTCGAATGAAGTAAGCACAGATAAGATATTTATGTGGTATGACATTATTGTTAAAGCTTTTGATCTATCTATTTATATCTTTATTCAAGAATATCATAAAAATACGCAAGAACAGCTGAACGCTCAGAAAGAGTTAATTAATGAATTAAGTTCTCCTGTGATCATGCTTCAAAATAAAGTTGCACTTCTGCCTCTTGTGGGGGATATTGGAACGGTCAAAAGTCAGTTTATTTTAGAAAACACGCTTCAGCAATGCTCGAAAAAAGACGTTGAACATTTATGTATTGACCTGCTCGGTGTAGCTACAATTGATACGATGATGGCACAAGAGATTTTTAATTTGGTAAAAGCTCTTCGTTTAATTGGTGTGCAAACAATTTTATCTGGAATTCGACCGGAAATTTCTCAAACTGCCATTCGCTTAGGACTTTCATTTGAACATGTTAAAACTACTTCTTCTCTTGCACAAGCACTTAATTCTATTGGTTAAGCATATGGCTCTCTATTACAGCATAGAGAGCCATATCTATGGTGTTTCAAATTTTACTGGAGTGTAATAGACACGCCCGATTAGCTTTTTTCCTTTGTTATCTTTCCAATCCGCTACGAGTATATACCGATCACTGCGAGAGGCAGAATCTACTGTAATAGCAGATGTTTTTTTTATGTCCTTTTTTTCTTCTATGTTTTCATAAATAGACTGATTACGAATTTGTTTGTAATAAAGGGCATTAGGTTTTTTACCATCTATTTTAATGGACACTTGACCACCTTCAGAGACGGGAATACTATCTTTCATAACAATTTGTCTAAAATTTTTTCGTTCGCCAAAATCAGCTTCACATTCGGTCCAGCAAAAGAATAAGGGTTTGATGATGGCTTCTTTGCCTTCGGTTATTATTTTTATAGCGGGTGGATAAGAATCTTCAAGCGTTTCAGCTGTAGGAATCTGACATGCGGCTAATGAAAACAAACTAAATAGGATAATCACCACTTTCTTCATACTATGTCCTCCCTTTTTTGTAAACGTGGTGCACGTAACCGAGTGGGTGCATAATATACTCTTTCGCCTGCAACCAAAAGATTCCTTTTATAATCAACAAAAAAACAGCTGCCTATTTGTTTAGTAGACAGCTGTTCTGTTCTATTTACTTAGCATGCTTATTTCTTTTTTCATATCTTTTTCTACATATTTCATTAAATCAGATACATAGGTTTGAAGTGGTTTTGTTGCGTCTTTGTGATCATTCATCGTTAATTCATAGATGCTATCGATATTATCAATCATCAGTTCCATATCATCGATGACGCCCGTATGCTTATACATCGTTTTCATCGTAGGATCAAGGGAAGCTAATTCATTATATTCATAGTTTATAGTATTTGAAATATCATCGAGTTCATTGATAAATTGCTTTTTGGTTTTTTTTTCGGCCATAAGCTGATTATACTCTTTAAAAGCAGTTTGAAGGTTTTTCTGAGAGGCAGTCAATACTTTCAGCTGTTCTCGTCCTAAATAATAATCATAAATACTAGTAACAGTAAAATATCCCCCAAATGTGAGCGCGATTCCGACAACCAAACCTATCCAAAACGTGCTCGTTTTAAAAAAATGTTTCATAATGACTCCTTTTATCTGTGTTCTATGTACAACACTAGCTCATGCTGCTGCTTTTTCCTAGGATACACCAAAAACGAAGTGGAAGCTACACTTTTTTTAAAAATTTGTCGAAATTTGTCTTTTTTCTCACAAACCGCAGCACATTATGTTCCATCTCTATTTCTCCATCTATATACATCAAATTCGTTAACCGCTGTAAAACCAATTTTTTCATAGGCTGGCTTTCCTGCACTTGTAGCATGCAAAATACACGTATCCGCCTGTTTTTTTGCTTCAGTAAGAACTTCCTTCAAATATGCGGTGGCCAGGCCTTTTCTCCTCATATGTCTAGCTGTAGTGATACAATACAAACCCGCTGTACCGTCATAAAAAAAGAGAGACCCAGCTACAGCTGGCCGGTTGTGATAAAGGCCCAGATATAACTGATATTGGTCAGCGTGCTGCATAAGCTCCCTAAACCTTTCAAAAAATTCAGCTTGATATTCTTTTGGTTTTTGATAGCCGTCTATATATACCGTGATCCATTCTTTCAGTTCAGCTTCTGTGCGCACTCGCTTACATTGAAACCCTTCTACTCCTGTATGTATGTATTCTTTTTCTTGAATGTGCTGAATCATTCCGATCCATTTTTCATAAGGAACAAATCCATTTTTATGAAGAACTGGACCAAGGTTATCATATGAAGATGGACCAACAATCCATAGAGGTTCCTCCCCTTGCGGAGGGCATATCCCCAACGCAGGCTCAATATGACGGGTTCCTGCATATATGCCCCGATTGTAAGGAGATGCAGAAATCCATTTAATTTCTGATGTATCCACCTTCACAGATTTCTTCGTATGCTGAAAATACATCCAATACTGAATCAAGTGCTGTTCTACTACCTCGCTTTGATTTTTTATTTTCACTTCATGTCTCCTTTCTCTTCTAAACTATGTTCCTTTTTCTATTATATACTAGTTAGTCTATTTTCTATGACTCTATCGCAGTTCTTAAATCCTTTTACAAGTTTTTTTTATTTTTTTGCTATTCCATGAATAGTTTTCTTTTAAGTGGGGTATTAACCTATATAAGCAATACATCATTAAAAAGGAGGATGATATTTATGTCATTTTTATGGGCACTTATTGTAGGTGGTATTATTGGGTGGCTTGCCGGATTAATTACGGGAAGAGACGTTCCGGGAGGTATTATTGGTAACATTATTGCCGGTTTTATCGGTTCTTGGTTAGGTTCAGCTATCTTTGGAAGCTTCGGACCGGTTGTAGGTGGATTTGCTATTATTCCTGCTATTATTGGATCAATCATCTTAGTGTTAATCGTAAGTTTCATTATGAGAAAAATGCGTGGCAGTCATAAACATGCCTAATAAATTATTATATTAGAAAAAGAACCTCTGTTAAAAAAGAGGTTCTTTTTCTATATGAAAAATTCTTAAAATTTACTATTTTTAATTTCATAATATTGAAAAATAAACCTATTAATGTTAATTTAACCATAATCACTATAGAAAAAAGAGGAATTAACATGCTGCTTTCAACCCACTCAAAAGACAAATCCATGTACCAAATACTAATAGAAGAAATCGAACAGACACGAACGTTAATGATTCAAACGGCTGTCCGTGAAGGAATGACAAGTCCTAACACACTTCAAGTTAGTCAATCATTAGATGCTTTATTAAATAAGCTTCAAATTTTCTTCTACCAATAAAAGCCTATGATATGGTTACATACTCATGGGCTTTTGTGTTGTATTAGTCCGCTTGATTAACGTGTTCCACTGCTTGGTGAAGGCTACTGAAAGTCGTAATGTCAGCCAAATCTAACCCTAAGTTCACCATCGTCTGAGCAATTTCAGCCCGAATCCCGCTTAAAACCACTTGAATTCCTAATAATCTTAAAGCACCGATTACTTTAAAAATTTGGTCCGCTACCATCGTATCAATAATTGGAACCGCGTATAAATCAATAATCAACCAATTTAGCTTGTAGTCGCTGCCGTGTTGAAGCGCATTTTCCATTAGAATTTGAGCGCGATTTGTATCTAAATCGCCAACAAGAGGAATCACGCCAATTTCTTTCGTAATGCGTACCACAGGAATTGAAAGTTCATCAATTGCATAGCGAGCCGATTGGATTTTGTGTGCAAAGTCGGTCATATATGATTTACTAACCCAGTGTACGGCCTTATCTACTACTACGTTGAAACGAGAAATAACTTGATAGAAGGCATCAAACGTAAACGTTTCAGCTTTTGCTTCTTCTTTAATAATTTCCCCGATAAGATTTCGGTAATAGCTGATTTCTTCTAATGCTACATCCAACGGAAGCTGAAGGACAACGAGTAAATTCGCTACTTCTCTTCCCCACTCCTCAAGCACTTCAAAGTTTTTTGTATCATTTGTTGAGACAGAATCAGCATATATTTGAATTAAATGAACGCGCCACGGTTCTAACTGTTGTTGAATATCTTTTTCTTCATATTTTTTTTGTTTTGAGAACTTTTCTTTTTTTTCTAGAATTAAATTCGTAATGTGTTTAAGCTTTTTATCTAATAATAATGACTCCATATTGTTCTCCCGTTAAGAATTTGTTTACTTAAAATGATATCACAAATACCGTTAAAAAAAGTAAAACTAAGGGAAAAAGCTTTAAAAAATGAACCGGATGTCCCTTTTTGCGAATAGTATGAGCTAAATTGAATCTAAAACGTACATAAGCTGAACTTCTCTCCTTCCTTTTATCGTTACTTTCACAGTGAATTCTCATACATAACTCTTCAGTTTAATGTTGGGCTATCTTAGCATATATGATAAATAGATGAAAAAATGTAAAAGGGTTTGCAGCAAGCATGTCGCATGACAGGATGTGTTTTAGGAAAGAATGAAAAGGAATTCCCTATAAAAAGGAGGTTAGGTATATGTCATTTATTTGGACGCTTATTGTTGGAGGACTTATCGGCTGGCTTGCTGGTGTGTTAACGGGACGAGATGTTCCAGGTGGAATTATCGGAAACATCATCGCTGGTTTCATTGGAGCATGGTTAGGCTCTCTAATTTTTGGAGATTTCGGTCCAGAGATCGGCGGATTCGCAATTGTTCCTGCTATTATTGGTGCTGTTATTTTAGTCTTAATTGTGAGTTTTGTTTTACGCAAAATGCGCGGAAATAACAATCATCGACATGCCTGAATGAAAAAGAGAAATCAGCGTCTTGATTTCTCTTTTTTCCTTACTTCTTGTAGTAAAATATTTTAACAATGACCTACCTGTAAGTGTAATTCTTTATTGCTACATTTAATAATTGCGGCTTGTCACCTCTCACATTTAATACTTCTACACCCTCATATCAAGCGCGTTAGTAATGAGCAGCAAGATCATCAAGCATATCGGTGAAGATAGCTTCGATATGAACAAGTGAAGTTTTAGCTTTCATTGGACATTGTTGTATAGCTGCTTTCTATTTCGGCTCTACTAATTCAATAAATGATCTTGCTTGTTTGCCCTTTAACTGTGCGTAGTGTGTATCTGTAGCTAATTCAACGGTTTCGCTTTCTAAGTTGACCCACATGCGATAAGATTGTACCTTTATATCCTTTTTTGTTTCCACCGGTTCAAAGTGAAGAATGTAGTTAGGTTTTCGAATCATTTCAGCTTTTTCTTCTCTCCATGATACATCTTTTAACCACTGCTGCACTTTCTGCACTTGATTTTGGTCTTTCATTTTAACCGCATGGCCATATTGATTATCGGCTATGTATTTTTCGATTACGAGCTTTTGTTCAACAGTACCGCTTGAAGCACTGCTTTGCTGACATCCTGTTATCACCCAACAAATAGCAATGAGAACAACTAATCCAGACCATACTTTTTTCATTTACATCTACCTTTCTTTGTGTAATTGAAATGAGATGTTCTTGCTGAATGATGCTACCAGCTGCTCGTTTTTAAATCTCTTTTTGCATTCTCCTTTCTTCATCTAAATCCCTGCTTCATTTGCTCAAAAAAACTGAATCCCCGAAAGGATCCAGTTTTTCGTTAAGATTCGACATCTTCTATGACATGAACAGCGCGAATAGCAGCGTTTACTTTTGTATGTTGAATGCGCTCTTTTGCTTCTTGTATAGTCATTGCCTCTACTTCTTGATAAAAAATCACGTTCGCCCATTCATATTCTATTGAATAATGATTTATTTTTTCCATACGGCATCCTCCTTATTGATGAACTAAAATTTGATCAATCATGCCATATTCTTTTGCTTCATCCGCTGTAAAGAATGTATCTCGATCAGTGTCTTTTTTAATTGTTGAAAGCGACTGTCCTGTTCGTTCAGACAGCAGTTCATTTAAGTGGTCTTTTAACCGCAAAATACGCTTTGCTCGAATCTCAATTTCAGCTGCTTGTCCTTTTGCTCCTCCTAGCGGCTGATGAATCATCACTTCGCTATTAGGAAGAGCAAAACGTTTACCTTTTTGACCGCCCGCTAGTAAAAATGAACCCATAGATGCCGCTAACCCTATACACAATGTGCTTACGTCTGCACGTATAAGCTGCATCGTATCAAAAATAGCCATGCCCGCTGTAATGGATCCTCCCGGTGAATTAATATAAATGCTGACATCTTTTTCTGGGTTTTCGGCATCTAAAAATAGAAGCTGAGCGATAATGCTAGTAGCCACCTCGTCCGTAACTTCACCTGTAAGCATAATCACTCGGTCGAGCAACAGCCTTGAATAAATATCATAGGCACACTCTCCTTTGCTTGTTTGTTCTACTACATATGGAGTTAAGTTCATGTGACCGCCTCTTTCTACTGAATTAGTATGAGCAAATTTTTTCACTTTTGCACTGATTTCTTGATTTAAAAACGAATTATCTACCAACTCTTCATCTGTAAATTTAATCATTAGAGAATGCCTTTTTTGCTGTATATGCAAGCTTTCATCGCGGTAAGTCACAGCAACTGCAATCTCTGCCTGTGGATATAAAACGGCCTCTTCCGTGTAGAACTCTATTAATAGAGGTTCATCGTCGATATGTTTTACTTCGATTTGCCCCTGTTCGTTTTCCCGGTATCCATTTAAGTTTGTCGTTTTAAACAGACCTTCGGGCAGCTGAATATCAATCGTGATGTTTGTTACTTTTACTTGCGAACGTTCAAATGTAATACAAAGGTGGTTCATTCCTTCTTCTTTTTCCATCACTGATTTTGCCACAGCTAATTTAATCATGCGATGAATGATCCTTTAAAATTTGAGTAACAGACTCAATTATTTTTTGCCGTACGTCCGCTGATAAATTTCGGTTCATAGCGACAAACACATCTTCATTGACTTGATGCATTTCTTGATTTTGAATTTGTTTGCTTTGGTAAAGAGGGAGCTGCGCACCGATGTTTTTTACTTCTTCATCACTCATTGAACGCAGCATTTCTTGAATCGAAGCTAGTGACTCACCTGCTTTTGATAATGTTAAAACGGCTCGAAAGTAGTGAACATGCTGATCTGTATACACGCGTTTATTCCCTGCTAGCACTAGCGGAGGAACGATCTCTATTTGCGTGTAATACCGTACCGTACGCAGGTTCAAGTCCGCACCTTCATTATTTAATAACTCCGTAATTTGCTTTCCTGTATAAGTATGCAAACAATCCCTCCTTATTAGTTACAGTTAACTGTTACACTATCATTATACTGTAAAGGTTTTTATTTTACAATTAAAACCATGGTAAATTTTAGATAACTATATAAAAAGAACGAAACAAAGAGCCCAGGTCATATATCCGGGCTCTCTTTACTAAGCGAAAAAACACCTGCGTATATTTCAAACTATTTCTCCTGATACTTCTCGTGCTACACTTTAGTTATCTTAAAAAAGGAGAGAAAATATGATGGGGAATCCACGTATAGATTGCTTAGGGTGTCGATTAGCAAATAGCCAAGAGAAATCACATATAATATTTGAAGATTCGTTTGTGACCTGCCTATTAGATCACAAGCCATTTAACGAAGGACACGTCTTAATTCTTCCTAAAACACATATAGTAGAAATTGACGAATTTGATACTGAACACATACTGGCCGTAATGAATGCAGCGAAGCTAATGACAAAAACAGTGAAGACGCTCTTTTTTTCAGATGGAGTTACTCTCTCTCAAAACGGGGGAATGTTTAACGAGTTAAATCATTTTCACATGCACGTCGTTCCGAGATATAAAGAGGAATGTTTTGGAGATTTTTATACGCAAATTCCCCAGTTTGCTGAAAAAAATGACGCTTTGGCTGCAACAGCTCAGAAAATGCGCCGCGTCATTCAGCAAATGTCTTTATAAAAAAACGGCTTCCTTATGGAAGCCGTTCTTTTTACTGACGATCAAACAATGAACTTCCTGCAATGCCAGGGTTCGTCATTTCAAATGGATTTAAAATAAGATCTAATTCCTCTTCTGTTAACACATCGTATTGAAGGCAAAGCTCACGAATTGGTTTTCCTGTTAAAATCGCTTCACGCGCAATACGCGATACGACTTCATAGCCTAAGTGAGGGTTAACAGCTGTAATAATTCCTACGCTTTTTTCTACATATTCTTTCATGCGCGTTTCATTTGCTTCAATTCCTGCTAAACAGTGATCTGTAAAGCTTCTGAAACCGTTGTTCATGATGCTGATTGATTGAAGCAAGTTAAATACAAGCACAGGTTCCATGACGTTAAGCTCCATCTGACCTGCTTCTGAAGCAAGAGAGATTGTTTGGTCATTTCCCATTACTTGAAACGCAATTTGATTGATTAATTCAGCCATAACCGGGTTTACTTTTCCTGGCATGATTGAAGAACCAGGCTGACGAGCAGGAAGGCTGATTTCTCCTAGACCTGCACGAGGTCCAGAGGCCATTAAACGCAGGTCATTTGCAATTTTAGACATATTCGTCATACAGATTTTAAGCGCTGCAGATACTTCTGTATAAGCATCTGTATTTTGAGTAGCGTCTACTAAATGCTCTGCATGCACAAGCGGCAGACCACTGATATCCGCTAAGTGTTTGACTACATTTTCAATATAGCGAGGATCTGCATTTAAGCCTGTTCCAACAGCTGTCGCCCCCATATTTACTTCATGCAAGTGGTCACGCGTTGCGCTGATACGCTTAATGTCGCGCGCTAACACGCGACTGTATGCTTCAAACTCTTGACCAAGACGAACGGGTACAGCATCTTGAAGGTGCGTACGGCCCATTTTAATTACATGATCAAATTCTTGCGCTTTTCGTTTAAACACATCATGCATGTCATTCATTGTAACAAGAAGTTTATTTAATAAGTTCAGCGTTGAAATATGGATAGCCGTTGGAAATACATCATTTGTTGACTGAGACATATTCACATGGCTGTTAGGACTTAATTTCCCATATTCCCCTTTGTTATTTCCCATAATTTCAAGAGCACGGTTCGCAATAACTTCATTGGCATTCATATTCATTGACGTTCCTGCTCCGCCTTGAATAGGGTCAACAATAAAGTATTCATGCCACTGACCTGCTAAAATCTCATCAGCTGCTTGAACAATTGCATTTCCAATACCTTCATATAAGCGCTTTGTATCCATATTTGCAAGCGCTGCCGCTTTTTTTACAATAGCAAGCGCTTTAATCATTTCTTCATGTACTTTATAACCCGTAATCGGAAAATTTTCTACGGCACGTGCGGTTTGTACACCGTAATATACGTCTGCTGGGATTTGTTTTTCTCCTAGAAAATCAGCTTCTGTACGATATCCTGCTGTTTCTTGTTTCATAGCTGTACCTGCTTTCTTTTTTAATTAATATCTTCTGCAATCGATGTTTCCATCATCTTTTTAACTTGGTGAGGATCTTTGGTTTGTCCGAGCACCCACATTAATTTAGGAACAATGGCTTCTGTGTTCATGTTTTTTGAGCGAACGACGCTGTCATGATTAATCATTCGGCCCACTTCATAAATGCCCATGTCTTCTCCTTCTTCAAGACACTGAGTCGTAATGACAACGGATACACCATGGTTTGTTAACTCAACAAGCTTGGCTAAAATGTTGCGAACTTGAAATGGAATACCTCCACTTCCATAGCTTTCAACAACAACGCCTTGATATACATCCTTTAATCCATCGAAAAATTCGGGTTTAATGCCGGGAAACAGTTTAACAACCGCTACATCCGTACAAAGAGATGTATTAACCGTCAACTCTTCTTTACTAGAGTGAACGGATTTTGTATATTCCACCGTATTATCATGAATAGACGCCACGTATGGATAATTAATGCTTTCAAATGCATCATAGCTTTTTGTACGAAGCTTGATTGCTCTTGTACCTTGAATCACACGACCGTCAAAGATTACATAAACTCCGCCTGTTTCTTCACATGCAAAGCGAATCGCATCTGCAATGTTGCGCTTCGCGTCCGTTTTACTAAATGAAATAGGAATTTGAGATCCGGTAATCGCAATTGGTTTTTTAGAATGCTGAAGCATGTAAGAAAGAGCTGCCGATGTGTAGGCCATTGTATCAGTTCCATGGGTAATAACAAAACCATCGTATTCATTATAATGCTCTTCAATCGCTTTTGCCATCTCTATCCAACATTCTGGCTGCATATTTGTACTATCAAGATTCATAAGAGATTTGCTGTCAATTTGACAGTGTTCATTTAAATCAGGTATGTAGCTTAGTAATTGATCTGGCTCCATTCCAGGAACAAGTCCATTTTCACCTTCAAGTGAAGCGACCGTTCCACCAGTTGATAACAATAATAGTTTTTTCAAAACTGACATCCCCTTTGCTTAATTTTTGTAAAAAAACCTGACAATCTATCAAATAAATTATATTCATTTCGCGTACTTCACCTGTAATTATAGTAACCAAAAATCAATAAATCAAGAGAAAAATTATTCGTTTCGCGTACACTTTTCTCTGCAGCAATGATATAATGAATAAAAATGTAAATTAGCTCACGGTTTGATTACAAAGATCTGCGCGCGAGCTGAATGCCTCGGTTTTTTACATACTACACCTACAAAGGAGCGTCATGAATGTTAAGCAGATTAGCTCAACTCAGGAAAGAAAAAAAATGGTCTCTTCAATATACAGCTGACCAGCTTGAAATTGCTAAAAGCACCTACGCAGGATACGAATCTGGCTATCGTCGTCCTTCTCTTGAAGCACTCGTTACAATCGCAGAACTATTTGATACATCAACAGACTACTTGCTAGGTAAGGAAAAGGAACCTCACTCTCTTTCAGATGCACCCATCGAATTAACATCGCCTCAAACTCATACGATTACGGTCGACGGTGCGGAACTATCTCAAGAAGAAATTCAGCAGCTGACGGCTTTTATTCGTGCTAAAAGACAAATTGAAAAAGAAACTGCACCTTCTTCAATTTAAAGAAGATTAGAAGCAGGGTGCTTCTAATCTTCTAGCTGCATTTCTAAATACCCTACTACTTCTTTTGTTATTTCCTCTTCTGTTTCTTCCAGCAGCTCGCCGGTTATCTTGCTGCCTGGGAGCTTCCTCGAAGAACGGATGCCCCAAAACATGCGTACACAGTGCCAGATAGGAATAAAAAGACTGTCTAAAAACTCATCTTTTTCCAAAATACCCACTTGAATAGTGGCGTGGTAACCGGGCTGAAAAGGATTTTCCCCTTCACGGATTACTTCTACAGAAATCTCCATCCCTTTTTTTTCAAAAGCTTCTTTATATTGTGCATATATTGATTTGAGAAGTTCTTGCATAGATTTTTCAACTGTATGTATATGTTGTTCTAACTGCGGCGTAAATTGTTTTGCTGTGTATTCCATCTATTTCCCTCTTCTTTCGGTTCCCTATCCCTTATTTTAGCGACTTTCATTTTATTGTATCATAAGAAAAGCTTTTATCTGTCTAGCAGAAAACCCCGCTTTTTTATAGAAAAGCAGGGTTCATACATACCTTTATTAGCAATAGCCTACATTGCTTTATCTTGTTTAGAAGATGATTTTAATTTCTTATTTTTAGTTGGATCTGGCTCATTAGAAGACATGATGATGTTTCCTTCGCCGTTGCACACTTTGCACTTTATCAATCCAAATTTCTTACCGGCTCCTTGGCATTGTGGACAAACATATCGAATTGGCATAAACTGTACCTTCCTTCTTTCTAATTTATACCTGCGCCTTGAAAGCGCCTGTGGCTAGTTTATAGTTTTATTATAAGTTGTACAATCCACCCTATCAAGACGTGCCAAATTGCACATCTTTAATGGCAAGAAATCCTTCCTTTCTAAAATTCACCTGAAAAATGAGTCGATAGACAGGAAAATTTCTTTTCTTGTCAAAAGGCAATACGTCAGAGGAAGTTTCTTATTGGATATAATTAGCGATTGTTTGCGCTGAAAATTTTGCGCTTTTTCGCGAAGTTATAGGTTAAACAACCGTTTTATCTCGAATTTCTTTTGAAATGGTTACGTCTTTCCAAAGCTGTTCGTATTTATAACCCGTTAAACTTTCACAAACCGCTTTCGCTTCAGGAGTAACGTCTTTCGCTCGGCCTCCCTTTTTTCTTCTTTGAATTTCAGTTAATAAGATTTTGTGATTTTCCGGACTTATTTTAAACCATATGGTTGCGATAATTCCAGCGAGAATCAAAATAGCAGGTACAATCATGAACAGCTTTTGCAAGCCGGCTAGCGTAGACGCTGACTGCTCGGCGTTTGGTACATAGCCAATATCCTTTAAGGCAACACCAACAAGAAAAATCGCAAGCGCCTGAGAAGATTTTCGAATAAACGACATCAGCCCTGCATACACGCCTTCTCTTCTTTTTGTCGTAATCATTTCATCTACATCTGATACGAACGGCAGTACATTCCATGGAATCATAATCGCTCCAGAATGACCGCTTCCTAAGAAAAATGCTGCTAAGTAAATAAGAACTAAAGAGCTGTCTGTTGTTAGGAAACTGAATAAAACAATGCCCGTTCCCCAGATGATCATGCTGAAGTTATAGGTTAATTTATTTCCTAACTTAATGGCTATGTACGTAACAAGAGGAATAAATAGCACTTGTGTAATTTGCACAAAGCTTAGGGTGTCTGCATAAATAGCTTCGCGCAGCATGTAATAGGCAATAAAATAAAAGAAAAGAGCATTAAATACATCCATTGCAATGTAAGATGCTAAGTACATGGCAAGATACACGTTAAACGACTTATTTTTAAATGCACTTCCAAAACTGATAAAAAGCTGCTTAAATTCTAACCAAAATCCGCTTTTCTTTTTTCGTTCCACTACTTCTCCGCTATCCCAAGTTCCTTTATAGACAAAAATCCATGGAAGAGCAAAAAGAAGACCAAAGATAATGCCCATGATTAAATATCCTTGTCCACCTGGAAACGCATCAATGATTCGTTTTGGGAAGAAAGCGCCTAAAAATGAAGCGCCTTGTGAAAAGACCATGCGTATTCCCGTCATTTTCGAACGAATACTATAATCTGTCGTCATCTCCGCTGCTAGCGTATTGTAAGGAACCATGACCATACCAAACGCCGTGTTAAATAAAAGATAAGCTAAGATAAAATAGGTGTATTTGAACATATGCGAGCCTTCAATAGGAATCCACAGCATACTGAACGTGATGGCAACTGGAATGATTCCAAAAAGAAAAAAGACTCTTCTTCGTCCTTTTTTTGTCTGAAGATGATCAGATATGTACCCAATGGTTGGATCTAACAAAGCATCCCACACTTTTCCAAGAGCTACAATCGTTCCTGCTTCTACAGGAGAAAGCCCGACTACATCCGTTAAAAAAACCATAAATAATGTGCCGATAATAAAAAAGGATCCTCCGCCAAACAAATCCCCAAATCCATACGCTACCATATTACGAAAGCGCACTTGTTTTGTTTTCCCTTGCATATGCAGCCCTCCCCCTGAGTAAATAGACTAGCTTCCTTTGTTATTCACTTTTTTCTATTTTACTAAACTACCCCTTGAAAAATAAGGAATATGTCACCTTTTCTACTCAAAAGAATAAGATACTTCTTGATCATATAAATAGAAAAAGCGCTGGGTAAACCGTTCTTTTTTATACTCTATTATAAGTTGACTTTTTTTCACAGCTGTTATAATTCAACCCATTGCTTGTTATTCAACTATAAAATGCAAACTTGAACATTTGACATCTGAGCTGTGACGAATAAAATAATAAGTATGAAACCTATTGATATCTTTAAAGCATTATCTAATGAAACTCGATTAAATATATTGGAGTGGTTAAAAGAACCTGAAAAGCATTTTAAAGACAAACAAGCACATTTGCCTAAGGAGGTCAGCAGCAGAGGCGGTGTTTGCGTGGGAGATATTCAGGAAAAAGCTCAGCTGTCTCAGTCCACAGTTTCTAGTTATCTTTCCATGATGCAAAAAGCAGGTTTGTTAGAGTCAATTCGGCACGGTCAATGGACATACTATCGCCGAAATGAAGAAACGCTTCAAGAGCTTTCTTCATTCTTACGAAAAAAACTTTAACGAGTTTTTTTCACTTATTATATCTATTTTTCTAGATATATAAATATAAAGAAATATTGGAGTGATAAACGTGAAGTTGTTGGTTTATTTGGTTGCGGTTCTAGGCGGAGCTGCTTTAAGTATGGAAGGCGCTATTGCCGGAGAACTTGGAAAAACAGTGGGGAAACTTGAAAGCAGTTATTATATTTTTATCATGGGAACGCTCATTTTAGGTCTGACCACTTTATTTGCTGGAAAAGGAGATTTACCTTACGTCTTAAAAGCACCTAAGTGGAATTTAACCGGCGGTTTATTAGGTACGATTTATTTAACAATTCTAGTGATTAGTATCCCCTTTATTGGAATTGGCGTTTCAATGGTTGCTGTTATTGTGGGTCAAATGATTACAAGCATGATCATTGAGCATTTTGGTTGGCTTGGCAGCAGTAAAATTAAAATTAACAAAGAACGCGTAATGGCTATTGTATGTATGGGAATTGCGCTTGTACTTATTTTCTAGGAGGGTTTTACGATGAGTTTATTGATGGTGATACTTACCTTAATAGGAGGATTAACGCTAAGCGCTCAGTCTTCTATTAACGGGACACTAAGTAAAAAAACAGGTACGTTTGAAACAGCTTTTTTAACCTTTGCGACAGGTGCCATGATTTTAACAATTGTCGTTGTGTTCTTTGGTCAAGGAAACATTCTCTCGGTTTTCGATGTCCCTAAATGGCAGCTTACCTGCGCTTTATTCGGAGCATCTTATTTATTTCTAACGGTTTTAGCTGTACCTAAAATTGGTGTAACAGCAGCTAATATCTCAACTGTTATCGGTCAGTTATTTGCAAGTATGATTATCGACCATTTTGGCTGGTTTGGAAGTAAGGAAGTACCCTTTGATCTATCCCGCTGGATTGGTGTAGCATTTATGTTATTAGCTCTTTATTTTATTTTTAAAAGCAATAAGAAAACAGCAGCATAAAATGTTCATGAAAATAGCCAAGTGCCCCTATGTAAAGGCGCACTTGGCTATTTTTTGTACGTAAACCACATTTGAATTTTCAATCAATTATTTAGAACATATTTTATTTAAACTAAATTGATTTTAAATAAGGTAAATTCCACAAAAAAAATTGTGCATACCTTCCTGCCTTTGTTCAAAAGATAAAGAGGCAGATTTAGAAAATCAGCTACATAAACGAACAGGTAAGGTGGGTTTTTTCGTGGGAAAATTTTTATTTTTAGCAGCATTTGTCTTTTTTTGTTTTACGCTTTCCATTTCCGCAGAAGAAAATATACCAGAAGAAAATATAGAATCACACGTAAGTCAGCCTGTTGTAAAAGATTTTATTTATCAATCTCTTGAACCTTGGGTACATCAAGATATTACTTCTCATTATGAGAAGGTTTACGGTAAACAGCATAAAAAAGTAAAAGTTCGCCCTATTAAAAAAGATGATATCGGGATACAAATGGGTGAAATACAGCCCGGCAAAGGCGGTAAGTTCACTCATATTGTGCGGGTGAAAATCTTAAACTTAAAAGTAAAACCCGAGGGAGAAGATGAATTTTTTGCAACGGATACGCTTATTTATAAAGTGAATATCAACGAACTTTCTGCTGAAAATGATGTAGAAAACGTCGTAAAACTACTCGAGTATAAACATCAAGAAAGATAAAATTCCAACTCTCCCCCTTTTGAAGGTATTTATTCCTCTATTCAAAAGGGGCTTTATTATGAAGCGCGTTTTCTCTTCACATATTTAGGGAATATAACTATCACTTATCCCCTAATTTTTTCATATTGCTAGTGCATAAGATATGAACTTGATAACTTTTTGTCGGTTTTTATCTATTTTTGTAGGGTTTCCTGTAGGATGAAAAAGAAAGTAAAGCGCTTTAATTACCGTGACAGAAAGGTTGAGGATAGCTTTCCTGCATAGCTGGAAATAAATAGGCATTAAGAACTACCTGTAACGACAAAAGTTGACAACCAAAGATTTCAGAATAATAATAATAAAGCAACAATGTTTAAATGAAAGACTTATTTTACATGAAAGGTGTTAGTCAGATGAACAATTTACATCGAAGAATGGGAACATTCGCGTTAACCATGACGGGACTTGGATCAATTATTGGTTCCGGCTGGTTATTTGGAGCGTGGCGAGCAGCTCAAATTGCAGGGCCGGCTGCTATTTTATCATGGGTCATTGGAATGGTTGTTATTTTATTTATTGCACTTTCTTACAGTGAATTAGGATCCATGTTTCCCGAAGCCGGCGGGATGGTCAAGTATACGCAGTACTCACACGGTTCGTTTATTGGTTTTATCGCTGCTTGGGCAAACTGGATTGCGATTGTATCCGTTATTCCAGTCGAAGCAGTAGCTTCTGTACAGTATATGAGTTCGTGGCCTTGGAAGTGGGCACAGTGGACAAGCCACCTCGTAGAAAAAGGAACGTTAACTGGCGAAGGATTAGCTATCGCTACTGTGCTATTGATTATTTACTTTTTACTGAATTATTGGACAGTTGGACTATTTTCCAAGGCCAACTCGTTAATCACTATTTTTAAAATTGTTATACCGGGACTTACAATTGGAGCACTTTTATTTGTCGGCTTTCACGGCGAGAACTTCACTTCTGGAAGCAGCATCGCACCAAACGGCTGGGCTAGTGTGCTAACAGCTGTTGCTACATCTGGAATTGTATTCGCTTTTAACGGCTTTCAAAGCCCTATTAATATGGCTGGAGAAGCAAAGAATCCTGGGAGATCTATTCCAATTGCGGTTGTAGGCTCAATTTTAGTGGCTACAGTCATTTATTTGCTTCTTCAAATTGCTTTTATCGGTGCGGTAAACCCTTCTGATATTGCGAAGGGATGGAGTCATTTAAATTTTAACTCTCCATTTGCAGATTTAGCCATTGCCCTTAATATTAACTGGCTTGTAATTGTCCTGTATGCAGATGCGTTTGTTTCACCATCTGGAACAGGTATTACGTATACAGCTACTACTGCTCGAATGATTTATGGTATGGAACAAAATAAATATTTGCCAAGTGTTCTAGGACGTCTTCATCCTATTTATGGTGTTCCGCGTCAAGCCATGTTTTTTAACTTAGCTGTTGCTCTTGTCTTTTTGTTTTTATTTCGGGGCTGGGGCGTGCTTGCTGAAATTATTTCAGTCGCTACGCTTATTTCTTACATTACAGGTCCTGTTACGGTTATGACGCTAAGACGAACTGGAAGCGATTTATATCGTCCCCTTCGTTTAAAAGGATTAAGCATTATTGCGCCGCTCGGCTTTATTTTTGCTTCATTAACGCTATATTGGGCACGCTGGCCGCTAACTGGACAAGTTTTGTTTATTATTTTAATCGGCCTGCCTATTTATTTTTATTATCAAGCAAAGGCTAAATGGAAGGGATTCCGCCAGAACTTCAAAGGTGGCGTATGGATGGTTGTATACTTACTGTGTATGATGACTATTTCATGGCTTGGAAGCGAAAAGTTTGGGGGCCTTAACGTTATTAAATATGGATGGGATATGGGAATTATTGTTGTTGTTTCTCTTCTCTTCTACACATGGGCTTTAAAAAGCGGCTTCAAAACAGAGTATTTAGAGAATGGAAGAAAAGTAAATGACAGCTTAAAAGCAGCAGCGGCTGAAACAGCCGCTTCCAAAGAGTCATAACAAAAGCACCTTGCATGAGCAAGGTGCTTTTTAGTGAGCAGTTTTAACTTTTTTCAGCACGTCTTCGATCGTAATTTGATCTAAATGCCTAATTACACTTTGCTCAGTCTCTGTAAAAATGTCGTCCATCACTGTTTGAATGTTTGATTTGACAATACAGTCAGCGTCAGGGTCGCCGCTGCACCAGTGAGGCTTCAGCGTTCCTGTCGATATAACTCGGTAAATCACCCCAAGACTTATTTCAGCAGGGCTGCAGCCTAAAGTATAACCGCCGCCTAGCCCTTCTTTTGTCCGAACCAAGTTGTTTTTTCTGAGTGTACTCATTATTTTCCGAACCCGTGCAGGATTGGTACAGATATTATAAGCAATCGATTCACTGCTTGCTCGGTGATCTGGTAAATTTGCTAGGAACACTAAGCTGTGCACGGCAATGGTAAATTCACTGTTCATCTTCCATAAACCACCTTTTTTCTTTCTCTACTGTAACGTTAAGTGACACAGTTCAAAAAGTCAAGAGAGCAAGGAGGGAAAGAAGAAGTGTAGCTTTATTTATTCACGGTCTTCTTTTTCTATACTTTCTACTTCGTTAGCTGAGTTGATTTCAAGGTATACCGTCTTTTCTTTTAAACTGCCTTTTTCTTCTTTTTCAAAGTCAGTGCTTTTTTGATACGTTTTTTTGCCGCTTGGAACTTTTACCGTTATATGTTTGTTACTTTCTTCTATAAAAATACCCACAATTTTACGTTCGTCTCCATCTTGTTCATACACGCCATCTTTATCTGCTTTTGCTTTTGGAGTTAATTCCATACTAGTTGCTTCTTGTTTAGCTGCGTCAATTTCAGCTTCTACTTCTTTATTAAGCATATCTTTTAGCTGTGAGCCTTCCACTTCCATCCCAGAGCTTTTTGGTACTTTAACAAGTTGACCATCAATATTCAGCGTCATTTCTTTTTCAGCGTCTTTTTTTAACGTACCGATCAAGTCAAAATCTTCTTCTTTCCCCTTTTTAATGTCTGGGTCATTGGAATACTGCTGTAGCTTTGTCAATTCTTGACGGTCTTCAATTGGTTTTTCCTCTGCTTTATGGTTGTCAGATTTTGTCTTGTTAGCTGGTTCACCTGAACAAGCTACCGCACTTCCAATCATACATAGAGTGACTAAGGACAGGATTCCTTTTGTTAGCTGTTTTTGCATATGTATTCTCCTTTTTCTTTTTTATTTCCACCTTTATACATATGTAAAACAAAAAAGTGAAATATAACTACATTACTCCAATCAACAGCTAGAAGCATCTACATACAGGAAACCTACGTTCAACCTACCAATGAAAAAATCCGAACGGGTTAAATTCTCTATCAAGAATCAAACCCGTTCGGATTTTCTTTTAACTAAAACACTTTTGTCCTAGCCTCTTTTTTAAAGCTACTGTTGCTTCAGTATATGATTTGCTTCTTCTAAGTAAGTCACGTACGCCTGTACTTGTTTATCACCATAATTATCTAGTTCAAACAGCGCTTCTTGTATAAACTTAAAATTATCAATAATATGCTGTGTTTTCATGCCTCGGCTCGTAAGTAAATTGTTTAACCATAAGGCATAGTCCGTAAAAATTTGCAGGTTGTCTAACTTATATGTTGTCTCAAGATACTTCATATGATAATGATTATCTTCATGGCATCTTTCTTTGCCGCGCTCTCCGAATTTTTCGAGCAAAGAAGGTTCTAACTCGTAGATTTTCTCCGTTACTCTTTCGACGATCTTATTAACGGGAAGTGAACTCATCGTGCCACCACTTTGTATTGAGAAACTTTTGGGATGACAGCTGCCAGTTCTTGATCAGGGTACTTTTTCTCTAAATCATGAATACGCTTGAAATCTTCGCTTCGTACCCAGCTTAAATAATTCTCTTTCGTATCAAATGTAAGCTGAACGGTGAGCTCCCCTGCTCGCTTATCGTTTTGAAGAAGTAGAAAATCTACAAATCCTGGAGCCTCGTCGACTGATTTTGAACGATTTTTATAAATTCCAATCACTTCTTCAGCTTTTTCATCCGGTACATTAAATGTTGAAAATACGGTGTACATCTTTGTTCCTCCCTTTATGATACAAAACCTGGGTTCTTTTCTCTTTATTGTACATCATATGGGAGATGAAATGGTGTTACGTTTAGATTTCACAGCGGTTACAGCAGGTCTTTAAAACAAAAAGCCCTTTGAAACAGCGTTTCAAAGGGCTTTTTTACCGTTATTAGTTTTCGATTTTTGTTAATTGTTCTGTATGTGTTTTTACACGTGCTGGATCAATTGTAATGCGGGCAACGCCTGAATCCATTGCCGCTTTTGCTACAGACTCTGCTACAGCTGGCGCTACGCGAGGATCAAATGGTCCAGGGATCACGTAATCTGCGTTTAGCTCTTCTTCTGTAATAAGGGCTGCAATTGCTTCAACAGCAGCTTTTTTCATTTCTTCGTTGATATGAGTAGCGCGAACGTCTAACGCACCGCGGAAGATTCCAGGGAATGCAAGAACGTTGTTTACTTGGTTAGGGAAGTCTGAACGACCTGTTCCAATAACAGCCGCTCCTGCTTCTTTTGCAGCGTCCGGCTTGATTTCTGGATTAGGATTTGCCATCGCAAAGATAATTGCATCTCCATTCATTGATTTAACCATCTCTTGAGATAATGCATCTGCTGCAGATACGCCGATAAATACATCTGCGCCTTTAATTACATCGCTTAGCGTACCGCTTTCTTTGTTTACATTTGTATAAGAAGCCACTTCCGCTTTTACTTTGTTCATACCTTGAGGGCGTCCTTCATAAATAGCACCTCTTGTATCACACATAATCATGTCACGTACGCCGTAAGAATAAAGAAGTTTTGTAATGGCAATGCCGGCAGCTCCTGCTCCGTTTAAGACGATTTTTAAGTCTTCCATTGATTTGTTTACAATTTTTAATGCATTTACAAGTCCTGCTACTGTTACGATTGCTGTACCGTGCTGATCATCATGGAACACAGGAATATCTACTTCTTTTTTCAGGCGCTCTTCGATTTCAAAACACTGTGGAGCTGCGATATCTTCTAAGTTAATGCCTCCGAATGTATGAGCCATTAATTTCACAGTTTCAACAATTTTATCTGTATCTGTTGTATCAAGGGCAATTGGGAATGCGTCTACGCCTGCAAAGCTTTTAAATAAAATTGCTTTTCCTTCCATAACGGGAAGTGAAGCCGCAGGTCCGATGTTTCCAAGACCAAGAACAGCAGTACCATTTGTCACAACCCCGACCATGTTTCCTTTCATTGTGTAATCATACACCGTTTCTGGATGTTCATGAATTTCTTTACAAGGTTCTGCTACTCCCGGAGAGTAAGCTAAGCTTAAATCTTGAGCGTTTTGAACTTCAACTTTTGATTTAACTTCTAACTTACCTTGTTTTTCTTGATGCATATGTAGTGCTTGATCACGTAGTGACATAATTGTATTCTCTCCTTTTTTTCTATACATTTAAATTTTTTAATGAATTTATTTAACACTTGCTTTTTATCTCCATAATTGTAAGACAACCTGACCGAATAAATTCACAGACAAGTGCCATTATGAAACAAGAAACATAAAAAGTAAACTATCTTGCTTAAACGACTGCTGCGCTTTGTTAATATAAAGTCTAGAGGCGGCGGGACTCTTGTTTGTCTCACTTCAAGTTGTCTGATATACAGACAACTTAGAAAGCATACAAGCGCTCACTATAGCGCTTTCAAATACGTTTCAGCAAAATCGACGGCTTTAGGCATTGAAAAGAAGTATGCACGTGCTGAACCGATTTTTTCAGCTTTTATTCTTTTTGCTTCAATAAACGCTTCACCTATCTCTTCAAACAGCTCTTCTCGAAACTCTAATTCTTTATACGTCTTCCATACTCGCTTTCCTGAATCCATAACTGGAGACCCTTTTTGAATTACGTTTCGATATGGAATCCGATATTCTGCTAGATGAAAAGAAGTATTATTTCCAAACCCGACACCTAATAATAAAACAAAGGCATGTTTTTTGTAAAGCCTTTCAAGAGGAGAATTTTCGCCTAAACTAAATTCAAGAGGATGATCTCTTAAGATGTCTTCGCTGCCCTTTCCCCAAGCGGCGAATGAATACATTGGATGGCTGCTTCTTCTTACGCCAGGATATGTTCGAAAAGTTTCCACGATTTGTCCCATCCCGCTTGTTGGTGTATGAGCTGGATCATATGCAGGCATCGTTTCCCGAATAGTTTCCCACCACTCTTTTGGCACAGCCGGATTGCCCCATTCTGATGGATCCGAAAGATCGACCGACTGTGACGGCATCACGATCGTTCCTTCCTCTGTCACTGTCTCCATTAAAGCTTGAACAACGGCTACTGAACCTCCGTTTACCCACCCTAATGAAGACAGCGAAGAATGAACCATGATAGTCATCCCTTTTGTTATGCCTAACCTGCGTAAATCTTCTTTTAATGTATTTTTCGTTCTAGGATGATCTGTTGCTTGGACAATGTGCTTCATCGTAAGCTCCTTACTTATGGTGCTGCTAGAATTTGTTGCTGAACTCTAGCAATATATGTAAAACTTATGTTTCCATAATAGTAAGAATAACACCAATTGTCAAATTATTTAAAGTAATAGAAAAACTTAGTTTTATTCATATCAGTTATCATACAACTGACTTGTTGGTAAGCTTCATTTCCTTCAATTATCTTACTATAATAACCGCTACTGAAGCTTTTCAATAAATTAAAAAGAAGAATATTCCTATAAATAAAAGAAATACTAATGAAGCTATACATATTTACCTATCACTATTATCAGGAGGAATGTGTACAATGAGCACATCAAAACTTCCGCCGCTCACGTCCTCAGAGCTTGCTAACTTATGGATGACTTATCAGGAAAAAACGATGATTTTGAGGTTTTTAGAATATTTTCTGGAAGATAAACAGGATTACAAAGAACTTTTTGAGCTATATTACAGCCGATCTTTAAAAAGTGTAGCGCAAATTAAAGAAATATTTGAGAATGAAGGCGCTGTTATCCCAATTGGTTTTACGAAAGATGACGTAAATGTAGGAGTTCCTAAGCTATACGATCATATGTTCGAAGTCATGTATATACGCTTAATGGCTCAAATTGAAACAGGACTGTTTGCTTTGCATTCGACCATGTCTTACCGAGAAGATATCCGGAATTTCTTCGTAGAGGCAACAGCAGAAGCACAGGACATATACAATCAATCCACACAAGTATTGTTAGAAACGGGTGTCATCGCAAAACCCCCATACGTTTCTATGCCTAAGGAAGTCCATTTTGTCCATGCGCAAAATTATATAGGCGGATTGAGCTGGTTTAGCGAAAAAAGATCGTTGAATACCATTGAAGTGTCACTTATTCAACATGCTGTTGATACAAATCTTGTAGGAATGCAGCTGATGATTGGTTTTGCTCAAGTGGCCAACAATAAAGAGGCACAGCAGCATTTTGTCAGGGGTATGAAGCTTTCGAAGAAAATTGAAACAGAACTAGGTGATATTTTACGCCATAGCTACATAGAACCTCCGGCTACTCATGCCGGAAAAGCGACAAATTCAACCGTTCCTCCTTTTTCAGATAAGCTGATGATGTACAATACGAGTCTTTTGAGTACGTTCGGTCTGGGGAGTAACGCTTTAGGAGGAGCCTTTAGTTTAAGAAGTGATTTGCCATTAAAGATGCTCCAGCTTGCAAAAGACATTTACAGTTTGGCAAAAGAAGGCGGTAAAATCATGATTCAAAACGGATGGCTTGAAGAGCCTCCTCAAATTGAAGATCGCAATCAGTTAACTAAAAAATAGGTTCTTTCCTGTAGGAAAGCTAGCTGCTCTACGTGCAGCTAGCTCTATTTGTTTTTTTAGTATACTGTTTTTAGGGCTAGTACGTAACAACTGTTTGCGTTATTTAGAAGTTGTTCCCATCTTTTTCTTAGTCATTTAGCCCGTATTTCTACTTAATTTATAACAGAAAAATAAAATAAAAGGTATTTTCCCTGAGCTGACGAAATCTTTCTATATAAAATAGAAAGGAGAAAAGTATGTTTCCTATTCTTCTTACACCTCGCACTACACTTCGTGAAATAACAGAAGTCGATGCAGATAGTATTTTTGACTGTTTCTCTCAGAAAGAAGTTATTAGATATTACGGGCAAGAAAAATTCACAACTATTCAAGAAGCTCTGGTTCTAATTGATATTTTTGCTGAAAATTACAGAAATCAAAAAGGCGTGCGCTGGGGAATTGAACGGCTTGATACGGGGGAATTGATCGGGACAGTTGGATTTAATCAGTGGAACCAAAAGCATAAGCGCGCGGAAATTGGCTATGAGCTGCACCCTCAGCACTGGGGTCACGGCTATGCTTCAGAAGCTGCTTCGGCTGTTATGGCTTATGGCTTTGATACTCTTCAGCTAGTGCGGATTGGAGCTGTTGTGTTTCTTGAAAACAAAGCATCACAGCATGTGCTTGAAAAGCTCGGGTTTCAAAAAGAAGGCGTGTTAAAAAACTATATGTATCAAAACGGAAAAGCTCACGATACGTTTGTTTATAGTTCCCTGCCTGCTACATAATAAAAAAAGGATTCTTTTCTTAAAAAGAATCCTTTTTCATTTTATTTAAATGCCGCATACCCATCATCAGCCATGATGACGCTGCCGTTTACAGCTCCCGCTTCTTCTAAGGAAAGCAAATAAACCATATCTGCAATTTGTTTTGGTGTAGTGAGCTCTCTGCTCATCGTTTTCGCTTTCATTCCTTCAATCATACCGTTGTCTTTATAGCCTTGAATAATGGGCGTATCAACAAATCCTGGCGCAACGGCGACGACGCGAATACCGTATTTAGCGAGATCTAGCGCAGCTGATTTCGTCATCATCACAACAGCTCCTTTCGTTGCGTGATAGGCATAGGTACCGGGTGAGGCTAAGAAGCTAAAAATAGATGCCGTATTGATAATGACGCCTTTAATACCTAACTCTCTCATTTTCCTGCCCGCTGCCATAATCCCATATGTAACGCCGTGCTGATTCACATTAATAATACGGTGATATTCTTCTAAGTCTTGATCTAAAATAGATGTAGGGTGTCCAATACCTGCATTGTTAAACATCACATCAATTCGCCCAAAGCGGTTCACGGTTTCTTCAATCAGTGCTTCCACTTCTTCAAACTTTGTGACGTCCGTTTGCACAAATAAAGCGCTCCCTCCAGCTTCTTCAATTTTTTGAAGGGCCTCTTTTCCTTTCCCTTTATCATAATCAGCAATGACCACCGCGTCTCCTTTTTGCGCAAACTTTAAGGCAGTTTCTTTGCCAATTCCGCTTGCTCCCCCTGTAATAACCGCTACTCGTTTTTGCTGCATGTTTCTCCCTCCTTGATAAAAGTTCCTTTCTTTTACATTATAGCATTCTTTTTTATACCATCCGTTTCTATTAGTCACCTCATTGCTATGAAATTAGCCGAGTTAGGCATAGTTGAACGCCTTTTTAAATAAAAATCAGCGTGTGTACAAGCATTCTGTCATTTTTTGCATTTACTATAGTGTAAGGAGGTGATGGCTATGCATGAACACACAGGAAATGTATCTATCCCACGTCCTCCGGATGTGGTGACAATTCTGTGGGAGCGAAATCCTTTGGATAGACAAGCTCCTCGTACTGTCGTAGAAGCAACAGTAATCGGCAGCGCAAAGCCTTGCGGACGCTTGTTAGCTCAAGGTCAGCGCTACCGAAGTGCAGCACATTGTTTACTTGATAACGGCTTTGAACAAATTACTGCTGAAAGATTAGGAGTATTTGGAGTAGCTGTATTTGTTAGAGAATATTAAAATAGAAAAAAGGGACCTTTCTGTAAGTTTAGAAAGGTCCCTTCATACGTATTATGCGTGGAAATTCGTGCCGTCTGTTACAGCTTCGATTACACCAGCGCGGATGACAAAGTCACCAAAGTGCTCGCCTTCTTCTCTCTCTTTTGCATAGCGAGGAAGCAAGACGCGCAGCTCGTTTAAAATTTCTTCTTCACTGATATTTTCACGGTACATTTTACTTAAGCGGCTGCCATCAAATGCTGCTCCAAGATACATATTGTATTTACCCGGCGCTTTACCGATAAAAGCAATTTCACCTAAAGCAGGACGTGCACAGCCGTTAGGACAGCCCGTCATACGAATAGTAATTTCTTTATCGCGAAGGCCGTTTTCATCTACAATTGCTTCAATTTTCTCAAGAAGAACTGGTAAATAACGCTCAGCTTCTGCCATCGCAAGCCCGCAAGTTGGAAGCGATACACAAGCTAATGAGCTGCGACGAAGAGCCGAATAATGCTTGCCGTCAGTTAATCCATATTGTTCGATGAGGTCACTAATTTGTTTTTTCTTTTCAGTTGATACGTTCGCGATAATTAAATTTTGATTGGCCGTTAAACGGAAATCACCGCTATGAATTTTTGCAATTTCACGAAGACCCGTCATAAGCTTATAGTCTTCAAAGTCAGCAATACGTCCACCTTGAACAAAAAGAGTAAAGTGCCATTTTCCTTTTACACCTTTTTCCCAGCCATAGCGGTCTCCGTTATGATCAAAGTGATAAGATTTTGCTTCGTCTAAGCTCCAGCCCAGACGATTTTCAAGCTCTTCTTTTACCGTTTCTAATCCAAGACGATCAACCGTGTATTTAAAACGCGCGTTTTTACGTACAGAGCGGTTTCCATAATCACGTTGAATCGTAATGATTTTTTCAGCTACTTCTAGAATTTGATCAGGTCGACAGAACCCAATCACTTTTGCAAGCTGAGGGTAAGTTGCTTTATCTCCGTGCGTCATACCCATACCGCCGCCGATTGCTACGTTAAACCCAACAAGTTTCTCGTCTTCTAAAATGGCAATAAAGCCAAGGTCTTGTGAATACACGTCAATATCATTAGACGGTGGAACAGCTACGCCAATTTTGAACTTTCTTGGCAAATAGAGCGGACCATACATTGGTTCCACTTCTTCTTCCACTTCCGGTGTGCTGATCACTTTCTCTTCATCTAGCCAAAGTTCGTGGTACGCTCTTGTACGAGGCAATAAGTAATCACTTAATTTTTTTGACCATTCGAATACTTCAGCGTGTACTTCTGACTGATAGGGATTCGGATTGCACATTACGTTACGGTTTACATCTCCGCAAGCTGCAATTGTATCTAATAACGAAGCATGAATTTCTTGAATCGTTTTCTTCATGTTCCACTTTAAAATTCCGTGCATTTGGAATGCCTGACGAGTTGTCAGCTTTAACGTTCCATTTCCGTATTTTTGTGCTAAATCATCCATCACTAGCCACTGTTCTGGTGTTGAAACTCCGCCTGGCGTACGGACGCGAAGCATGAATTGGTAAGCTGGCTCTAGCTTTTGTTTTTGGCGTTCGTTACGAAGATCTCGGTCATCTTGCAAGTAGCTTCCGTGGAACTTCATCAAACGATTATCGTCTTCAGAAATACCTGAGCTAATGCGGTCTAGCATTGTTTCTCCTAATGTACCGCGCAAATAATTACTTTCATCTTTTATGCGCTCAACGTCACTTGGAGGACCTTCGGGCGCTTTTAAAATTTTGTTTACCATGTTGAAAATCTCCTTTCAATCCTCAGTATACATCACGCTGATAACGTTTTTGTTTCTTCATTTCAGCAAGGTAACCTTCCGCCTGTTCACGGCTCATCTTGCCTTCTGTTTCGATAATTTCAACTAGCGTGTTGTGCACGTCGCGTGCCATATTTGTTTTATCTCCGCACACATAAAAAGATGCGCCTTCTTCTAACCATTGGAATAATTCTTTACTATGTTCGAGCATACGGTTTTGTACGTATACTTTTTCTTCTGTATCGCGTGAAAACGCCACGTCCATTTTTGTCAGTACGCCATCTTTTAACCATTTTTGCCATTCTGTTTGGTAAAGGAAGTCTGTTACGAAGTGCTGATCTCCAAAGAACATCCATGACTTTCCTTTTGCCCGTGTTTCTTCACGCTCTTGCATAAATGAGCGGAACGGAGCCACACCTGTACCAGGTCCTACCATAATAATTGGCGTTTCTTGATCTTGAGGAAGCTTAAAGTTTTTATTGCTTTGAAGGTATACAGGAATCGTATCGCCTGGCTGCAAACGTTCTGAACAAAGGACTGAACAAACACCTTTACGCTCGCGTCCATGCGCTTCGTAGCGTACCGCTCCGATTGTTAGATGAACTTCATCAGGGTTTGCTGATAAGCTGCTTGCAATCGAGTAAAGGCGCGCTGGCATTTTGCGTAAAATGGCTACAAACTCTTGTGCCGATACGTTCCATGGACCGAAGTCACGAACTAAGTCAATTACATCACGGCCTTGTGTGTATGCTTTTAATTCCTCGCGATTTTCTACAAGCGCTTTTAACTTATCGTTTCCAGTAAGCTCAGCTGCTTGCTTTAAAAGCGGCTTTGTTAAAACGGTAATTTCAAAATTAGAGATTAGCGCTTCTCTAAGAGGACGCGTTTCTCCTTCTTTATTAACCGTTACACTTTCACTTGCATCCCACTTGAATTCGTTAAGAAGAAGATCAACAAGCTCCGGGTCATTTTCAGGATAAATACCTAAACTGTCTCCTGGTTCATACGTCAAACCTGAACCTTCTAGAGATAGTTCTAAGTGTCGCGTTTCTTTATTTGATCCGCGGCCGTTTAAGTTTAAGTTCTCAAGCACTTCTGCTTTAAAAGGGTTTGTTCTTGAATATGGTGAAGTTCCTGCAGGAGCTTCCGCTGGAACAGCTGCCGAAGCGCTGTGTCCTTTCGCTTCGCTTAATCCGTCAATAACACCTTTAAGCCATTTATTTGCAGGCTCTTCAAAATCTAAATCACAGTCAACGCGCGGATACAGTCTTTCACCGCCAAGTTCTGCTAAGCGCACATCAAATTCTTTTCCTGTTTGACAGAAAAATTCGTATGAGCTGTCTCCAAGCGATAAAACAGAGAAACGGAAGTTCTCAAGTTTTGGCGCTCGACGGCCGTGAAGAAATTCATGGAAAGATAGCGCATTATCAGGCGGCTCTCCTTCTCCATGTGTACTTACGACAATTAATAAATTTTCAAGTTTCTTTAAATTATTTGGTTTGAAATCATTCATAGAAGATACAGTTACATTAAAGCCTTTTGCTTCAAGCGTTTTGCCTGTATTTTCAGCAAGTCCTTGAGCATTTCCTGTTTGTGATCCATAAAGAATCGTTACGTCTTTTGAAACTGTCTGTTTCGTTTGAGCAGGCGCTGCTGTAGAAACGTCTGGCGTTCCTTCGGCAGACGTAGATTGAGCTGCTGTTAAATAACCGCTCAACCACATTTTTTGTGCTTCTGTTAATGTCGGCAGAAGGCGATTAAGCAAATCTGCTTGTTCTTGATTAAAAGGGCTGTTTACTACCTTAAGTTGCAACACTGTCCACCTCACAAAAATATATAATTTAAATATGTATGCTTTTACGAATCATCTTCAACAACATGTAATACCTGTGTCTAATTAATCAATGATGTTTCCCTTCATACATTATTATTCCTATAGATTATATCAAATTTAATTATATAAATCATTAGAAAATTCTTATCAAATTCGTCTACCTGCATTTTATCGGAGAAGAATAAATTAGTAAAATACATATAATTGATAACTAGTATTAAGATCATTAATAATTGAAGTTATGTTTACGTTTTTTATAAACGCAGTTACTTCTATATTTGCTCATTCTACATCCTTCACATGAATATGAATATTTTGTAATTTTTAGAGAAGTTTTGTAGAAACGGTTTTCTTTCTCATCAGAATGTTACATAATAAATGTAACATTAATCCTTTTAAAAAACACTATATGGAAAAGACAGTATATTCTGAAATTTAGGACAGTTTATAGGTGAGCTAGCAACCTTTTATTCCATCTATTCATACACGTTGAAGAATATAAAGGGAAGCTTGCAGTACATACAATTCCCTTTTGCTCATCTCAAATGAAAGGACTGGCTTTTAAATCAGGTAATCTTTTTTAAGGAGGCTTCTTGAATGTTTTTACGAGAATTAACGAAAAGTGGGACGATAACTGTTTCTTACTATAAAAATGGGACGTTGCAAACGTGCAAAGGCCGCGTGCACAACTTAAATCTCCATCAGCAAATTCTATCCGTAAAAGACGAAAATGAAGCCGTTGTTTCCCTTTTGCTTTCTGATATTAAATCCATTCATTAGTATGTAAAATTAAGGAGGAATTACCATGTGGAAAGATGATAAGCAAACGCTTACAGATTTTGTGTCGGAAGATCGATTTGAACTGAACTTATATTTAACGTATTTGCTTGATCAAATTTCGTATGACACGTCTAAACAATCTCCTTTTCTTCGTAAGCCTAATGAAACAACCAGTTAATATAGAAAAAAGCGCACAAATTTGTGCGCTTTTTTTAATGTGATGGCTCTACTTCAACAATGCCTTCTTCTGGTTTTTCTTCCGCTTTTTTATTTGAAAGCTTGATCTGCCTTAAGAACAATGTGCATACCGCTCCTAAAATAATAAAAGCTAAGCCCATGAAAAAGACGCTGTGCAATGCGCTCATTAGCGAGGTCTTCAAAATTGGCACAATGCTGTCTGAAAGCGCAGCTGGAATACTCTTTAGCGCCTCAGGGCTAAACAGCATCTGCAACACACTTTCAGGATTCGTATCAATCGCTTTTTTAAACCCGTCTGCAAAAGCACTTGCTTGAGCAGGCAATGTGTTTAAATATGGAACGAGTTTGTCACTAAGAAGCGTACCTGATTTTGCATTCATTACTGCTCCTAAGATCGTAATACCGAACGTTCCTCCAATTGAACGGAAAAATTGACTTGATGATGTAACCACACCGAGCTCTTCTTTTGAAAAGCTCTCTTGAAGAGCAAGTGTTAAAATTGGCATTACAAGACCCATTCCTAAACCGATTATGGCCATATAAGAAGTAGCAACAAGCTTGCTAGTGTGCAGGTCTAATGTTGTTAACAAGAAGAACCCTCCTGCCATAATGAGCATACCCGTAACAATTTGAGGCTTGATTCCAACTTTATAAACAAGCTGCCCTCCAATAATACTTGTTACAATCATTGAAATCATCATCGGTGTCATAATGGTACCGGATTCCGAGGCGCTGACTCCAACGATTCCTTGCATAAAGAACGGAACAAACGTAATGGCTCCGAACATGCCGATGCTCATAAAAAAGCCAATGATATTTAAAAGCGTAAACGTTCGGTTCTTAAATAAATACATCGGAAGAATCGGCTCTTTCGCTTTCGTTTCCACAATGATAAAGCTTATGACCCCAACAACAGCAAGTGTAAATAGACTAATAATTTGCCATGAGTTCCAGTCGTAGTCTTTTCCTCCAAAGCTCAGGGCAAGAAGCAAGCTCACTACTCCGATAACCATTGTCAACATACCGGCTACATCAAATTTAACAGGTCCCGTATGTTTCTTTCCTTGAAGTCCCAGTGCAATAAAAACGGTAGCGAGTATCCCTACCGGCAAGTTGATGTAAAACACCCATTTCCAGTTCAGTGAATCAACAATCCATCCGCCAATTTGTGGACCGATGACAGAAGCAAGACCGTAAATTCCTCCGAATACTCCTTGAAACTTAGCTCGTGCTTTTCCTGTAAATAAATCACCGATTACAATCATTGCCATCGGCATCATAACGCCGCCGCCAATTCCTTGTAATGCACGGAATAAAATAAGCTCTGTCATGTTATTTGCCATTCCACATAGAGCAGAAGCGACCATAAAAATAATAAGTCCTGTAACATAAATTACTCTGCGTCCTACTAAATCAGCGAGTTTCCCTGCAATCGGAACAACCGTTGTCGACGTTAATAAATAGGCTGTTGTCAGCCATGTCATCATGCTCAATCCACCAAGATCTCCTACAATTCTTGGCATAGCTGTTCCGACAATGGTTCCATCAAGTGCAGAAAAGAACATCGCAATAATTAACCCAATTAATAAGAGCGTGCGCTTTGAATTTTTTTGATTTTCCATCGTGTGTCTCTCCTCTTTTTTGTTACTGCTGCTTATCTTTATAAGAAGCAGCTGACGTTGCAAGCTTTTTCGTAATAGAAGCCATCATAGAAAGCTCTTCTTCTGTTAAATGCAAAAGGTAGCGGTCCATAATGGCTTTTCGACCATTCAGCACATCTTCAAGCTTGCGATGCCCAAATTCCGTTAAGGTAATATCAACGACTCGTCTGTCCTCTTTATTATGTTCTCTTACAACAAAATTGTGTTGTTCGAGACGATCCACTAAAAGAGTCACGGCGCTCGGTTTGACATCCATTAGCTCTGCAATTTGAGAAACCTTACTGCTCCCTACTTTCTTTAAATAAGAAAGAACAAATAATTGCGTAGGAGTCATCTCATGCTCATTTAGACTCTCCATTATTTCGGGCTGCATTTTTTCAAATAGCACTTGAAGCGATGAACGAATCTCTCCAAGATACTGATTGCTTTTTGTCACATCTATTCCTCCAGGCTTGCTTATTTATTTCATGTTATAAATAGTTAATGCTAATTAAATATAAATGCATATAAACTAAAAGTCAATTATTTCTTTTTTAGTATTGACCCTTACGCTGCGTTATATTTTATAGTAGATTTCAGAAGGGAGATGAAAGAATGAACAGAAAAGTAAAAGAGGTTGCTGACTTAGTAGGAATCAGCGTCCGCACGCTGCATCACTATGACGAAATCGGGCTATTAAAACCTGATGTCGTTAGTGAATCCGGCTATCGGCTTTATTCACCGGCTAATCTCGATATGCTTCAGCAAATATTATTTTTTAAAGAACTTGGCTTCCCTTTAAAACAAATTCACGAGATTATAACAGAACCGACGTTTAATCGCATAGAAGCGTTGATACTGCAAAAAAACATGCTGATTGAAAAACGCAGTCGGCTCGATCAAATGATTGTAACCATTAATAAAACGATTCAATATGAAGAAGGAGCGATTGAAATGAACGAAAAAGAGCGGTTTAACGGACTGGATTTTTCGCATAACCCATACGAAGAAGAAGCACGGAAGCGCTGGGGAAACCAGCGGGTAGATGAAGCGAATGAAAAAATACAAAGCTTCTCACAAGAAGAACAGCAGCACATGTCAAACGAATGGGAAATTATCTACACTCACTTAGCTTCGCTTCGTGATCTGTCACCATCCTCTACAGAAGCTCAAAAAGCTATTGCGACATGGTATCAATTTTTAAATGAGAACTTTGGAACGTATTCATTAGAAGCCTTTAAAGGTCTTGGAGAAATGTATGTGCAAGATGAGCGATTTACAACTAACATCAATCGCTACGGAAAAGGATTAGCGAAATTCATGAGCGAGGCGATGAGTGCATTTGCTGATGCTAACAAACAATAAACAAAAGAGATTTAGGTATAACTAAATCATTCTAATCTAAAGATAAATAGATTGGATACATGGGCTGAACTGCTTGTTACAGAGCAAGCATAAAAAAATCCGAACGACGTTGATTCTCCATCAAGAATCTCGATTCATCGTTCGGATCTTCCTTTAACGAAACTACTTTTGTTCCAGCCTCTTTTTATAAATGAAGCCCCATAAGCATTGTATTATAGTACACGCCATTTATATAGGTGTCTTTTTCTTTTAATCCTTCTATTTGAAACCCTAGCTGCTTGTATAAAGAAATAGCTCTTTGATTATCTTCTCGCGTCACAAGTTCGATTTTTTTTGTTTGTTTATTCATACGTGCCCATTCAATCAGCTCAATCATTAGCTGTCTTCCTAACCCTAGCCCGCTATAAGATTTCTCTACCACGATACCAAGGGTACCCACATGCTTATTACGCGGGTTTTGGGAAGAGGTGATGGATGCAATACTAATGATTTCTTCTTCTTTTTCAGCCACGACTATAAGAGAATTTTGCTCTTGTTTTACAGAAGCTAAAAACACTTCATATTCTGAAACAGGTCTAAGAAACTCCCCTTTTCCAAATGAAAGAAAATCACTTTCTCCTCCCACTCGATTGTAAAAAGCAATCATTTTCTCTGCATCTTTTGATTCTGCTTCTCGAATGGTGACGCCTATACCATTCTTTAATGTACGTAAACTCATATACCTATCTTCCTTTTAGTTATTCTTGTTTGCCTATATGGGTTTTAGCGCTGTTTTTCTCTCCACTGACCTAACCACATGCGATTTCCTAAAGCCGTAAAATCATTTTCATCGGCGTAGCGTTCAATGACGGAAAGCGCGTTGTCCTCAAGCATTGGTGAATAGCTCATAATTTCTAAAATATGATGTGCAGCCCATAGGTCAATCCGATAAGTAGGATTCGTCAGCAGCGTTGAAAATTCAAACAGCATGCCTGGATAGTATAAATGAATGAGCTGCGCAATTTTTTTCATATCTTCTGCAGCTCGGTTTCCTTTTTTTACAGATTTTTTATCTCGATAATCGATTTCATAATGAATTTTTGCGCTTTTTTGATAAAGATCAACTAGCGTTTCGTACGTACGATGTTTCTGCATTTCTCATCTTCCTTTGCTTCTAGATTTCCTCATTTGAAGATGCTATAGTTCATTTTTAGGTTTCATATATTCAAATAAATGCAGCAAAAATATAATACTTCCGCCAATACACATCACAAAACTTAACGTAGCAGGATACTGAATAAAGAAACCGACAACACCAAAAATCAGCATAGCAAGCGCTCCTATCATCATAAACAGATGATAAGCCGGTGTATTTTCTTCATTATTCATACATAACTCCTTTTCACTATTTTTTAAGTTATTAAAAAGATATGATACTTCTTTTGGACTATGATCTTTTATTTTGCTGCCGCTTTATTTCTTTATCTTAGCACGAAGTAACGTGAGAAGGCCTCCTCCAAACATGACGCCACCCACAATTTGATACAGGTGTATGTAGCTTTTTACCGTTTCAACATACAGATCTGTGTCTACATTCCCTTTACTTTCTAGCCATCTTTGGCCCATTGCCTGACCCGTTGCAACGCTTTTTAACAAAACAACCAGGCCTCCGAGCATGACAACGGCTGCGATCATAAGCTGTACCTTTTCTTTGTCATCTAGCATTTTTTTGAATTCGTCTGCCATCTATCTCTCTCCCATCCTTATCTTGTTATGTATCTACTTGTTTGTAATCATGCTGTTTTTTCTCTATTATAACGCTTAACTTGGTCATTATAACACGGTTTTGCACTGCCTTTAGTCTTACTTTTCATAAATGAAGCCATCTTGGGTGATACTATTTTTGAAACACAGGCGTCTTTAACATCCCTTTATTATTTTTGAAGGGTTACTAATTGAGGTTGATACATGCTTATATTTTTAGGGATTTTTTTACTTTGTGCAGCGGTTTGTTTAGTAGAAATACCTTATTTAAAAAAGTGAAAAGTAAAAGAGAAAAGCGGATTTTTTGGAGTTTGTTCACAGTAAGTATGTTGATTGTTAGTTTAAAATACGGCGGTGTGGAAATCCCCAACCCCGGGGACGGCATTGCTTTTTTATTAAAGCCTTTTAGTGATTTTTTGTTCAGTCTGTTGAAGTAAAAGGAAGTGAACAACGTGCATAGTCAGATGAAATTATCCGCAGCACAGTTTCGAATACTCGTCATTTTTTATAGTTTAGGCGACACTATTTTAGTCGTGCCTGGAAGCTTAACGGCTGATTCTAAACAAGAGGCATGGATTCCAGCTATTTTAGGTGTAGGTGTAGGCGTTTTACTTGTATGGATGTATATCAAACTCTCTAGCCTTTACCCGAATAAAACCCTGATAGAACTCAACGAAGCCATTTTAGGCAAGTGGCTAGGAAAGTTTGTCTCTCTTTTATTTGTCGCTTCTACTCTTCTTTTTTGCAGTCAAGTTTTGTTTTACGTGGGCTCGTTTCTAACAACTCGCATTATTATTCAAACGCCTATGCTTGCTGTTCATATTTTATTTATGGGAATTGTGACTGTCGGCGTTTGGCTTGGCATTGAAACGATTGCCCGCTGTGCTGAAATTCTCTTCCCTTGGTTTGTTATTCCGTTTTTAATCTTAGTTTTTTCGATCTTTCCTCAAATTCATTATGAGAATTTACAGCCGTTGTTAGAGGTAGGCGTTAAACCTATTATCAGATCTATTCTGGTCTTTACAAGTATTACGTCTCTCACTTTTATTGTATTGCTGACCGTTTTCCCTGCTCACGTAGCGGAACCTGATCAGCGAAATCGCGCTTTTTTTACAGGAAGCTTAATCGGTGGAGGCATTATGATTATTATTTTATTGCTTGGCATTCTTGTACTTGGAAATACGTATACACGTATCGCTTTATATCCAAGCTATGAACTTGCAAGGCGTATCGAAGTGGCCGATTTTCTGAAAAACATTGAAGTAATCATGGCCATTATGTGGTTTTTATCTCTTTATTTCAAAACGTCTCTCTACTATTATGCGACCGTTTCCGGACTCGCTCAAATTCTTGAATTAAAAAACTACCGAATTTTAACTCTTCCGCTGGGCGTGATTGCCGTTACATTTTCACTTATCGTGTATCCAAGCATTCCATATGAACAAACGTGGGACAGAGATACGTGGATTCCGTACAGTCTGTTATTTGGACTATTTACCCTCTTGGATTATTAATTGTTGGGAAAATTCGTGTAAAGCATTCCGCGTCTTTATCCAAATAAAAAAGCCGCTTAAGCGGCTTTTAAAAGAATACAGTTATACTCACTAATCCATTCCACAGCATATGTAAAATCATAGATGGGAAAATAGATTTTGTTCGATAATAAATAATGGCAAAAACAAGTCCCATTACAGTAGCTGTAATTGGGAAACCAATATGTAAAAGACCGAATACAAGAGCAGAAACGAAAATGCCTACAAGCACATGATGACGTTTAGTTAAAAAGCCACATAAAACACCCCGGTAAAGCAGCTCTTCCTTAATAGGCGTAATGACTGCTACACTTATAAAAAATATCCAGCTCGAAAGCAGGGTTTGATTAAAACTGCCTTGATTTAAATCCTTTTGCTGCTGATCTGCGCTTTCTAAACTTAAAAATGAGAGCATCACGTACTGCACCGCGGCTACAATTAAAAAGCCTACTGCAATATATACATACGTTTTTCTTTCTTTTAATACTGAGAAGTTCCACATAGGCTTTAAAAATCTGCGCACAGGCCTGTACAGCACGGCAACGCCTAGAAAAAACGCCGCGTCTACCAGCAGAGCATATGGTCCTTCTAATAAAATTCCCGTCATATTTGAACCCGTAACTTCATCGTAAATAGCTACTCCAATTCCAGCTATAATCTGCAGTCCAAAGCCCAACACGATAAATAGAATCAGCGTGAAGTAAGTAAACTCTTTTTTCTTTTTAGGCTTTAAAACTGGTTCTGAATTTGTTGATAACGTACTCAAAATAGTAACCTCCAAAAATGATTCTTTCTCTCTAGTGCTCTCAAAATTCTACCATAACTTCCGCTTAATGATGTTATTTTTTAGGAAAAAAGTTATATTTTTTCACATTTTATACACAAAGGCAGGGCTTCAAGAGATAAATGCGCTAACCAAATTAGTTGTCAACTTCCTTATATTTGATTACGCTTGAAGAAATCTTACCGAAAGTGAAGTGAAAAAATGGCAAACATATTAATGATCAACTTTCCCGCTGAAGGTCACGTAAACCCAACGCTTGGAATGGTAAAAGCTTTTTCAGACCGAGGTGATACCGTTCATTACATTACGGCCGAGCGTTTTAAAGAGCGTCTTGAAAATGCCGGGGCTATCGTACACACTCAACCAGACTTATTAAGCGGTGTATCCATCAAGCCTGAAACTCCTCAAGGAATCAACGCTTTTTTAAATATCCACATCCAAACGTCTTTAGATACGCTGAAGCTTGTTCATACGTTATCAAAAAAAATTGACTTTGACTTTGTGTTTTACGACAAGTTTGGAGCGGGCGAATTAGTGCGTGATTATTTGCGGATTCCCGGGATAGTATCATCCGCTTCTTTTTTAATGCCAAAAGAACACTTAGCAATGATGCCTCTGCATCCGGATTCAGGCGTTCCATTTAAACCTGACGAAAAAGCTCAGTACGGGCTCAGCTTGCTAAAAAATCAGTTTGGGGTAGAACCTAAAAATCTGCTTCAATTTATGAACAATGAAGGCGAATTAACGGTCGTATATACAAGCCGCTTTTTTCAGCCGCTTCATGAACATTTTGATGACTCGTGTTTATTTATTGGGCCAAGCTTTCCAAAGCGTCACGGCTCTCATGATTTTCCGCTAGAAAAGCTGAAAGACGAAAAAGTTCTTTATATTTCAATGGGAACGGTGCTTCATGATGTAGAAGGCTTTTTCAACCTTTGCATCGACGCATTTAGCGACTTTGAAGGCAAAGTTGTGATTGCAGCAGGAGACCGAGCTGATTTTAAAAAGATAAAAAAAGCACCAGAGCATTTTCTTATTTCACCCTATGTTCCCCAGCTTGACGTGTTAAAAGAAGCTGATGTTTTTATTACGCACGGAGGTATGAACAGCGTAAATGAAAGTATTCATTTTAACGTACCGTTAGTCGTTTTACCTCATGGGAAAGATCAGCCTCTCGTCGCTCAAAGGCTCGTGGAACTAAACGCCGGGTATCGCTTAGCAAAAGAAACGGTAAATGCTTCTCTTTTAAGGAATGCAGTTGACGAAGTCATACATGACGACCGCTACAAGAAAGGGATAAAAGAAATCAACGTAAGTTTCGAACAGGCAGCTGGCCCCGCCGCTGCAGCCGAAAAAATAGTAAATCACGTAGTGAAGCAATATTCATAAAGAAAAGGTGCACATTTGTGCACCTTTTTTCATTAAACCAGCTATGTACAAACTGTATATACGCCAATGATTAGCAAAATGACGGCTAAAAAACTTATGAATACAAATCCATATGACTGAAATAATCGAAAATATGATTTAAATCTGTAATCTTTATGCTATGAGTGCTGTAAGCAACGATTATTTCAGCCAGCATAAGAACGAATAAAATGGCCAATAGCACCTTAACAAGCGGAAATTGTCGGAACTGAGGAGAAAAAAGCAGCTTACTGACTGTATACAAAAACAGCAGGATAAAGTAGATCATCATGGCATTTGTCGCCTGAAGGGGCACATTCCAGACAAATATGTACACGCTGAATGTCAAAATTAAAATAAACGACATTTCTTTCCCGCTAAAAAAATCACTCATTGCGTAACACCTTTTCTTGTTCATGAATGAATAAGAAATTATAAACTCACGAAACATTAACATTATTTTTACAACAGTATACACGATTTTCCTATTAATTTCTATATACCGGTGTATATATGGAGCGGCTTTTAGCGGATTGGCGTCATGTTTTTGAGTGCAATGGGTTATAGTAACAAGGAAAGCTCATAAAGGAGGTTTAGATAATATGGAAAACACAAATGAATTTGTTCAAAAGCTGAACGATAATCAAGAAAAGCAGCGTAAAAATAAGCAGGGGCAAGCTACTGGGCATCCTGAGAAAAAACTTCCTAACAAACAGCATTAATGTTGTAAAAGTTGGCTGTAAAGACAGCCGGCTTTTTTTTTTTGAACTTTTTTCGGAAGTCGAAATGTTTGAAGATAAAACAAATCCCCTGTTACAATAAACTGAACCCGCTGCAAAACGTTCGCAGCTATACTTTCCTCTTAAGGAGCTGAATATAAAATGAGTAAATTTGAAAAACTGTTCCAACCAACAAACATTGAAGCATTTGATTTACACACTCGTACAGCAATGGCACCGATGACAAGATGCTTTGCTGATCCAGAGACAGGCGTAGTCGGTCAAGACGTTGTAGACTATTACCGCCGCCGCGCAAAGGATGGTATTGGCTTAATTATTAGTGAAGGAATTGTTATCAGCGAACGCGCAAAAGGAAATCCTGGCGTTCCGGGTATCTATACCCAAGAACAAATTGATTCATGGAAGCTTGTAACAGAAGCTGTTCATGAAGAAGGCGGCACGATTATCGCTCAAATTTGGCACGTTGGCCGCTTGAGTCATTCCGGGTTAATCAATGGGCATAAGCCTCAGGCCCCTTCCGCTATTGCAGCACAAGGCCAAGTGCCTCGTTTCCGCAAGCCCTATGAAGAGCCTGAAGAAATGTCGAAAGAAGATATTAAAGAAGTTGTAGGACAGTATGCCCAAGCCGCTAAAAATGCCATTGAAGCAGGATTTGACGGCGTTGAAATTCACGGTGCTCACGGCTATTTGATTGATCAGTTTAATTCAGACTGGTCTAATAAACGCACTGATGAATACGGAGGCGGCCTTGCACAGCGATTAACGTTTATGAAAGAAGTGATTTCCGCTGTTATCGACGCCATTGGAAAAGAGCGCGTTGTGATTCGCTTCTCTCCTCATAAGCTTGATAAACCAGACTACCGCTGGGATGATACTGAAAAAGCTATTCAAACGTATACAGAAGCATTTAAAGAAACAGGAATTGAGATCATCCATCCGTCTATGCTGGATTTTTATGAAGATGTTCAAAACGGTCAAAATCTTTATGAAATTACGCGTAAGTACTGGGATGGACCGATTATCGGTGTAGGTGACTTGACGCCTGAATCAGCTGAAAAAGCGCTTCAAGCCGGCTGGATCGACGTAGCTGCTATTGGCCGCCCGCTGATTTCAAATCCTGATTATTTACAGCGCATTAAAAACGGTGAGTCTCTTGTCGAATACGATGCTAAAAAACATTTACCAGAGCTTATCTAAAAAAAGCGCTCCTTCCGGAGCGCTTTTTTTACTGGTTTACGTATGCCTGAACCTCTTGTTTCCAAATAGCATAGCCTTGGCCTTTTAAATGAAGACCATCAACCGTGAAATTACTTTTTAACTGATTATGTGTAGATACTTTTGAATACAGATCAATGTAAGAATCGTTGTGTTTCTTAGCTAGACGCTCTAAATAGTTATTTAATGCGATAACATCTTTATTGTCCACTGCGTCGCCGCATTTTTTATTGTTCACGGGCAGTACACTTTGAACGTAGACTTTTGTATTCGGTGATTCTTTATGAATACGTTCAAGAATTTCAGTATAATTGGCTTTGGTTTTTTTTACAGATTTTTGCTCGTTTAAATCGTTAATGCCAATCATTAAGAAAATCTTTTTTGGCTTAGCATCTGTAATACTTTTTAGACGATGCAATACCCCTTCTGTTGTATCATCAGCTACGCCTCGATTGACAATCTGCTTATTATGAAAAAGTTCGCTCCATTCAGAGCGCTGGGTAATGCTATCACCGAGAAATACGATTGACTCTTTAGGAATACTTAATTGCTTAAACAAAGTGGTCCGTTCAATGTAATAAGGATTATCCCTATAGCTTTGCTTAGACGAATCCTTAGATGACAGCGGATTTTTCATTGCGCTGCTGCTTGTGGCATAAAAAGCAAAAACACCTAGGAAAAGGACATTTAAAATAATGGAACTGATAAATACAACTTTCTTTGTTGAACTCACGAAAACGACACTCCTGTACTTTGTATGTTTTTTAGATAACTCTACGATGATATAGTAAAGCTTCCTGTTAACACTCTTTCCCTCCATACAAGACATTTAATCATTTTTTGTAAATAATGATTTTATATAAAAAAGAAGCGGCGCTCGAAAGCGCCGCTTCTTTTTCTATAATATAAGGGGTTAAAACGTACTTTTATTATAACATATAGTCTATGGTCATATTTTCCTCTATTAGAAAATAGTTCTTATGTCGTTTCTTTTTCCAGCTGCTTTTCTCTTTTCACTTGCTTTGCGAAGAAGAGTTCGTATACCACTGGAATAATAATTAAGGTAAGAACGGTAGATGAAGCAAGCCCTCCGATTACCGTGATAGCTAAGCCTTTTGAAATCAGCGTTCCGCTTGATGTAGTAAGCGCCAGCGGAATTAATGCGGCAATGGTAGCAAATGCCGTCATTAAAATTGGACGCAAGCGCGTTTTCCCAGCTTCAATAAGGGATTCGCGGATCGTCATGCCTTTTTGTTCACGATTTTGGGTAATTCGATCTACAAGCACAATCGCGTTTGTTGTAACAATTCCAATCAGCATTAAGAACCCAATCATTACGCTGACAGACAGCGGTTCTTTTGCAAGGACTAGACCAACTAACGAACCGATTGGCACAAAAATGAGTGACGATAAAATGATAAATGGAATACGCGCTTTTCCAAACGTAACGAGCATCGTTAAATACACAAGACCGATTGCTGTTAAAATAGCTAGACCTAGAGATTGGAAGACTTCCACTGTCTCATCGCTTCCGCCTCCACCGTCCAAGCTCACATCTTTTGGCAAGTCTAACTTTTTCACTTCATCTACAACATCTTTGGTCACAGCTTGAACATCATCGCCTTTAATGTCTGCTTCCACTCGCGCAAATACTTTGCCGTCAAGCTTTTGAATAGAAGTGAACGTATCAATTGTACGAACGTCAGCAATATCTTTTACTAACACAGGTCCTCGTTCTGTAAATACTTGAAGATCTTTAATTTCTTTTACTGAACTAAGGTCTTTATCGTACGAAAGCTGAACCGCTCGTTTTGTATTATCTAATTTTAAGTCTCCGACGGATACCGGTTTGGTTTGGTCGGAGATTGTACCAAGCAGCCGAAATCCAGATACTCCGTACTCTGCGGCTTTATCAGGATCTACTTCTACTACAAGCTGCTTTTGCTTATCTGAGAAGTTATTTGTTACATATTTAAGACGTTTGTCTTTGTTTAAGTGGTTTTCCACTTGCTTAGCTGCCTTTTGCAAGTCATCTAAATTAGAAGAATATAAATCAACGGTTACGTTATTATTTGTAGGAGGCCCTCCTGTTGATGCTTCTTGTACATTAACTGTTGCTTTCGGTGATTCTTCTTTCGTGATGCTTTCCATTTTCTTTTGAACTTTATCAATAAACGTATCAACATTCACGCCTTCTTTTACGTTCAAGAAATAGCCAACTTGGTTTGAGCGTTTTACACCTGTTGAAAAGTCGCGTGATCCAACTTCCGTAGTCACATCTGAAATTTCATTTTGATCCGCAAACATCTTTTCAATTTTTAAAGATACATCGTTTGTTTTTTCAAGTGATGTAGATGCCGGTAATTGAACGTTGGCCTGAAGCATTTTTTGTTCTTCATTTGGAATAAACGTAAAGCCAAGTGAAGGAACAAGTGCAAATGAGCCAAACAGTAAAATAAAGGATAAAATTAAAATTTTGATTTTATGATTAAGCGACCATGCAATCGCTTTTGCATATCCGCGCTGCAGCTTTCCTTCTTTTTCTTCAGGCGGTACTTTTTTAAATGCAAACTTTGCTAAAATCGGCACGATTGTAATCGCTACAAGAAGAGAAGCTAACAGTGAAAAAACAACTGTTAAGGCAAACGGCAAGAAGAACTCTCCTGTAATTCCTCCTACAAAACCGATTGGCAAGAATACGACAACCGTTGTAATCGTAGACGAGGTGATAGCTTTTAAAATCTCTTTTGTGGACGATTCGACAAGCTCGTTGCTCATGCCTTCTTCTGAACGGCGAACGCGTCTAAAAATATTTTCAATCACAACAATACTGTCATCCACTACGCGCCCAACGGCTACAGCCATTCCGCCTAGTGTCATAATGTTAAGTGAAATATCAAGCTGGTTTAAGAAAATAGCTGATACTAGCAGCGATAATGGAATCGATATAATCGCAATGATTGTAGCGCGAAAGTTACGCAAGAAAATCAGCACGGCAAGTGACGCAAATAATGCTCCGAGCAATCCTTCGCGTACTAAAGTTTCAACAGACTTTTCAATGCCATCAGCTGAGTCAAAGCCGATTGCATAGTCTAACTGATCGTCATATTTCTTCAAAATTTTCATCGTTTCATTAGCCACTTCAACCGTGTTAGCATCTTGTTTTTTCGTGATGGCCATCGACAGTGCGTCTTTGCCGTCATAGCGTGTATATTCACCTTGTTCTGTTACGGCTTCAACTTTGGCAATATCGCCAAGTGTAATAGGCTTTGCTTCAGGGTTCAGCGTGGACTTCAGCTGGATTGTCTTTAAAGCATCGATCGTTGCAACTTTTTCTTCTACTCGCACTGGAATTTGAAGCTCTTTGCCGTTTAATGTTCCTGCTGGGAATGAAACAGCTTTTTGATCAATTTGTTCTTTCATCTCATCAAGCGTTAAGCCAGCTTGTGCTGCTTTTTCTTTATTGACCGTAATTTGTAAAAGGTCCTCTTTAACGCCGCCAACCGATACGGAGTTAATACCTTGAATTTTATTTAATTCAGGAATCACTTCATCATTTAATACTTTTTCAAGATTTGCATCATCTTTCGCAAACAGTGAAATGTTGAAAATCGGGAATGAACCAAATGAAAAACGGTTTACGTCTATATTTGATGATTCTGGTAAATCTAACTCTTTTATCGACGAGTTAATTTGCTGTTCAACTTTATCTAAATCCGTATTAAACGGGAATTCTAAATTAATAATACCGACGTTTTCGTACGATACGCTTTGTACGCTTTTAACGCCTTCAATTCCTTTCACTTGGTCTTCGATTTTTGATGTGACGCTTTCATTTACATCATCAGGGGAAGCTCCAGGATAAGTGGCTTCAATGGACAGCTGCGGAAATTCAATATTCGGCAGTAAATCAATTTTTAGTTTTGAAAATGAATATAGCCCCGCTAAAATAAGTAAAAACGATACGATAAACACAGCTACCGCATTTTTTAAACTAAATCGCGTCAAAAAATTCATCTTTTTCCTCCGTTACGTAACTAAGTTATTTGAGAAGCCCTCGTCCTTTACTAGCTGCTCCAGACCCGTTTTATTTTTTATAACAACATTAGAGTACCCACGGGTCAGTTTTTCGCAAAAAAACTCACCTCCTTTCATGTGCTGATGAACTCTCTATAAAAACTGAAATTTGATGGTCACATGCTCCCCCTGGCAGCGAGATAAAGGAAAAGCCGTCTTGACCATATAAATCCCAACCTTCAAAAAAAGAGCTGTCGTGAAACATATCTAGCGCATACCCATTAGAAAATGTAATTCGAAGTATACCGATATCTTCATACCACTGTATAGAGATAATGTGCTGGCCAAGCAGCAGTGCTTCGACTTGCTGACGCTGCTCGGCAGAATGTAGCGATTTCCAGTCCGCTTGACCAAGCAAGATGCTGCGTTTGTTTTTTAGTCTCCATGGACATTCTGCCACAAGTCCACCTTTACTAAATCCAAGAGAAAACGGCAGGGTATTGTCTGTATTAACCTTGGTAACGGTTTGTTCTTGAAAATATGAAAAATTAATTACTGTGCTGCTGGTATTCATCATATCCCTCCATTATCAACCAGTACCGACGAGTCATTTTTAGGTCTCAAAGTAGCAGCCTTCAATGTATAAGTTCACAATGAACTCCGCATAGTTCATGATATCTTCTTCTGTTATATCATCATCGGAAACGATATCCATCCTATACCCATTTAACATGCTGCAAAACGCTTTTGAGTGTAAAAAAGCATTTTTTATTTTCTGCTCTTCAATCAATTTAGCAACAAGCCCGTGATAATCCTCAAAAAATTGATGAAGACGACCCATCATTTCTGGCATTTGGTGAGGGGCTTGCCAAAAAGAGTCGGGATATTTTTTAGTTTCGTAAAAAAAGAGCAGATGATGCTTCGCAATTGAATACAGCTTTTCATGAAAAGTTTGGCATTCATCCGTTCTTCGCTTTGCATGATACAAAAACTCATCAAACGAACGATTGTTCACAGCGACATAAAGCGACTCTTTAGACGAAAAGTACAAGTAAAGCGTTCCTTTAGATACACCCGCTAGTTTAGCAATATCAATCATTTTTGCTTCATAGTAGCCTTTGGATCCGAACACTTCAAAAGCAGCATCTAAAATTTTCTCTCTCTGCTGTTTTCGGTTTGTCATGGTAAAAAATCCTCTCATACGTTTTCGATACTATACATATAAAATAATTAAAATAACTTGTCAACACGTAGTGTGCTCTTTTATCCCTTGCATCATAAGAGTATGTCAGTTTTTTAAACAAAACACTTCTATAGAGCAAATTAAAGCGTTTTCGACTTTTTTGTGACAGATACAAATGATGCTTGTATATGAAGAGCTCGCTATGGTACATTTTTGTCATTGATACAGAAATTTATTCCGTCGTTACGGGAGGAGAAAACATGGTTCTTACATCACCAATCGGTCGCCTGCGTTTAGTAGGAATTTTAGAAGGAATTTCATTTTTACTGCTGCTTGGCATTGCTATGCCGCTAAAATATGCAGCAGGCATACCAGAAGCTGTATCAGTTGTAGGCGCAGCACACGGTGCACTTTTTGTGCTGTACGCTCTTGCAGTAGTTCATGTAAAATTCGCGCATAAATGGTCAATCGGCCGCTCTTTATTTGCATTTCTTATGTCGGTTATTCCATTTGGTCCTTTTATTTTAGAGAGACAGCTGAAAAAAGAACAGTAAAAGAAAAGAACGTCACGGACATCATGTTTCCATGACGTTCTTTTTCCTTACTGTCCACCACTGTTTTCGCTAAAATGGTCAATCGTTTTCCACCACTTCAGTGAGTGAGGTTTTAATAGCATTCCAATTTCTTCTGGGCTAATTTGCTGATCTATAATCATTTCATGCATTGCTTGAAAGAGTCCCGTTGTAACAGCTTCTTTCACATCAGCTTCACCTTCTATATACAGCTGTTCAATCGCTTCAAATACGTCCGGTTCACGCTGGAGCTGGCCGTTATATTCAAGAGAGATTAAATGACCCGCAACACGGCTTAATTCATGCTGCAGCTCGTCTTTATCGTTGAGGTCCACTTCTTCGCTTGGTTCAAAAGATGGGCAAGCTTCTTTTAGTAATGGAATAACATTTTGTTTTGTAATCATATCTAAATTCCCTGCCTTTGCATGTGTGACGAATTCTCTATTCTTTACCCTTTTCTCTTTTTCTATAAACTTGTTTTACAAAACTTTTCCGTTTTCTACAACTACTTCTCCTTTTTTCACTACGCAGTCAATATGATTTAAGCCATACTGATATTGAAGGGTTCGATAACTAGGGACATTAAAAATCGCTAAGTCAGCCTGTTTTCCGGCTTCAATACTCCCAATCTTATCTCCTTGATTAATAGCATGAGCTGCGTTAATAGTTGTGGCTACAAGCACTTCTTCAGGACTCATGTTCATATTCATACATGCCAGGTTCATCACAAATTGCTGTGAAGTCGTTGGAGATGAACCAGGATTGCAGTCTGTAGAAAGAGTAACCGGCACTCCTAAATCGATCATTTTTCTAGCATCTGGCCATTTCATTCCAACAAATAAGGAATTCCCCGGTAAAAGTGTCGCTACGATCCGCTTTTCAGCCAGTTTCTTTAATCCTTCATCAGAAGCATACAAAAGATAATCTGCTGATATCGCTCCTACCTCTGCTGCGAGCTCCGCTCCTCGGCAGTATTCAAAGGGGTCGGCATGTATTTTAGGAAGCATGCCATGGCTTTTCCCGGCTTCTAGTATGTCTTGACATTGTTTGAATGAAAAAGCATTTGGAAGACATACAGCATCATTAAATGCTGCAAGCTTATAAGAAGAAATTTGAGGAATCATTTCGTGAATAAGTAAATTGACGTATTTCTGCGTATCTTTTTTATATATAAGAGGTACGACGTGTGCGCCTAAAAAGGTACTTACTACATCAACTGCGTGCGTATCATTCAGCATTTTAGCGATTTGCAGCTGCTTTAGTTCTGTTTCTAGTTCTAAGCCATACCCGCTTTTCACTTCTATAGTTGTGACTCCGTGAGCTAGAAAAGACGTAAGACGCTCATAGCTCTGCTGATAAATCCGGTACGCATACTCTTCCTGTGTTTGAACGACAGTGGAGTGAATACCTCCACCTTCTTCTAATAAATCCAAGTGAGAAGTTGGCCTTTCAAACCGCCTATAAAATTCTTCTTCACGCGAGCCAGCGTACACAGCGTGTGTATGGGGATCAATCAGACCCGGAGTCACAATTTTATGAGAAGCATCAATAATCGTTGCGTCATTTCTTTCCCTTTCATATTTTTGTTCTAGCTCTTTTGTTGTACCTACGGTCACAATTTGATCTCCTTCTATCCAGACTGAGCCATTTTCAATCACCGTTAAGTTTCTCATTTCTTTTCCAGCTAAAGGCCCTTTATTTTCTTTGGCCGTTACAACTTGCGAAGCATTTTTAATCCATAGCGCTTTTTTTGACATCGTTGAATTTCCCCCTTTTCTAGCGTGTACCACGTTTTGGGGCCTCATGTTTACCGTAAACTCATTTAGATTCACCTACACATTTCGCACCTCTGCCTTCTTTCTTGTAGGTAGAAATTTGAAAAAGCATGTCCATGGTCTGAAAAGCGTGTTTTTAAGTCTTTAAAGCTATATAACTTATAATTTTTTCAATTATATACGCTTTTAGACCCTTCTTTTCTCCGTTTTATTACTTATTAATTCTCGTTTTATCCAAATATATCCCTATATACTAAATCTTTTATCACATGTATTTTATAAATATCACGGCGCTTTCCCCTCAACAGGATAAATAATAGATTTCTAGGAATAGAACGTTTATAATATTCTTTGAAGTTTTACATTTAGAAAGATTCACTAATGGAGGAAGAAATATGATTGTCAACTATAAAAACCAAGCAACCGGTCATCGCATGAATAACGGCTGGAATCTTTTCTATGCGTCAAACTTAACGATGTGGCGCAAAGATGAAAAGTATTTGCTTTTAGATGAAAACCAAGATGTAGTGATGATCTTTGGCTTTAAAAAAGACGAAATCATTCTAGATAAATTGCAAACGTGGGGTTATACATTTGGTGTCCATCCAGAGAAAAAACAAATTTCCTGCTTGCAGCGTCAAGAAGAAATTGGTGAATAAAAAGAGGGCTGAGTTTCTTCAGTCCTCTTTCTTATTAATGGGTTTGTTGAAACATAGCGCTCAGCTGTTTTTTTTCAGATGGTTTGACAACATAATACCATGTACCATCTACCAGTTGTCCTTCTCCTTTTACGGTTACCGTTTCGAAATCAGGCCGGCCCTTCTTAATAACGTTATACATCGTAAATGCATCGCTGACATCAATATTCGTTCGAATATGCTTCTTTACAAGCGTGAGGAGACTTGGAATGTTTTTCACCGTTGACATGTTCATTCCTTTATCTAATAGAGCTTCCACTACTTGGCGCTGGCGATTATTTCTACCTAAATCTCCTTTTGGATCTTCGTGTCTCATCCGCACATAGGCAAGAGCTTTTTCGCCGTTCAACGCATTTTCTCCTTCAGGAAAGATAAATGAATCAAACACAAAAGGAAACGGGTTCTTAACGTATACTCCGCCAAGTTCATCTACTACATCTTTAAAGCCTTCCATATTTACTTTCACATAATAATCGACATCGATATCTAAGAAGTTCTCAACCGTGCGCACGGTTAAAGGAATGCCTCCGTATCGATAAGCATGATTAATTTTCTCATCCGTTCCTTTTCCATCAATGTGCACGCGCGTATCTCTAGGGATCGGCATAACTTTTGCTTTATTGTGGCTCGTATCTAAGTTGACCACCATTAATACATCTGAGCGGCCTGTATCTCCTGGCCTTTCATCTACGCCCATAACCAGTACATTAAACGAGTGAGGCTGCTCTTTAGCAGATGTTTCCTGTTGATAGGCAATTCCAAATCCAGCGGTTCCTAAAAGCAAAATACATGCCGCTAAGATCCCTATTTTGTATTTTTTCATTCATACGGTCTCCTTTACACGTCACTTACTCTCTATATGCCTTAATGAATGAAAATTTATACCTTTTTAGAGAAATTTAAGCACACGTCAAAAAAGCCTGCTTGTTGAGAAGCTGGCTTTTCACTAGTAGATTTTAGCTTGATTTTTGATGCACATCACGCTGTGCCCATTCACTTTCTAACATACTCATTTCAATTAAGCTCCAGTACTGTCCATCTACAAGCCGGACATCTCGAAGAAGTCCTTCGCGTGTAAAGCCAATTCGTTCATAGGACTGAATCGCCCGCTCGTTAAAATCAAAGACGCCGAGCGAAATTCGGTGAAGACCCAGTTCTTCAAAACCGAAAGCTAACACTTTTTCAAACATGTGCGAGCAAAGCCCTTTTCCTCTATACTTTTCACCAAGCAGCACTCGGCCAATTCTTCCTGTTTTATGATAATAATCAATATGAGCAAGAGAAATATGCCCAATAAGCTGTTCATTTTCATCTATGACGGAAAAAGCATAGGTAGAAGCACCATCTTCATTTGCATATCGAATGTAGTGTTTTAACTGTCTAGGAGTAAGCGGAAAAGAAAAGCTAGAGCCGCTCCATTGCACCATAAATGACTCGGAGGGAATCCAATCCATTAGCTGTTTAAAGTCTTTTTTGGAGAACGGTCGTAGAGCTATCACATAATTCTCCCCCTTATTATTTCTGACTTTTCTAAATATATTACATTTATCATAATAAACTGTCAACTGTCTATGTAAAAAAAAGCCATCATTTCGATGACTTATAGCTGTAATGCTTTTCTGAGAAGAGTTAAATCATGAGTGAATTCAAAAAAATAGGTTCTATTTTCATTGTCAAATACCATCATGATTGGCTTTTGGTTCGGCTCAAGAACAAAAATAACTTCACTTGCCAGCGTGTTGACCGCACTATTTTCAATTTTTACGGCTGGATCAAGAGGTACTTTAACAAGATAGCCTTTTTTAGGAAGCGGACTTGCCTTTTTATATAAACCAGTAATGGACGCAATACTTTTTTCAGCTTCTTTTTGAACATTTGGAGGTTTGAGCGTTGAACGAACGACTCTGCCCGTTTCAATTTGAAATATCTCTACTTTTGGCTGTTCAGCACTTACTGCCTGCGGAAAAATAAAAGCAGCGAATACGACGCATACAGCCACCCATTTTCGCATCATTTTTAGCACCTCTTTCCATTCATTGTGGATGAGATGGAGATAAGAATGGTCGTCTCTTCTTATACTATGACCTATTTTTATGTATTTATTTCACTAAATGAATGCCTATACTTCCATGTTTTTGTCATGTTCTCAGAACTTCCTCTATACACTACTAATAAGGACACGCTGTATGAGGTGATAAGATGTCGTGGTTTGAAGCATTTATTTTGGGAATCATTCAAGGGCTTACAGAGTTTTTACCGATAAGCAGCACGGGGCATTTGTATTTAGGGCGCCACTTATTTGGCTTAGACGATGCAGGATTGTATCTAGATACGATGCTGCATATGGGCACTCTGCTTGCTGTATTTGTCTTTTATAAGCGTGAGCTATGGCATATTATTCGTCATCCCTTTAGCAAGCTTACAGGGCTTTTAGTGATGGGAACGATCCCTGCAGTTGCGATTGGTCTTTTGTTCAAAGACTATTTTGACAGTATTTCTAAATCCGGCTTAACGATCGGCTGGGAATTTCTTGCGACAGGACTGCTGTTATGGTTTGGTGATTCCGTAAAAAATGGCTATAAAAAAATGGATCATATTTCATACGGAGATGCCTTTTTTATCGGCTCATTTCAAGCAGCTGCGATATTCCCTGCTGTATCTCGATCTGGTTTAACCATGGTAGCTGCGTTAATGCGAAAATTAGACCGTGAAACAGCCGCTTACTTTTCATTTTTATTGTCGACTCCCGCCATTTGCGGAGCGGTGTTACTTCAGTTAAAAGATGTAGTCACAGGTGAAGTCGAGCAGCTTTCCGTTTTCTTTTTATTCGTCGCCACCCTTTCATCTGCTTTATTTGGTTATGTAGCGGTAAAATGGATGATCAATTATTTAAAGCATCATTCATTAAAAACGTTTGCAATTTACGTTTGGATATTAGGTGCAGTCGTGCTGATTTGTCAGTTTACGGGGGTGTTTTAAGATGAAGATGAAAGTCCGGACGCTTTTTTTAGTATTGTTTTTTGCCGGCATTTTAGTCGTGACAAGCTATGTTGATAACAATTCCCAGCAGTCGTTTAACAGTCTATCTCACCTTTCACTTGATGGAGGAGCTGTTGAAACCTCTGCAGATGAAGACGAGGCGGAACAATTAAACATGTCGGTCAAAGAAGTTCATGTTAAAACAGAAAAAAGAGGCGGATACCGAATTGAAGTGTACGAACAAGTAAATGTTTATAGAGATGATAAAGGAAAAGTAGTAAAAAAAGTTCCCACGGGAGAGTATCAAACGTTGAAATATAAACTGAATGAAAAAAAATAAACCACTTACCGAAGTAAGTGGTTTTATTTTTAATGGTTAAAGTGAGCTGCAAGAATCCACAGTGTACCAACAACGATACAAAGTGCAATAAAGAAACTGTAAAGAATATTTGCAACCTGTACTTTACCATTTTCACTTTCAGTCATGTGCATGAACATTACTAGCTGCATTGCTGCTTGTAATAATGCTAGGATCATGATAAGAGTCATCGTAATGCTTCTTGATAGATCAGCTAGCACTACTAAACCAAGCGCTGCGAATGTTAAGGCTAGTGAAAGGATAAGCCCAAATACATGACTAAGCGGAAAACCTGCTTTTTGGCCTTGTTTATTTTCCATGTCTTATCCCACCAATCCGTTCAAGTATACAAGCGTGAAGATGAAGATCCATACAACATCAAGGAAATGCCAGTATAAACCGATAATAAATACTTTACGAGCAGTAACTGGTGTTAATCCTCGTCTTACTAATTGAATAATAATACTGATTGCCCAGAATACACCGACTGTTACGTGAAGACCGTGCGTTCCAAGTAGTGTAAAGAACCCTGATAAGAAGGCACTTGTTTGCATTGTTGCACCTTCGTGAACTGCGTACATGTAAAACTCACGAATTTCGTAGAAAAGGAATCCTCCACCAAGGACAAGCGTAATCACGAACCAAACTAAAAGTCCTTTTAAATCATTATTACGCATTTTAAAGATGGCAATTCCCATCGTGAAACTACTGAATAGTAATAACAGCGTTTCGATCATAAAATCTTTAACAACGAACAGTTCTTCTGCAGTAGGGCCACCCGCTGTACGCGTATGGTACGTTAAGTACGTTACGAACAGCGTAGAGAACAACGCGATCTCGGCACCTAAGAAAATCCAGAATCCAAGGATATTCAGGCGACTTTGTTCTTCTTGGTATTCTAACGGCAATGATTTATCTAAATGTCCTGCCATTATTTGTCACCCCCTGTAATTCCTTCAACCTTCTTGATTTCATCTACTTTTACATAGAAGCCCGGATCATAATCAAATGAACGAGCAAGCATACAAGCAAAAATACCTGCTAATCCAACGATTGCCATTGGAATCCATTCAAACACTAAGCCAAATCCACCGATAAACCAGAAAATACCTGAGATAAACGGCACACCAGAGTTGCTTGGTAAGTGAATTGGTTTTAAGTCTTCTGCTTTAATTTCTGTTTCATTACGTTTTTTCATGTGCCAGAATGCATCCATTTCTTTCACATGAGGAATTACTGCAAAGTTGTAAGCTTGAACTGGTGATTTAGTCCACCACTCAAGTGTACGACCATCCCAAGGATCGTTTGCAGTGTCGCGTTTGTTTTTCCATGCACTGTATAATAAGTTAACTACTAATACGAAGAAGCCAAGACCCATTAAGAATGCACCAATTGTTGAAACTAAGTTTAATCCGTTCCAGCCAAGGTTGTCTGCATAAGTTTGCATACGACGAGTCATACCGTCTAAACCTAGGAAGAATTGTGGGAAGAAACATACGTTAAATCCAACAACAAAAATCCAGAATGAAATTTTTCCTAATTTTTCGTTCAACGTGTGACCGAAAATCTTTGGATACCAGAAGTATAAACCTGCGAAACAGCCAAACACTGTACCAGAGATTAATACATAGTGGAAGTGAGCGATTAGGAAGTAACTGTTATGATATTGATAATCGGCTGATGCCATCGCAAGCATAACCCCTGTTACCCCACCGATTACGAAGTTTGGAATAAACGCTAATGACCAAAGCATCGCAGTCGTAAATTTGATACGGCCTTTATACATTGTAAAGAGCCAGTTAAAGATTTTAACTCCGGTTGGTACGGCGATTAACATCGTTGTAATTGAGAAGAACGAGTTAACTGACGGTGAGTTACCCATTGTAAAGAAGTGATGCACCCATACAAGGTAACTTAAGAATGCGATACCGACCATTGATACAACCATTGCTTTATAACCGAATAAGTTCTTACGAGAATGTGTACTGATAACTTCTGAGAAGACACCGAATACCGGTAAAATAACGATATATACTTCAGGGTGACCCCAAATCCAGAATAAGTTAGCCCACATCATTGGAAGACCGCCGTTAGCCATTGTAAAGAAGGCTGTTCCGAATACACGGTCAAGTGTCATAAGTGCAAGCGCTACTGTTAATACAGGGAACGCGAAAATAATAATAATTGATGTGATGAAGATTGACCAAGTAAACATTGGCATTTTCATCATTGTCATGCCAGGGGCACGCATTTTTAAGATTGTTACAAAGAAGTTGATACCAGTCATTAATGTACCAGCACCAGCAATCTGTAGTGAAACGGCATAGAAGTTATTACCGATACCTTCACTGAATTCTTTACCTGCAAGCGGGAAGTAACTTGTCCAACCTGCATCAGGAGCTCCTCCGATTACGAAAGAAAGGTTAAATAGCATTGCTCCCATAAAGAATGTCCAGAAACTAATTGCGTTTAGGAACGGATATGCTACGTCACGCGCACCAATTTGTAATGGAACGATTACGTTCATTAGTCCGATAATAAATGGCATTGCCATGAATAAGATCATGATAACACCGTGAGCCGTGAAGACTCCGTTGTAGTGATGTTCATCTAAAATGTTCATACCCGGGAATGCAAGCTGCATACGCATCATGATTCCATCGATTCCGCCGCGGAAAAGCATTAATACAGCTGAAAGGATGTACATGACACCGAGTCTTTTATGGTCAACTGTTGTTAACCATTCTGTCCATAACCATTTCCATTTCTTGAAATATGTTAAGACAAAAACGATACCGATGACCGTCATAGCGATTGCTGCGTCAGCAGCGTAAATCATAGGTTCGCCAGTGACGAAAAATTCATCTAGCTTCATTATGTCTTCCCCCAATCATTACGTTATTTAGTGTAATAAATGAATGTTATTCATGATTTGAGTGATCCATGTTTTCCATTTCTTCATTACTCGTTTTTTCGTCTTCTTTCATCTTGCTGTGATCATGTCCTGTACCACGTTCTAGCTCTTTGCCAGGAATGTATACATCTTTTGCATGGTCAATCCATTTTAAATGTGTACCGTTGTAAGTTTGACGACCAACAACGCCTGGGCTTAGGATTTGATCATATTTCTTTTCAGTCAGTTTACCAGCTGTACCTTTTACATCACTAACCCACTCTTTGAAGTCTTTGTCCGTTTGAGCTTGAACTTCGAACTGCATTTGAGTGAAATGTTCACCCGAGAAGTTAGCACTACGTCCCATATAAGAACCAGGCTTATCAGCTTCTAAGTATAATGGCATTGACATATTGTTCATCGAATATTTTTGTCCGCCAAGTTCTGGTACCCAGAATGAGTTCATAGGTCCTTGAGCCGTTAACTCAAATTTCACTGGCGTATCTGCTGGAATGTTTACGTAGTTAACCGTCTCGATATTTTGTTCCGGATAGCTGAAAATCCATTTCCAGTTTGCAGATGTAACGTGAATCACGATTGGATCTTTATCCTTTGATTCTGCCGGTACTTCTTCTGCAGAGTAGATCGCTTTAACAGTTGGCACTGCTAATAGAATTAAGATGATGATTGGGAAAGCTGTCCAAATAACCTCCATCTTTAAGTTACCTTCTTGCTCAGGTGGCTCATAGTCCATGTTTTCAGGTTTTTCACGATATTTGACAAGAACAAATATAAAAATAGCAAATACGACAACAACCACGATCAACATCATCCACATAGACCAAATGATTAAATCAGATTGCGTTTTTGCAACAGGACCTTGCGGGTTCAATACAGCAAGTTTTGAACAACCGCTCAAAAATACTAGTGAAAGCGCAGATAGTAAACCTACTAGCTTCCAAAATCCTTTTTTTGGTTTCACTTAAAACTCTCCTTTCTAACAACACATGATGCGAAGCCTATATTGATGAACATTCAAAATGCGCTATCTTTCGCTAGATAACGACATTTTTATACAGACTCTCTTCCCCCTTATTTGTAGGCCACTACTATTGTAATACAAAATGACATTTTTTTCGTCCCTTTTGCTTTATTTTTTTATATTAAAAATATTCTAATATAGTGACTGTACTAATGGGGTTAGAGTGCTTCAACCTTGCGATATTCTATCACATAATGTGGTATGAATAAATGTAAATAAAAGGATTCGACTCCCATTTCTTAACTATTTCTTTAGGAATAACTGCAAAATTAGCCTTGCATGTTTGCTTCAACATTGATATATCAATACACATCGACATAATTGAATATTTTGTGACAAATTTTCAAAGAAAATGTGACGTCCTGTATGAAACTTATTTTGCCCGTTAATTCCCTTTTATTTTGTAGCAAATATTTGATTTTTTTGCTTAAAATTCTTTCTTTCGAAAATATGAACAAAACGTGAATTTTTAAAAAAAGCTTTTTATTACAGAAAAAAGCTGCGTGTTACTCACGCAGCTCTTGATCCATAAATTCTTTAACCGTGATATCATCCCCTGCTTTATCCAGCAGCGTTGTCGTTGCTGGAAACGGATGTTTAATATGACTCGGTATTTTTTCATACAGCACAAAATAATCACTTTTTGGAACCGCGGCATCAATTGTATACGTATCGTGCACTAAAGCCGCCTTTACTCGCTCAATTTGTTTACTTCTATTTGTTCCTGTAAACAGCGCATATGTCCCTTTATTTGTATGGATATCATCATAATCCACTAAATTGCTCATTTTGGTACTGACTTCAATACGCAGGCGTTTGTTCCATCCTTGCTTCAATACGGCCATTCCTTCTTTATCACCAGGTATGGAGAATAAGGCTATGTATGTATTAGAGTGATCAACCCGTTTAAAATCTTGCAGCGTAATCCTTGCAGAACCATCAATACTTTCTTTATGCTCCCAATTTCGCAAATGCTGCTGCACACTTGCAGCATTGTTTTCAATCGGATATCGAATCATTTCATACGCAACAATTACAACCGCTATACAAATGAACAGAAATAGCAACCGCTTTATCTTTCGCACATCTATTCACCTTCCTTAGCTTACTCCCCTTTTATGTAATTGCCTAAATTATAACTTCCTATTAAACCTCTGTCTATGCACTAGGAGAACTACGTTTTTTTTTACCACAAAAGGGATTTTTCAAACCTTTTGTCATAAAAATACGCTAAAAGACTCAGTAGCTGTTGAACCAAAAGAAACCCATCCCTGCCCCCCTTCTCATCTTCATAACAAAAAAAGATACCCGTTTTGACACAGGTATCTTTCAGCTTATATATCACAGCTTTCCAAAAGGAAACCCTATAAAGGGTCATTTGCTGTTCTTTTTATTACACACATCTTTCCGCACACATGTATCCCTTGACCTGGTACCCATGTTTTTTGAGCTGACGAATGCTTAAATTTCGGGAAATGCTGTCAGGAACAATTACGACCACTTCTTTATATGGAATTTCCTCATGCTGTCTCTCTAAATAAGGAAGCGGAATATGGATTGCTTTTTGACAGGGGTTTTGTTTCATTTCATGAAAATGACGAACATCTACATACGAAATTGTTGTAGAAGCACAGTCGACGGTCGTCACTTTCTTTATTCCCTGCACCGGCACATAGCGTTTATAAAAACTGTAACACATTAATAAAAGTAAAATACCTATGCTCATATATAGTATCGCCATGTTTTCCTCCCAATTAATTTCTATACCCCTGTATGTATACTATATTCAAAAGAAAGATTCAACACAGAAGCACTCTATCTCATTTCTCTCTGAAAGAAAAATGGTCTTTTTACACTTTATTATGAAACCACAATAAAGTGACGAAATCAATCATTATTTATTTTGATTTTTCGAAAGATTTAAATACTAGTAAACAGATCGTTTTTTCTTATTATAATGAAGAAACGCAGAATTTTTATTTTCATTTCTCCTTTTCTTTCCCGTTAAATCTGAGGTTCGCTTATGAGTAATACAATACATTAGAACCAATGTTGCACAAACGTTAGAAAAATGATTCTAAAAATGAAGGATGCGAGATAGGATAGTATGAACACGTGAAGGGAGAGATATGATGTTTGATTTGTACTATGTTGTATTATTTACAGATCAAGGTGAGGTAGCAGGCACCTGCCCCATCTATATAAGTCCCGAAGAAGACGTTGAAAAAGAACTGTTAAAAAATATCACTTTGCATAAACAAAGGCTGCAGTCAAAAAAAGAAAAAGTGTTTTATTTTGACCAGGATAAAGAGGATATGACAGATTTATCAGATCACTATGCACACATCCTGACATTCGCTAACAACGACAGCCAAATTGCAAAATGGCTGGAAGAAGCACATGAAAAACTGTGCAAAACCGGTGAACTTTTTGTGGAGAATGGTTATTTTCAGCGTGCTTTTATGCATTACATTAATCAAAAAAGCAATGTTTTAGAGAATTACTCGTACGAAGTTTGTGAAAAATCAGTAAAGTTCATATATCAAGCAAGAGACTATATTGTAATTGGATCAGAAAAATACGAGTTAACTTAAAAATGCGATATACACAAAAAAGGAAAGCTTCGGAAACGAAAGCTTTCCTTTTTTAGATTAATCTCCATCAAGGTTTGCCCGACAATTATTATGAGACAAAGAGGTACTTTGTGCTTCATGCTGTTTTTTCTCAACCTGCATTGTCATATCATCTTTTTCCGTTCTTCCTTTAGCGATGTGTTTAGTTTTATTTCCTTGGTTTAATGTCATGTTCATTCCCCTTTCTGGTGGATATAGTGTATGAGAATAACTCACACCCCATAAGAGGAAATGATATGAAAAAGTCGTATTTACAGTGAGGAAGCTTTTTGTCTAAAGCTTTTTTTTCTTTTATCACTGAACCCATATGAAAGGATATTCTCCATTTTAAACGTTCGTTTCTCGTTTCTTAATAAGCACCAAGCCTTTATGCTCTCAGGACAAATTTTATACACAATAATAAATCGCTGGGTCAAACATCCTTTATCGTCCATATAAATAATTTCAACAGGTCGTTTTGAAGAGTAGCTTTCTTGAAGTAGCTGTCGCATAGAATTCGCTCCTTTAATGTTCAGTTTACCGAACGAATGTTCTTTTTTCAAGTGTTTTAAACTGAATAATTCTTTAGCTTTTACAGCTTAAAACGGGGAAAAACATGGGGGAAATAATAAAAATCATACAAATATTAGGTAATTGTGATATGGTAAAAGGGATTACTTAAGTTGGGAGAGGTGCATGATGGAAAGTAACATACTTAAATGGATCCCCGTTCCTTACTTTCAATTAAATCAAGAAGGTGAAATCCTTCATTTTTCTAGTCAAGCACATTCTTATTTTTCTTCAGTCTCCAGTCTGTGGAGCATTATTCATAAAGACGACCGGAAACAAGCAATGTGGATGCTGTCACAGCACTCCTCATCTAACCCCATCATCAGCCATTTGCGTTTGAGAACGACCGATGATATATTTGTGAATTTTAAATGCACGATTCATTGGAAAAATGGTGTAGGGCATTTAGTATGTACCGAAAAGAAGAATGTCAAGGATCCGTTAGATGTTGTATTATCTGCTCAATCCTATTTAGAAAACTCGAACAAACGATTAAAAGAGTCGGACAAGGTGTTAAATAATGCAGCAGATTTATTATTTAACCGATTAAAACGCTAATTAAGTAAACAAAGTCTAAGCTATATTCCATTATTTCTATCATTTTTAAAATCATTAAAAGGCTACCTACAGGGGTGGCTTTTTGTTTTGGCCTGCATGTAAAGTCATTCTCTTTTCGCCCGCACCATTTAGTACAGAGTACATACACTAATAGGCATACTTTCTATATTTATGTTTTGCTCAGAAAAAAATTCCGAATACTCAATAAATGTTTGAACATTTTTTGAAATTGACATATATTATAAACAAACAATCATTTGAATGTTTGAATGAAGGAGGAAATCATGCCAAAAGACCGCTGTGATATTTATTGTTTTAATGAAGAAAAAGTAAATCGTATTAAGCCTGCTATCGATGCCGAAGCTGTTCAAGGTGTTTCTGCCCTGTTCAAAGCGTTAGGAGATGAAACGAGGCTTAAAATCGTCTTGGCTCTGTATAAAGGCGAGGAATTATGTGTATGTGACGTAGCCAATATTGTAGGCTCTACAGTTGCGACTGCTTCTCATCACTTAAGACTGCTGCGTAATATAGGAATTGCCAATTATCGCAAAGAAGGAAAGTTAGCTTTTTATTCTTTAAGGGATGCACATATTAAACAAGTAATTGATATCATGTTTGCTAAAAAAGAAGACGTAACCATTTAAGTTTTTCTTACCGTATAGGGAGTGGGACACAATGAAACACGAAGATAAAAAAAATCATCAGCATACCGGAAGCTGCTGCAGCGGATCTTCTTCACCAGAAATTGAAAGCAAGACCTGCTGCTCCTTTTCTTCAGAAGCCGCATCTACTGAAGAGCCTTCTTCCTGCGGCACAAAGAGTCATGAACACAGTCACAGCTGCTGTTCAGATACCATTGCGTTAACGACCGACAAAGGCCAGCATTCTTGCTGCAGTGATCACGATATAGTATCAGGCGACAGTGACATAGAAGAAACGGCTGAATACCGCGTATATGGAATGGATTGCCCTTCCTGCGCCGCGACGATTGAAAAAAGTTTAAAAACATTAAACGATATTCAACATGTAACCCTCAACTATAATACAGGGAAGCTCCAGGTAGCGGCAGCAAGTGAGTCAGCTCTGTTACTCATTCCAAGCTCAGTAGAAAAACTAGGGTTTAACATTGAGACTATCCAATCAAATAAAAAAATGAAAACGTATTTGATTGAAGGAATGGACTGCGCGGCTTGTGCGAACACAATTGTGAATCATTTAAAAACAGTTCCTGCTGTCAAAGATGTACGTGTTAACTTTTCAACGGGAAAAGCACAAATTGAGCACGATAACGAAGCGGATGACATTATTAAAGAAGTATCTAAAGCTGGGTATACCGCTACTTTAGTAACCAGCAGCAGGCAGTCCGCTGAGTCGCGGCACCATAAAGGGCAAAATGGACCGATTGTTTTTTCGGGCATTTTCATCGCATTAGGTTTTATCGGTTCTCATACAGGAATTGCTTCTTATATGACAACTGTACTCTACGCTATTGCCATGATTGTCAGCGGATATAAGCCGGCTAAAAGTGCTTATTACGGAATTAAAAGCCGTTCTTTAGACATGAATGTTTTAATGACCGTTGCAGCACTTGGAGCAGCTGTTATCGGTGAATGGCTTGAAGGTGCTACGGTCGTTTGGCTATTTGCTTTAGGTGTTGCTCTGCAAACAAGGTCGATTGAACAAACAAGAAACTCGATACGAGGTTTGATGGACTTAGCTCCTTCTGAAGCATGGGTGAAAGAAAACGGCCAGCTGATTAAAAAAGCAGCGGAAGATATTTCAATCGGTACTACGATGGTCGTAAAGCCAGGAGACCGAATTCCGCTAGATGGTGAAATTATAAACGGCGAATCCAGTATTAACCAAGCTCCTATTACAGGTGAATCTATTCCAGTTGATAAAGTAATCGGTGATACGGTTTATGCGGGCACCATTAACGAAAACGGATCGTTAGAAATTAAGGTAACAAAGCTAGTGGAAGATACGACGATTTCTAAAATTATTCATTTAGTGGAAGAAGCACAGGAGAAAAAAGCGCCTACTCAAGCATTTGTTGATAAATTTGCAACCATTTACACGCCTATCGTCTTTATTTTAGCTTTATTCATTATGGTCATCCCTCCCCTGTTTGATGGTGCATGGAGTGAGTGGTTTTACAAGGGGCTTGAATTATTAGTTGTGGCTTGTCCATGTGCGCTAGTCATTTCTACTCCCGTCGCCATTGTATCTGCGATTGGAAACGCGGCGAAAAATGGCGTGCTCATTAAAGGCGGGACGTTTTTAGAAAAAGCTGGTGCAATCAATGCGATTGCTTTTGATAAAACAGGAACGCTAACAGAAGGCAAACCAGCCGTTTCAGAGGTTGTTTCCCTTGCTGCTGAAGAAAATCAGCTTTTAGCGATAACAAAAACGCTTGAAGACTATTCGAATCACCCCATTGCCCGTGCTATCGTGGATTATGCAGAGGAGAAAAAAGTCGGTTCTTTACAAGGATCAAATTTTAAAATCCTTACAGGAAAAGGCGTGCAGGCAACAATTAAAGATACGGTTTATTACGCAGGTAATGCAAAATTATTCTCAGATTTAGAAACACCTCTATCCCACTGCTGGTCTCATATTGAAAAGCTTCAAAACGAAGGTAAAACGATTATTATTATCGGAACAGCTAAAAGTGTTCTAGGCATTATTAGTGTAGCTGATACCATCAGACATACAACCGTATCTGCTTTAGAAAGCCTCAAGCAAAACGGAATGCAGCAAATTGTGATGTTAACCGGTGATAACGAAGGAACAGCTAAAATGATTGCTTCTCAGTCTCGGGTAGACCGCTATTTCGCCGATTTGCTGCCTGAAGACAAAGTGAAAGCCATACAGCAGCTTCAAGATGAAGGGTATCAAACGGCTATGGTTGGAGATGGAATTAATGATGCCCCTGCCCTTGCTACTGCTGATCTTGGCATTGCAATGGGCGGTGCTGGTACTGATACGGCCATGGAAACAGCTGATATTGTTCTCATGGCAGACAATTTAGAAAAGCTTCCTCATACAATGAAGCTAAGCCGCAAAGCGTTAGCTGTTATCAAACAAAACATTTGGTTTTCTATTATTGTTAAAGTCATTGCCTTAGCCTTTATCTTCCCAGGTTGGCTTACTCTATGGATTGCCGTCTTAAGCGATACGGGAGCAGCGCTACTTGTTATTTTAAACAGCCTTCGCTTACTCAAAATGAAAAATTAAATGTAATCTATAAGCTTTCCAGCAGGCGTTGGAAAGCTTATTTTCTAGGAGGGTTTACGTGAATAACCGCTGGAATCAATTTATTTATAAATGTTGGGCTCCTTTTTACGATGCGTTTTTTAATAACGGGATGTTTTATCGAGCCAGAAAAAAAGTCTTTCAAGACGTCCACTTTTCATCTGAACAGCGCATTTTATTTGTAGGTGTTGGAACGGGTGCAGATTTAGCTTTTATTCCTCATGAAGTAAATGTAACAGCCATCGACTATTCCAGTGAAATGCTTCAAAAAGCAAAAGATAAATACAAAAATCCATCTATAACCTTTCACCAAATGGACGCTCAGCAGCTAACATTCGACTCTTTTTCGTTTGATGTAGTTGTAGCAAGCTTAATTCTTAGCGTAGTACCTGATGCGGAGCAAGCTTTAAAAGAAATGACAAGAGTAGTAAAGCCTAAGGGAACTATCCTGATTTTTGATAAATTTGAAACTAAAAAGAAATCAGCGGCTTTTCCTAAAAAAATATTCCGCCCTTTCGTAAAATTACTAGGAACGGATATTGGACTCTCTTTTGAACATGTGTTTGAAGCAAGCCGGGATCAGCTTATCTTGAAGGAGAATTCAAGCGTCATGTTGAAAGGTATGTATCGGAAAATTATTTTGCAGAAAGTTGATGAATGACTTCAAAGACGAATGATGCCTTTTTCACATGATGGATGTACATATTATTGTCTAGCTTTAATTGAAGAAAGGATGAACATTTTGATGATAAAATCAAAGGTCATAACAGTTGTCCTTGCAGCAAGCATGGTCTCCGGCTGCGGAAACGAAAGTAAAGAAAGTTCAGGCAGGAAACGTATAGAAGCAACACAACATGAAGAACATCAGAAGCACACATTAGGTGATAAACGAGAAGAAACAAAAAATAGTGAAACTCTTCCCTCTTTTCTAAGTGACAAGCCCGAAGACATGCAGCTTATTTATGCAGCCGCTGCTAAGCATCAAACCTTACTAGAAAACATTCCTTGCTACTGCGGATGTGGAGAAGAAGCTAATCATCAAAACAACTACGACTGTTTTATCTTCGAAAACAAAGGAAACGGCGCAGTGACGTGGGATGATCACGGAACAAAATGCGGCGTCTGTTTAGAAATAGCGGCTCAAGCTGTAGTAGACTACAGCAAAGGCAAAAGCATCGAAGACATTCGCCAAGAAATCGATGATAAATATAAGGAAGGCTATGCCCCGCCTACTCCTACGCCCGAGGTATGATGCTTCAGTATAAAAATCAGTAAAAGACTTTGATTTCTTTATTCAAAGTCTTTTTTGTCATTTTATTATTGGTTGATAAAATCTCGGTTGACCTCACCTTTTTAAGTCTTTGTAAAACGCCATAATGTAAAAATAACACATTCGGACGTTTATTTACTGAATCCTCAGGGAATATGCTTTCTAACACCCAAATATAACCATGAGAGGAGAAAAAAACTATGAGTAATTCTGTAGAAACAAATCATTCAGCAAAAGTTGAAGGAGCAATTAATTCTATGAGCGAGGAGAAAAAAGAGGATATTCTCTCTAGCTTCGAAGGATTTAAAAGTTATCTAGGGGATAAGGTCTCAAAAGGCGAAAAGTTAGGGATGAATGAAGAACAGCTTGCTAAAACAGCTCAGAAAGTAGCTGATTACCTTGCTAAGCATGAAGAGCCGCGCAATCGAGAGGAAAACCTGCTTCACGAACTGTGGAAGGTTGGAGACAAAGAACAGCAGCATCATCTTGCCCATATGCTTGTAAGATTAGTTCAATAAATAAAAAAGATGACACGCTGCCGTGTCATCTTTTTTATTTACAGATATTAAACAGCTGGAATGATAATTTGCTGGCCAATTTGTAAGTTTGCAGGATCTACGCCAGGATTTGCATCCTGCAGCTGCTGAACGGTCATGCTATATTTTTTCGCAATGCTATAGAACGTATCTCCTGCTTGTACAGTATACGTAGTGACAGGAAGAACAATTTGCTGACTAATTTGCAGTTTTGCAGGATCTACGCCAGGGTTTGCATCCTGCAGCTGCTGAACGGTGATATTATACTTCTTTGCAATGCTATAAAATGTGTCTCCAGATTGAATGGTATAGAATGTAACTTGATTAGAAGGTAAGTTTAAATACTTAGCAATTCCACGCGCGTGCGCTTCTCCCACTTCCCGAAGAAACGTAGCGTTTTTTAATTTTTCAGCGTCGGCTGTCGTATCGATAAACAAGTTTTCTGTTAAAACAGCTGGCATATTTGTTTCACGCAGTACAGCATAATTAGCCGTTTTTAAACCGCGATCTGCAATCGTTCCAAATTTCCGCATGATTGTTAAAATTTCCGTGTGCAGCTCTTTTTGTAAAAGAGAAGATTGACTCCCCTCTTGTGATGGATACCGATACGTTTCAAATCCAGTACCGCTGCCAGCATTAATGTGCATAGAAACAAAAATATCCGCTCCCCATGCATTAGCCCGGTTCGCTCGATCTGATAATGAAACAAACACATCAGTTGAACGAGTTACTTGAACATCTACGGAATAGTTATGTTCTAAATACGCCCGCGCGTGTAGTACAAGCTGCAGCGTAATATCTTTTTCACGCAAATTATTTCCTAAAGCGCCTGAATCTGTACCGCCGTGTCCTGCATCTAGCCATACTTTTTTCATGTGAACCTTTCCTTTCAATCATAATATGAAAGAACTTGTGATTAACATCGGCTTTGCCTGATGTTTTATCTCTCATTCTATATATATATGTGATTGGACAAGAAGGGTTCGTCCCCTTAAAACATTCAAAAAAATTCACACAAGAAAGCAGGATTTCGCTAGGTATTCTCCGCTTTTTTAAAGCACAAAATAAAGACGGATAAATGAGCTAGCGTGAATCTCATTACACCGCTGTTGATTTCCGGGCAAGACTTCGCTTTCCGCGGGAGTCTTCGCCTTGCCCTCCAATCACCAGCTAGAAGCAACTGCATACACGAAACCTACTTTTACTTTTACCATAGACATAAAAAAATCCGAGCGAATTGGATTTATCGTTCGGATCTCCCTTTAACTAACGTCCACGCCTTTCAATGGAGATAAAAAGCAGGTTCGCCATCTTATCTTCTGCTATTTCTCACTAAAAGCAATTTTTAAGCCAATAAGCGTAAAGATAGAGCCTTGCACGAGATTAAGCCGCTTAGACAGAGCTGGAGATTTTCGCAAAAACTCTCCTACTTTCCCTGCAAATAGACTAATTAACGTAAAAATAATCAGCGCTTGAACTAAAAATACGGCGCCATAAACAAGCATTTGCTGTGTGGCGTGTCCGGTTGAATGATTAACAAACTGAGGTAAAAGAGCAAGAAAAAAAAGCGAAACTTTTGGATTTAGCAGATTCATAATCACTCCTTTTTTATATAGCACCTTGTACTCAACGGCTTCTTTGTTGTCAACAGCGAGAGCGGAATCTTTTGCTGTAAACGTCTTATAAGCCAGATATAATAAATAAGCTGCTCCAGCGTATTTTACAATAGCAAACGCTAAAGCCGATTGATAGATAACAGCCGATAGGCCCAATGTTGCTGCAGCTATATGACCAAGCAAGCCCGTACAAAGCCCTAATGAAGTCGAGATTCCTGCATATCTACCATTTGATATGCTTTGTGCTAAAACAAATAAGTTATCAGGTCCAGGCATAACCGTAAGCAAAGCGGCTACGCCTAAAAAAGAAGTGATTGATACGATATCCATAAGTCGTTCTCCCCCTGCATGATTTTGCCCACCATTATAGCATTTTTTACTATCTAGTATTCAAAAAAAATAAAATCCATTCCTAAAAAAGCAGCCTCAACTATTCAGGCTGCTTTTTTACTACTTATTTAATTTGTTTTTCTATGATCTGTTCTTTAGCTGAGGCAGTCTGTGCTTCCGCTGCTTTCATTTCATTATTAACATTGATTGCTTCTTTTAAATACTCGGTTTTGTATCCGCTTTTAAGTGCCCAAGCATAAAAGAAAAGTGCAACAATTGCAATAAGACCCATATCCCAGCCGTATTTAATAATATTGAGTCCCCCGAACTTTTCACTTCCTACCCAAGAGATTGTCATCATACATAATAAGTAGACAATCATCCAAACGCCGGCTCGGAAGTTTTGACCAAAGCCTTTCCATTTTGATTTTGCTTGGTAATAAAAATAAATTGGCAAACCAATTAAAATAATAAATAATACCTGTCCAGTTAACGGCCATCTTGCCCAGTAAAGAGTAAGTGAAGCAAAAATAAATCCAAGAGGCGCTATTACGTTTAACCCTTTTATACGTAAAGGTCTATAAAGATCGGTCCCTGTTTTTCTTAACGTCATAGCGGTAATAGGACCGGTAAGATATGAAATTAATGTAGCTACAGAAATAATTTCGGCTAAAATTCCCCAGCCTCTAAATAAAAATAAAAAGATGAATGAGACAAATAAATTAAAGAACATGGCTTGACGAGGAACTCCATAAAGCGGATGAACTCGTCCCAGTATATTCGGCAAATATTTATTTTTTTCCATACCATAAATCATGCGTGACGTGGTAGCTGTATACGTAATACCTGTTCCTGATGGCGATACAAAAGCATCGGCATATAACACAATAACAAGCCAGTTAATATTTAACGCAATCGCTAGATCGGCAAACGGCGAATTAAAGTTAAGATGACTCCATCCTTTTACGATTTCTGAAGGATTTACCGCTCCAATAAACGCAATTTGAAGCAATACATAGATCACGGTTGCAATTAAAATTGAGCCTACTACTGCAATCGGAATAGAGCGACCTGGATTTTTTGCTTCTCCCGCCATATTAATGGGGCTTTGAAAACCGTTAAAAGCAAACACAATCCCAGACGTAGCAACCGCTGTCAAAACGCTTGCCCATCCATTTGGAGCAACGCCTCCTGCAGAGGAGAAGTTTCCTCCGTGAAACCCTGCAAATAAAAGAGCACCAATTGTAAGCCCTGGAATTACAATCTTAAAAACAGTAATAAGTGAATTAGCCTTCGAAAATAAGCCTACGGTCCAATAATTTAGAAGAAAATAAATGATTAATAGTCCTGTAGCAATAGCCAAGCCTTTTCCAGTAAGAATCCCGTTTTCTACTAAACTGCCTGTCCATTTCGCCCACTCCCACGGCCATGAACTCATATACTGAACAGAAGCAACCGCTTCAACAGGGATAACCGATACGATTGCAATCCAGTTTGCCCAAGCCGCAATAAAGCCAAGAAATGAGCCGTGCGAGTATTGCGTATATTTAACCATACCTCCTGCTTCTGGAAACATCGATCCTAGTTCACTGTAAGAAAGAGCTATAAATAAAATAACAACCATTCCAATAATCCAAGAAGCAATTGCTGCGGGGCCTGCAATTTGAGCAGCTCTCCATGCCCCAAACAGCCATCCTGATCCAATAATAGATCCAAGACCAACCATCATGAGAGAAAACGTTCCCATTTTTCTATGTAAGTTATTCATGTATCTAACACCTTTCTTCTATATTTTCTGAGAAGTGAGTTATTAAGCGCTTTCATTAAATCTAAAAAATAAAATTCATTTTGAACTTTAAAAATGCTGCTTAAAAATACTAACCAAAAGCTTTTCCGTTCATTTACGCGTCCCCTTTCTTCATTTATTATTTGTTATTATATCATCATCAAGGTAAAAAGTACGCGTTTTGAATAAAAAATATTTTTATTTTTAGAATTTTGTGCTTTTTTTCAATTAAAAGTGCGCGATTTGAACACTAACATTCATAAGAGCTGCCTTTCCATTAAAGTGATATACAAATGATCTTGTTGCGATAACCAGAAAAAAACAGGATAAAATGAGCGCTTCATTTTATCCTGCTTTTTTAAGTTATTTCACAACTGCTAATACCGTTTCTTTAAAGCTGTTATAAACATGCGACCAAAGAGCTGGTTCTTCTTTATATCTTGTTCGTAACGAAGAAAAAACTTCTTTTTGTTTTTCTTCAAACGAAGGATCTTCTTTTGAAGGAAGCGTGGCACGAAGCTCATCGACGATTTGCTGAACTTCGGGAGCACGGGGGCCCCACTTCCCAAGTAGCGTCCCTTCATTATTAAAAATTAAAATAATCGGAATGGCACGTCCTCCGTTTGTTAAGTGACGGTCAATTAATTCGGTGTCCGCATCTCGCAGTGCAACGCGCACATCGATACCGGCAGCTTCAGCTACTTTACGAATGATTGGGTTAATCATCATCGCATCTCCGCACCAATCTTCAGTAATCGCTAAGAAATGAAGCTTGTGAGCCTTTAATTTGTCAGCCAGTCCATCTTTAGGAAGCTGAAATTGTTCATAAACAGCTAAACTTTCCTCTTTTAATGTACTCATGTCGTTCATATATGTTTGAATTGATTTTCCTTCTTCAAAATACTGCTGTTCTGTTTTCATCAAAATCCCTCTTTCTTTTTTGTATACGAATAGATGAGATGTAAAAATTCGGTTTACTCTTTTCTACACGCACTACTAGTATAGCTTTTAAGCACAGTGAATCAAAATATAAAAGTCAGCGCGTTTTTTAGCCTGCGGCAGGATTTACAAAACTTCGATTTAAAAACAGCACATTGAGATGTTATAAAAAAAGAGAATGGGGTACATGTACACTATCAATGTAACAAATTTTAAATCTTTGTGAATATTTGAGAATGTTTATTGTGTAACCGTCATCTTTTGATTATGATAATGATATGTTAGCTACTTGACTAAATATGGAGGATGAGGCAAATATGAATCAATCCCCGCATGAAAAGCGAAAAAAACGCAAACAGTTTGTAGAACGTTTAAGGCTAAAAGGAATCAAAATAGAGCTGACAAAACCGCGCTCTCACTTTTCTTCACTATCCTTACTAAAATCATAACTCGTAACCACCTTTTTCTAAAGCGGAACGGTATCGAATTTCAACTATCTATGCTAAGGCTTACATATCATTTCAAAAAGAACAGCTTCTAAGTGCTGTTCTTTTTTGATACTTTTTTATATTTCTGCCTCTGTTAAAAAAAATTATAAACCTTTTTCTTTATTTCCTCCTTTTTCTATCTAGGGCTTTCCACTCCCTTTCGTACGGTGTTCTCAAAATATATAGTTCTATAAATCCCTTAAATTACCACTATATTCAAGGTATATATAATATAAGTATATATTGTAAATTTATAACTCTTCCTATATAATCTTGTAGAAAACGTAAAAAAAGGAGAAAATTGATGAAAAAACTGGGGGCAATACTATTATCATTTCTGCTGTTTGTTGGCGTACTTCCAACGTCTTCATTCGCAGCCGCGTCAACATTTGACGCAGATTTCAACAAGTATTTAAAATCGGTAAGCCAAACGCGAGGCTTTGAAGTAACCAAAGACGACGTTGAATATTCACTTTCACTGTATGACGATAGTCTTGAAAACTACGATACAATCGCAGATTTAGAAGATTTTTTAGGTGAACCGATTGCAGCTGACTTACATAACCTGCAAGATTTGTATGCAGATTTTGACTTAAACAAAACAAGCTTAAATGCGTTATTAAAAGAGAACGGCCAAAGCTTAGACGATTATGTGTACCTAGATGATTTATACGATGATGTCGGCTTCTATCTAGAGGGCGACGACTGGTATGAAGATGATGAGTCATATGACGAAGAAGACGCTTCTTACGATGATGAATTAAGCGAGGAAGATTTAAGCGGCTTACTATCATTTATGCAGTCTGAATTAGGCTTAACTTCAGAAGAGTTAAATCGAATTGAAGCACATTTTACATCGTTAGAAGATGAGCTTTCAAATGAAGCAACGCTTAACCGCTTAGATCAATTAGGCGAGCGCTTAGCGGCATTCGAAGATTTTGATACAGCAACAGAATTATCTGCTGATCAAATCGCTGAATTAATGTCTATTTATAAAGAAATGCTATCAATCTTCCATTTAGACGCTAAATTTTCACTTGTACAAGGCGGAAATGAAAGACCGCTTTCTCTTACTGATTTAATCAACTTAGAAGAATTAAAAAATGCAAGTCTAAAAATTTCTCTTTATACGACAGACGGTAAATTTTTAGCAGACATGGTGATCACAGGCGATATGTTTAATTCTGATATCATCACAGACACAGGAAAAGAAGTAGAAAAATCTGCTGAAGCTGTAGCAAAACCAGCTCAAGCACAAAAACCAGCAGTAGAAAAGACACAAGAACCTGTGAAGAAACAAACGAATAGCGCTGTACAAAAAACCGTTAAAGGCGGAAAACTTCCGGAAACGGCTTCTAATTATGTAACAAATACATTAATTGGATTAGTGCTTGTAGCTGCTGGCTTTGTTCTTTTCCGCAAAGTGAGACGCGCATAAAATGGAACCAAGAAAAACAAGAAGAACAATCAATCGTAAAAAGCGGTTGATTGTTCTTTCCCTTTTAGCCGCTGTCATCTGCTTTGGTCTTTGGTTTACAACAACAAACGCCTATAAATTTGCAAGAGGCTATTTGGCATTTAAAACAATGGATACAGAAGAACCAGCCGCAGCTTCAGTTTCTAAAAGCAAGGACGCTTCAACAGCAGACTCTTCTGCTGAAGCTTCTTCTGTTGAACCTAAAAAAGCGGTACACTCTCGTACTGCTAGCTCAGAAAAAAAGCCGAAAGTGTCAAATGTGTCTTATCCGAAACAGCCAAAAATCGGTGATTTAATGGGAGAACTATATATTCCTAAATTAAACGCTAAGCTGCCAATTTATCACGGTACGAACGAAGATGAATTAGAAAAAGGCGTCGGTCATTTTGCGGGAAGCGTGCTGCCTGGTCAAAACGACAATTCTGTTCTATCAGGACATCGCGATACGGTTTTTCGTAAGCTTGGCGACGTGGGTGAAGGCGATTCGCTTGTGGTAAGTACAGCAGCAGGCACCTTCACATACAAAGTGAACAAAGTACGAATCGTTGATGCGGATGACCGGACTGTTATTGTACCAAAGCCTAGAGCCACTTTAACCGTCAGCACCTGTTATCCGTTTAACTACGTTGGTTCAGCACCTGAACGCTATATTTTAGTCGCTCACCTTGTGTCATCAACAACAAAATAAAAAAGCTGTCCTTAAAAAGGCAGCTTTTTTTAATGAATAGATTTCATTAGTAAATCAAACCATATTTTCAGCGAAGTCGCCGTAATAACGATCGCTAAGATAACTTGCAGCGAGGCTACCTTCGTCTTTTGCCCAACAAAAGCGCCGATTGGAGCTGCTAGTAAGCTTGCTCCAATAATCATAAGCGCCGGAAGCAAAAGGACTTGATGCGTCATTACTTTACCGAATGTTGTTCCCATAGATGAAATAAACGTCACGGCTAATGAGCTTGCAATCGTTACGCGCACAGGAATTTTTAACACGGTAATCATAATAGGAACAAGTAAAAATGCGCCCCCTGCTCCGACAATCCCTCCGCAAATTCCAACTAAAAACGCCAGAGCTGCTGCCAAAGGTTTTGAAAACGTCACTTCGAATGAATCGGCCGCTGGATTATTTTTTTTGGGCATAAACATTAATCCTGCAGCAATTGTTGCCATCACGCCGTAAATGAAATTGATCATTCCTTCTGAAAACGAGTTTGATAGCGTTGAACCAATGAGACTGCCAACTAAGACGCTGATACCCATATATAAAATTAACGGTTTATTCAAATAGCCGCCCTTTTTGTAAGCAAGAGCTCCTGAAACAGACGCAAACAGCGACTGTACGGCTCCTATACCAGCTACTTCGTGCGCGCTGAACATTCCCACTCCTACAAGAGGCGGAACAAATAGCAACAGCGGGTACAAAACAACTGATCCTCCAATTCCAAGCATACCTGCTAAAAATGACCCGAAAAACCCGAGTGCAAATACCGTTATTAATAGTTGTACATCCATGTTTTTACCACCTGCTTTTATCAATCCAATATCATGTTTGTTATAAAGTATGTATACATACAACGCCTTATCTCTTCTTCCATTGTATCACTGTATATGCTTCTTTTCTGTAAAAATATTGATAAAAGTGCTTTCAATTATTAATTTTTTTAATCATTAAAATCCTATCGACTTTATGCGTTATTTACTTGTAGCCTAAACTTCCTCGCTCTCCTCTCTGTTACTTGTGGTAGAATAAAGAAAAACTAGATGTTAGAACTGCCTACACGCTACGCTTATCTCAGCAGGCCCATCATCACAGGAGGCTTTCGTATGTTTGAATACAAAATTGATGACGAAGTTAGTTTGCATTTGATTGAATCAACTGACGCTTTCCCCTTGCTTTCTCTTATTAACGAGTCAAGACCTTACCTAAAAGAATGGCTCCCGTGGGTAGATAGCATGCAAAGTATTGCTGACTACGATGAACTCATCCCTGAATGGAGAGCTCAATATTATAATAACCAAGGATTCCAGGCCATCATTCGGTACTACGGAGAAATCGCCGGGATGATTGGTTTTCACGGAATTAATTGGGGAAACAAAAGTACAAGTCTTGGCTATTGGATTGGAGATGATTTTCAAGGAAAAGGTATTATGACAAGAGCCGTACACGGATGCCTGAATTATGCATTTAATACGTTAAACCTTCATCGAGTCGAAATACGCTGCGGCGTTAATAACGAAAAAAGTAAAGCCATCCCTACGCGTCTAGGTTTTACAGAAGAAGGTATTTGCAGAGAAGGTGAATACCTATATGATCACTACCATGACCTTGTGATTTATGGCATGTTAAAACACGAGTGGAAGCAAGCTCCTTATGCTCCTTGGCTTCTTTCTTAAAAAGCAGGATCATTTGGACAAGCTATCGTTTGAACTGACTATATTGGTAAAATTAAAAAGAGGTTGAAGACATAACGAAATGAATCCAGCCTAAAGACGAACAAATGAGATACTTGAACTGAACCGCTTATGACACCGCAGTTGATTTCCGTGCAAGGCTTCGCTTTCCGCGGGCGGCCGCTGAGCCTCCTCGTCGCTTGCGCTTCTGCGGGGTCTCATCTGTTCCGCTTTTCCCGCAGGAGTCTTAACCTTGCCCTCCAATCACCTGCTAGAAGGAACAAGACAGATGAAACTATATTCACCATAACAAAAAAACGACGGTTGATCACATGCTGATCAATCGTTCGTTTTTCACTTGGGTTAAAACCCTTTTGTCCCAGCCTCTTTTTTCTAGTTGAAATACTGAAGCTGTTCGCGGCGAAGCTTATCTTTTTGTTTGTCCGAAATTGAGTAGTCGTAGTTATAAATAGCTCCTTCCCAATCTCCATACATTGGATTTGGAAATACGATTAGCTTTTGGCCAAACGTTTCTTTCTGCTCTTCTACAAGCTTATTTCGATCAGTAATGGACTTTTTATCAAAGCCGCTAAAATCAGATAAGTTATCACCAAACAGCAGGACTACATTATGATTTGTCGCTACTTTTTGACGGCGCGTTTCTTTTCCTTCATCTTTTGGACCCGTTAATAGCACATGGTCTTTGGTTGCTTGAGGAATATGTAAATCCTTTAGGTTTTTAATTGTTGCCTCAAGCTGAGAAGTTGTACGGCCCGAAATATAGTAAATATCTACACCTTTTTGATCCGCATACGTCAAGAATTCAACAGCACCTGGTACTGCTTTCGCTTTTGCTGCTTGCACCCACTCATCCCATTTATAAGGAAATCCTTTTCCGGTTTTGATTGCTGAAGCTTGAAATGGGCTATTATCAAGCACGGTTTCATCTAAATCCAAAATAATGGCAGGCTTTTTATCGGTACTTTTTGCAAGCGCCTCATCTAAACGAAGCTTTCCAGTATTATAGCCTTGGTAATACAAAGCTTTCATTTCGCCGGATGTTTGGTACCAAGCATCGGCCATGATTTGCTGATCAGCTAGGTGTTGGGCGGGTTCTTTTTTCTCAGCAGACACTTCTTTTTCCTGCTGAGGGGCACATGCCGTCAGTGAAAAAGCAAGTACACCCACCCCTGTCAACGCTGATAATTTCTTATTCATTTCGCATCCACTTCCATCTCTACATATTTTTATGCTAATAATGTTATATATTACCTCAATTAAACAGAAAATCAATAAAAATCCGAATTATATTTTAATTTTAGTTAAAAATGTTCGTTTTAATTATTTTTTTCTCCCTTTTTTAACCATTATCCAAATATTTGTTTATACATTTTCCAAAATCCGTTTTTCTCATTCTTTCTTTGTAATCTTTTTTTAGAAACATATTGTTTATCGCTCATTCGCTTCAAAAAAACTTAATAAATCTGAATTATCTAACTTTTAATCTTGTGTTAGATTCTCTCACAAAAGTGCTTTTTTTTGAAAAGATATATAGTAAAATAGATTTTGTGAATTAAAAGACGGTGTTTTCTATCGAAAGTATTGTATAAATATACAAAAGGGGATGGAGATATGAATCACGTAAAACAATGGGGATGGATTACCTTTGGCTGTTTGTGCGTTGCCATCGGGATTCAATTTTTAACCGCTTCTAACCTCGTTATCGGCGGAACAGCAGGACTTGGAATCGTCCTGCAGCATTTAACCGGTATTTCATTTGGGGTATTGTTCTTTATCATCAATTTACCATTTTATTTTATGGCTCTTACGCAAATTGGTCTGCAATTTACCATAAAAAGCTTCATCAGCGTTAGCCTGATGTCAGTGATGTCGGATTTATTAGCTGCCAACTTTTCGTTTGCGCTTCCGCATCCGCTTGTAGCTGCGATTGTGGGCGGCATTATTGTCGGCATTGGACTGATCTTTTTGTTTCGCCACGGCTCTTCTCTTGGCGGAATCAACATGCTATGCGTGTTTCTTGATAAACGCTTTGGCATTAATCCAGGTAAAACAATGCTTTTGACAGATGTGTTGATTGTAGGCTCTGCAACAGTGGTATTCGGCGTAGTTCAAGTTCTTTATTCGTTAATCGGTATCTTCATCATGACAGGACTGCTTGGACGCTATCACAAACGCTCGCCAATCGAACGAACTGGTGAACATATGGAAGAAGAAGCGAAACAACAAACGGCTTCAACTATGTAAAAAAACCGTGCGGGAATAATCCTGCACGGTTTTTTACGCTTATTCTGCTACTTTTACAAGCTGTTTTCCTAAGTTTGCTCCTTCAAATAAACCAAGGAACGCTTCAGGTACATTTTCAAAACCTTCTACAATGTTTTCGCTGTACTTGATTTTTCCTTGCTGCACCCATTCCCCTAACTGCTTAATGCCTTCAGGGAATTTGTCTGCATAGTCGGCTACGATAAAGCCTTTCATTAACGCACTGTTAATTAATAAAGGTGTTTGAACACGCGGTCCAACATCTTGTTTTTCTAAGTTATACAGTGAAATTTGGCCGCAAAGCGGTATGCGCGCAAATTTATTTAATAAGCTAACAACTGCATCTGAAATCTCTCCACCGACGTTTTCAAAGTAAACATCAACGCCATTAGGACACGCCTCTTTCAACGCTTCTTTTACATTTCCTTTTTTATAATTAATCACTTCATCAAATCCGAGCTCATCTTTTAAATAAGCAATTTTATCTTCAGAACCTGCGATGCCGACAACACGTGCGCCTTTAATTTTAGCGATTTGACCAACAACAGATCCAACAGCACCTGCTGCACCGGAAACGACTACTGTTTCGCCTTCTTTTGGCTGACCGATTTCAAGCAGTCCAAAGTAAGCTGTGAGACCAGGCATACCAAGAACGCCGATAGCCGTTGTAATTGGCGCTAGCTCTGGATCAACTTTCTGTAAGTTTTTTGCTTCTGCAGCTGAATAGCGTTTCCAAGGAAGCATACCCGTCACGATATCGCCTTCTTTAAAGCGATCTGATTTTGATTCCGTTACGCGTGCTACAATGCCGCCTGCAAGCGGTGCGTTTAGCTCAAATGGAGGAACATATGATTTTGTATCGTTCATGCGTCCTCTCATATACGGATCAACAGAAAGGTACAGTGTTTGAACAAGTACCTCGCCTTCTTTCGCTGTAGGCATTTCAATTTTTTCGTATTTAAACGTATCTTTTGTTGGCATTCCCTTTGGGCGTTCTGCTAATAAAATTTGTTCATTCATCGATATCGCTCCTTTTTATTTCTCTGTTTTTTGTAAAATGTGCTAAACTTACCTTTGTTATTTTAAATGATATATTGTGCACAACGCCAAAAATATGATTGTGCAATAACACCGAAGGAGAAAAAGACATGGAGCTAATTCGCTGTAAAGAAGATGTTGTTAAAAAACTAAACGAGTTTGTTGAAGTAACTCCCCCCGTTATTTTGTTTAAAAAAGGCAATATGTATCCGATTAAAATGGATATCAACTACAACTGGATTGCCACGGACGAACAAGGTCATGAGCATATTGTCGCTTCAAACACAAAGAATGTGCAGGACGACTACTGGTTTAGCTACCATTTTGACTTATATTAAGGAGTTTCCCGGATTTACTCCTCGTAAACGTTATATAAATAAAGTGTTGCATTCGTAAAAACAGCGTGCGAATTCCGGCGCTGTTTTTATGTAATAATTAGAGTATCCCAAGCGTGTGTTTGAAGCTTTGATCATGTTCCATTTTCTGCATCGATATCTACTTAAGATTATGTTACAATCACGGTAAAGTAATTTATGATTGATAGAATAAAAGCTAGAGCTTGAAAAATTCGAGGTGGATTATGCAAGGTAAAGTTGTATATAAAGAAGGATTTTCAGTGATAGGCATAGCAAAAAACGGAGAGTATCAAAAAGAGAATCTTTTGAAGCAAATACTTAAAGAAAAAGAAATGATTAGCTCTTCAAAAGAACCTCATATGGTTACAGGCATTTGCATGGCTCCGAAAAAAGAAAATTATTTTTATATTGCAGGGACAGAAGTGGCTGATACGGCTTTTATTCCAAACGGTATGAGCGTTCATACGTTTCCTTCGTTTACATACCTGCAGTTTAAACACAGAGGTCCCATTACATCGCTCGGGTCGACGTACAACAGCATCTGGAATGAATGGCTGCCGAACTCTCCTTACAGCATGATTGAAGGTCCTGCTCTTGAAATTGTAAATACAGCTATACACAGCAATTTATATAGTGATACATATGAAATGGATATTTATATTCCCATAAAGCTGGGACAATAAAAAAAGGTGAACTTACGTTCACCTTTTTCCTATTTTTGCAGCTGTTTATATAAATGATAAAGAGTAAAAACGCACTCTGGATGACGCTCTTTATGGTTAAAAAATCCGTGAGGAAACATGAGTGAAAGATTCCCTTTTTCAATTCCGGTCACATACTTGTTTTCCATAAGCGGATATTCTTTCACAACCCAGCGCGCTTCGTCAATAGTTGACGTAACCATTTCACCAAAGTATACGCCCATACACTCTTCGAATTCTTCTTTTGTCATTGAAAAATAGTCAAAGCAGTTGCTGTCTTCTAGATCATAGTAAAGAAGCTCTAATATTTTCAAACTTTCATCTGTAAAATCAACGGTGAATTCATCTACCGCTTTGCTTATTTCATGAATGCGATTCATGCACTGTTCACGCACTTGATGATAGTAATAGCTAGCTTCAAACTGATGTTCACACGTCACTAACGATTCTCCGTATGATGCTGTTAGATCATGATGCTTGCTCATGCTGACACCTCCACGATAAGCTTATGGAGCAAGTATAACATTAACCAAGCAGCTATTGAGCATCTTCCATTAACAACCTATCCGTGGCAATATTAGGTTCACTTTTTGCTCATTATTCTGCCGTACACAAATCCTCCGCTAACAAGAAGAATACCGCTAATTAATACGCTGCTTAAAAAGGTTTGCGAATGCATCAAGTGGTTATACACCATCCACACGCTCATTTCGTCATCTCCTTTTGGCTTTTTTAACTAGTATCCCCGATTTTCTTACCGCACATGCCGGCGTTTTCACTGTTTTTTCATCAAGTTTCTATATAGTTAAAGCCGTGAAGCCAACTATCTTTTTTCATCGTTTTACTCCTTAAAAAGCCTGCTTATGACTCTAAAGCAGGCTTTTTTTACATGGTGAAACAAGTAATTAAGCCGTCTATCCCCACTAATTGTGCATAGTAAGGTATAATTAAAGATAGTTTCACTTTTCTAAAGTGAGAAATACATATGAGACATCAAAGGAGACATGCAAATGACAGAACTCGAAAAAACGAAAATTCAGCATCGAAAGCTGTCTAAGGGACAGGTACTTGGAAGGGCCATCGCCATTGCGATCGGTGCGCTGCTCATGGCCACAGGACTTGAAATTTTCCTTGTCCCAAACCACGTTGTCGACGGAGGAATTACCGGTATTTCCATCATGCTTTCGCATATTACTGGAGTAAATCTAGGAATCTTTCTTTTTGTACTAAATCTTCCGTTTGTATTTATCGGGTACAAGCAAATGGGGAAAACATTTGCCCTTTCCACTATTTTTGGCATACTGGTTGTATCCATCTTAACTTCTATGTTTCATGAAGTCCCCGCGTTTACCGCAGACGTTCTTCTTGCTACCGTTTTTGGAGGAATTATTCTCGGAATTGGAATTGGACTCGTAATTCGCTACGGCGGAGCGCTTGACGGTACGGAGATACTTGCCATTTTAATCAGTAAAAAAATTCCGTTTTCCGTGGGAGAAATTGTGATGTTTTTCAACTTTTTCATTTTAGGAGCAGCGGGATTTGTGTTCACGTGGGACCGTGCCATGTATTCCATCCTTGCTTACATCATTGCAGCTAAAGCCATTGATACGGTTGTAGAAGGATTAGAAGAATCAAAATCAGCTTGGATTATTAGTGAATATTCCGACGAAATTGGCGATGCGATTAATGCGCGTCTAGGTCGAGGCGTTACCTATTTGCACGGTGAAGGTGCTTATACGGGCGATGATAAAAAAGTGATTTTCTGCATCATTACGCGCCTTGAAGAATCAAAGCTAAAAACCATTGTTGAAGATTTTGATCCTACTGCCTTTTTAGCCGTTGCAGATATTACCGAAGTCCGCGGCGGACGCTTTAAAAAACGAAACATTCACTAAAAAAACGCGCAGAAAGCACCATGCTTTCTGCGCGTTTTTTATGTAAGAGATACTTTTTGAACCCGCTTAAACCATTCATAACAAAGAAGCACAATTAAACATAAGTCGATTAAATCGCCTCCGTAATACATCAGCATAGCCCCTTGCTGCGCCCCTTCCGCCGAGACGTGCATAGGCGGGTGAGCGTACACATATTTTGATAAAATACCGTGAGCAGCAAGAGCAAGGACCAATACGGATGCCCGGTGCGTAAAAGTTTTTTGATGCGGCGAAGGATCGATTGAAATCATCGATACGGTGAATAAATAGCCGGCTAAAAACACGTGAATATGTACAGCGACATGCACGAAAAAAGAGTGATGCATCATGCCATACAGACTTGTTGTATAAAGAATCCAAAGTCCTCCTACGTTAAGAACAGAAGCTGTCACCGGACTGCTGATGAACCGAGCAAACCGCCCTTTTAAAAGTTTTGACACTTTTCTGGCTGCATGAACCGGAAGCGTGCGAAGCAGCAGCGTAAGAGGTGCTCCTAACGCCATTAAAAGCGGAGCTAGCATACCTAAAAGCAAATGCCCCGTCATATGCGCAGTAAAGTCCATATGAGCACGGGCTGCGAGCGGTCCGGCTACAGAAGATACGGCGCATAAAATACCAAGTGTCCAGCTGGACGTCCTATATAATGACCATTTTCTATACGTTGCATTCGAAGACGCTGCAGCCCACATGTATAAAAAAAAGGCAGCGACAAAAGGCAGGGCTAATAAAAGCTGAGACAATATTTCATATTTAATCATGATGTGCACCTTGTTTACGTGTAAACCATGTTAAAATGATGCCAATAAGCAGCATTAAACATGCAAGTACATTCCACGTAATGTCGTAAGGTGCAATCTTCACTCCGTACCGGATTTGATGAAGTCCCATAAGCTTGTGCTGCACGATCCCGTCATAAAGCTGAAACGCCCCGGCTCCAAGCAATACTCCTCCTATCCACCTTTTCACCCACCAGCCGCCTCGGCGCCTTAGATCTGCCACCATAAAAAGTGATGCAATTGTAGCGAACCAGCTGAATGCATGAAACAAACCGTCCGACACTAAACCAGCGGCCGTTGTGGACTTATCATAAAAATGATGCCAATGAAGCAGCTGATGAAACACTGCTTCATCAATAAAAGCAACTAACCCTACGCCAAACAAAAAGCCTGACCAGCTATTTCGAGTGCGATGAACCACGCGCTGATTTACAGTTGCTTCGTGTTTCTTTTCCATATATATACCTCCCTGGCAGCTCTTTAAGTTTATATCGATTCTAATGTACGTATACCCTATTAAAGAGAAATAAATCTATAATATGGAAAAATAGGAGCTATATCCTAATATCGTTTTCACTATCTTTTCACCATAAAGGTATAGGATAGTACTTGCGAAGCCAATTAGCATATTTTTTCATAGTTTTACTCCCTTTCTAAAGACCTGTTTCCCCAAAGCAGGTCTTTTTTATATCCCGCTTCTCTTTTCATCATTTTTTCACCATAAAGGTATAGGATAGTACTTGCGAAGCCAATTAGCATATTTTTTTCATAGTTTTACTCCTTTTGAAGATCTGCTTCCCCAGAGCAGGTCTTTTTTTATATCCCGCTTCTCTTTTCATCATTTTTTCACCATAAAGGTATAGGATAGTACTTGCGAAGCCAATTAGCATATTTTTTCATAGTTTTACTCCCTTTCTAAAGACCTGTTTCCCCAAAGCAGGTCTTTTTTATATCCCGTTTCTCTTTTCACCATTTTTTCACCATAAAGGTATAGGATAATACTTGCGAAGCCAATTAGCATATTTTTTTCATAGTTTTACTCCTTTGTGAAGACCTGCTTCCCCAGAGCAGGTCTTTTTTTGTTTGATGTTTCTTTTCACTGTTTTTTCACTATTGGACGGTAAGATAGTATGTGTAAAGTCAATTAGCATATTTTTCCATAGTTTTACTCCCTTTCTAGTGACCTGTTTCCCCAAAACAGGTCTTTTTTTATTTTTTCTAAAAGCTTCCATCTTTTCACCGTTTTTTCACTTTTCTTTTGTATACTAAGTTTGTCAAAGCAATTTCATCATTTTTCATAAATGACCCCTATTTATTCCCCGCTTTTTGTGAGCGGGGTTTTTTTTGTAAGACAAGCATATTTTCACCTTATTTTTTAAAAAAGCTTTTCTCTTTTCACCGTTTTTTCACTTTTCTTTTATATACTGTTCTTGTCAAAACAATTTCATCATTTTTCATAGATGTACCCTATTTGCACCCGCTTCTTGGAAGCGGGACTTTTTTTGTTTCCATACAAAAAAGCTTAACCCGGAGGTTAAGCTTTTTTCGCCTGCTTGCGAAGAACAAGCATCATAATTGTAATGATAGTAAACGCAATAAACGCTAAAAAAGGAATGGTGATAAATCCAAGCCAGTTAATATATTGACCTGAGCAAGGAACACCGCTTGTACACGTTTCAAATGCTTTAAGAGCCGGTATCTTCTGCAGGCAATAATGATAGCCTGAAAGCGCCATACCAATCACTGAAAACGGCAGGACGTATTTGTAGATGAACGTATCATTCCGATACACGGCTACACCTAGCACAATCGCGAGCGGATACATTAAAATTCGCTGATACCAGCAAAGTTCACACGGAATAAAGTGAAGAACTTCACTAAACGTCAAGCTTCCAAGCATCGCGATAAGCGCTGTAATCCACCCGAAGACCAAAGACTTGTTCATTATTTGTTCTCCTTAGCCGCATCTTTGACCATTTGATCAAAGTCATCGATTGTTTTTCCTTCGAATTTTTTGCCGCCTACATAAATGGTTGGTGTACCCGTGATGCCTAAGTTATTGGCTGTCTTCATATCTTGATCAAACGCATCTTTTCCTTTTCCATCTTTAAAAGCACTCGCTACTTTTTTCGCACCGGCATCGCTAGATACTTCTTTCAGCGTATCTTCTAAGTAAGATTCCGTTAAGACATCTTTCTTTTCATCCGCTGCGTTTTGCTTTTTATAAAGAAGTTCATGGAATTTCCAAAATGTATCGTTTCCAAGCTCTTTATATACCGTCTCGGCAAACTCTGCTGCACGAGATGAGTCATTGTTGATAAACGCATAGTTCATAAAGTAGAATTTGACTTTGCCTGTATCTACATAATCTTTTTGAATCAGCGGGAAAAAGGATTCCGTGAAGTTTTTACAAGCCGGACATTTGTAATCTCCAAACTCTACCACTTCTACCGGAGCTGACTCTTTTCCAAGATATGGTTGATTATCATATGTAAGAGCGGCCTTTTCATCTCCTCCGCCCTTTGACATATTAGAAAGGACGATTAACCCTAAAATACAGACCGCAATAATTCCAATCACCCAAAAAATCCACTTGCTCGAGGACGTTTGCTGATTGGGCGTTACTTTTTTCTTTTTCTTTGCTTTTGACACAATCTCATCTCCTTCTTTTCTTTCTCTCTTACAAACTTACAAAGCTGTTAGAGCTGTAAAAATTAGCGCACACAAAATAAAAAACACGTATAGCGACGTCAGCGTTAAAATAACAGGAGGCTGCATCGGCATTTTCGTTTCCGGATTTAAAATATATTGAATGCGATAATTAACCGACGTATCAGCAAAAGATACGTGCGCACACGAAAGGCTTGTCTGTCCCGTTTTAACCATTTTTAAAAGGGCGCTGCCGATGTGAGCAGACGTGCCATTTTTCACAATGGCATCTTGATCAGCCAGCACTTCACGCATGACTTTGAAACGTTTATGGCTCCATTTAATAAACGGAATATACCATAATGCAGAAGCAAGCGTGCTTAGTAAAAATGTTTTGAGCGGATCTTTGTTTGCAACGTGTGACTGCTCGTGGTAAATAACAGCTTCTAGTTCATTTTCATCAAGCACCGAGAGCAACCCTGTAGACAGAACGATATGCGGTGTAACCAACCCCATTGTTAATGCAATGGGCTGATCTGTTGTTAAAACTGTTAAATTCTTTCCGTACGCTTTTTGCAGGTGAGCCGTTGTTGTTTCATTTCGCAGCTTCGTAATCATTTTACGGACTTTCCGCATTTGAATCACTTGCTTTACAGCTTTAATGAACAGTACAAACATCGTATGAAAAATAACCGCATTCAGCATGTATTCAATAAAAAACAAGCCAAAAAAGTGGGCTACTTTGTTACAAAGTAAAATTAAGTTAAACGATAAATTCCATCCAAACAGCAAATGTAGCACATACATGCCCATTTGCATAAGCAACGTCACGGCAATAAAAAAGCACAGGTTAAAAATAAGCTTAGAACGCTTTAGTATTCCTTGATTCATTGATTATTCATCCTTTTTTAACTGTTTGACTTTTGATTCGAGCATGCTTAACAGTGAATCATCAACTTCTTCTAACGCATCAAGCATATGAGTAACAGCAAGCGAGCCAAATTCGTCGATCAATTCATGCGTTAACTCTTTCGACTGAGCGTCGATAAATTCCTCTTTAGAAAGAATGGGCTGATACATCGACGTACGTCCTTTTAAACGCTTTTGCAACACGCCTTTTTCCACCAATCGATTCATAACGGTCATAACGGTGTTGAAGTTCACTGCTTTTTCTTTCTCAAGCACGTGCTGCACATCTTTAATGGACATTTCACTTCCGTTCCATAAAGCCGTCATAATTTTTGCTTCAAGCGGGCCAAAAAAGCGATTAAGGCCGGTTTCGTTAAATTTGAATTTTTCAATTTTCATATTCGACACCTCACACTACCAATTGTAGTGTGAGGTGTCAAATCCGTCAACTTTTCCATGACAACTGCCTTACAATTGTCATAATCACTTTTTTACTTCATCGGTTAAATGCTGAATGGATAGCACAACTGTATCGAGCTTGGCTTCAATTCGGTGAAGTAAATAAAGCGTCACCACAACGGGAAAACCAACGTCTGAGACAAGCGTAAACCACTCTGTCATCTTCCTCTCTCCTTTTAAAAAAGCCCTTCGCACCGAAGTGGAAGGACTTTCATTTTTAAATCGTAAATTCGGTTACATTTCGCTCGACGATTTGAGCGCCTTTTCTGGAAACGAGCGCTCCGCCGCTTGAAGTAAAGACATCGCTTGCGATCAGCGCGTTCATTGCTGCTGTAATGGCTGCCGCGTCTAACGTATCTTTAGGTGATTCAATCGATAGGCTTACTGCTTTTTGTGACTCATTCAAAAACTGCATCGTTAAAGTTTTCATACTCTACCTCTTTTCTTATTTTAAAAGTGAAAACGTGACAACTTCGTTGATTTCAACAAGCGGCAGTGACTGCAGGCTGGCAATGGTTTCACTTGCTGTAATGAGTGCATCTGCAGAACTTCCAGGCTGAATGTTCATATAGGATTTTGTCTTTAAATCGGGTTTTCCATCCTCTTTTATTCCTTGTTCTAATACTAAGCGAAGCTGGCTTGAATGCTGAATTTTTTCTGCCATCTTTTATTCCCCCTTTCACTTTATATATAGAAATGGAAATAGGAAAGAGGGATGATGGAAACATAAAAATTTTTGGTTTATAATGGGAGATAGTCTGAGTTAGAAAGAGGCTTTGGTAATGAGAAAGTGGAGCTTTTTATTTTTTGTTCTAGCATTCATGCACCCAGCTTCAGCACTTGCTGACGACGGTGCAGATGAAAAAAAGCTTGGTCCGTTTTACTACACGGTTTCTCATGGTTATAGTCGAGAAAAATGGGATGTAGGGGTGTTAAATCAGCAAGACAAAACGAACATTCCTGAGACTGATTTGAACGATGAAACGCTAAAATTGTTTCAGCGTACGGTTGATGATTTAGCAGACCTCGCGATTCGATTTGCTGCTATGAGCGTACTGCTTGTATGTTCACTCGTTGTTTTTACGTACTTTCGCATTCAAAGAAAACGCCCTTTTCTCCGCTTGTTTTTTGTTTTTTCAAGCGTTGGCTTTCTATTTTGCGTCTATACCTCATTGGAGTTATTTAAAAAAACTGAACAAGCAAAATCTTTATTTTACTTACTATGACTTGAAACCCAAAAAAAACCAGCCGATCGGCTGGTTTTTTCATGCATTTCTTACGGTTATGTACTTCTGTTCATACTCATTTCTTCCGTTTGTTTTTGCTGCTCCAAATGGTAATAAGCAGCGCATACTCCTCCTAACCCAGCCAGTGCTAGGACAATTAGAAGTATGGATGTCGCTTTTTTCATTGCCTTTTCTCCCCTTATGTTTAACCCTACCTAGCAACGGCATCCGTAAAAAAGAGTCCCCTTTCTCTTCTTTACTTGCTCATTACTTACGAAAGATATTATCATACTTTTTTTCACTTTTGTCATTTTTTTAGTTATTGTCAAAAAATGTATATTTTATCCTTGATTTAATGAGTGTTTAAGAAAGTCAATGGACTGATTTTTTGAAAGGCCAAACGCTGTCACGATATAATCAACGTAGGCAAGAAGCTCCAGATTCTCTCCTAATTTTGTTGTTTTAAATGATCGATTAAATCGATATTGCTTTTTATCTGAAAAGACGAGCCCTTCTTCTTCTAGAAATGTTTGAAATTGCTCATGCGGAAAGTAAAGCACATCGTTTCGAACGTTCTCTAAGTCAATCACAATAATCATATCTTCTAGCTCTGCTTTTAATTCCATCATACAATCAATGTATCCGCCGATGCAGCTGATTAAAGATGTGAGAAAAAAGGGTCCGTTTATATATTGAAACTGCTCAAAAATCGTCTCATCGATGTAGCTTGAAATCCTTGACTTTAATACGTCATGAATTTGTTTTGATTCTTCCATGTACGGAATAGGAATATGAAACTTAGCTGATCCGTTATAAAACTGCTCCCACGCAATTGTTTTATCATACGCATCAATCACATCTGTGCTTCGAAAAATGATGGATTCCGCTGAATAAGAGGCTTTAACAAACGGTGTATGCAGCATCACCGTACTCTCGTCGTCCAAACGATAGTATTTTGGCTCACTAGACTTGCTTAAAATATATTGTTTTAACCGTTCTTCTTCCATTTGTTCAACTAAATGCAAATCATATAGTGGCAGCACGTACATATTACACATCCCGTAATGAATATAGCTTTTCCCGTGCATCGGCCATTTTCTGTTATAGATAGACAGTTCTTTTGTGCAAAATTCCTCTATTCGCTGCGTTTGATCCTCGGATTTTTGATAGAGTCGATCTAAATGATAGCGATCATCGATTTCCGTAACGGGAGATGTGCCGCTTCCAATTCTTCTGTAAATTTTCCCGTAAGACATGTACGGAGGGTTCGGACCTTCGGGAATCCAAATAACAAAAACACCTTGCCCGGAGTGATCTTCAGGTGATAAAAAACGCGTAACGATACGAGGAATGGGATTGGTGACATCTTTAAGCATATTATTAATAAACAGCTCATATTCTTTGCGCTCGAGCAGGTTAATGGAATGGTCGTCTTCATCTACGCCAAAAATAAGCCACCCTCCTTTTTCATTGGCAAACGAAGCGATGATATTTGGGATTTTCCGTTTGACCGTTGAGCTTACTTCGCGCTTGAACTCAAGCTGATAGCCTTCTTCTAAATGTTTTTCCATCATGCGCTGCACATCTGAAAACTCAATTTCTCCAATTGTTTTTTTCTTTCCGTCTTCGCTTATAAATGGTGAATAAAACGATTCTTCGTTCACTTGTCTTCCCCTCCTCACCACTTCTATTTAACTTATCCATATGATGAGAAGTAAAAAGACAGTCATATTTCTTTGATTTTTTTCAAAAAACAAATTTTTTACCAAATTAATCCTGTTTTATATTATGATAGAAAAAGAGGTGAAGAATATGATTGAAGCAATATTTTTAGACCGGGACGGAACGATTGGCGGCAGTAATGAAATACAATATCCAGGTGATTTTCAGCTGTTCCCCCAAGTAAAGCAAGCGATTATAGACATAAAGAAACAAAACATTCCGCTGTTTTCTTTTACGAATCAGCCCGATATTACAAAAGGAAAGGTAAAGAAATCAGACTTTATCTCTGAGCTTTTAGCTTTTGGATTTGATGATGTTTACCTTTGTCCTCATGAAGATTCAGACAATTGTTCGTGCCGCAAACCAAGGCCGGGCATGCTGTTAAAAGCAGCCGAGGAGCACAGCTTAAATTTGGCTAACTGCATCGTGATTGGCGACCGGTGGAAAGACCTCGTAGCGGCCCATGCAGCAGGAGCACAATGTATTTTAGTGTTAACAGGAGCTGGGCACGACACGTTACATGTACGGGAAAAATGGGCTGACGTACAAGCAGCCTTTATTGCAGCCAATATACAGGAAGCTGTTGAATTTATCTTTACATCACTGAGTTCACAGCCGATACTACCGCATTCACATACTCGTTAAACAGCTGATTATCCTGTAATAATTGTTCATACTGCGGAGTGGTTATTTCAAGCTGTAGTCCTTTATGCCGCTGATTGCCGTTTGCGATATTTCGAGGTGAAACGCCTTTTAAATGCACGGGCGTTTCACTGATCGGAAAACCTGAGAGTGCATGACGCACCGCTTTTTCTAACTTTTCGTCTCTTCCTCCGATATAAGTCGTGCAGACGTCGCTGTAGGCACCGTGAAGAGAAATCGTGACCTCTGATTTTTTAACGAGGTGACGCGCCATTTCTTCATCGTAGTTTGCAGACGTAACATGCAATTCAAACGGATTTTCTGTTTTCAGCGTTTTAAATACGTACACCGTTGCGTTCAGCTTTTCTGCTATTTTTTCTGCTACTTCTTCTGTCCCAATTTCCATCGTTCCTCCGTGAATAGCAAGCACGACAATTTCTCTCCGGCGAATGATACATTCTATTTCGTAATCAATTCCCGCTCGTTCACACTGTGATAGTTCTTGAAAACTTTGATACACATCCCTCATCGGTTTCTTCACACCTTTCTTTTATCTTTCATATACCCAGGCTTTATTTTTTCTTTTTCTTCATATAGTAAAGGTATTAACCCTTTGTTTACTCGTTTATTTTTGTTTTTATACTTTATATTTTAGTGTGCACAAAATTTTTTTTTGAAATTCGAAATAAAAGTATTGCCAAACAAACCGTCCAGACGGTAAAGTATTCTAGGGAAAATCAAAAAGGAGGAAATTCGTGTGTCTACATTTGATGATATATTGCTTGCAGCTACGCAGGTTGTACAGCGTGACGGCGTTGGAAATTTGACGCTTGAAAAAGTAGCAAAAGAAGCCGGCGTCAGTAAAGGCGGTTTGTTGTATCACTTCTCTTCAAAAGATGAATTGATTAAGCAAATGCTGTATTCAGTCACAAAGAAATATGATGACGGACTAAACGTACAAGTTGAACGTGACAATTCTCCTGGCAAATGGAGCCGGGCTTATCTCGCTGAGACGCTTCATGACCTTCAGCGTGAACAAGTGATGAGCGCGGGGTTACTTGCAGGTATTGCAACCAACCCTGAACTCCTGCAGCACTTTCAAAAGCAATACGAAAAGTGGCAGCAGCACATTGAACAAGACGACATTGATCCAGTCCTTGCTACCATTGTGCGCCTAGCAGCTGACGGATTATGGTTCAGTCAAATGTTTGGGCTCGCACCCGTGGATCCAGACATGCAAAAACAGATTCAACAACAACTTCGGAAATTAACAGAGGAGGGTTTTCGATGAAAGCCTATTTATTTTTAGCGATTGCTATTAGTTCAGAGTTATTTGGTACATCTATGTTAAAAGCATCAAACGGATTTACAAAATTTTGGCCTAGTCTTGGTGTTTTATTAGGGTTTGGTCTTGCTTTCTATGCGCTTTCCACATCGCTTCAGCACATTCCACTCAGCGTTGCGTATGCCATTTGGTCTGGTGTAGGAACCGCTGTGACAGCTGTGATTGGCGTAGTTATTTGGAAAGAAAGCGGCAGTCTCACTATGGTATTTGGCATCGTATTAATCATTGCAGGAGTCATTCTTTTAAATTTAAAATCAGTGGCTCACTAAAAAAAGAGCCAGTAAATACTGACTCTTAAGCAAAGGAGGAAAATCGACTGTCTACTTATGAAAGTAGTATGTATCGTTTTCCTTTTTTTATACTCTTTTATAGATTAAACGGGTCTAGGAATTTAACAGATGGATATTTGTCCTGGAACAAACGCCATACAAAATCGTTTTCAAACATAAGAACGGCATGTTTATCACGATCTTCTACTAGCATCACGCGAGAATCTAGCATGCGATCTTCAATTGTTGATTTGTCTACCCATTTTGCAATGTTATGAGACATGCGCGTGAATTCAAGATCGACGTTGTACTCACCTTTCATACGGTGTTCAAACACTTGGAACTGAAGTTCACCGACTGCTCCTAAAATATAATCTCCAAAGAACGGCGTACGGTAAAGCTGTACGGCTCCTTCTTGTACAAGCTGATTAATCCCTTTTTCAAAGTGCTTAGATTTCATTGCATTTTTCGCACGAACTTTTACAAACAGTTCAGGCGGGAACTTTGGAAGAGCATCAAATTCGAATACTTTTCCCTCTCCTACAATGGTATCGCCAATCTGATACGTACCCGAGTCATACAAGCCAATGATATCCCCTGGATACGCTGTGTCTACTGTTTCACGGCTTGATGCCAAGAACTGATGAGACTGCGCTAGCTTCATTTTACGATTCGTTCTTGCTAACGTCACGTTCATTCCACGCTCGAATTTCCCTGAACATACGCGTACGAACGCAATGCGGTCGCGGTGAGCGGGGTTCATGTTCGCCTGAATTTTAAAGATGAAACCTGAGAAGTTTTCATCCGTAGGCTGAACGGTGCCATTCGTTGATTCACGAGGCTGCGGCGGTGATGTTAATTGTAAAAATGAATTAAAGAAAGACTGTACACCAAAGTTTGCAATCGCACTTCCGAAGAAAACAGGTGTTAATAGGCCTTGCTTTACTTTTTCAATTGAAAAATCATTACCTGCTTCGTCTAATAAAGATAAATCATCCACTAAGCCTGGTAAATACATTTCATCGACGTGTTTTTTAATTTCATCGTCGATATTTTCACCGTCAAAGTCTGCAAAATAGGACTCTTTGTTTCCTTGGTATACTTCAATTTGTTTTGAAAAACGGTCATACGTTCCTTGGAATCGTTTCCCCATGCCAATTGGCCACGTTACAGGGTATGATTCAATACCGAGTACATCTTCAATTTCTTCAAGCAGCTCAAGCGGCTCTTTTCCTTCACGGTCTAATTTATTGATAAATGTTAGAATAGGAATACCACGCATACGACAAACTTTAAAAAGTTTAAGCGTTTGTGCTTCAATCCCTTTCGTTCCGTCAATAACCATGACGGCACTGTCTACAGCCGTTAAGGTACGATACGTATCCTCACTGAAGTCTTCGTGTCCTGGTGTATCCAAGATGTTAATAAAGTGATCTTTATACTCAAACTGCATAACACTTGATGTAACCGAAATTCCACGTTGTTTTTCGATTTCCATCCAGTCAGATGTAGCAAACTTGCCTGATTTTTTTCCTTTAACCGTTCCGGCTGAACGAATCATTCCGCCCAGTAACAGCATTTTTTCTGTTAACGTTGTTTTCCCGGCATCCGGGTGAGAAATAATGGCGAATGTACGACGTGAATCGACCATCGTTTCTTGAAGTTGGTTGTTCATACGTTTTAAAATCCTTTCTGCTCTACAATTCCTATTTTCATCATTTCATTATACGCTTTTTTTATACTGCGTGACTAGTTTTTTTCATATTTGAATACTTCTACAAAATCAAAGAAATCGTCAACAAGGTGGAAAAAGCGAACAAGAAAAGACCCCTTTTATAAAAGGGGCCTTCTCCCAGTTTAGTTTAACGAACGACCAGAGAAACGTTCTGCTGATCGGCTTAAACTTTATAAAAAAAATTACTTTTGAACGTTAGCAGCTTGTGGTCCACGGTTGCCTTCAACGATTTCAAATGTAACTTCTTGACCTTCTTCTAAAGTTTTGAAACCTTCGCCTTGGATAGCAGAGAAATGAACGAATACATCGTCTTGTCCTTCTACTTCGATGAAACCGAAACCTTTTTCAGCGTTGAACCATTTTACTTTACCTTGTAACATATCTCTTTTCCTCCTTGTGTGACAATCCACACATTGTGTATTACTCTATTCCTGCTCTTACAATAAGTCAAGACGAACACTTCGAACTATCCTTACCGAACAAAAATAAGCACCTTTATTGTAACAAATCCTCCAAAAAATTTCAAAGGAATTTGCACATTCTTTTTGTTTGCTTTGATCCCTTACCTACAGCCTTTCCGCCCCTTTTTAAGCAGCCGAATGTGAACGCATTATCCGCACTTCTTCTTGGTGTTTTTCTTGTATAACGATCCTTTAAATGGATAACGCTATAGAGATAGATACTCTTTCTATTTATGAGAAAGCAGGTGACATCACAACCTATGGAAGACATTCTCATGTCCCTTCTAAGAACCTTTGTTTCTTTCATTATCTTAAGCATTACAACTTTCTTGATTGGAAAACAAATTAACACGCATAATAATCATTTTACATTTGCGATGTCCATCATTATTGGGTCGTTCATCGCAAATATGGGATTTGATTTAAAATTAAAATTTCTGCCGATGTTCGCTTCTTTTGCTTTTCTTGTAGCCATTCATTTTCTTTTAGCATCAACAGCTCTAAAAAGCAGGCGCTTGCGAAAATGGATTACAGGACGCCCGACGGTTATTATGGAAAAAGGAAAGCTTCTTGAAGCAAATATGAAAAAAGTCAAATATTCTATTGACGACTTGAATCAGCATTTACGAGAACTAGGAACGTTCAACATTGCTGAAGTAGAATTTGCTGTTTTAGAAGTAAGCGGAAAACTGTCAGTATTAAAGAAAACTGCTTATCAAAACATTGCCAAACAGGACGTTTTGTCTAAGCCGTTTAAAGAAATGAGTTTACCGGTAGAACTCATCATGGACGGAGAAATTATTCATAAAAACTTAACATCTCAATATACCGAACAGTGGATCAACCTTGAGCTTTCAAATCGTCAGCTTCAGTTGAACCAAGTGCTGTATGCAGTTGTGTCAACAAACGGCATGCTCTATGTAGATCAGTATAAAGATCAGCTGTCCGCTCCTACAGACAGAGAATAAGATTGAGACATAACTAAATTACGCCAATCTAAAGACAGACAAACGGAGTGAATGAGTTCGTATGGATCGCTTGAGACATCGCTGTTAATTTCCGTGCAGGGCTTTGCTTTCCTATCAACAGCTAGAAGCAGCTACATATATAAAACCTATGTTCACGATCACCATAAAAAAATCCGAACGAGTTTGATTCTTGATAGAGAATCAAACTCGTTCGGATAAAATATGTTTGTCCCAGTTTCATTGGGCCATCTCTTCAACGGTTCCTTCTTTCAAGCCATAGTAGTTCCGTTCAAATCGCTTTATTTCTTGATCATAGCGGCGTACTTTTGCATCGGCTAGCTGACGGCTTTGTTTTGTTTCTTCAAGCAGCTCGACCTGCTGATTAATTTGAAAAATAGTCGTCGTCAGCTCGTCTTGATAATCATAAATTTCATTTTGAATATCCACGCATACGGGCAAGCGATTTGCTAAAATAAAGTCCGTCATTTGCATAAGCACTTTTTTACGCTCTACTTCTTTCACTTTGCTTTTGACGGCTCGTTCTGCAGAACGGAACGTCAGTCTTACTTTAGAGAAGAAGTCACCTTTAATCGAAAGCTTGCGCTGCAGTTCTTCTACATCTTGTTTTAATGATTCATGCTCTTCAATCATTTTTTGAAGCACAAGCCCTCCGTTTAACGATGTGAGCTCCATTTCATCAAGCTGATGGCGAATGCCTGTTTTGAGCGTTTCAATTTGCTTCACCGTCTTTTTCTCCGTAGCGCGGAGCTGCTTAACATACTGCTCTGTTTTATAAATAAAGCTGTCTAACCGTTCACGGTCAAACAGTGACTGCTCTTTCTTTTTCATATAATCTTGATACGCTGTGTGTACAGATGACCACTTGATCAGCAGAGACTGATAATTCAACAGCTCATCCTGATGCTCAAGCTTGTACGTCCACATCAGCTGAACAACTACCAATAACAGCGGTAAAAAAGTTCCAGCTTCTTTGCGTTTTGCAATAATTTCATGACTTTCAAAGCTCGCCATTAAAAACAGCGGCGCATTCATACTAAATAGCAGTGCTGGCGGATAATTAACGGGAATAAAGATACTCATTACGGTTGCCATAAGGCCTGAAATAGCAGGGTATGCGTGCGGAGGAAGCTGTTTGTACAGTTCAATTGTCCCTTTTTTCTGCAGCAGTTTCACAAGTGCTTCCTGCTGATATTCTCCTAATGCATCAATCATTCTTTCCTGATACATAGGGGGCAGCTGTTCAATCCAATTCATCAGCTGCTGCTGAAACACAGCTTGCTGACGATTTGTAGCAATCATGTATTGCGAATCAATTAGATGAAAGAACAGTCGGATTTGATGGCGCATTATGTCTTCCAGCGTATGACAGCGTGCAATTGAAAACAGCTCATTGTATTTAGATACAAGCAAATTTCCAATGTTATCGCTTAACTCGTACAGCTCGCCATTTGTTGTAGCATGAGAAACGGGAAGTTCAAAAAACTTCGCCATTTCAAGCAAAATATGCAGATGCATGTCTACTTCAGGCTGTTTTTCAAGCAATTTCATTTCTTCTACCAATGATGCTTGAAAATCCGTATGCTCCGTTTGCTGATACTGTGCTGACATTTCCGTATAAATGCGGTGGTCACATAACACATAAGCAGCTCTCAGGATATCGCCTTTAGACGTAAGCAACCCATACAATAACTGTTGTCCGTTCATCTTCACACCGTCCTTCATTAAATTTTCTTACTATAGCTTTCTATCATTTTATACTTTTTCTATAAATTCGATGCAATAGTTCAAATTTCCTGTTATCTTTCTTCTTGTTTCCTTAATACAAAAAGTGCCGTCCAACATGACATCAGCGCAGGCGGAATGGTCCAAGTCATATATCGCCACTCACCGGTCACAAGCGCCATAATAAGAAAGATGAGCGGAAAACCTATTAGTACTATGATAACACGTGCTCGGCTTACCGATTTTTTCATCGTGCATCGCCCCTTCTGTTCGTCCCTTATTCTTATAATACCCTTTCTCTTCTATAGCATTAAACACCTTTATAAACCGTTCGTACATTTCTTTGTTTTCTAGACAGTCTATGACATAAGTTTTAAAAAAGAACAGAGGATAGCTCTTACTTTGGTGAATCTCGTAAGCAGCTTTTATGTTTTGACAAGCTAAATCGTGAAAAATGTGTTATGGTAAAAGAAAATTTCGTTTTTACTACCTACATTGAAACGAAAGGGTTGATCGTATGAACATTTTTTTGATTGGCGCAAGCGGCAGAACGGGACAGGAAGTGATCAAGCAAGCCGTGACAAACGGACATTATGTAAAAGCTTTTGTGCGAAATCCATCTAAGCTTAAGCTAACGCATGCGAACGTACACATCATACAAGGCGACGTGCTTGATTATTATGAAGTGTGTCAGGCTATGCGAGGGTGTGATGCAGTAATTTCTTGTCTTGGAACCGAAAATCTAGGGCATTCTACCCTTTTAGTAGAAACGACAAATCTGCTCATTCAATGTATGAACGAAAACGGAATTCAGCGTATCGCCTACACGGCTTCAGCCGGAATCGACGGAGAAATTCCAGGCATGACGGGCTGGCTTGCTCAGCGTATTTTAAAAAATGTGCTTCGCGACCATCATGAAGCCGTGAAGCTCTTGAAGGTAAGCGGACTCGACTGGACAGTTGCTCGGCCAATGGGTCTAACGAGCGGTCCATTAACCACGTATTACCGTATAGGAGAAGCTAGCATACCAGAAAACGGACGCAACATCAGCCGTTCTGACGTCGCTCATTTTCTTCTTCAAGCCGTAGAAAACAACAGGCATATAAAAAAATCACTAAGTCTTTCGTATTAAGTGTTCTAAAGGAGTGTTGATAGTGAACCTATCAAAATTTTTTCTAAAAATAAGTCTTGTACTTTTAATGGCATGCGTCTTTATTGAAGGTAATTTTCAGGTAACACTTGGCATCTTTGCTGCTGTTTGCATGCTTGTTATTATTTTTGCCAAGCCTCTTTCAAAATCGCTGCTTCCTGCTAATAAAAAACCAGGAAAAAAAGACCGCGAAACATTAATGATGGTCATTGGTGTCATCGTTTTTATTTCAGGAAGCTTTTTTATTGCGTAGTAGCATTGTAAAGAAAACAGGCTTAAATCCACATTTTCAATCATATAAAGGGCTGTGCTGTAAGTCGAATGTTCGGCTTATGACGCAGCCTTTTTTTGGTTTCATGAGTTCTCTCTTAGCAATAGCTTCTGTCTTTTATATACATACCATTCCATTATTTAAGCAAATTACCTATCAAACCCTCTTATGCTTTTTTCATCAGTTCACATAATAGATGTAGAAGATGTCATAAGACAAGCGTCAAACGATTTGTATCTAGAAAAAGGAGGAAGATAAATGAAATGCCCCCATTGCGCTTATTCTAATCCGGAAGGGGTAAAATTCTGCTTAAATTGCGGCCATGAAATCGTGGACCACAACGAAAACTACAGCATATTCTACTTGTTTGCCCATCGTGTTGATAAAATCCCAAGAAATGAACGTTCGGTTGAACCTAAATTTCGAAATATATTCTCTCGAGTCTTCCGACAACACAGTGAAATGGAAGCTGAACGGCTTTTTATTGTAGGAACAGGGCTTACGACTCCTAAAATAGAAGAAGTTGTAAATACATGGCCAAAGCCTTGGCTTTTTGCAAGAGTCTTTCTTATTGCGCTTGTCGCATACTTAGGGCTATATCTAGGCGTAAGCTTGTTCGAAAACATCAACTTCATACCCGGCCTTATTGTAGTCGGTGCTTTTGCAGTGCCATTTACTACGCTTATTTTCTTTTGGGAAATGAACGCTCCGCAGAATATTGCTATTTACAAAATTGTGTATGTCGTTTTTATTGGCGGAATCCTTTCACTTTTATTAGCACTTGTGTTTTATGATATTCTTGGAAATAACACAAACGTGATCATGATTGGAATATGCGAGGAACTGGCTAAAGTTATCGCGGTTATTTATTTTGTGCGCAATCTTAAATATAGATATATCCTTAACGGACTCCTCTTGGGAGCTGCAATAGGAGCTGGTTTTGCTGCTTTTGAAACCGCTGGCTATGCTTTACGGGCACTTCTTTCCGGGAGCTTTCACATGCTTTATTCTACAATACTTTGGCGCAGCATTTTTGCTCCCGGAGGACATGTAGCTTGGGCTGCCTTGACTGGAGCTGCCGTCTGCATCGTCCAAGGAAATAAGAAATTTCAGTGGAGCATGTTGATAAAACCAAAATTTCTCGGTGTATTTTTGCTTGTCGTTTTTATGCACGCTCTTTGGGACTCACCTATACTAGGTATTTTGCCCGCTGGACATACAATTTTAACGATTATATTATGGATTTTAGTATTCAGTATGATTCGTATTGGGCTAAAAGAAATCGCAGATAAAAAGTTGGAGTTGACCTACTGCAAAGAAAAACCTACCCCCTCCTAGGAAGTCTTCAGCTTGCGTTAAGCTGCTCGTTTTAACTTTTTATTACCTTTATGTTTCATTTTGAAAATTGTTGTTACAAATTGTAAAAAAAAGTATTCAAACTACCTGTACATGGTATGATAAATTCAATAACATGAAAGGGTGACTTGGTGGATGAACCTAACTGAAATTAAGCACATGATAGAAAATTTAGTAAATTATAGAGATAGCGACATTACTCATACTCTTGCCAATAGGTTTACACTAAGTTATTCAAAACAATTAAACAGTTTTCAAATCTGCGATATTGAAAACGATATCATTCATCGTTATGAGGAAGCAGAAACAACTGCGTTAGCTTTGTTTAACATGGTCCATAATCTTCCTGAGACTATTTATAGACATACTAATTCGTTTGAACAAGTTTAAAGCAGCAAAAAAAGCTCATTTATCAACTAACATGAGCTTTTTTGCCGGTGTTTATCTATTTTAGTTATTTATAACCTTCTTCAAAAGAAGAATATCCTTTTTAATTGCCCGTCTAATTTCTTCAACTTTACAGCGTTTGTATTCTTGTACTAAGCGATAGAGCTCTCGTTTAAATAAAAATTTATCTTTTTGGTTACTCATAGCAGCATACCCCTTATTAGCTTTCTATCACAAGCGATTAAAGAAAGTATTCCCTTTTCTTCTTGTAAAAAACAAATAAATTCACAAACAGATGTAAAAAAGCCCTTTATCATGCGCTTACAGGAATGGCGAGATGTGCTTTGCGCTAGACAAATGAAAGAATTTCCCTAAAACAAATAAAAAACATTGACTACTAGCTCTCAGTCAATGTTTTTTATTTGTTTTAGCTTTGTGTAATTAAAGTCGATTCACATACTTTTATGCGTTCATATCTCCTAAACCTGGAGCATGCTCATTTGGCATTTCAGATAAATGAGGGACTGGAAAAGCTTCAGGTGGAGGTGTTACGCTCAAGTCTCCGCCATTTCTGCTTGGCGCCTGTCCTTGGAATATTTCTCCCATTCGATGCGGATCTAACCTAAAATCAAATTGCGTGTTATGATACCCCATCTCGACAAATTTTCTGCATTCAGGGTATTTGTTAATATCATAATTTGGTACAGGGAATAGTTTTCCCCAGTCCACGCCTAATGTTTCAAGAGCTTTTGCAAACGCATTTTGATGAGCATTATCTCGAACAATTAAGAAACCTAGCGTTTCTCTTAACGTTTGGTTAGAACTCATTTCGTATATTCTTGTTTTTTGTAAAACGCCGGTTGATTCTAATACGACGTTATTGAGCAAATCAGCCACTAGATTTCCGTGATTATAAACCCATGAGCCGTTCCATGGATTTCCGCCCGCATCCACTGGCAGTGAGCTTTGAGCGCCCATGATATAGTGATGAGGATTAGCATGTTTTACGGCTTCATCAAGAGGAGCCTGATCTGAACCTTGACTTCCTACCCCGGCTCCGCCAGATTCATCTAACAATGCATTAATGGTATTCTGAACGAGTTCTACATGAGCAATTTCTTCTAAAAAAACACCTTTCATTAAATCGCGATACTGCGTCTCTTTCCCTCTGAAGTTAGAGCTTTGAAAGAAATATTGCATCATCGTCCGCATTTCACCAAACTGCCCGCCTAAGGCTTCTTGCAGTACCTTCGCGGCCGCAGGATCGGGCTTATCCGGTTTAATGCCATTGATTAATCCTTCTTTGTAATAATACATATCAAACACTCCTTTTATTGACATTGCTTGTTTTTGAACTAACTTATGTAGATTTTTGTCCCCTGTATGATTTTTCACTTACAGTACCTGTTTCTTTTTTTCCTAACATATTCCTTGGTGCCATCTTTCTAACATGTGCACATAACTACTGTTTCCATATGCGGTCTTTTTATTCTGGGTAGTCAAAAGACAACGTCATTGAAACACGTGGATAACACCCTTTGTTATAAGCAAAAAAAGACCTCTCGAACATATCGAGGGTCTTTCTTTCTTTTATTTAGAGAAAACTTTTTTACGAGTTAAATCATGATGTAACGAAGTATCAGGGATTTCCGGATTGGGAACTTGTCCTTTTGCTACAGGATCTTTGATATATAGATATTCACCGCTTCCGTCTGGGGCACTTCCAGTAGCCCATGGTCCCTCTTCTGATTCAGCGCCTTCTGAGAGGTTCCAAAACTCATAAGCTTGTGGCTGTGATTCTTTTTCAGCCTCAGGAGGGAAAGATGCAGGAACAACAACTCCATTTTTTTCTTCTAGTTCGTTTATAGCTTCCATCCACTGATACTGGTGATAGCGATCACGCGCTAGCATTTTTCGGAATGTCGCGCGTACACCTTCATCTTTTGTCATATGGTATAACCTAGCTACTTGAAGTCTGCCTTGACTTTCTGCATGCAAGTTCGAACGCATATCTGCTAATAAATTGCCGCTTGCTACGATATATGAACCGTTCCATGGAACTCCATTTGAATTAGTAGGCAAACCACCAAGCCCGCTCACTAATAAATGCTGAGGATTAATTCCTCCCATGATAGCTGCTGTTGCAGGATCTTTCGCAGCTTCTGCTTGATCTTCTGGAGATGCTCCATCAAGTAATTGACTAATAAGTGAACAAAGCATCTCTACGTGTCCAATTTCTTCTGTACCTATATCCATCAGCATATCTTTATATTTCTCTTCTCCTCGACAGTTAAATCCTTGAAAGAGGTATTGCATCATTACCGTCATTTCACCGAATTGTCCACCTAGTACTTCTTGAATTTGGCGAGCAAGCATCGGATCGGGGCGATCTACTTTGACTTCAAATTGCAGTTCTTTTTGATGACGAAACATGTTAACTCCTCCTTTAATATACTAAATTCCTTTTAGAGATTTTTTCCTCTTTTTTCCGTTCCCTCTCCCTATTCAATTAATCACTAAACTTGTATCTTTTTCCTGCTGGAACGAAAATGGATAAAATCACCTATTAATAAACTTAATTTAATAAGTAGAAAGACACCTAAAGAGAAGGAAATACCTGCGCTTTGCTCTTTAATATTCGTTCAGTTTATAACGTTTTATAGTTAAAACCACTGCCAGACAGAAAAATGTTCACCAAAAAATGAGATTGAGATATAACTAATCACTTCAATAAACAGCTAGAAGCAGCTACAGATATGAACCCTATATTCTCTCCACCACAATAAAAAATCCGAATGATTTGATTAATCATTCGGATTTACTTTCAACTAAAATAATTTTGTCTCAGTCTGTCTTTTCTCTATTACTTCTCTATCCCTGCTTTGATTTCTTTAATCATGCCAGCCATTGACTCAAGGCCTCCTCCAGATAAATACCAAAGGCCTGGATCAAGATACACAACGTGATTGTTTTTCACCGCATTGACTTCTTTTACGTACTCATTTTCAACAATTTGTTTAGCAGATGATTTTTCACCAATCGCTGCACCGCGGTCAACGACGAATAAGTAGTCTGGATTTTGCTTAACTAAATATTCGTATGAAATGCTTTGGCCATGCTTAGCCGATGGATCTAGGCTGTCGTCTGCAGCTTTAATACCGAATACGTCGTGGATTAATCCGTATTTAGAACCCGGACCAAACGCTGTCATTTTGCTGTCATTTGCCATCATTACAAGCGCTTTTTTATCTAGTTTGTCCGCTTGTTTTTTCAAATCTGCAATTTGCTTATCAATTGCTGCTAGCTCTTTTTTCGCTTGATCTTCTTTATCAAAAATTTGTCCTAGTACTTTTGTATTTTCTTTAAATGACTTCATATAGTGCTGGGTGTCCGTATCGATATAGATCGTCGGCGCAATTTTTGAAAATTCATCGAATGAATCTGCTTGGCGGCCTTGAATAATAATTAAGTCTGGCTTTAACTCTGCAATTTTTTCGAAATCAGGTTCTTTTAAGCCACCTACATTCGCATACTTATCATCTTGATACTTTGATAAATACTCAGGAATCGCTTGTTTTGGCAAGCCCGCTACTTCAACCCCTAGTTTATCTAGTGTATCAAGTGCACCCATGCTGAATGCTACAACTTTTTTAGGGTTTTTCTTAATTTTAATTCCGTCTTTATTGAACTGATCGGTTACTGTTACCGTCTCTTTTTGCTTACTTTCTCCACCTGTTGTTTCTTTTGCTCCTTGATTACCGCAAGCAGCTACAACAATCGCAGTTAAGACTGCTACAAACATTACTAACACTTTTTTCACTTTCGTCACCTCATGAATAAATTTTATGAAAAATACACGCAAATACGCTGTCCGCCAACCGTTTCGATTGGAATATCCATATCGTATATATCCTTTAATACAGACGTTTGAATGATGGTTTCTGTTGGGCCTTCACGGATCACTTCACCGTTTTTAAGTGCCACAATATAATCCGAATAAACAGACGCAAAATTAATATCGTGAATGACAATTACAATGGTTTTGCCCAAGTCTTCTACGAGACGTTTCAACAGCTTCATAATTTCAACAGAATGCTTCATATCTAAGTTATTGAGCGGTTCATCTAAGAAGATATACTCCGTGTCCTGTGCGATGACCATGGCAATAAAAGCTCGCTGACACTGTCCCCCGCTCAGTTCATCCAAGTATTTATCTTGAATCCTTTCAAGCTTCATATAACTTAGCGCCTGATCAACCGCTTGTTTATCGCTTTTGGTTAACCGGCCTTTTGAATAAGGAAACCGCCCAAAATTGACGAGTTCACGTACGCTAAGCCTGATATTCAGCTGATTAGACTGTTTTAAAATACTCATTTTTTTGGCTAAATCTGAGCTGTCAATATTCTCTATATTTTTTCCTTCTATAGATATTGACCCTGAGTCAGCTTTAATGAGACGGCTCATAATTGAAAGCAGCGTACTTTTTCCCGCTCCGTTTGGACCGATAAATGACGTGATTTTCCCTTTTGGAATCACCACAGATGTTTTTTCTAAGACGGTTTTTTCTCCGTATGTTTTACTGACATTTGTTACTTCTACCATGATTTATTCTCCTTTAGCAGCAAATAAATAAAGTAAATTCCGCCGGCAAAGTCAATGATGACGCTCAGCGTGGTGCTGAAGGTGAACACTTTTTCAACGATAAATTCTCCTCCGACGAGGGCTATAACACTAAGCAGCAGTGATCCCATCATTAAATAGGTGTGCTTGTACGTTTTGAACAGCTCTCTCGCAAGGTTCACAACAAGCAGTCCAAGAAAGGTGATCGGCCCAACTAATGCTGTAGCCACTGAGACAAAAATGGCGATCACAATCAGCATTTTTTTGACGAGCCCGTCATAATCAATACCTAAATTTACCGCATGTTCTCTTCCGAGCGACAGTACATCAAAAATGGATGTAAAGCGCCACACGTAAATGCCAAGCAGGATAAATATGACGGCTGCTATGTATAGCAAATCGGTATTCACATTGTTAAAGCTTGCAAATGATTTATCTTGTACAACTTGAAATTCATTCGGGTCAATCAGCATTTCCATAAATGAAGACATGCTTTTAAATAACGTGCCGAACACAATTCCAACCAGTAAAATAAAGAAAATATTCTTACCGGCTTTTTTGAACATCAGTATGTAAAGCAAGACCGAAAAGATAATCATCAGCGAAACGCAAAGAAGAAAATTAAGATTTTTGTTCATGATGATAATATTCGTTGAGCCAAAGATGTACACAATAAACGTTTGCAGAAATAAATACAGTGAATCCAGTCCTAGAATACTAGGAGTTAGAATTCGATTATTGGTAATCGTTTGAAAGATAACGGATGAAAACGCAATGGCTCCTCCAGTTAAAACAATCGCAGCGACTTTTTCAATTCTTCGCGGCAGCGTGTACTGCCAGTAGCCTAAATCGTAGCTGATAAACAGCGCCACTGATAAAACGGCCAGCGCGGCGAGAATGATGATTTTATGTTTGTTATGCATAACGACCTCTCCTTATCAGCATAAAAAGAAAGATCGCACTTCCTATTACACCGACCATTAGCCCAATAGAGATTTCATAAGGGAAAATAATGACTCTGCCTAAAATATCGCACGCCAGTACGAACACAGCTCCAAGCAGCGCTGTATGAGGCAGGCTTTTTCGCAAATGATCTCCACGGTAAATCGATACGATATTTGGAATGATTAATCCTAAAAAAGGCAGCATGCCAACGGTCAAAATCGTAATCGACGTAATAAGCGAAACAATGACTAATCCAATGTTTACGATTTGTTTGTATTTCACGCCTAAATTGATTGAAAAGCTTTCTCCCATACCAGCAACCGTGAACTTATCTGCGTAAAGATAAGCAATTATTACGAGAGGTATACTCAGATATAAAAGTTCATATCTCCCTTTGACTACTAGCGAAAAGTCGCCTTGCAGCCATGAAGAAAGGTTTTGAATCAAATCGTATTTGTAGGCGATGAAGGTAGCTAAGGAACTTACGATACTGCCGAGCATTAAACCGACTAGCGGAATATAAATCGTATCGTTAAATTTAATTCTGTCTAGTATTCTCATAAACAATAGATTGCCCGCCAGTGAGAAAATAAAAGCAATGCTCATTTTTAATAGAGGACTTGCTGAAGCAAATACTAGTAGAGAAATCAACACACCAAGTCTTGCCCAGTCCATCGTTCCTGCCGTTGTTGGAGATACAAACTTATTTCGCGTAATTTGCTGCATAATTAATCCGCAAATACTAAGGCTCATTCCCGCCATAATAATGCTCAAAAGCCTAGGAAAACGACTAAAAAACAGCGTTTGGCTTTCTTCTTTTGTTAAATGAAACAGATCCATCGCTGAGAGATCTTGTACTCCTACAAAAAGAGACAAAATCGATAGTACAGCAAACACAAGAATTAACTGATAAAACTTCAACTTTCCTTACTCCTTTCTTTCATCTATAAGTCTAGTTATCTCCTCCTTTATCATATGTAAATGATTATCATTATCAATTGACTTTCTTTATCATATCATTATTCTCTAAATAATCAATGGTTTTCTTAAAATTTAAGCAAAAAAATACCTTAACAGATGGATCTGTTAAGGTATTTTAAGGTTTAATTAGACTTAAAAATAGCTATTTCTCTCTTCATACATAAGAGATTGAAACAACTACATACATGAAATCTACGTTCACCATAACAAAAAAATGCGAACCATTAATAACTATTAATGGTTCGCATTTAACTTTAAGCAAAATACTTCTGTGGCAACCTTTTTGTATCAACTTTACATATATATGAAATATATGTTTATATTTGAAAGAAATCTACTTATTTTGCAAATACATGGTTTCCGATAACTGCCGTTACTTGCTGCGTTGCAACCCATTGGCTTTCAGCGATTTTGGGATTATAGAAAAACAGCGCATCGTTTTCATGCGGGTTTGATAATGCTTCGCTTACCGCTCGTTTTGATTCTTCTGATGCAGGCTGATTAATTGCGCCGTTTGCTACTGGTGAAAATTGATATACGCCGTTTCCTAGCTGCTGATAAATAACGTCGTGAATGTTATTTGGGAATTCCGGTGAAGCTACACGGTTTAATACCACAATTGCTACCGCTACTTTTCCTTGGTACGGCTCACCTTTTGCTTCTGCCTCTACTAATCTTGCTAGTAAATCTTGATCTTGTGCAGAAACCGATGTAGACGGAGCAGTTTGTGCCGGCGCCGGTGCTTCTCCTTGAAGTTTTAACGTTTGTCCGATGGTAATGATATCACTTTGTAAACCGTTAACAGCTTTTAACTGATCCACAGTCATGCCGTTTTGTGTTGCAATATGATATAACGTTTCGCCTTGTGCTACTGTATGTACAGATGTTGCCGGACTAGCGGCAGGTTGTGCTTGTCCCTGGTCAGGAATCGTTAATGTTTCTCCAACGTAAATCATGTCGTTTTGGCGGTTATTAGCACCTTTCAGCTCATCTACCGTAACCCCATTTTGTTGGCCAAGCCCCCACAAGGTATCTCCTTTTACGACTTTGTGCGAAGCTGCTGCTGATGCTGTTCCTTGACTTGCTAGAAATGCTACAGACGCTGCAGAAGCAACTGCCCATTTTTTTACACGTTTTTTACTCACAAAAACTACCTCCTAAAATTTGAACCTGTTATTACCTTAGCACATAGATTCGCCTTTTCATTAAAAAAAACAGTAACATTTGTTCTAATTGGATTAAGTTTCTTACAGTGCCATTCATTATGTTACAACTTTTACATGACCCTTAAAGATTATGTAGAAATATGACGATTTCATTGCGAAACGAGCTTTTTATCTGTTTACTTACATTCCTCTTTCTGTAAAAAACTTGATTTAATTATGATTAATCGCAGAGATAAAAAGGAAAACAGCAGTCAAATAGAGAAATAGTGTAACTATTGAGGAACGATTCAGCGCTTCTTTGTCAATTTACGTTTGTTTATTAATAAAGGAGGTCTATTTGGATGTGTGCAAATAAAATGTATGTGACGTATAACACGGAGAAACCGGCTATTACAATTCAAGGAGCTTTTTATCATACGGGAGGAACGCAGGAAGAGTTTTTGCGGGAATTCAAGTACTGGCTTGAATCTCACGGCTGGTCATTTATGGGCGTAACAAATGAAACAACGATGACAACGGCGAATAAAGAGTTAAAAGAAACAATGGAACAGCATAAAATAGAAGGCAAAAAAGTTCAAAGACTAGAAGATTTATAACGATTGCTTCTATGACCCTTCACACATGTCCAAACGCCAATATGTAAAAAAGCCTTTAGATGAGCTAAAGGCTTTTTTACATTAACGAGAAAGTGCGACCACCTTCTGATTTTCGACTCTCTCTTCAACAGGCTTTCTCATTTCTTTTTCCGTCCATACGCCAATGCGTTTTTGTCTTTTTCCAAGAGGCTGTTTTTCACATGCATAGCAAATTTCTGAAATATCATCAAAATGAGCTAACGACATCTTTATCCCTCCTTTTCTAAATATACACAGGCAAGTTAGTATGCCTCTTCCCTTATTTTCCAAAGTTAAACTGCTTCTTCTTATATTTAAACAATTTATAAACAAACGGAATAAATAATTTCTACTTTATTATCATTTAGATTGTTTTATTTAGATATAGACGGGTAAACAAAAACTATCCCACCTCACACCCTGAAGTTTGAAACTGTCACGTAAAAAAGCTGCTTTCTATACATTACATGTATAGAAAGCAGCTTTTTTATGTAGCTAGAAAAAATGCATTGATGCATCAGCTATAAAAACAGGCAACCGGCCCTTTATTTTCTAGCAGTTCGTTTTTGGTAGCGGTGAATAGTATGCATAGATTCGTTAAAATCTTTCATTAGACGATAAGGCTTGCTCACTAACCTTATCGGAATTCCAGTTAAAAATCTATTTATATCTTTTTTATATTCTTTTGACACTCTGTTAGGTTTCGTAGAGACGCGCTTGTAGACCTCTTTATAGAACTCTTTCAAAACATCAACTTTAAATACCATTGTACGCTTACATTCTTGACACTCTACGCGTACAATTTTGCCGTTAATATAATAAACGTGGTGAGGAAGCTCTTCTTTGCAACTGTTACAATATAAACCTGCTTCCATTTGGGTATCTTTCACACTTCCTCCCTCCCTGATTTACATTATTTATATAGTTCGTTTCTACGATTGAATAAGCACTTTTATTTCATTACCTGATAGAACGGCTTCGAATCCTTGACGCCAATAATCAAGAGGTACAATTTTAGTGATCATTTTCTCTGTATTAATTTTCTTTTCTTCAAGGAGTTTCAAAGCAATATGCCAAGAACTTGGTTTCTGAGAACGAGTTCCAATATATGTAATTTCTCTTTGGATGATAGATTCTTGATCTAAAAGGTTTAATTTTTCGGAGAAAATCCCTACTTGTACAAACGTTCCTTTTTTCTTAACCAGAGGCAACCCTTGGTTTAACGCCTGGACAGCACCTGAACACTCAAATAACTTGTCAACACCGTATCCCTTTGTATAAGTCAGCACAATTTCTTCTAAGCTTTCTTTTTGGATATCTACAGTTACGTCGATTCCTAAAGACTTAGCTAACTCTAAACGCTTCTGATCTTTTGTTATACCTGCTAATATAACAAACGCTCCTTGTGCTTTTACAACTTGTGCTTGCAGTAAACCAATGGGACCTGGACCAAAAATTAATACTTTATCTTCTTTTTTAACAACTGTTTTTTCTAAAGCTGCATGAACGCAGCAAGCTAGAGGCTCAGTTAACGCAGCTGCTTTTAGGTCGACTGCATCTGGCAGCACATGGACACTTTCCTCACGTGAAATAACATATTCAGCAAAGCTGCCGTTTATTTGTGTACCTATTCCTTTTCGATGAGCGCACAGATTATAGTCTTTTTCTAAGCAATAATCACACTCTCCGCACGTCCCAAATGTTGTTTCACTCGTTACTTTATCGCCAACTTTTATTTTTGTTACATCTTCCCCTACTTCAACGACTATACCGGAAAACTCATGCCCAAGCACAACCGGCGTCTGGGAATTTTTATATTGACCTGTAAACGTGTGAATATCCGTACCGCATATTCCGGTATACGCTACTTTAATCTTCACTTGGTTTTTCTGAACTTCTAATTCAGGGATTGTTTTTAACAGCATCTTATCGTAGCCTGGCTCTACCTTCATGACTGCCTTCATTTTTTTCACTCCTTATTTGGAATTATTAACACTTTTCCATAAGCTTCTTCTCGATTAATAATCATATTAAATGCCTTTTGCGTGTCTTCTAACTTGAATCGATGAGAAATTAATTCTTTTAATCTAATCTTTCCATTTAAAATAAAGTCAACGCTTGTTTTCCACTCTTTCCCGGGAAACGGTGCAGAATAAGAGTTCCAGAAACCTTGCAACGTAAGCTCTTTTCTAAAAATACTCTCAAATGCTGCTTCAGATAAACAAACATCTGAATAAGCAATACCTAAATATCCAACCTCCCCTTTTTTACGAGTAACGAGCAGGCACTGCTCTTGAGTGACAGGGGAACCTGCACATTCGAGTGCAAGATCCACCCCTCTTCCTTTTGTATATTCATTAATTTTTTCAAGGACATTTTCGTAACGGGCATGAATCACTTTTTCACAACCCATGGCCTTCGCTTCTGCAAGCTTTTCACTAGAAATGTCGATGGCGATGACTTCTTTTACACCCGCAATTTTCAACCATTGAATCGTCAGCATGCCAATGACTCCTGCTCCAAAGACCGCTGCGGTGTCTCCTATTTGCGGATGAATATTAAGTACTCCATGAAGCGCTACTGCTAAAGGTTCTATCATCGCTGCTTCTTCAAAGTCCATCTCTCCTACTTGTATAACATTAGAAGCTGGAATATTGACATACTGAGCAAATCCACCAAATGCTTGAGCACCAATCATTCCATAGTTTTCGCATAACGAATACTGTCCTTTTTGGCAATATTCACATGCGCTGCACGGTTTAAACGGAATAGCAGCTACTCTGTCCCCAACGTTCAAATCTGTTACTTTTGCCCCTATTTCGACGATATATCCAGCAAATTCATGACCCATAATGGCAGGCAGCGGATACTTCCATCTGCTTGTCATTTTGTGTGTATCCGATCCGCATATTCCTGCTGCCATTACTTTTATTTTGACTTCATTCGCTCGGCAGGAATCAATGCTAATATCTTGATAAATAATTTCATTTTTTTCATGCAGCACGGCCGCTTTCATTGCCTTACCTCCTGTTTATGCCTATTTTAAAAAATAGAAGCCCACAGCTGAGAGAATTTAAGAATAAGCCAGTTAAATAAGTTTCCCCCCATGTCTAAACTTGAAATTTGTGTTGCCCCTTCAGGCATAGAAAACTGAGCTCCTGATAACATTTGCGTATGCACATCTGCAAAATTCGTTGCCATATAAAGTGATAGCGCCACCATAACGGTGCCCGAAATAAGAGAGTGTATAATATTTCCTCTTAATGAGCCCACAACAAAAGCTACATAGAAAGGAATGGTAGCCAAATCCCCAAAAGGCAACACTTTATTCCCAGGCAGAATGACAGCTAAAAGTAATGTAATGGGGACAAGTAACAATGCTGTAGCCATAACGGATGGATGTCCTACTGCAAGAGCGGCATCTAATCCAATATATATTTCACGATCACCATATCGTTTTTGAAGAAAAGAACGAGCTGCTTCAGAAATTGGAATAAGTCCTTCCATTAAGATTTTAACCATTCTAGGCATCAAAAGCATAACCGCTCCCATTGAAATACCTACTTGAAAAACTTTACCAAGATCATAGCCTGCTAATATACCAATTACACACCCTAAGATTAACCCCATCATCATTGGTTCACCGAAAATACCAAAACGTTTTTGAATAGATTCGGGATCTGCATTCAACCTTTTAATCCCTGGAATCCTTGATACACCCATACCTACCAAAATACCAATTGGTCCAAACGCAGCTGTAGAGCCTGTAGGAAGAGAAATTCCTTCTAACCCGTAAAATTTTTGAACCATTGGCGCCGTCTTATCTGCTACAAATAAAACAGCAATTTCATACAGAACAGTACACAATATTGCAAACCACCAGCTTCCTGTGACAACGTATCCTGTTGCACCAGCAGCGATAAAGTGCCAGTAGTTCCAAATATCAATATCAAGCGTCTTAGTCAGTTTTAATAAAAGCAAAATAATATTTACAAACAAGCAAACAGGAATTAGTATAGCTGCAACGGGAGATGCCCAAGATATTGCAGCGGCAGAAGGCCATCCTGTATCAATAACAGTTAGATTTAATCCAAATCGTTCAACCATTGCTTGTGCTGCTGGTCCTAAGTTTTTTACAAGTAAATCAATAACTAGGTTGATGCCGACAAAACCGATTCCTATTGTAATTCCGGATTTAAACGCTTTTTTTGCACCTGTTTTAAATAACAGGCCTAAGATAAAAATGGCAATTGGTAAAATAACTGTAGGTCCTAGATTTAATACTGCTTGCACACCTGATAGAAGTTTATCCATATCCATCCCTCATTTTTCTTTTGTCATTTTCTAAAATGGAGGCAACGCGTGATACCTATGCCTGTAAATGCGTCAGAATTTTTTGGTCCAGTGCTTCCATGCCAATTCCCGTGATATAGGAGGTTGCGCTTAATGCCGGGATGCTGTACGTTGTGGGTAAAATCGTTGTTGATACAATTAAATCCGCACCTTCTTGGCGAGAAGCTACTTCCGCAATTTTACACTGCACAACTTCTGCGTTAATGCCGTTGTCTTTTAATAGATTTTCCACTCGTTCACACACCACTGTTGATGTTGCAATTCCCGCTCCGCACGCTACTAATACCGTATATTTTTTCATTTTAATCATCTCCCAATTTATTATTTTTAATTTTCTGACTAATCAATTTGCAACTGGTTTATTTAAGGCATCTATTATTTTTTGGTCCAGTGCTTCCATGCCAATCCCTGTGAGATAGGAGGTTGCGCTTAATGCCGGGATGCTGTACGTTGTGGGCAAAATCGTTGTCGATACAATTAAATCTGCTCCTTCTTGGCGAGAAGCTACTTCCGCAATTTTACACTGCACAACTTCCGCGTTAATGCCGTTGTCTTTTAATAGATTTTCCACTCGTTCACACACCACTGTTGATGTTGCAATTCCCGCTCCGCACGCTACTAATACCGTATACTTTTTCATTTTACTTCTCCCCTTTTGTACTAATTTTTTCAACTCTGTTAAAAATAGCTTGAACATCTCTTTGATTTTCAGCGTGTAATAATTGTTCTATTTTTTGCTGATCTTGAATGGTTTGCATCAGCTCCTGAAGTACTGTTAACTGGGTGTGAGGCTGGTTTAAACCTAAAAGAAGCACAATGCGCACATCTACTTTTTTTGTATTATCATCCATTAAATAAAACGATACAGGTTTTTGTAAGGTAACCACACTAATAAATTGTTCAAAAACATGCTCTGGATCTGTATGAGGGATTGCTACACTGTAATCGCCTATTTGGAGGCCTGTCGGAAAAGATGCTTCTCTTTCTTTGATTTTTGTCAGAAAGTTTTCACTGACATACCCTTTGCCAAATGCCTCTTTGTACACCATTTCAAAAATATCCACTTGATCTTTACAAACGCTATTTAACTTCAGTAACTCTTCTTTTAAAAAAGGCTGTAATGTCACGATTGTATCCTCCTTGCTATACATTCTGTACCATGATTAGATAGAGTGCGTTTTAATTATTTCATAGATTTTGTATTTTTCATTTAGCCGTTTCATCTCATTTATTACCCCGTTCATTTCCGCTAACTTCATTAGCTGCAGCATAGCGTTTAAATGTTTCTTTTTATCAATAGCTGCGATAACAACAATAAAATGAACTTTTTGTTCTCCGCACAATAAGCCTTCTTTTAACTTAAGTAAGCTCATGCCTACTGCTTGAACACCGTCCTCAGGGCTTGCGTGAGGTATGGCAACATTAAGTCTTAGTACAATATGTGGAGACATAGACGGATATTGTTCCTGCATTTTATCAATATAAGCTTCAGTAATAACACCTTTATGTAAAAGCGGGGCAGCGGCTATTGAAATAGCTTCCTTCCAGCTTTCCACTTGATCGCGCAGCACAATTGTTTCGGGTGTAATTAAATCTGCTAAACTGTATTCTTGATTTTTACTTGTTTCGTTTAATATTTGGAGAGAAAAATAATCTTGCAATGCTTTTTGAAGTTGAGACTTCTGATCAACTTTTGCGTATTTTTCAATGACACTTATTAACTGTTCAATGTTTACCACGGATGTATTTAAACCGAATATGGTTTGAATGACTCGCTGCCGAAGCTGCAGCTTTTGAAAATCGGAAATAAATTGTTCCACAATAAATAAATGCTTAGAAGTCTGAACAGTAACAGGAGAAAATACCATATCAAATTCTGCTTTTGATTGCTCAAATTCTCGAATTGAAAGAGCTTCGTAGAAATAAAACTCTGGAAATAGATCACGCAGCGTGTGCTCCATCAAATGTGAAATGGATACCCCGTTAGGACAAACAACAACCGCTCGCTTTTTCAGCTGTATCGTTTCGCCACTGTTAATTAAATGTCCGCCAATAAAAACGGTAATAAACATCACTTCGCTTTCAGGAATAGAGCAGCCAATATAAGTTTCAAAAGGCTTTAATGAGTCCTTTACAATGTAGTGAATGGCTTCGAACTCTTCACTAACTTTTTCAATTATTGAATAGTTAGTAGTTAGCTGATATTTAATGCGGTAGTAAGCTGGTTTCATATGCAGCACTAATTTTTGAAGCAGCTTCTCTTTTTCTTTAAAAGTAATACATGCTTTTTTCTCAAATAACGCAAGGCTGTTTTTTAATGAAGATTTTAATTCAAGAGTTTCTTCCTCTCTTAAAAATTGGGAGGATAGAACGTTAGAAGTAAGCAATTGTAATGTAATAAATAAACGTTCTTCCTTTGGGATACAAGCAGCATCTTCAATTAAAATTTCGGCAGCTTCAAACTCTTTTGTATCCGATAGTTCTTCATAGTCGATATGATAAGAATCTTTAATTAAGTTTCCTTTTTTAATTCGTTTTAACAAAATGGCTATTGTATATGGAAGAAGTTTTATTTTTTGATCGATAAATTGAAGTGCTAAACGCTTTTCTACTTTTTCCATTTGCTCTTTTAATCTCTGAATTTCTTCTCTTGAAATTCCTGTATATGCCTGAATATACGTCTCGCCTTGATACATGTCATATACGGTCCGCAGTACTTCAATAAGCAGCTTCCTTTTATTCCACTCACTTCCTACTATGTCGTATCCATGCATTCGCGAATAAATAATTTCAAGATGATAACCATTTACAATTTTCTGTGTATATTTCATATCTCTTAATACTGTATTCTTACTCACTGATAGCGAGCTGGAGAAATGAAGTAAAGATAATTCTTCTTCGCTGCCTAATAGCATAAGCAAAACCAATTGAGCTCTTTCTTTTTCAGACGGAATATAACTTCCAGCAGAGTGTTCGACTTTTTCAGCAAACAGTTCCATTAGAAGAGGATCAATAATAAATTTCCCCCCGTTCGTTCGCTGAATTTTTGGGTAGTTATTACTGTTTAACCAGTCATTAATTTTTGTAAAGCTGTAGCTAATCTGCCTCCGTGAAAGATGATACTTTCTCTCTAATTCCGCATTGGAAATACCTGGATTACTAACCACTCGTTTTAAAATTAAATTGCTCCTTTCATCTAGATGCATCAATTGCTCCCCCCTTGCTGAAATTTATTCTATCACTGATCTCCACCAAAATGTTTACGCTTTCATTACCACTTCTGGTCGAATTATTGTGCAACTTGATGGTTAACTCTTCCTTACCATTGTAGACATTTCGCTAGTGCTCAGAAAGAAAAAGAAAAACTGTTTTTGACTACGATTTTTGCGTCAAAGTGAATAAAAAAACCCGACTGTTTAGTCAGGTTTTTTGTAGATATCGATTTTTATCGGGAAGGCTTCCTAAGTCTTTAAAGATTTTAGGAATCCCCCACTTCAGGCTTGCTAAGTGGGGGTAGTTCAATGATGCTCTCCTATTCCAAATACTTCTGCTACGTGATTTTCTAATTTATGCTTGTAGTGATCAATGTTTGGATGTTTGACTACATCATGAATAGAATAAGTTGGAAGTGGACTCATACCGACGTACTGATTCATTTTATGCAAATGCATAATGGCTTCGTCTAAACTTTTTCCTTCATAGAAAGCTTCGTCATTGTCGAAAATAGCTTCCGGCGCATTCCACGTGAGAGAAAACATGTATTTTTTCCCCGTTAATAAGCCGCCTCGCCCGTATTGATTGGAGCCTTTAAAGAAAATGTTATCCATATACACGCGATCAATATATTGCTTAAACTTTCCGGGAATGCTGAACCAGTAAATAGGCGTCTGCATAATCACAACATCAGCCCATAGCCACTTTTCAATTTCTTCTTCTACTTCGTAGCCTTTATCAACCACCGTTGTTTTAATGTCAAATTGATCAGTGAGTAAATGCTGTATTTCGTTAAAAATCGTCTGATTTAACTCTCCTTTTGACTTTTTATAATACTCGTGTCCATTAATGATTAATACGTTTTTCATGCTGACCTGCTCCTTTCCAAAATCCTTGCTTCTTTATCTTCATATATCTGTATACCCATAAAAACTACTTACCTATCAGTACCACCTCTTACTTTGAAGTAACATGGGCACCTAGAAGTCCCTTTTTAAACACCCTTATGATTTCCTAAACAAAGAAAAAAACAAGGTCTAATTTACTAATTTTTTAGAAGATGTTTAACTCGCACGAAGCAAATTGTTTTTTTAAAATCAGTTCTTTTAACCCAATAAAAAAGACCGGCGAATTAAATTTCGCCAGCCTTTTTCCCTTTTTTTATTTCGGTTCGCCTACTTCATTTAACGGATAGTAGCGAAACTGCACCTTTCCGATAACTGATTTTTGTGGAATGAAGCCAAATGCTCGTCCATCATGACTTACAGGACGGTTGTCCCCCATGACAAACAGTGAATTTTTCGGCACCTTCACTTTGCCATCAGTTGCAGGCAGCGTTTGAAGCGTAAAATCTTCCGTGAATTTTTCATTAGGTGCAAGAGATTTTTTAGATTCTTTTAAATACGGCTCTTTATAAGCTTTACCGTTAATATATAGAACGTCGTTTTTCATTTCTACCGTATCTCCTGGCAGGCCGATTACACGTTTAATATAATTTTCATCTGCATCCGGTGCATGAAATACAATCATATCAAAGCGATCAACATCACTGATTTTATTTAAAATAACGCGGTTTGAATCTTCAAACGTTGGATACATCGATTCACCGTGAACCGTAGTTGGCGCAAATAAAAAATGGCGAACTCCCACTACAATAACCAATGCAATAACAATGGACTTAAGCCATGAAAACACTTCTTTTTTTACGTTATTTTTGCTCATCTCAAAACATCCCTTACGTCAAAATATACTTTCATCATAGCATCAAATAGAGGGAAAGTATAATAATAACCGAATAATCTTATTTATTGATCATCGTCTGTCACTGTGCCTTGATGGAAAAACAAACGCCACTTTTCTTCTCTTTTTCGCCAAATAGAACTGCGAAGCGTCTTTTTTTCTGCCGTATGATTCATAAGATGATAAGTAATTAATACGCAGTCAGGAGACAATACGTCCATATGAAAATGAGAGATTTCGAATACATCTGGCGAAAGTACATGATTGTTATTGTAATCTTTTCGTTTCCATACCCTGCCCGAGCTGCCAAACTCCACGTAATCATCTGCAAGAATATTTGAAAGCTCTTTAGCAGAGGTGCGTATCTCAGATTTTAAGTGACTGCATTCTAAATTATAAAATGTTTGAGTGAGATTCTCTTTTTCCACTTTCACAGTCTCCTCTCATTCTTTCTTACATTCATTATAAAGGAATACTGCCGTTTTCACTTAAGACTTGTTGCATCATTTTGATCATTTCAAACATAGAAACCCCTCCTACGTTAGAAATTTTTTTCATAAGAGTTTCCCTTCATATTAAAATAAAGCATCGCACACAGTGCTTTTTCACCTCCTCTTTCTTCAAAAGTAGTTCAAAAGCAGATTGTACCTATTTAGCGATTTCTGTCTGTCTAGTAAAAATTTTTCAAAGGAGCTCTGCTTTTCATCTCAGAACCTATTGACTATTATTTTCATTTCATACAAAATTAACAATTGTGCATGCTTTACATGTTAATACGAGCAAAAAGATACTGTTTTGCAACATTAAAGGAGGAACAACATGAATATTGGGACGATTAAAAGAGAAGCTAAAGCTTCTTTGAAAAATCGCTGGGGACTTGCGATTTTACTGACGGTGGTGACGTACGGAGTATATACGCTTCTGCCTATTCCATTTGAAATTGTGGCAAGCGGCGGCTATGACAATTGGATGAAAGATGAAGCTGATTCGGCATCATGGATTTCAACTGCCTTTGCTATTGTCTTTTCGCCTCTTCTCATGGCGAACTACTGGGCATTTTTAGGTTTAGCGCGAGGTGAATCTGTCCAATTGGGACATTTGTTCAAAACATTCCAAGACTTCGGTCTTTATGTAAAGTCATTAGGGATTTATGTACTTATGACTCTTTATGTGATGCTGTGGTCACTGCTTTTACTGATTCCTGGAATTATCAAAGCACTGGCATATTCACAAACGTACTATATTTGTAAAGACAACCCTACTTATTCGATGAATCAAGCGATTACAGAAAGCCGCAGGTTGATGAATGGTTATAAAGGACAGTACTTCCTGCTGCTGCTAAGCTTTCTTGGCTGGTTTTTATTAAGTATCATTACACTAGGAATCGGCTTTTTATGGTCTATTCCATACCTTTCTGCTTCACTTGCCCGTTTTTATGAACATTTGTTAAATGAACGCTCATCGCATGCTGAATAATAAAAAAATCCTCTTCATCGTGAAGGGGATTTTTTTATAAGAACACTGTTTGCATAAGTGAAGCTCTGATGTCATAAAGCTTACTAAGAGTATAGAAGAAAGGCAGGAGCTTAAATGTATACTACAAGTGAAATTTGTCAGCAGTTTGGCCAGATTTTAAACGCTAAAAGCAAAGTTAGTCCAACAGGATGCTCAGTGTCTCTTAAAAGAAGCTTTCAAGCTCATGTTCAAGGGCGGAAAAGCAGCTCTGTCGTTCCTGTTGGGGTATCATTTGAAGCGATAGACGCACAGGGAAACGCGTTAAACTTGGCTGAGATTGCTATTTTACAAGAAGAAATCCCCCGTTTTACAGAAGCTGCTGCGCGGCAAGGTCTTATCGTAAGCGCTTTGCATAACCATTGGCTTTTTACAGAACCGGTCCTTATGTATCTTCATATTCAATCTGTAGAGCCTCCTTTACATTTTGCAAAAAAAATGGCTTTTTGTTTTACAATGCTCAAGAGTCTTCCCGTTCCAACAAACGAATAGTTTATTAAACGCGTCTCTCAGGTACATTAAAGAGGTAAGAGATGTTTTTTATACCTATAGACTACTAATATAGCTAAAGGAAACCTCCTTACCTTTTAAGTCATTAACAAAAAGGCGAATGTTTTATAAACATTTGCCTTTTTTATTTTTAGCATTTTATCCAGCATGCGTCCAAGTCTTCCCAAGTCTCCGGAAGAGGAGAAGTGCATAAAATATAATCAATGTGCTCTAAAGAATCTATTTTGTAGTTCGCCTTCACTTCTAGCTTGGAATGATCAGCCAATACAATGGTCTGGTTTGCATTAGCGATGAAGACTTTAGACAGCAGGCACTTTTCTAAATCAAAGCTTGTAATCCCAGCTTCGGGATGAAGACCGTCAATTGAAATAAAAGCTTTATCTACATAAAATTCTTTTGCAGCCCTTTCTGCTAGGGATCCAGAAGCCCGAAAATGTTTGCTTCTTACATGACCTCCTAGAAAAATAACTTCTCCGCTGAAAACCTGCTTGTTTTGGTAGTCGATTAGCATAGTCACAAGAGGAAAGGAATTTGTAATAACCGTTATACTAGAAATATTGACAAGTGACGAAACCATTTGCATGGTCGTGCTGCCTTCATCTATAAAAATAACGTTGCCTTCTTCTATCAACTTAGCTGCTTTACTCCCTATTTTTTTCTTTTCTTTGCTTCTGATAACTTCTCGCTCAAACATAGGCGGCTCAGCAATTTCTGTTTCTATTTTCACGGCCCCGCCATACACTTTTTTTAACTTTTTTTCTTCTTCTAATTCTTCTAGATAACGGCGAATAGTCTCAGTCGATACATCAAAAGCGTGCGCTAATTCGTTTACTTTGACTTGCCCTTGATGTTCAATCATATCTAAAATTGTTTTTTTACGTTGTTCTGCCAATAAAGACACATTATTGCACTCCTAACTCTACGAAAAAATTTGCTCATGTAAAGATGATATTTTCTTTCTTTATGGAGACCTTGCTTCTTTACCTCTCGAAAGACAGTGCTCCGCTAAATTTAATATTGCCAGCACCACCTAAACAAAACACGTCTATTGCTGCGTCTCCTTTCGCCTCACTGTCGAATGAATCGCTTCTAGCAACCTTTCGATATCTTGTTTATGTACGTCTCCAATATTTCCAATTCTAAAGGTGTCAACTTGAGAAACTTTTCCAGGGTAAATGACGAAACCTTGTTTTTTTAAAGATTGATAAAATCCTTGAAATGTAAAAAGAGAATCGTTAGGGTAAAGAAATGATGTAATAATGGGTGACTGCTGTTTTGACTGCAACAGAGTATTAAACCCTAGTTTCCTCATTCCTGTCACTAGCAAGTGCTGATTTTCCCGATAGCGCTTAAAACGAGCTTGGACTCCTCCTTCTTCTTCAAGTTCCAGGAGCGCCTGATAAAATGCCCGAACCGCATGAGTTGGAGAGGTAAAGCGCCATTTCCCTTTATCTCTTTCCATCGTTTTATATTGATCATAAAGGTCGAGTGAAAGAGAACGGGCATTTCCCTTACATTTTTCAAGCTCATCTGTTTTAGCAATGACAAATCCGAATCCAGGAACGCCTTGAATGCATTTATTCGAACTGCTGATAAATAAATCAATCTGCAGCTGCTCTATATCCATGGGTATACCGCCAAAACTGCTCATGGCGTCTACAATGGTCATTTTATTATAGCGCTTAGCAATACAACATACTTCTTCAATAGGATTTAAAATTCCTGTTGTCGTTTCACAGTGAACGACAGCTACATGAGTGATGTCTTCGTCTTCTTGAAGCATTCGTTCAATCACATCTGTATCAAAAGACTCAGTTTCATTTACTTTATATACAGTGTTATTAATTCCGATTGCTTCACACATATGAACCATTCTTAAGCCGTAAGCTCCATTTGCTGCTACCAGGATTTTCCCTTCGACTCTCGGTACGAACGTTCCGATGGCTGCTTCTACACAAAACGTGCCGCTTCCCTGCATTAACACAGCAGTGTATAAAGAAGACGCCGTTGCCAGCTTGACTAAACGCTTTCTTATATCTTGGACGAGATTATTATATTCATCATCCCATGTACACCAATCTTTCAGCATCGTTTCGCGAACCGAAGCTGTCGTAGATAATGGACCTGGAGTTAAAAGCAAATATGGATTTTTCATGATAATCCTCCTCTTTATTGCTGTTCCAATTGATTAATCACTTGATCAAGGTCAGATATACGATCCACTACGAAATTTGCCCCGGCTTCTTCTAAACGGCTTCGCACTTCTTCCATTTTTATTTTTAATTCTTTTTGATCCATATTTTTTTCTGCTTCTTCAGAAAGTCCCATCTCACTGCTTCCTAAAATCACGCCTACTGTCCACATGCCGGCATTTTTTCCTTCTTGCATATCTGTTACGGTGTCTCCTACTTTTATAATACGATTCATAGGAAAGACATCTAACTCCATGGCATTACGGTAACACATCCATGGATACGGCCGGCCTGCTTTTACATCATCTGCTGTGAAGTAACAGTCCGGTGAATATCCTTTTTCTTTTGCTTTTGGCGCAACAATCTCCATCATTTTTTTCGTATATCCCGTCGTAGAACCTATTTTAATATTTCTGTTTCGCAAACGCTCTGAAAGCTCAACAGCTCCAGGAATAGGCGTGGTGAAGTCTTCTAATATACAAAATAAGCTTGATTCAAATTCATCATTCAGTTTTGCAACATCTTGTTCTGTTGACTTTGATCCGTGTGCCTTTTTCCATTCCCGTTGAATACGCGGCATCTTAAGAAGCGCTCGGATATGTTCAATTTTCAGCATGCCCATTGGCTCTCTAGCTTCTTCAATTGTAATTTCTACCTTATGTCTTTTAAATACCTCTAAAAATGCCTCAAGCGGAGCAAAACACCCGTAATCAATCATTGTTCCAGCCCAGTCGAATACTACAGCTTCGATTTTTTTCATTTTCCTCTTTCCTTTCGTTATTTAATTTGCCATTTACAATGTTTTGATAAATAGTTTTCTCATTCGTAGAGAATTCCTACGATGGGCGAAAGCGGTAAAAATAATGAGTGCATTTATATCTGAGGCTGTGTTTTACACTTAACAAAATGAAAGTGTTTTAGATGTTGATTGTTGTTGTTTATGTTGTTTTTATAACCATTTCATATTATAACACGTTAAAACAACAAAAAACCATAACAATAAACAACTATAAAAGTGATGTAAATTCTTTTAAAATTTATTTGGAGATCTGTTCCATGTAGTTTTGAGAAGCTGCATAAAAACGAAACCCAGCACTTTCTTATAAGTGCTGGGTTTCTGCTTTATCTATTTTCGCGTATATCTTTTTCAATTTTCCGCAATGCTTTTTTTGATCCTCGCTGCAGATCATGCTGCTCTTTTCGATCTTTATAGCTAATAAATAATGAATCGAGATCATAGCCTTCGGGATATAATTCAGCAGCTTTGATTTCAAGAGCTACTCGCTTAACGTTTACTTCAATTAACTCATTCTGATAGAGTACGACTATATTGTTTGTGTTGTCTTTAGACTTATACACAATCGCATGATTTTCATAATCTAACAGCTTGACTCGATCTCCCATTTGGTATTCAACAAGGTCTTTTTTCTTTTCCTTCAAAATAGTTGGTTTTTTTATTTTATTTTCTCTGACAACTTCTGTATCATACGATTTGCTTTCCATATAGAACTTTGCTTTTTGTAAAATCTCTTCTTCTACCTTCATTTTCTTTGAAATCCAAAGCGCATTGCTTTCACCAGATGTGCCAATTAACAGCTGATACAGCGGTTCTAATGTTTTACCGTTGAACTGCATCGCAGCATTCATAAAGTCAGGATGAATTTCTGAGAAACGCTTAATTTCTCCGTAATGCGTAGTTGCGACCGTTATGCAGCCCATATGATAAAACTTTTCTAAAATTGCAATCGCAAGTGCAGCTCCTTCATTCGGTTCGGTGCCGCTGCCAATTTCATCGAATAGGAGCAGCGTATTGTTCGTTGCTTTTTGCAAAATAGTCGATATATTTTTCATGTGTGAGGAAAAGGTGCTCAGTGCATTTTCAATACTTTGGTTGTCGCCGATATCGACAAAAATATGTTCAAACAATGCAATTTCTGTTCCTTCATCAGCTGTAATATGAAAGCCTAACATTGTAGCGAGTGTCAGTAGCCCAATCGTTTTTAAGACAACGGTTTTTCCTCCTGCGTTAGGTCCGGTAATAATTAAGCTTCGATAATTCTCGCCAATTTCGAAGTGAAGCGGAACAATTTTACCAGTTAACAGCGGGTGATATGCGCCTTTTAAATGAATATATCCATAATCATTAATTTTAGGTTCGATTCCATCTGCCTGTTTACTGTATTTTGCTTTGGCAAACACCATGTCGTATTGGCTAATTAGCTCTAAATTAATATGAATATCAGCTAGCTTCTCTAACACTAAACCTGTTAAAGACGCTAAAATTTGATATTCTTCTACCTCTTCTTCTGCTTTCAAAATCGCTAGTTCCGCATTCAGCTTTGTAATAGATGCCGGCTCTATGAACACTGTTGACCCTTTAGAAGATGTCTCAACAATCGTTCCTCCAACATGGTTTTTATAGGATGCCTTGATCGGAATCGTATAGCGGTCTCCTTTTTTACTGATGAAGAAGTCTTGAATATACTCTTTGTTTTTACCGTTTCGTAAAAATTTCGCAAGCTGTTCTGAAATCTTGGCTTCCGTTCCTTCTATATGTCTTCTGATACGCTTGAGCTCTTTGCTTGCCGCAGCGTCTACTTTTCCGGCTTTGATCGCAAAATTAATTTCCTCTTCTATACCTGTCAGTTCTTTCATCGAATGGGCATAGGAACTTAAGAGCGAAGCAAAAAATTCTTTATCCACCATATATTGTTTTACTTTTCTGCAGCCTTTTAAAAAATCGGATACGCGCATTAGCTCTTCGGGCTCTAAAATCATGCCTTTTTCAAGCTTTTCGATGACTCTTCCTATACCTGAGACACCTGATAGCGGAAGTGATTTCTCAGCATCTAGAAGTCTTCGTGCTTCCGTTGTTTCTTTAAGTCGGTTTTTTACTGTTTTAAGAGATGTGCTCGGCTGAAGTTTATCCATTAATTGTTTTCCCAGCTCACTTACGCAGTGAGATTTTACGATTTCTTTTAATTCCTGATACTGCAATTTTTCAAATGTCATCGTATTCATGGTTTTTCTCCTCACTATGATTTGTCATCACATATGAAGATACCTATTTATTAGAAGGCAATGAAAAAGATAAATAAAAAAAGCTGTGGTGATCCCACAGCTTTTTGCGTTCATAAGGTGTCTAAACACATATCACAAAAGAAAGCTCTGTAAAAACAGACGCCTCTTTCGCGACAAATGCCGAACCCTTTATAAAGCATTGTAGGTATCTTCATAGGCAGTGAAATAAATCCATAAGCAAATAAAGGGTACCTTCATTCTCCAAAAAATACCCGTCTTGCTTATTTAATTTATTTCATTCAATTGTTCCTATTTAGATACTACTCCGCTCATAAAAGCACCTCATCTATATTTTAGTTTTCATTGGCTTCTAATTTACACTCTTATCATACTATATGAAAAAGCATGCGTAAAGGAGACAATAAAAAAGCTCAAGAGCATAACTTGAGCTTTCATGACAAAAGAAAAAAACGAAGCAGCGCCATCATTCCAACTCCGCTAATAACGGTGATGGATAAGCTTTTGGTTTTCAGCGCAATCAGTAAGGTTGGAATGACTACGATAATGACGGGCCAGTTAATCTTTACACTGTCATTTGCTTGAATGATAAAGTTTTCTACAACAAGTGCGGTTAAAATACAAATAGGAATATAGGATAGCCATTTTAATACGGGTTCTGGCAGCGCGATGTTACGCACAACTAAAAACGGAACAATACGAGGAACTACGGTAACAAGGGCACATCCTAAAATAACGATGAGTGTTGGGTAGTGGATGCTCATTTATCCGTCACCACCCCAATTGTCGCTACAATAATCGTTGAAATCAATACAGCCACATGTGAAGGTACGAAAAAAGACAGCACAATCATAATAATCGCCATATAAAGAATTAAACGTAAATAATGATTAAGCTTTGAAGGTAACACGCTTTCAATTTGTAAAACAAGCAGAGCTAAAAACATAGCCGTTAAGGCAAAATCAAACCCAAAGGCTTCCGGGTCAGGTAGCAAATGGCCCAAAATAGCGCCTATCGTACAGGCGATAATCCAGCTGACGTAAGCCGTTATATTTAATCCGTTCATCCAGCGGTCATTAATTGGCTCACCTTTCGCAATTTTACTTGAAGACACCCCGAATGATTCATCCGTTAGAAGGGCTCCGATTCCAACGTTTTTTAATAACGAATATTTTGTAAATTCAGGAGCGACCGTAGCGCTCAAAAGAAAGTGTCGTAAGTTTACGATAAATGTTGTGAGAATAATAGCTGAAATTGAACTGTTTGCAACCATCAGTGCACAAATAATAAACTGTGCTGCCCCTGCATACACGAGCGCTGATAATAAAGCAACTTCCATAACGGAAAGATGCGAGGATACTCCAACAATCCCAGCCGCAAGCCCTATACTTATGTAACCGAGTAGCGTAGGGATACAATCCTTAGCCCCTTGTCTGAACGTTAAGTCCACTTTTTCTCTTTGCTGTACTGCTTTTTCTGCAATCACCGTACTCCCTCCTTTTCTGCTATATTATACATCTATACGTTATATTAAACAACGGTATGTTATACTATCTTTATAATAATTAAAGGAGTACAACAATGGACGCGATTCAAGATATTATTGCTAAAAATCTTGTTAAATTACGAAAAAATCGAAATTTGACGCTTGATCAAGTTTCCGAATTAACGGGTGTGAGCAAAGCAATGCTTGCACAAATTGAAAAAGGTAAATCCAGTCCCACGGTTACCACGCTTTGGAAGATCGCCAACGGCCTTCAAGTCTCTTTTTCCGTATTTATGAAAGAAGACACTCCGGATGTCCAGAAAGTAAGCATAAAACAGCTAGATCCCATCACGGACAACAAAGGTGATTACTTGGTGTATTCTTTTTTCCCTTATCATCCGGAGAAAAAGTTTGAAATTTACATTGTTACATTAAAGCCCGGGTGCGTGCACGAAGCGAAAACTCACTTAGGAGATGAATACTTACTTATTAAAGAAGGAGAATTAACGGTTCGTTTTGAAAATGAAGAACATGAATTAGTCTCGGGAGACGCTCTGCATTTTTCAGGAAATACCTCTCACAGCTATATCAATTCATCTGAAGAAGAAGCAAGCTTTTTTTTGCTTATGCACTACCCCGAATCATAAAAAAAAGAGCGTACGGATCATCCGTACGCTCTTTTTTATTAAGCTGCGTGGGCTTGTTCTTTTTTCATTTTTTTGTTTTTCATGTACCCGATGCCTACAACTGCAATAGTTAAGATAACTTGAACAGCGAGATGTAAAGCTGTGCTTGGAACAAATCCGCCGATAATTTTATCTTCAACAATCATTTTTCCAGCAGACCATGCAAGCATCGCCGCTCCAGCGTAAATGATAATCGGAAATTTTTCCATTGCTTTCATAATAAAGCTGCTTCCCCAAATAATAATCGGAATTGAAATTAATACACCAATCATAATCGGGACAAATTCGTGAGCTACACCTGCTAGAGCTAATACGTTATCTAATGACATGACCGCATCTGCGATAATGATCGTTTTAACCGCGCTCCATACCGTTGCTCCACCTTGAGGATTGTCGCCGTGATCGTGATTGTCCGCTAATAATTTATATGCAATCCACACTAGCATCAAACCGCCGACCGCTCCGATTAATGGTATTTTCAATAAAGGGACAATAATAGCCGCAAATAATAATCGAAGACCAATCGCACCGCCTGTTCCAATTAAAATTGCTCTTTTTTGTAAATCTTTTGGTACGTTACGAGCCGCCATTGCAATAACAATTGCGTTATCCCCGCTTAAAATTAAATCAAGAAAAATAATTTGCAGCAAACCTTGCACTGATACGCCAATTAGTTCCTCCATAGTTACCTCCACCTTCTCTTTTTATGTAACGTTTCTCCTTTAAATGTCCGAGCCTTTTCCTCCCTTTTTATAATTGAATACAAAAAAGACCCTTACCAAATAAGCGGTAAAGGTCTTGCTAACAACATAATGTCGCCAACAAAGCCGAGAGATAATCTCTGTAATGACGACTTTGCTGTTAAAGCTACTCCCCTTTAGGAGATACGTTCAATTATTTGTTTGTATTTACACCACTTATACTATAGCATCTCCTACATTCTGTCAATCGTTTTTTATGTAAAACGATTATCAACGCTCTCTCTTTCAATCAATTCATAGTTAGAAAGTGTAAGCTTTTCAACTTCTTCTCCGTTGACTAGCTTAATAATTCGCTGTGCCCCCATTTGTCCCGCTTCTTTATAGTAATATTTTACGGTTGTTAAGCTAGGATGAATCACACCTGTAATTTCGTAGCCTCCAAAGCCGGTAATGGATACATCTTCCGGAACGCGCAGTCCATTTAAATAAGCTGCCTTTAACGTGCCAAGCGCAATGTTATCGGTCGCACATACAATGATGGACGGATTAAATTCTTTTATCACAGCCGTAGCGGCCCCGATTGCATCGCTCATGTTAAAGCTTGTTTGATAACAGCGGATCTCGCAATCTCTGTCTTTAAGACCTTCCTTTACACCTTCTTTTCGCTTTACACCTACAGCTATGTCTTTTTCGGTTACGCCTAAAAAAGCGATTTTTTTATGCCCTTTTTCTCCTATGTACCTTCCAATGTCGCATGCAGCCTCGTAGTCTTGGTGAATTAAACTGTGGACTTCTTCATGCTGCTGCCCAATTAGCAAAACGGGAATTGAAATTGTGCGGAAAGCTTCCAAATGAGCTTTTGTGATTTGAACGGCAAGAAGAATAATACCTGCTACCTTCTGCTTAGCCAGCGTATAGATATTTTCGATTTCTCTTTCTAAATCTTGATTAGAATTGGAAATAATCATTTGATAGTGGTGGTCTCTAAGTTCTTGGTCAATACCATCTAATGTGCGGGAAGTCGCAAAAGAACCCATGCGCGGAACAATTACACCAATGATGTTTGTTTTTTTTGCTTTTAAGCTTTGGGCAAACGCATTTGGGCTATAGTTTGTTTCTTTAATAATCTCTTCGATTTTTCGTTTAGTCGCATCGCTCACAGACCCTCCGTTAAGGTAGCGGGATACAGTGCTTTTTGCTACTCCTGCAAGCCGAGCGATATCTGCAATAGTTGTCATTCTCTCATCTCCGTATTTTGTTGCTGTTTCTTTCACAGTATACACGAATATCGCGTGCATATTAAGTAACTGCTTTACTTTTTGCTTCATAAGCGGTATGATAATCTAAACATGGATAATTATTATCCATATTGTACACATAAAGCAGGAGATGATGTTTTTGCATATGAAAACAGGCGTTGAGCAATCGGTGTATGCCATTTTGCTGCTTACGTTTTTACCTGAAAAAGCTGTGTTGCCAGGAGATGTCATCAGCACTCAGCTTGGGGGCTCGCCTACGTATTTTCAAAAGCTTCTTCGCAAGCTAGTTAGCGCTGATTTACTTGCTTCCGTTCCTGGTAGCAAAGGTGGATTTCGCTTAAAGAAAACGCCGGAAGAAATTCGTATTTATGACGTATACGTAGCCATTGAAGGTAAGCAGTCTCTTTACTCATCAAGCGGTATTTTTCACGACATGCTTAACTTAAAAGACAAAGATATTTGCTTATTATCCGATTTAATGGAAGAAGCCGAATCTTCGTGGCAGTCTATCTTAAAACGGCAAACCATTGCTACGCTCACAAATGAAATTAACAAAAAATGTCCGAAAGAAAACCTGGACATGCTAAAAGCAACAGTAGAAGAAAAAATGGTACTGTAGCACCCAAAGGAGATCATCATGGAAAACTTAAATAGATATTTTGATTTATTCGATCAATCACGTACAAGCGAACAAGCATTTGAAGAATTAGTGGGGCTTTTTTCAGACGATATCGTATTTGTCTTAAACGGCCACGAAAAGCAAGGCATTGAAAACTGGAAGCTGTTTGTGAAAATGGTGTTTAAAGAAAATGCTGATATTAAGCATATGTTCGAAGGCTGGAAAGCAGTTGAAGGTACCGATAAGTTTGAAACGCCTTGGGCAGTATGCGGAAAACGTGCATCTGGCAGCGTCTTTACTCAAATGGGAAAAGATATTGCTAAGCTAGATGAAAACGGGAAAATCAGCTATTTAGAAAACGTACCTGACGATACGAACATGTTTGATACGTATAAAAACTAATATAAAAAAGAAGGGCTCTTCTAGCCCTTCTTTTTTTACGGGACAAATCCCTCTTGAGAAAGATAAATCATCGAAGAAGGATAAAATTTTTCAAAATAACGAATGGCTTTGACATGAATGTCTTTGTCATACCAGTCTAGGAAACCGTACTTCTCAAATAATTCCGGCATCCCTAGCCTTTTAGACGTTTTACCTAAGGAACCGTCTCCTAAGTACAAGGTATCAATGCAAATTCGGTCCATCATTCCTTCTATTTTTTCAGGAAATTCAGGTGTGAAAGGAAGCATTGGAGCAATGGTTACTTGCGTTGAAATTCCGCTTTTTTTTACTTTTTTTAACGCGTTCATACGAAGTTTCATCCCCGGAGCATAAGGAGAAAAAATTTGTTTTACATCTTCTCGGTCCGTTTCAACAGTCATCGATACGCGAAGATCACATACTTTTTGAAGCTGTAAAAGCAAATCAATATCCCTCGTCACAAGTGGCGACCTTGTTTGAATCAATAAAAAATCAGGGGGATGATTGATCATCGTTTCTAAAAGGGCACGTGTGATGCCTGCTTTGCGCTCAGCAGGCTGATAGGGATCTGTCGCTGAAGACATAAAGATGCGCACCGGCTGCTCTTTTTTTCGCAGTTTTTGTATTTCTTTTTGATAGACTTCAGCTGCGTTGACCTTAAGCTCTAGCCATGTCCCCCATTCCATCTCTTTAAAACGCTGTATTGGCAGCTCTCGCACGTAGCAAAATTTGCAGGAAAATGCACATCCGGCATACGGATTTAAACTATGAGTATAACCAGATGCTAAAAAGCCGGTCGCTTTTGTTAAAATACTTCTCGAAACCACGTCTCTTTTGTTCATCTTTCTCACCTCGTTGTCCAATAAGTATATCAAGTTCGCAAATGAAAAAACTACTTTCCACATGGAAAGTAGCCCTTTATGTTTTCAATTCATCAACTTTGATTTTCTTTCTTTTCACTTGTCGTTTCAAGTAAAGAGGTTAAATATGAATTTAACTCAAATTGGTCCTTTTCAATAAAATCAGATAATACAGGCTGCTCTTCTTTTCTCATCTTTCTCCACTCCCTTTGTTTTTTATGTATGTGTTTTCATTCATCAATGGATAAAAGTAATGTACTTAACTCTACCCGTATTAAAACAAAAATAATCATGGTATTTTATACTATTTTTTAATTTATGCACGTTTCGTTTGTATATTTTTTACAATATCACGCACATTAATAGCAAGATTAGCAAACGTATATATTTCACTATGCAACATGAGAGGAATTTCATCATGACGATTAACAAATCAAACGATTGTTCTAGTCTAGCTGAAGTAGTTGACCGCATCTTAGATAAAGGCGTGGTAATTGACGTATTCGCTCGTATTTCCGTTATTGGTATTGAATTAATTACCATCGAAGCTCGAATCGTTATTGCCAGTGTGGACACATGGCTGAGGTATGCCGAGGCAGTTCGGCTGCTTCATAATGAAAGAGAAGATTTTCTTTCTTCGAATAACGGCGGAAAAAAACTTGAACAGCTAAACCTTTTACAAGATTTAGATTTATAAACTCATAAAGGTGGATTAGAGAAGTGAAAGTATCCGAAATTATGGAATCCGTGACTGATTTTTTTAAAGAACACGTTGCTCCTCCTCACCGAATTATTTCGTATGAATCGATTCAAAATGGAGGATGGAAAATAACACTTGAGGCATTTGAAGAACAGGAGTATATGAGGCGCTATGCAAAAGATGAACTGCTTGGTATCTATGAAGTGCTGGTCAATAAGCAGCATAACATCACGTCTTTTTCACGCACCAGCCTGCGCTATCGAAGCTCTCCAGCAGAGAAGTAAGCTGATTATTTTAATGGAAAGGAATGAAACAGAAATCAATGAGTGAAGAAACGGGCATTTATATTTTTTGCAGTATTCCCGCCACCGAGGCGCATACGTTTGGCAGCGTCACGATTGATCAGCAAGAAAGAGCTACTTTTACCATTCATTACCGAGATGCAGCTATAGTGGCTGCTGCCTTTCCTCTTAAAATTTATCATCCTACAAAAGAGAACGTCACAGCGCACCAGCAGGTGATTTCCAAAGTAATGAATGAGCATGATTCGGTCATTCCAATCAGCTTTGGCAACGTGTTTCATAGTCAGCAAGATGTTGAAATGCTGTTAGAAAATTTATATCCACAGTTCGCCTCTCTTTTCCCACAGTTAAAAGGAAAAATAGAAGTCGGACTAAAAGTAATTGGGAAACCGGACTGGCTGAAACAAAAAGTGAATCAAGATTCTTCTTTGCAGCAAGTACGAAACCAGCGTTCTGCCAGTGCTGATTTTTATAAACAAATTGCGCACGGAGAAACAGCTCAGAAATTCTTTTTAAAGCTTCAGCACGACTGTAAAAAAGAGCTGTATCAACATTTAGAACCGATAGCTGAAGCGTCGAGACTCAACCCTCCTATTGTCGAAACAATGCTTTTGAACGCTTCTTTTTTAATTGACCGAGAAAAAGAAGCAGCGTTTGATGAACGTGTAAATGACCTGTATGAAAAATGGAAGCACAAAGCCGATTTTAAATATTCCGGACCGTGGGCTGCTTATAACTTTATTAATATTCAACTAAAAGTAGAAGAGAATGTATGATTCATAAACTGCTGCTGTCTCCTGTTACGCTCATTGTAAAAGTCGGACAGAAAATCAAGGAAGAAGCGGATAAAGAACTTTACGATGTCTCTTTTATTCAGCAAAAAATCGTTCATCTTCAAATGATGTATGAGCTTGGAGAAATACCAGAAGATGCATATATGGAAAAAGAAAAAGAACTGCTGCTGAGATATGAAGCTGCAAAGGAATATGAATTAAAAAGATGGCAATCAATGACGAAGAAACAAAAGTGAGGTTAAAAGATGGAAAAGCTCATTTATTTATATGGTCTAGTTCCAACCGAAGAAGCTAAGGAAATGTCCTTTCCTTCACTTGAAGGCATGGATCAGAACAACCCTATCTATGCTCTTTACTTTGATGACATTACCGCATTTGTATGCGACTTGCCAAGCGCTCAGTATTCAGAAGAAATGCTGAAAGAAAAGATCGAGCACGATATGAAATGGCTACAGGACAAAGCCATGCATCACCATGAGATTCTTCTTTTCTTACAAAGTCACTACACGCTTCTTCCCATGAAATTTTGTACGGTCTACAAAAGCAAGGATAGCTGTCGAAAAAGTATTGCTGATAACAAAGAAAAAACCCTCTCTTCTCTTCAGCTTTTAAAAAGATCTGAAGAATGGAATATAAAAGTATATGCCCATACGAATTCTTTAAAGAACTATCTGCTAACGAACAATGAAACGATCCAAAAGAAAAAAGAAGAAATAAATACGCTGCCTCCAGGCAGGCAGTTTTTTGAACGTAAAAAGATAGAAAGGCTGATCGAAGAAGAAACAGAAAAAGAACAGCTGTCGCTTTGTGATCACTTGCACAGTGAGATAAGCCCCTACGCCGCTTACCACACAATCAAAAATAACTGGAGTCAAAAAATAACCGGCGAGAGCTACAGCATGTGTTGGAACAGCATCTACCTTCTTTCAAAGAACAATGTAGAATCGTTTTTAAAAGCCATTAGCGACAAGCAAACGTTTTATAGTGAAATGGGACTGAACATCGAAGTAACGGGACCATGGCCTGCTTATCATATCGACACTCTGCGCTCGGAGAAAGATGCGGGATGACATCGCTGCGAAAACAAACGCTGGAGCAAAAGGACATCGCCCTCATTGATATATTAGATGTGATCCTCGATAAAGGAATTGCCATTAAAGGTGATTTATTGATTTCAATTGCCGGAATTGATTTAGTCTATCTTGATTTGCGGGTATTGATTTCTTCTGTAGAAACGCTGATAGGCTCTCATGATCGTCAAATCATTTCTTCTCAGCAGCTTGAACAGGAAACGGAGGCGTTGCGAAATGGAAAATAACCTCAAACGAAACGGCCGCATTGAGCTGAGTGCGGAAAATGCTGAACAAGGCCTAGCGCAGCTTGTTTTAACCGTCATTGAATTACTGCGGCAGCTCATTGAAAAACATGCGATTCGCCGAGTCGACAGCGGAAACCTGACGGACGCTCAAATCGAAGACCTGGGCGTGGCGTTGATGAAGTTAGAGAACAAAATGGAGGAGCTAAAATCAGTGTTTAGCTTTACAAATGAAGATTTAAATATTGATCTAGGTCCCCTAGGAAAAGTGCTATAACAAGGAGTGAAAAAATGGCGGCGGAACATAACGGGCATCTGGGCACCATTGTAGAAGTATTAGAAAAAGTATTAGATAAAGGTCTTGTTATTGCTGGAGATATTAAAGTGCAAATTGCTGATGTTGAACTCTTAACAATCAAAATCCGGCTGCTTGTCGCTTCTATTGATAAAGCAAGAGAAATTGGCATGGACTGGTGGGAAACAGACCCTTACCTATGTTCAAAAGCAAATCAGTCTTATCAAAAACTCCAGGCGGAAAATGACAATTTAACGCAGCAGGTGGCATCTTTAACGCAGCGAATTCAAGATGATTTGCTTTCGCTTGATTAACAGCTCACTTTATATAAGGAGGAATAACAAACATGAATCATGAACAAAAATCTACGCTGTCTCCTATTTCACAAGAGCAGCAAAGCCCCGATACTCAGCTAACGGAAAAAGAAGAGCGTATGCCGGAGTATACGCATACTTCGCTTAATCCAGATTCATAGAACCAAAAGAGAAATGCTTGGGCATTTCTCTTTTTAATGTTTCTATACTTTTCTTCATTAATCATGACATTGAAACAAATGGAGGTAAATACAATGAACATAGCGAATGAGTAACATTATCTATCAATTACAAAGGAGAACGAGCATGAAGAAAAAAGCATGTGGAGTAGTCTATACTCTTTTAACGCTGTTCATTTTAGGTGCCTGCAGTACCGAAGACGTTGTGACAAATAATTCAGATCCAAAAGTTTCTGTTTCTACTACAGTTAAACCGCTGACGAAAAAAGAATTTAGTGAAGTTGGAACATCAGGGTTAACAAGCCCTTCAAAAAAAGATTTTCACAAAGTACATATGATCCTTACTTTACGCGGCACGGATTACCTGTCGAATATTCAAGTTAAGCTACCTAACTATAAAGAAGCTTTTAATAATATCAAAGACGATCAGCAAATAAGATATTGGTTTGGCAGCGGTGCAGATAAAGAGCAAGAAAATAAAAACATCTATACAAGAGAATTTGTCCTTTATACGAAAGGCTTAACCGATAAGCAAATTAAAGAAATTTTATCAGCAGCTAAGGTAAAGACGTCCTGGGTGGTAAAGGATACAAAAGCGAAGGATCAGTCCGAATTTGCTGCTGGTAAAAACATAAAATTTGAAGCAAAATGAGAAATGCATCAATTAGCAAAAGCCCCCTTTATTAAAAGAGGGCTTTCTCTTATTATATGAAGAACGACTACCTTGTCACCTGCAGCTAAAGGTTTGGATTTGAGGCCTGACTTTGAGAATGCAGCATATTTTCTAAACTATCTATCCGTTATAAACGCTAGCGCATGTTCCGGGCTTTGGCTCGTAGTAACAGTGATTTTTGTATTGACCAGAAGCGGGTTGACCGTACCAGGTTGGAGGGCATGGAGCGGATGGATTAAAGTACCACAGTGCATATTTCCCCGGGTGTTCTCTCCAATAATCCAAATTCTTTTTGGCTAACCTTTTTTCAACACCTCTTGCTCTTTGATAAAATACGTTTCCTTTTTGAACAGCTTCGAACGAATAGTTGCCTCCCTGTACCTGATAAATAACTTGCGGAACGGATCTTAAATTCTTGAAATCTAAACAGTTTGCTTTAAGACGATTTACAATGACATTTCCAACATACAGCATTCCTTGTTTTCCTTCGCCTTCAGCTTCTGCTCTCATCATCCTTGCCATTAAAGCAACGTCTGAATCTCGATAATTTACTCTTGGCATTTTTTCACCCCAAAAATATACTATGAAAAAAGGACACTCTTGATGTCACTGTCCCTAAAATAACAATAGCTGGATGTTAAATACACGCTGAGCACACTGACACTGCAGAAAGAGTTTTTATTACGAAAAGCTTATTCTTTTTCATAATAAAGCTGAGCAATTTGCCCGTACTGTTTTATATCGGTAAGCTTCAAGTTCATTTCGGGAATTCCTCGTTTAAACAGCGGAATACCAGCCCCAAGCAAAACGGGAATGATCGATATAATAAATTCATCCACCCTCTTTTCTGTTAAGAAATCAGCGAGAATGTCAGCGCCTCCCACCAGCCATATTTTTTTAGTTTCTTGACTGAGGTTGTTGAGAAATGACGCCACGCTTTCGTTTATAAACTCGACATATTGATCTTTTCCTTGAGCTGAGCGGCTAAACACGTAGCACTTTTTATCGAGATACGGAAACTCAGGTGTGAGCTTCAGCACGTGGTCGTACGTAGCTTTTCCCATAACGACCGCATCACACGTTTGATAAAACGCTTCGTAGCCGTTGTCTCCCTCTCCTTCTACGCTTTCCAGCCAGTCAATCTCTCCGTTTTCTCTTGCAATATATCCGTCTAAGCTTGCCGCAATATATACGACGATTTTTTTCTTCATTCCCTTTTCTCCTTTCAACTTTACTGTTTCTGTATGATATCATCTTAATACGACACTTTTTGTCATATTAAAAGAAAAAGGTGAAAATAAATGGCTAAGTCTAGACGGCTTGTTGATATGCTCATGTTTATTAATACAAAAAGAACGTTTACGGCAAAAGAACTAGCGGAGGAATTTGGTCTTTCCGTGCGGACCGTCCAGCGCTATTTACTGGACTTAAGTGAATTAGGGCTGCCTCTTTACAGTGAAAAAGGGCGGAACGGCGGTTACACAGTGCTAAAAAATCGTATTCTCCCTCCCATTTTGTTTACGGAAGAAGAAGCTATTTCTATCTTTTTTGCTTATCAGGCTCTGCAGTATTATCATGACCTTCCGTTTGATGCAGAAATTCATGCGGCTCTTCAAAAATTTTATGTGTACCTGTCTGAGGAAACAAAGAAAAAAGTAGATAAAATGAGTGCTCATATTGCGTTTTGGAATCCTAAAAGAAACCTTGACACTCCTTATTTAAAAGAGCTTTTAGAAGCAAGCCTTGCAGGAAAATATATTGAATTTCTTTATGATTCAAAGGCGGGTCAAACAAGAAAAGAAGTCAAACCCCTTGGAATTTATGCTCATAACGGTTTATGGTACTGTCCTGCTTATTCCTTCAATAAGCAAAAAGTGTTATTATTTCGAGCGGATCGTATTCACTCGTTAAAAGTTTTAGAAAAAGACGAAAATATGTCTCTTACGTTAAAGGAATGGCTTGAAACAGAACCGGTAAACTCACAGCCGATTTCGTTAAAAGTAACCTTGACACACGAAGGCGTTCGTCAGTGTAAAGGCGTTCCGTGGCTTGAAAATCATGTGAGGGTGGCGCGTGATGGGAATGGCTATATCGATACAATAACTGATGGAAATGAAATAAACTACATGGCTTCTTTTTTCTATACCTTAGGGGCTCATGCTTTTATTGAAGAACCTCAGGAGCTAATTGAAAAAATCTGCTGTCACGCAGAAGAAACGTTAAGGCGCTATAAAAATGAAGTGGGGACAAAAGACGAATAAATGGGAGAAATGAACTCGTATAAATCGCTATAGGCACCGGGGTTGATCGGAGTGCAAGACTTCGCCTTGCACTCCGATCAACCGCTACAAGTCACTAAATAAATGAAATCTACGTTCACTCTACCAATAAAAAGATCCGAACGATTCATCGTTCGGATCTTCCTTCAACCAACTAAACTACTTTTATCCTAGCCTGTTTTAATTTACCCAGCCCACACGTCTTTTGCGTATCGGCCTTTTTCTTCTAGCTGCTGCAGCCATAAGCGAGCGTCTGCTTCACTCACTTGGTGAACGGCAGCATAGCTTTTCATAAGCGTTGCTTCAACGTCAGGTGCCATTTGGCTTCCGTCTCCGCAAATATAGAAGTGCGCTCCTTGATCAAGAAGTTCAATCAATTTCTTACCGTCTTGTTCCATCACGTGCTGAACGTATGTTTTCGGCTGATTTGGCACGCGAGAAAAAGCGGTATGAAGCGTAATGATGCCTTCATTTTGGGCGTTTTCAAGCTCTTCTTGATACAGATAGTCTTCATGAGGTGAACGGCAGCCGAAGTATAAATGCGCTTCTCCAAGCGACTGTCCTTTTTCTTTTAGCTGCTTGCGAGCCTGCACGAAGCCTCTAAACGGCGCGACGCCTGTTCCCGGTCCGACCATGATAAGCGGCGTTGCAGGGTCTTTTGGCAGCGTAAATCCTGACTGCGGTGTGGAAATAAAGCACGTAATCGTATCTCCTTCTTGCAGCTCGGCAAGATAGTTCGACGCAATTCCTTTATATTCTCCATATCCGCTCCACGCTTCTCCTGAGACAACGCTGACCGTGATGCTTGCTTGTTTTTCATCGACACGAGGTGATGAAGAAATTGAGTAATAGCGCGGGCGTATGCTTGGCAGAAGGGCGATAAATTCGCTGAATTCCATTTCACACGCCGGGTATTTTTCAAGCAGTTCAAGCATTGTTAAACGTTTTGCCAGCACTTGTTCTTTGTAGGCTTGCTTTTCAAGCAAGGCTTCAAGCTCTACTTTATGCGGCGGGCAGACCGTTTTAGCAGCCATTGCGCGAAGCTGCGTGCGCGTAACAGGATCTTGAAGCTCCACGTATTGCAGAAGCTCTTCTACGGATACTGTTTTAGCGAGTGGCAAATGAGCTAATTTTTCTTCTTCTGCTTCCAGACGGATTTGCTGTGATGCATCTAGTCCGAACCTTGCTGTTACACGGTTTACTATTCCTTCATAGTTGCGAGGAATAACACCTAAATGATCTCCTTCTTGATAAGAAGCTTCTTTTGGAAGTTCAATTTCAAGGTGTCGCGTGCTTCGTGCACTGCCTGGCTGTTGAAGTTCTTTGCTTGCTACGACGTTTGCTGAAAACGCACCGTGCATTTTCGCAAGCGGCATATCCGCGGCGCTGTCGACAAATTGAAGTGAAAGAGTAGATTTATTATCTTCACTGTTTTCAATGTCGAGGTTAAAGTAGGCTGCTACGTCACTCCACATATGTTCACGCCATTCTTCATATGTGCCTTCAAAGTCGTCGCTTGCATCTGCTTCACCGCGGTCAGCGATGTTTTTTGCCCCTTTAGCGGCAAGCGTTTCATCGATAAAAGCAGGCACTTTTTGATACGTAGTAGCCCAGTTTTTATCGCCGCATCCAAATACGGAGTAGCGAACGCCTTTTACTTCATCAGCAGACGCTTGGTCTAACCAGTCGACAAATTGCTTTGCGTTATCAGGCGGATGTCCGTTATAAGACGCCGTTACAATTAATACAGCTCCTTCGCGCGGAAGATTTCCGGCGTGTGAATCAAGGGTAGCGACCTGCGGTGCGAATCCTTTGCTCATTGCAATATCTGCTAAATCACGCGCCGTTCCTTCAGCTGTTCCCATATTTGAACCGTATAGCACAAGCAGCGGCGTATTATGAGCGTTTTCTGCCTTTTTGCGTACTTTTTTAGCAGACTGTTCAGTGCTAGGTGAAGGAATACCGCCAAGCGGAATTTTTTTCGATTTTGCTTTTACCACAAAGCCTTCAGGTTTTAACGTTAAAGTTTCTTTAATATCCAGCTCGTAGTTTGTATGATCTTCAAAGTCAAAGTGTTTTAGCATCATACCAAGTACCAGCGTTGCTTCATGAAGAGCGAACTGCTGACCGATACACGCACGCTGACCGTTTCCAAACGGTTTAAACGCATGCTGCGGAATCGCACTTGGATTTTCAAAACGCTCTGGACGGAACTCTTCCACATCGTCTCCCCAAATTGTTTTATCACGGTGAAGCTGAGGAATCAGGACCATTAGTTCGTCGCCTTTTTCTAAAGGATACTCTCCTCCAAGCACCGTATCTTCTTTTGCATATAGGGAAAACGCAGGAGCTGTTGGCCATAAGCGCAGCGCTTCGTTTAAGACCATGCCCACATATTTAAGCTGTTTGACTTGTTTGTAGCTTGGAACAGGATCTACTAGAACTCGTGCTGCTTCTTCTGCTGCTTTTTGTAATACATGTGGATTTTTCACTAAGAAATACAGCGCAAATGATAAAAGACCGCTTGTTGTTTCGTGTCCGGCAATTAAGAACGTAATAATTTGATAGCGAATGTTCTCGTCATCAAGCGGCTCACCTGTTTCTGGATCTTTTCCGTTTAGCATATGCGTTAATAGATCATCGCTTTGTTCACCGCTTGCTTTGCGATCTGCAATAATTTTATCTACTAGGTTGTTCATCACCTTAACATCTTCTTGAAACTGGCGCTTATTTTCATCATAAGCTGGGTCATCTGGATTTGCTCGCTGCAGCTTTTTCATCGATTCGTCCAATGCACGGACCATACTTGTAATAAACGGGTGCGGCTGATCTCGGTAAAAGCTGTTAAAGCGATAGTTAAAGCCGCAAAGACCAATGGTATCAAGCGTTAATCGCGTCATATCTTCGGGCACTTCAATGTGCTCATCTGCATTTAGACGCTCCCACTTTTGAATAAGCTGTACGGCGATATCGACCATCATCGCATGATAGCCTTTCATTGCCTGCTGACTGAAGCTTGGAAGTAAGATATTATGCGCTTTTTTCCAATTTTTTTCGTGCGTCCAGCTTGTAAATAACCCGTCTCCTGCAAAATCACGTACAAATTTAAGCGCTTGACTTAAGTTTTTATCAAAGCGTGATTCATCGCATGCTTCTTTAATTAGACGCTGACTTGATAAGTAGCGCGTTACACGACCAGGCGCTTCAAATTTAAAGATTTCCCCTAATTCATCCGCAATTTTCATCAGCGTTTGAAGTGGTTTGTCTGTGTTTAATAACGGTAAGTTTTTAAGCTCTCCAAACGTTTTTGGCTGAGGCATTTCTTTAATTGTCATGTTATCCCTCTTTCATTTGTTAAGTTTCATGATTGTCTGCTAAGTGCTGCCCACAGACTCTCTTCTACACCTGTAAGAAGTTCATCAGTTAAAGATAAGTAGTCATTTTCAATCATTTCATATACTTCCATGAAACTTCCAAATAAAATAGCAATTAGCGCATTTTCAGGAAGATTTCTAATCACACCTTGCTTTTGTCCTTCTCTGAAGAACGTGCAAACAAATTCCACCAGCTTTTGATATGCTAAGCGGCTCTCTTCCGTTAAAAAAGTTCGTTGGCTATGAGTTTTAATAAATCCAAGAGCACGAGGATGGTTTTTAGTAAATGTCACCATACCTTCAAAGATATGATGAAACCCATCTCGGTATCCATCTCTCTCGTTTGCCAGACCGCTTTCAATGCACTGTAAAAACTCGTTTACGTGCTGTTGGAATAATTCATTTACAAGGCTTTCTTTATTTTTAAAGTAGCGATAAATTGTTCCTGCTCCTACTTTGGCATTCTCTGCAATCATTGGCATCGTGGTTGCATCAAATCCTCTTTCTGCAAACAGCAGAAGCGAAGCAGAAAAAATCGCTTTTTGTTTTGTTGGAGTAGATTCCACTTTATCACCTCTTTTCAAAAACGGAATGAACGTTCATTCCGCTACAATTACAAGTATAAAAAATTGCATCTTAATAGTAAAAAGATAACTAGAAAAGTGGACAGAAAAGGTTCTTTCATTCTAATTTTATACCATTTAAAGGTAATTAACAGAGTCTTTCAGAATCTTTAGTGCTTACAGAAAATTAGTCCACTTATCCCCTCTATTAACATAATTTAGTATGACTTATTAAGGAAAGAAGTTTAAAGGAAAAGCAACGTGGAAATAGAAAAGAGTTACACAAGGCGTAAAGGAGGATTAAAAATGAATCAAGCAAGAGTTATAGAATACGAAGAAATGCTTCGCTCAGCCATGCTTTCTAATAACATAGAGCTATTAGAAGAATTACTTTCAGATGAGCTTATTTTTGTGAATCACCTTGGGCAATGGTTGTCAAAAGAAGAAGATATAAATGTTCATCGTTCAAAAAGTCTTGATATAGCGGGCATGGAAGTGTTGGAACAAGAAGTTACACTGTTTCAAGAACTTGCCGTTACCGTTACAAAAGTAGCGTTAAATGGGGCACTGGCAACCGGTGAATCTATTGGAGGTGAATACAGCTATACGCGAGTTTGGAAAGATGTTGAAGGGAAATTAAAGGTTGTTTCTTGTCACTGCAGTTCTAGCGCATAATCAACGTAGTCACAACAAAAAACATCCCTCCTTTCGTTTGCATTCGCCAAGGGGGATGTTTTTTAACTAGTTAAAAGATTTTCTTCCTGTCTCTGTCATCTTTTAAAATCTCCACGGCTTCACGGAACCGCTGTGAGTGAACAATCTCTCTTTCTCGTAAAAATCGTAAGCTGTCGTTTAAATCGGGATCATCTGATATATCAATTAACCATTGATATGTAGCTCTTGCTTTTTCTTCTGCGGCTATGTCTTCATAAAGATCTGCAATCGGATCTCCTTTTGCCTGTATATAAGTAGCTGTAAACGGAACCCCAGCAGCATTATTGTAATAAAGTGCACTATCATGGTTCACATAGTGTTCTGCTAATCCCGCTGCCTTCAGCTGCTCTGGCGTTGCATCTTTTGTTAGCTTATAAATCATCGTAGCAATCATTTCAAGATGAGCAAACTCTTCTGTCCCGATATCGTTTAGCAGTCCAACCACTTTATCGGGAATCGTATAGCGCTGATTCAAATACCGAAGTGCTGCCGCAAGCTCTCCGTCCGCTCCCCCGTATTGTTCCATTAAATATTTGGCAAGCGTTGGATTACACGTGCTTACTTTCACTGGATACTGCAATTTCTTTTCATACACCCACATATAGCTCCCACCTTTATCTGCTTATATTTGCCATGGCCAAGGGCTTGTTCCCCAGCTCCACTTTCCGTCGGTATAGCTGTTTCCATACTGCTGGAGCGGCCCGTACTTTGTTTCAAAATTTCTTTTTAACTGCATAGCCTGCTGCGCGTATTCGTTAAACTGCTGCATAGCCTGCTGGTCATTTGGATGGGTATCTAAATACAGCGTTAATTCTACTAGTGCAAAATCAATCGCCTGTATTTCTTCTAAATCCTGATAGTACTCCGGAGGTAGATTTTTCATTCTTCATCCCTCTTCTTATCTTTGTATGGATTTTCATAGTAGTCCCAAAAAGCCGGCCACAGCGTTCCTTTTTTTAGCGCTTCTTTCGGTGAAAACTGCTGCAGATTCGGCGGCTGAAATCCCATGTATAATTGAGGCGGCGTAGAATAATATTTAACTCCTATCGGCCGGCAAGGATCATAGATACTGTGGAAAGGTTGATAGGTCTTAACCGGTGTAAACATCTTTTTTGGATTGTTATCCATGAAAAGTCCTCCTCTAAAAACACACTCTGTTTTATCCTATTCAGCTTTTATCGAGTTCATGAAGGAATTTATTTCCGACTTAGGAACCAAACTTTTCTTCATAAAAAAGACCTATGTAAAAAACGCTGTAATTGCCCAATCCCTTTAGGCAGCTTTCTCATACTTTATAAAATATTGATTAAAAAACAGAGGTGATTAAAAAATGGACATTAACTACATGGATTTTTATTTGTACCCGACAAGATTTCCTGGACCTCAACTCCCGCCCGGTCCACCTAGACCACCAGGCGGTTTACCTACACCTAGCCCCCAGCAAGCCCCAACTTCCCCTCCGCCGGCATTTATTCCGGCTCAACAAACGGCAACTCCATTTGCCGTTGATCCAGAAGCCATTTCTCTATGTCTATTCCGCAACACGTTCATATGGCTTAGAAACGGCTCTAGCTTCTGGTATTTTCCTATTTTTGTAGGCCCGCGATCGGTTGCAGGATTTAGATGGAATGGACGTTTCTGGACCATTTTCGGTGTGGATACACGACAAATTGTTTCGTTTACGTGTTTTTAAACGTAAAAAAAGCCTTATTTTTCAATAAGGCTTTTTTACTTACTAACTGCGATTACACTATTGTTTTTATCCCAAAACCAATCAGCAGCACTCCGCTGCATCGTTGAAAGGCTTTTTGAAACACCGGTTTTTTAAGCCACCTTTTCACGTAATCTATTACATACACCAAGATTAAAAACCACCCTACTGCTATAAGCGTCAGAATAAAACCGAGTATCAGCAGCTGTTGGTTTGTGTGTGCATCCAAGTTAATAAACTGTGGCATAAACGTAATATAAACTAATACCGTTTTAGGATTAAGAAAATTACTAAGAGCCCCTTGCATATATGATTCTCTATAGCAGCGATTAGATGAAGACTTTACAGTTTTTGTTTCTTCTGAAATGGCCTCTAATGAGAGCGTATTTTTGGTCAGAAATATTCTGATACCTAAGTAAAATAAGTACGCTGCCCCTATGTATTTAATCGTGTTAAACAGATACACCGACTGCGCAATAGCAACAGACAAGCCAAGCACAGCAATTAACGTCCAAAACGTGAGGCCTGTAGCCATGCCGAGTATGGTAAAACGTCCTGCTTTTGCTCCGTGATGAAGCGTATTTTTCATGATAAGAATTGTATCAGCACCAGGTATCATGGACATGACCAATGCCATCAGCATGTAAGCAGCTAAATGATCCACAGCTCTTCTCTCCCTTTTAAGCTATTACTAGCATCCTGTTTTCTTTTCACTTTCAAAGATTTTCATGTATTGTTTTGGTGTTAGCCCAACCTGACTTTTAAAAAATCGAGTCAAATGACTTTGATCACTGAATCCAGTTAAAAAAGATACGTCAATCGGTTTTTTTCCTTGTTCTAGCAGCTTTTTAGCCTGATTGATTCGAATTGTTTCCAAGTAGCTATATGGAGAAATTCCTTTTTGCTTTGTAAAAGAGCGCAGCAGCCGGTATTTGCTCCATCCAATTAGCTGACTTAACTCATCCAGCGTGATCTTGTTTGTATAGCTGTCTTCCAAATAGCTGCAGATTGTTGTGATTTCATGGGACGTGTCAACGGCTGACGAAAGAAAAGAAAGATTTGAATGATCCTGCATGAGTTCTTCTAGCAAATATAAAAATAACTCTTCTTTCTTAAACTCACGTTCACCATTTAAAATTTGCAAATGAAGCTCTTTTAAACTAGAGACAGCATCACTTCTTTGCACCACGCTGCTGTTAAAACGCGGAAGACTTTCACTGCCGTTAATGTCAAAAACAGCTTTTTTCATCACTTCTGGCACCACATTAATACAGCGATAATCAAGCGTTTTGCCGTCTATTTGTTCACAGCTATGGACATCATACGGATTAAACAGCAGCAAATCTCCTGGATTAATGATGTATTCTTTGCCTTGGCAAATTAAATGACGCTGACCTTCTTCAATAAATCCAATCACATAATACTCGTGAAAATGAGCAGGAAACTTTTGCATAATACCTTTAAAACGATAAGCTTCAATATGTAAATCGGCGTCAATGTGCGCCGTGCGAATTTCTTTTACCATCAAAGACCCCTCCTTGTCACATACTAAGCTTTTTAACCATACCATTCACTCAAAAATTTTTCTTGTATGATATTGCAGATGAGACTTTTTTCCATTACTTTTATCCGTTCAGCTAGGGGTGGTACTAATCACTCTTAAGAGTGATTTCTCTTCTTTCCTCTAGTAATTTTCCGCTCAAATGATAAAATATAGACACATTTTATGGACGAAAGAAGGGATACCGTGAAATATAGACAAATTAAATGGCTGATTTTGCTTCTTCCAACTCTGACCATCGCGCTTTGGGAGTATGTTCGTCATGCCTTTTTGCTCCCTTACATCTCAATGGATATGGGAAATGTGCTTTCTCCGCTCCTTGTCTTTTTTGTAACGCTTGTGTTTGTCCGCTATTTATTTTCTATTTTAGAAAAAATGCAAGAGGAACTAAGACAAGAAAAAGAAAAGAAAGCAGCACTTATTGAACGTGAAAAATTAGCTCGTGAACTGCATGACGGCATTGCACAGTCGCTGTTTCTCCTATCTGTTAAAATGAACAAGTTCGGAAGAAAAAATAAATTAGAACAGGATCCTGACTTTATCCGGATGAAACAAACCCTTCAGCATGTCCATGACGATACGCGTCAAGCGATTACGAATTTAAAGCACTCTCCGTCTGACTCTTCCGAAAGCTGGACCGAAAGCATTCATCAATACGTCGATGATTTAACACATACTCATTTACTAGATGTAAACCTAGATTGGAGACTGTCAGAAACAACGCTGTCGAGGAAAGAAAAAAACGAGCTGTTTGCTTGTGTAAAGGAAGCGGCTATGAATGTAATCAAACATGCAAAAACGAATAAAATCTGGATTACAGCCACTGAAACGGCCGGGGGATGGATTTGTGAAATTACAGATTTCGGTACAGGTTTTACGTCCGACTCTCTCAAGTCCGGTCTTGGTTTGCAAATTATGAAAGACCGTGCGAAGGACATGAACTGGGACTTTTCCATTGAGCGAAAACAGAACCAAACCATTGTTAGCATTAAAAAGGGGGTTATGTAAATGCAGCCGTTTCGTATTTTGATTGTAGATGATCATGCTCATGCGAGAGAAGGCATTCGCGATATTTTAGAAGAATATGAAGATTTTACTATTGTTGGCGAAGGAACCAACGGGCAAGAAGCCATTGAACTGACTGAAAAGTTAATGCCTGATATCGTCCTAATGGACATTGGAATGCCTGTGATGGACGGGTTGGAAGCGACAAAACAAATTAAGCTTCAGTTTCCGTACGTTAAAATTGTGGTCATCACGGTTTCAGACGATATTACGGATTTATTTGATGCGCTGAAAAAAGGCGCACAGGGCTATTTGTTAAAAAACCTGCAGTCTGAAGTGTGGTACGACTATTTGCGTGCGTTCGCTTTAGATGAAGTTCCTATGTCAAAAGAAATTGCGTTTCAAATTTTAAAAGAGTTTCCGCAAGAAACATCGATAAAAAAAACCGACACTCCCCTTTCTGCACGAGAGCTTGAAGTACTTCAATTAGTGGCTAAAGGACTGTCGAACCGCGATATCTCCGCGCAGTTATTTATTTCTGAACACACGGTAAAAAGCCATTTGAAAAATATTTTAAGCAAGCTTCATTTAGAAAATCGCGTGCAGCTGACAAGCTATGCGTTTCAAAACGGCTTAATGAACTAACAGCTTTCACGAGCTGTTTTTTTATTAGCAGCTTCCTCTTATAAGTCCCAACAATCACTCTCAGGAGTGATGGCTAATTCTCCCTTTCCTTCTATAATGAAAGCACGTTCGTTAGTAAAAAGGAGGAAAAAATGATGCAGGAAAAGCACGAAGAAACAACAAGTACAACTAAAAAAAGCACGGCGCGTTCTCAAGGCCTATACAAAGCCATATGGCGCTGGCACTTTTATGCGGGCTTAGTGTTTACTCCGTTTCTTCTTATATTAGCTGTTACGGGAGGCGTGTATTTGTTCAAGCCTCAAATTGAAGAAAGACTGTACCACGACTTGTATCATGTTCAAGCTCAATCACAGTCTACATCCCCTTCAGCACAAGTGCAGGCTGTAAAGGAAAAGTATCCAGGGGCTGACGTGTTGACGTATAAGCCCAGTGAGCGCTCCACTCGTTCTTCAGAAGTAGGAATCTCATTAAAAGACCATACATATACGATTTTTGTTAATCCTCACAATGGTCACATTGTAGGAAAACTGGATGATTCGAGTCGCTTAATGAATCAAATTGAAGAATTTCACGGAGAGCTAATGGCAGGAACAGCGGGTGATCGTATCGTAGAACTTGCGGCCTGCTGGGCGATTGTCTTAATTGTAACCGGTGCTTTTTTATGGTGGCCGCGCAAAAAAGACAAAATAAAAGGCGTGCTGATTCCTCGTTTTTCAAAAGGTAAAAACGCGCTTGCACGAGACCTTCATGCGGTACCGGCCTTTTGGATTTCAGCTGCTATGCTTTTTCTCGTACTAACGGGCCTTCCGTGGTCAGGACTGTGGGGCAATGCGTTTCAGCAAATCGCCACAAACGCAGGCGTGGGGTACCCTCCGTCTATTTGGGTAGGCAGTGCCCCTACTTCAACCATACAAACAAAAGATGTAGCGGACGTGCCTTGGGGAGCTGAAATGTTAGAAGTTCCAAGCTCCACAGCTTCGCAATATACAAAAGTATCGCTTGATGACATTGTAGATATTGCAAAAGAACAGCATATGCACGACGGTTATACCATTTCTATTCCGCAAGAACCTCAAGGCGTGTATACGCTCTCTGTTTTTTCACCAAGAGCTCAGGATGAGGCAACCATTCACCTTGATCAATACACCGGCGTTGTGTTAGCTGATTATCGGTACGGCAACTATGGATTTATGGGAAAATTGATTGCACTTGGTATTACGCTTCATAAAGGTACACAGTTTGGATTTATAAATCAGCTTATGGGCCTGATTATTTGTATCGGAATTGCTGGTATCGCCATCAGCGGAGCCTTACTGTGGTGGAAACGAAAACCAGCTAAAAACATAGGCGCTCCTAAAGTTCCTGAAGAAAATGCAATGCGAATTGTGACGTGTATAATCGTGGTGTTTGGTCTCGTCTTTCCTTTAGTCGGACTGTCCTTAGTTATCGTGTGGCTTTTAGATTTCTTTATCATCAAACGAATTCCAGCATTGAAGCGGTTTTTAAACGCATGATGCATGAAACGATGTGAGGTGCAGTAACAATGAACAAATGGAAAATACCCGGATTGGTCATACTCAGTACACTTGTACTTTCCGCGTGCTCTGTAAACGGTAACGCAGACCAGCTCTACAAGCAGCCAAAGCCTCTGTCTGCGCATGTGATGCTTCCTGAAAATATAGAGCCACAGAGCACACAGATGTTAGAAGTGCACGTAATGCAAGAAAATAAAACGGTGGATGATGCCAAAATCGTTCAGTTTAAAGTGTGGAAAAAAGATGCTCCCGGTAAAGTTGAAACAGCAAAGGCACATTATGACGGCAGTATGTATAAAGCAAAAGCAACTTTTAAACAGGATGGTATTTACTATATTAAAACGGATATTAACGCGCGCGGTGAGCACATCCTTCCTACTCAGCAAGTCGCAGTAGGCAAATTATCGAAAGAAGAGTTACGTTCACTGCAGCCAGCTGAAAACGAAACGCACCATCATCACTCTCATCATTAGACATAAGCTCACGTTCAGCAGCTGTACGTGAGCTTATGTTTTCCTTATGAATTCTAGCTATTTCCATTATATGTTTTTACATTTTTTTCTTATTACTTTAATATAAAAGTGATAAACGTTTTATAAAGGAGTTTTACAGATTGAAAAAAATTGTTTCTGGTATTTTAATTTTAGTATTAGCCGTTATTGTTATGATTGAAGGAAATCCGTTAGAGCAGAACTCTTCAACGAATACCTCCTACGATGAAGTAATTACCTTCCCTGCTGATCGTTACCCTGAAACTGCAGCGCACATTCAACATGCAATCGATAAAGGAAAATCGGCTGTTTGTACAATCGACCGAGACGGTGCTGAAGAAAACCGCCGTGAATCTTTAAAAGGCATTCCGACTAAAAGCGGCTACGATCGAGATGAGTTTCCGATGGCCTTTTGTGAAGAAGGCGGAAACGGTGCAGACATTGAATATGTAAAGCCTTCAGACAACCGAGGCGCCGGATCTTGGATCTCACATCAAGTAGACGAGTTTCCAGACGGCACGAAGGTTTTAATTGAAGTGAAGTAAAAAGAATGGTCATCGCGACCGTTCTTTTTTTATGTTGAGAGCCTGTATAAGAAAAAGAATAAAAAAAGAAAAATTGTTCTTGCCTAAAGATACTCTTCACTTTTAAAATAAAAACGTGTGTGTTACATATATGCATCATTGTTTTATAGGAGGAATGAGTTTCTTGGACAATCTATGGCAGCAGCTACTTCCTGCCTCATGGCAATTAACTTTATTTATTTTCTTTTTTGTCTATATCTTGCGCTACAAACAAGAGAATAAATTCAGCATGCAGCTTCACATGCTGCTTAAGTTTCTTTATGCCGTTATTTTGATTTTAAATGCGGTGTTGTTTTTAGTGGAAAGTCAGCGCGATTTTCTTTTTTATGCAACGCTTTTCATGAGTATCCTGACGATTATTTTGATGGAGTTCACGCTTTCTGCAAAAAAACAGAACGAGCTTGATTTTATTTCAGCCGTTTCTTGCTGTGTTCTTCCGATTTTTATTTCTTTACTTGAACTTAGTTAATGAACCAAAGGCCTCTAGTGATCCAGAGGCCTTTTTGATGTTATTGATCTTTGTTGTTACGGTCCATCATATCTTTTGGATCTTCTACAATATCTTCTGGATCACGGTTGTTGTCTTTTTCATCATCTCGATACATCTTGTCATTTTTATCTACGCCAGGTACGTTATTGTTGTTGTTCATATTGTCTAAGCCCGTGTTTACAAACGCCACGTATACTTTGTCGATTTTACTATCTGCTTCTCTTACACGGTCCGCAATTTTTTGTTCAAAATCAGTTGAAACTTCATGATAAGTATCGCCGTTATACGTTACAGTGTTCACCTTGCCATTATCGTTGTTGTCCGCTGCGTCATTTCCAGCTAGGTCTACCGTTACATAGGCATTATTATTATCGCGAAGCACATATGCATCGTCAACTTCCTTCATATCTTCTACATTTTGCGCTGCTTCAACTGACTTGGTCGGCTGATCGGTATTATCCATTGGGATATTATTATCAACCCCGTCGTTTGTAGAAGTGTTGCGTAAGTCATTTTGAGTATTGTCCATTGCGTTATTGTCTTTATTTCCTCCACATGCAGCTAAGCCGGAAAGAAAAAGAACTGAAGAAGCAATGATAAGCCCTTTTTTCATTTTTTCCATCTCCTTAAATATAGTTTGCAGTCGTATTATGCTTAATTTTTGCAAAACTATTCACAGGAAGTAAAAGATTCAAAATCCCTTTTCCATTCTAAGCTTACTAAAAACACACATTGATTCACCGAATTGTTGAAGTAACGAAAATAATTTAACCCATGCATTTCCCCCAAAGGAAATAGCTTTTTATGACATATAAAAAGGTGCTTCGCGTGTTAAACGAAGCACCTTTTATCTCTCATACTATGACTGCGCTAATTCACTTTTTTAAGTTAAACTGATCGTGAGGCAGCTAATTTCTCAATCGGGGCTTGTTCAATGTCTGCTGCTGAAATATTCAGCAACTTTTCTAAAACAGCCGTTATGCCCTCATTTGTTTCATTACTTTTCTTGCAGTCATTAATATGCTGGTTTAATTGCTTTTTATAAGCCTCGGTATGAATGAGCCACTGACTTAAAAGCTCTTTTGTCGCCTTTCTTTCGTCTTCGCTTTTAGCTCCAAATAAGCTCTCCATATCAGGTTCTTGAATAATTAGCTTACTAAAATCTTCGCTTACTGCAAGCCAAAAATAGTTCTTTTCGTATTCGTAATATCTGTGTTCTTTTAATAAAAAGTAGCCAATTTCAAATTCAATGCGATAGAGCTGCTGGTTAACTTTAGGCGCATGAAGGCTTTTAAAGTTAATATGCTCTACATCATCTACATAAACCTCTAAACCGTATTGGGTTTTAATCATCTTAGCATCTACTGTATTCATGGTGTTTACCTCTTTAAGGATATTATGAGAGAACGCGTGCATTCTTTTTTTAGAATGCGCACGTTCTTTATCTTTTACTTAGTTTTGAACAGCATTTTTCCAATCAGCCGCAAATTTTTCAATTCCTTGTTCGGTTAAAGGATGTTTAACAAGCTGCTCGATTACTGAATATGGAATAGTTGCAATATGAGCTCCGGCAAGGGCTACGCGTGTAACGTGGTCCGGATGTCTTACAGAAGCCGCAATGATTTGAGAGTCAATATTTTGAATGCGGAACAACTCGGCAATTTTAGCCACAAGCTGTACGCCGTCTTCTGAAATATCATCAAGGCGACCAAGGAATGGAGATACATATGTTGCACCTGCACGGGCTGCTAAAAGCGCTTGGTTCACAGTGAAAATAAGCGTTACGTTTGTTTTTACACCTTTTTTAGCAAGGTAGCGAGTCGCTTCTAGTCCAGCGAGTGTCATTGGAAGTTTAATCGTAATATTTTGGTCCCCGCCGTTAATTTTGATTAGTTCTTCTGCTTGCGCAATCATGTCTTCTGCTGTTTCGGCATCCGGCGTCACTTCTGCTGAAACGGATTCTACTTCTGGAACAGTTTTTAAAATTTCTTCAATACGATCTTCAAACTTTACGCCTTCTTTTGCAACAAGAGAAGGGTTTGTTGTGACGCCAGATAAAACGCCCAATTTGTATGCTTTTTTAATATCGTCAAGGTTTGCAGTATCAATAAAAAATTTCATTTTTTCATTCCTCCATCAGTTTTTTTTACTATACCCACTATTTCACTTGTTATTTCTTTTCCACAGCATGACCGCCAAACTCGTTTCGAAGCGCGGAAACTACCTTTCCTGTAAAGGTATCATCTTCAAGCGAGCGATAGCGCATCAGTAAAGACATCGCAATAACCGGCGTAGCTGTTTGAAGGTCTAGAGCGGTTTCTACCGTCCATTTCCCTTCACCAGAAGAGTTCATAACTCCTTTGATGCCGTCTAGCTTAGCATCTTTAGAGAACGCATTTTCTGTTAATTCCATTAGCCATGAACGAATAACAGATCCATTGTTCCATACTCTCGCTACTTTTTCGTAATCATAGTCGAACTGGCTTTTTTCAAGAACTTCAAATCCTTCTCCGATTGCAGCCATCATGCCGTATTCAATGCCGTTATGAACCATTTTTAAAAAGTGGCCGCTCCCTGCTTCTCCAGCGTATAAATATCCGTTTTCTACCGCTGTATCGCGGAAAATAGGTTCAACAATTTCCCACGCTTCACGATCTCCGCCAATCATATAGCAAGCTCCGTTACGAGCGCCTTCCATTCCGCCAGATGTTCCAACGTCCATAAAGCGGATTTTGTTTTCTTTTAACTGGTTATAGCGTCGAATAGACTCTTTGTAATGAGAGTTTCCCGCTTCAATAACGATATCTCCTTCAGCTAAAAGAGGCTTCACTTCACTAATAACAGAATCAACAACCGTATGAGGAACCATCAGCCATACAACTCTTGGTGTTTCTAATGACTGAACAAGCTCCTGCAAGCTTGATACTCCTGAAGCACCGTACCCTTTCATTTGCTCCACTGCATTTGAATTTACGTCAAATGCTACAACGTCATGACGCTGATCCAATAAGTTTTGTCCTAAGTTAATCCCCATTTTCCCTAAACCAACTAATCCTACTTTCATGTGAACAGCTCCTTCTATTTATCTTTTTATTTAAGCCTTTAGCAATTCTTTTGCTTGTGCCACTACGTTTTCTTCTGTAAATCCAAACAGCTTCATCACATCAGCTCCGGTTCCTGAAGCACCAAATGTGTCAACAGCTAACACTTTTCCTTTTGGCCCTACAAAACGTTCCCAGCCAAGTGAAATTCCCATTTCCAGAGAGATTCGTTTTGAAACAAATTCAGGCAAGATGCGCTCTTGATACTCTTTTGACTGTTTGTTAAACAGCTCCCAGCTAGGCATTGCTACAACTCGTACGGATATACCTTCACGTTCTAGCTGAGTTTTAGCACTGATCGCTAGTGCTACTTCAGAACCTGTAGCGATGAAAATCAGCTCCGGCTTATCGTTTGTTTCGGTTAATACGTAAGCTCCTTTAGCTAGGTCGTTGATATTTTGTTTTGTTTCTTCAAACACAGGCAAGTTTTGACGGCTAAGCACTAAGGCTACAGGACCTTCCGCTTGCTGAAGCGCATAAGCCCAAGCGCTAGCTGTTTCGTTTGCATCAGACGGACGGATTACGGTAAGCCCTGGAATTGCACGAAGAGAAGCTAAATGTTCAACGGGCTCATGAGTCGGTCCATCTTCTCCTACTGCTATGGAATCATGGGTAAACACATACGTGACCGGCAGCTTTTGAAGTGCAGCTAAACGAATCGCTGGACGCAAGTAATCATTAAAAACAAAGAATGTGCTGACAAACGGCTTCACACCGCCGTGAAGGGCCATTCCATTTCCGGCCGCTCCCATTGCATGTTCACGTACGCCGAAATAAATATTTCGATTTCCGAAATATCCTGGTGCGTAAGGGCCTTCTTCTTTAATGTCCGTCATTGTGGAATGCGATAAATCAGCGCTGCCTCCAAAAATAGAGGGCACAGATTTACTGAAATAATTAATCGCTTCTCCGCTTGCAACACGAGTCGAAATCGCTTTTTCTGATGAGAATGTTAAAATATCATTCACTTCAATTAACGCTTCGCCTGTGATGGCACGCTCTAATTCATCAGCCAGCATAGGGTGTTCTTTTTGGTAAGAAGCAAACAGCTCGTTCCACTCTGCTTCTGCTTTCATTCCTTTTTCTTCTAGCTTTTCAAAATGGGCTTTTACTTCTTCTGGAACATAGAAGTTTTCTTCCGTTTCCCAGCCATAGGCTTGTTTTGTTGCTTTTGCTTCTTCTTCTCCAAGCGGATTGCCGTGCGCTTTATTTGTTCCCGCTACTTTTGGACTTCCGTAGCCAATAATGGTTCTCACTTCGATAAGCGTTGGCTGTTCGGTGCTCTGCTTCGCTTTTTCGATTGCTTTTGTGATTTCATCCACGTCATTTCCATCTTCTACACGTAAATACTGCCAGTTCGCAGATTCCGCTCTTTTTTGAATATTTTCGCTAAACGAAAGATTTAATTCTCCGTCTAACGAAATATCGTTGGAGTCATATAAAGCAATAAGTTTACCAAGCTTCATATGGCCAGCCATGGACATTGCTTCATAAGAAATACCTTCCATCAAGTCACCATCGCCTACTAGTGTATACGTATAGTGATCAATGACAGGAAATTTTGACTGGTTAAACTTTGCCGCTAAATGCGCTTCTGCCATTGCCATTCCGACTGCATTTGCAATTCCTTGACCTAAAGGACCTGTTGTTGCTTCCACGCCGTCCGTATGGCCAAATTCAGGATGACCCGGTGTTTTACTATTTAGCTTGCGGAAGCTTTTTAAATCTTCTATTGATACATTGTATCCGCTTAAATGAAGCATGCTATACAGCAAGCTTGAGCCATGACCGGCTGATAAGATAAAACGATCTCGGTTAAACCAGCTTGAATTTGCCGGATTATGCTGTAAGTGATTCGCCCACAGCGCATAGGTCATCGGAGCAGCTCCCATCGGAAGCCCGGGGTGGCCTGAATTGGCTGCGTTCACCGCATCGATTGACAGGGTGCGAATCGTATTAACTGCAAGTGTGTCTATGTTGGTACTCATGTGTCATCCTTCTTTCGCTTTGTTTGTATTAAACTGGCTGTACTTCGCGTGATCGGCGCGCTGTTTCTTCATCCAGCCACCATTTAAAACCGTCTTTTTCTAAAAGCTCATTTGATGCGTCAGGGCCGTGTGAACCAGCAGCATATTTGTGAAGCGGCACTGTATTTTCCTCAAATGCTTCAAGAAGCGGCTGAACCCATTCCCAAGCTAGCTCTACTTCTTTCCAATGAGCAAAAAATGTAGAATCTCCGGCACATGCATCTGCAATAAGGCGTTCATATGCTTCCGGTGCTCCTTCTTGCTGACCTGAAAAATTAATTTGTACAGGCTCAATATGACCATGATTAAATGGGTTTTTACTGTTCAACTGCAGCGTAATATTTTCATGCGGGTTAATTTCAATGATCAACAGATTTGGAGATGTTGTTTCTCCTTTGTCTAAGTACAACTCTTTTAACGAGTCTTTGAATTCAATAACAATTCGCGTCGCTTTTTCCGCCATTCTTTTCCCTGTACGAATGTAGAAAGGAACGCCTTTCCAAAGCGAATTATCGATATATAGTCTGGCTGCTAAAAACGTGTCCGTCTGCGAAGATGGTGATACGCCCCGCTCATTCACGTAGCTCTCCACTGAAGACCCGTTTATTTTTCCGGCCTCATATTGACCGCGAACAACATCTAGATCCATATCTTCTTTCACAAGCGGACGAAGCGCTTTTAACACATTTATTTTTTCATTTCGAATATCATCAGCGCTAATGCGAGCCGGTAAGTGCATAGCCGTCATCATCAGCATTTGCAGCATATGATTTTGAACCATATCTCGAATGGCTCCTGAATGGTCATAATAGCTTGCTCTTTCCTCTACACCGACCGTTTCACTTGCTGTAATTTGTATATTCGCAATATGCTCGTTATTCCATAATGATTGAAGAATAGGATTAGCGAATTCCAGCGCTTCTAAATTTTGCACCATCGACTTGCCAAGATAGTGGTCAATGCGATAAATCTCTTTTTCTTTAAACGCTTTGCTTAAGTTTTCGTTTAATTGTCGAGCTGACTTTAGATCATGGCCAAACGGTTTTTCAATAATTAACCGTTTCCAACCTTTTGTAGCACCTAAGCCACTGTCTTTAATATGCTCGGCGATCGTACCGAAAAATTCTGGTGCAACGGAGAGATAAAACATTCGGTTGCTTGGAATGTTTAGTTCTGCTTCGCGTGCTTCTACTAGATTTAACAGACTTTTATAGTCTTCAGCATTCGTTGCATCCAATTGGCTGTAGCGAAAAGCTGATAGAAAATGCTGCATAAGAGATGAATCTTTTTCGACGCGACGTGAAAAAGTATGAATAGATTCTTCTACTTTTTTCTGAAAATCTGCATCGGACATCTCCCTTCTGCCTAGTCCTACAACAGAAATTGATTTAGGGATTTTCCCGTCTATAAATAAATTATAGAGTGCAGGATAAATTTTGCGTTTCGCTAAATCACCTGTTGAACCGAATAAAACAAAAGTCATCGCTTCCATATCTCTTCCTCCTGTTAGGAAAAATATAATCTTTAAAAAGTAACTTTTCTTTCACTCGTTACTTTATGTAACATATCTTATTCCTGAAATATTTTTTCGTCAAGATATTAAACTTGTAAAAAATCATTTCAATTTTCTTTTTTTCTTTAAACCTTATAGCAGCTTATCTCGGTTAGTTTAGGGGAAAATAATGAAAATACTTTTCAGTTGAATTTAGAAAATAAAACTGTTTTAATGAATTTGATAGAATTGTATGAAATTAAAAACACACACAATATTTACATATGTGTCAGGTGAAAAATACTAAAAGGTGGAAGTACTATGAAAGCTCAACTAATGAAGATGTTTGAAGACCTATCTGTTTTTCGCATAAAAAAATCGCAAAACACTTTAAAAGAGAAAGGAAGTTTGACCTCTTTCTTTTAAGCTGCACGTACGCCTTTAATGCGTAGCTACAGCAAGAAGTGTAAGCATCATATAGAGGTTAAAGACAGCCAGTAAAACAAGAACGGTATAGACTAATTTTTTACCTGTTTTTCCCAAAAAAAAGTAGACGTTTACTAAACTAAAATACACGCTTGCTGCGCATAAAACGAACGCAACAAATTCCTTGCACTCACTGGGTTTCATTTGAAAATCTGGATTATAGTAAATTTGAAGATCGTTACTAACAGCGAACGGAACAGTCCACCACCTGATTAAAACCCCTATAAACATTAATATTCCGATTACATTTAGTGTAAACTGCAGCGTTCTCTTCTTTTTCACGCTTCTTTTTGCAGATTCTTTAAAGTTTGCCCGCATGCATTTCCCCCCTGCTGTTTTTAACACAGTAACTGATTTGAGCAGACCTATATAAACGTTCCTTCTTTTAATTTTATACACGCTAGGTCTTACAGATGACATGATTGACATAAGAAAAGCTTCTTCCATTCATAAAGGAAGAAGCCTTAAATAATGAGACTATATTGATCAATGCTTTAGTTCACCTCTGTATTCTTTTCTATTACAGCTCTTACTACGATAACTTTCCCATTCCCTTCGCAGAATGCCCATTTTGATGCTGTCAAAATATTCACCGTTTACGATACGTGCTTCTCTAATTCTCGCTTCTTCTTTCATCCCTATTTTTGCAGCTGTTTTCATCATTCTGATGTTGCCTGACCATGTGGACATACCGAGCCTATGTAACGGTGTAGACTCAAATAAAAAATCAATCCACATGCGGTAAGCTTCCGTTCCGTATCCTCCGCTCCAATAGTCTGGGTCGTAAATGACAATTCCGGTTTCCAGCCAGTTTGTATGCTTGTCCACCCAGTAACAACTTACGGTGCCCACTGCTTTTTCATCAATGATGACCGCAAGGAGTCGAGGAACGCATGGAAAAAGCTCATATTCCTTGTCCCATGAGTTCATATATTCTTCTCTGGTCAGTCTTCCTTCTGATATATAGGGAGCATTCCACTTTTTTTGCTTCTTGGTTTTTTTCTTCGTACTTCCAGTAATAAAGTTCATTAACGTCTTCCTGTGTCGCTTCTCTTAACGACACTTTTTCTCCTATTAGTTTCATCATGAGAGGCATCACTCCTTGACTTATAAAATAGCTTATTCTGTAGAAATAAAACGAATATTAATACACGTGTGTATAAGCACACCTTTGCATAACGAATAAAATATAGTAGTTATGATGAAAGGAGTGACTCCTATAAAAAAATATTATTGCTACTACAATTCAGCAGATGGAAAATATTATGTAGAAAGCGATTATTCTGCTAAAAAGCGTTCTCGCAAGAAAAAACCATGCTGTGTAACCATTAATTATTATACAAATATTGCATATGAAGGCGGACAAATTGCTATAAACGGTGGACAAAACGCATCTCAAGGTGGACAAATTGCCAAAAACGGCGGGCAAAATGCTAATCAAGAAGGACAAATCGCAGGAAAGCACGGGCGAAATAAGCTAATTGAATTTAATCTCACTAATGATAATGAAGAGTAATTCCTCCTGTTTTGCCTGTAAAACACCGAGAAGAATGTATATGCTCCCGGTGTTTTTGTTTTTCTTCTATTTATTACTCACGGTTTCCATAACTGCAAAATAGTTATCTTCCCTGTCTGAAAAGTTAAAGACTCGCCCTGAAGGCATAGATACGATTTCTCCCACCGTTACACCTTTAGCAGTTAAGTCGCTGTATAATTCATCCACATTCTCTGTAAAAAACAGCAGCGAAGGAGTCCCAACATTTAATTCTGGCTGCATTTTTGCTATTAGCTGTTTGTCATGAAGGATAATGGTTGTTTCGGCACCCGCTACCGGCGCTAGCTCAATCCACCTCAGGCCTTGTTCATTCTTTTGTTCACACATAACTTGAAATCCCATTTTTTCTGTCCAAAACTTTACCGCTTGATCTTGATCGTTTACATACACCATAATTTGACCGACTTTTTTAATCATTGCTTCCACTCCTTTTTCTCATCGTTTCATCACCTTTTTACTATTTCTTCATTGCTTTTCCATTTCCTGTTTCTTATTTTCTTCCTTCCTAAATAGCGTTGTTTTATTTTCGCTATACGCTTTTTAAAGAAGTGAAATATGAATAACTAACCCATCTACTAACAAAGAAGCGCACGTATGGAGGCGCCAAATCGAGACGCCAAATATATGCACAATAAAGAACGCAAAAAAAGTGCTGCTCTTGTCAAGAGCAGCACTTTTTTAAACTTGCACGCTATTTGATTCTACTAATTTTCCATCTTCCATCCACACAACGCGATCACATAAATCCAGCATTCTTTTATCATGCGTAACCATTACAGCTGATTTGCCCCTTAGCTTTACTTCATCTGCGAGCATTTGCACGACTTTTCTTCCTCGCTCTGAATCCAAGCTTGCCGTCGGTTCATCTGCAAAGATAATTTCAGGGTTATTCATCCACGCTCTTGCAATCGCTGCCCGCTGACGCTCTCCGCCGGATAAACTTTCAGGATAGTGATGCTTTCGATGAGCAAGCCCTAGTTTTTCAAGCAAATCATCCGCTCTTTTTTTCGCTTCTTTATTTCGACTTCCTTCTAGCTCCGTGACAAGAAGAAGCTGATCGCGAACTGTTAAATACGGAATTAAATTAGCTGATTGAAAGATAAAGCCAATTTTCTTCAGGCGAATGCTGTTCATTTGTGATGGAGACATTTTATTAATCTCGTCTCCGTCAATAATCACACGTCCGCTAGACGGTGAAAGCAGCGCGCCTGCAATGGATAAAAAGGTACTTTTTCCAGAACCAGAAGGACCGACAATCGCCACAAGCTCTCCTGCTTTTACACGCAGCGATAGGTCATTTAACACGACTACAGCGTTTTCTCCGTCTCCAAACGACTTGCTAACACTCTCTAAAACTAATTTTTCTTCACTCATTAAACAGCCCTCCCAATCGCTTCAACTGCATCTATTTTTGCTACGCGATACAGCGACAATAATGAACTCAGTACAGAAACAGCTACAAACAGCGCCGAGCAGCCTGCGATTAGCGATAAATCCAAGTAAAATGGCATCGAATCAGGCAAAATGGCAGCTACTCCGTATGTCAATCCAATACTAATAGCGAGACTGCATAAAGTTAACACAACCACTTGAGATAAAATCGTCCGCGCTAAATAACTTGTTTTTGCTCCTATCGCTTTTAACACCCCAAACTGATTCATTTTTTGAAGCGTCATCACGTAGAAAAAAACGGCTAATACAAAAGCTCCAATGATAAACAGAAACGCGACCATCATTAAAAGCGAGCCTTGTTCTTCTTGATAGCCAGGAATTCCTTTTAACGCTTCATCTTTACTAATCACATCAATGTCAGACTCCTTTTTTTGAAGAGCATGTGCTTTTTTATCGTTCATGTTTAACACCACTGCATTAAAGGCATCTGTGCTTTCAATTGTCTTCCACTCTGTAAGATTAATATGAATAACAGGCGCGTGACTAAACGACTGATTTTTTGTAAAACCAACAATTCTAAAGCTTTTTCCTGAAGCCGTATCTTTTATCATATCACCTAGCTTTACTCCTTCTTCTTTTAGCGAAGAGTCCGCCACGGCTTCATGTTTCGCATCGTTCGTAATCATCTTCCCTTCTATTGCGTTCGGAGCTAAAAAGCCGCTTGTGCTTATGGCAAAAAACGAGGCGTCTATTTTTTTCTGTTTTCCTTCATTTATAACGGCTGTCATCATCACACCAAGCGGCTCAGCATTTTTCTTGCCGCTTAGCTGTTGAATATCTTCTGTTTTGTTTATGGATAAAACAGAGCGCGTCAGGCGCTGATCCGCTTCTTTTTGAAGCACAACGTAATTTCCTTTCATTTCTTGAACAGCTGAAGCGTTGTCAGAGGAAAGCCCCTTTGCTAAGCCTGATACAAAAAGCACAAGCCATACAATTAACACCATAATCACGCCAATGAGTAAGTAGCGCAGCTTCGCATGTTTCAATTCACGTAAAGCCAAAAACATGTTTCTTTCATCTCCTTTTTTAATTCTATTTAAAGTATAAAAATAGAAAATGAATGGAAGATGAACGGCTCATTACATTTTCGGAAGATAAACGTGAAAGGTGCTGCCTTTTCCTTTTTCGCTTTCAACGTGAATGGAACCTCCGTGCATTTCGACAATTTGCTTTACAATCGCTAAGCCAAGACCGCTGCTTCCTTCCGTCCGGCTTCTTGCTTTATCTTCTTTATAAAAACGATTAAAAATATGCGGGAGGCTTTCTTTTGATATGCCGATTCCCGTATCTTGAAATTCCACGTGGCAATGCGTGTCTTCCATACTAACGCGAAGAGACAGCGTTCCTCCTTCTTCCGTAAACTTTACGCTGTTTGTAATCAAATTTGTCCACACTTGATGAAGCAGTTTTTGATCACCTGAAATCATCGTTGAAGGAAGATCCATTTCAATGGCCAGCTCTTTTTCACGCCAGCTCCACTCCGTCATAAACAGCACTTGCTTGATTTGAGCTGCAACATCAAACGTACTTTTTTCGATATGCTCACTTTCTTTATCAAGTGAAGCAAGCGTAAGCAGCTGTTTGCTGAGTGACGACATGCGCCGGCTTTCTTCTTCAATAATAGACAGATACTCATTTCTCTGTTCATCTGAAAGATTAGCAGAACGGAGCGTTTTCGAAAATCCTTGAATGGACGCCAGCGGAGACTGAATTTCATGTGACACGTTGGATACAAATTCTTGGCGCATCTCTTCAAGCTGCTCTAAACTTTTAGCCATCTCGGAAAAATGTGAAGCAAGCGCGCCGATTTCGTCTCGGCGCTTTACGTACAGCTCGACGTTGTATTTTCCTTTTGCCACTTGTTTTGTCGCTTCCGTTAGCTTGACAATTGGTTTTACTAAATAACGCGTACTAATAACTACAAATAAAATACTTAATACAATCATCAGCAGTAAAATAACCGAGAAAAAAATGCGCATTTCCCCAAACTGCAGCTGAATATCAGGGCGGATAAACAGCGCTTGCTGCTTGTTACTTTCTCCTTTTAACGGCACGCCGATGGTATTGGCTAACACATTATCAAAAAATCCCGTCACAAACACCTGTGAAGGAAAGTTTGCAATTCCGTGATACATTTTTCCGTCCAGTACTTGTTTGACAGCACTCTTTTCTAAGCGCTGATTTCTAAATTCCCGTCCGTAAAACGTCTCATGACCGCTCCTGTCCACCACATATATTTGATAGCCCAATTTACTGATATGCTGTAAATAAGCTTGTTGATCCACGTCCCTATTATTTTCGTAAAAGCTCCCAATGTCTTTTGCCATACGCGTAAGCTTTTGATCGTTATAAGGTTTTAAGCTGTACTGATAATAAACGTTTGCTAAAATAAACGCTAGGAGACTGCTAAATACCATTACAGCAATGGTTGTCAGGACAATCCGCAAATAGAGCGTCTTCATTTTGCGGTCACCTCAAGCTTATAGCCGACTCCTCGAACCGTCGTAATGACAAAATCATCGGTATGTTCAAACCTTTCGCGCAGCCTTTTCACGTGTACATCGATTGTGCGGTTATCTCCGTTAAAATCCGCTCCCCATATGAGATGAATTAATTCTTCTCTTGTGAAAATTCTTCCTGGATAGCTCGCAAGCTGAGCTAATAATTCAAATTCTTTCATTGGAAGAATTAACATTCGCCCGCTGCAGTGCACTTCATAGCTTTTTCGGTCGATAGAGGTGTTGTTCAGCACGATCATTTTTTCATTTACCACTTCGTACCGGCGAAGCAGTGCTTTGATTCGGAAAATCAATTCTTTTGGTTCAAACGGCTTTGTCACATAGTCATCTGTTCCTGCTAAAAAGCCTTTTTCTTTGTCTTCCAGCTGATCTTTTGCTGTTAATAAAATAATTGGAAAATCATAATAGCTGCGTATTTCTTCGCAAACTTCATATCCGTCTTTATGAGGCATCATAATATCGACAACCGCTAAATGAATGTGCTGCTTAGCAAGCAGACCCGAAGCTTCCTCTCCGTCTTTTGCTTCATGAACCACATAACCTTCAAGCTGCAAATAGTGACGAACTAATTGCCGCATATGCTCATCGTCATCCGCCAGTAAAATGTGAATCATTTCTTCTGCCACTCCTTTTATCAACCATTTAAAATGGCGGCCTTTTGGCCGCCATCACTTATTCTTTCAGTATCTATCTGTTTACTAGTGTAACCAAACGCCGTGGTCCTATTGCGTTTTTATTAGGATAAGGACTTATTGTGAACAGGAGATGAACGGCTTGTTACAAAATCCATTCACCGCGCGCAATCATCTCTACTTTTCCGCCTACTTGAATCTGAAAGGCTTCTCCATCATAACTAGCTTTTACATACAGCAGTGAATGTCTTCCTATTTCGTATCCTTGTTCTACACGTATGTCAATGGCTTGCTGATTAAAATAACGGTATTTAACTAAATATGCTGCTAAACAGCCGTTGGCGCTGCCGGTTGCTGCTAAACAGCCGTTGGCGCTGCCGGTTGCTGCATCTTCTGGCACGCCGTAGTAGTCGGCAAAATCTCGTACGTTTAAGTGGTGATCTTGGTGATAAGTTTCCGGCGAAAAGACCATAATCGCTTTCGCTTCTGTATTTTCTATCAGTTTGAAATATTTTTCTTTGTCTACATTTATTTCTTTAGCTGCTTCTAATGATGTTAACGGGACAAGGATGACCGGCAGACCGGTGGATACTTCTTGAACGGGAAAACGCGTGTCGATATAAACTTCATCAAGGTTTAACACGTCCGCCACTTGCTTTTTATCAAGCACTTTCCCAAACGTCGGCTGACCTTGTGTCATCCATAGTACATCTTTTTGTTCATCATATGTAACGGGCGTAGGACCTGCTTTATAATGAAGAATAAGCTCCTCTGTACCTTTTTCTTCTAGTTCTTCTCGGATAACATAAGCGGTACCGAGCGTCGGATGGCCTGCAAATGGTACTTCTTCATTAGGCGTAAAAATCCGCACGTTATATTCTCCTTTTGCAGAAGCCGACGTAATAAACGTCGTTTCAGAAAAATTAATTTCTTTAGCCATTTGCTGCATCTCTTTGTCTGAAAGTCTTCCTGCGTCTTTAAAAACTGCGAGCTGATTTCCTGTATATTTTCTCTGTGCAAATACATCGACAATGGAATACTGAATACTTTTCATTTATGTGTTCCTTTCTAAAGCAAATTTTCATGTATGAAATAGGCCATTACGTTTTTCTTTAGAGCCTCATATTGCTCTTTATTCGTATCCATAAACGCTTCTTCCCGACTGGACAAAATGTCTGCATAATGGAGAGGCTCGCGAAATTGTTCTTGTGTAAAATCATAGCGCTTTTCATCAAGCTGATTATAGAAATGCCATCCTTCTTTACACGGAGTTTTTAAAATATATCCTCCTTTGATATCTTGAACGACAAGAGCTGTCACGCCGCACTGTCCCTTAGAAGGATTGTCAGCCGTCCACTTCGTGCTTGAATGAATTGACCACGATTGGTGTAGGGCTTTCTTTAAATGATTCACGTTAGAGCACCTCCTTTTTCTTCAAATCTACCATATTCTTCTTTTTCATGAAACTTCTTGTTGAAAAACCCATAGCACAAATATTCTTACTTTAAAAATAATTTAAGGAAGAATAGAAAAATACTAGAAATAATGTATAATAATAGAGTCATTTTAGATGATAGATTATAACCAATGAAAGGTGTTTTAAATGGAAGAACAAGCAGTAGATGAACTCGTTTCTTTTGAAGAAGAGCATAAAGTAGTTCGAACAAATACGTCCTATTATGATTTGAAGTGGGGAAAAACAGCTTATCCAGCTAAAAACAACACGTGGAACTGGGCAGCCTTTTTTCTGACAAGCGCTTGGTTTGCATATCGAAAAATGTATAAGCACTTTTTTATTTTAACGCTTATTGAGGTAATTTGGTTTTCCCTTTTATGCTTTGTAGACATACCAGAGTGGTCCGATGCAATTGTGTTCGGCGGTGCTTCACTTATTACAGGGCTATGTGCCAATCGCTGGTATTATAAGCACGTTAAAAACGTGTTAGCTCGAGCCGAAGCTCAGCCGGAGCAGCGGAAAGAAGCTTATCTGCAAATAAAAGGCGGCACTCACATCGGAATTGCTATTGGTTTAAGCATCTTAGCGCTTGTGATTACTTTTGGAGTCGGAGCGGGATTATCACTTTTACCAACAAAAACGAATATTAAAGATGTAGTTCGCTACGGCGACGAAGCAATTACGCTTGAAACGTACAACGATCATCCAAAATGGACCTACATCAAGCAAGAAGGCCGTCATCACGTTGTACAATTTACCGGCTACGATTATACAGAAAAAGAGCATGTACGCATTGTATTTAACGTTTATTTGGATAAACAAATTTACGAGTGGGACAAAATTTACATCAACGGCAAAAAGTTAAATAAAAAAGATGCGGAAGACTATGAATACTGGATTGAAGACAGTTCAGCATATTAAAAAGGTCAGCAAAAAAGAAAGGATGAGTGCTTGCTCTCCTTTCTTTTTTGTTTTATCTTAAAGCGTCAAAGGCAGCTTAACCGTCACCACTGTCCCGTTCTCATCACTTTCAATCGCAAGCTTACCGTTATGCTCGTTGATGATCGTTTTACAAATAGAAAGCCCTAACCCCATGCCTGTTCCATCTTTTGTTGAGAAAAATGGATTTCCTACTTTATTAATAATGGATAGCGGAATCCCAGAACCGGTATCTTGAATGTCAATAAGAGCCCAATCTTCCCATTCTTTGATAATAAGATTTACTTCCCCGCGTTTCTTTTTCTCCATTGCTTCAATGGCGTTTTTCAAAAGATTCATAAACACTTGTCTCATTTGAGCAGGATCGATTGATACAAGGGGAATGGCTCCTTCTATTCTTACGTTCATTTCGACATTATACAGCGCAGCTTCACTTTTCAAGAAAGCAACGGTATCATGAATAACTTCTACAATCGATACGATTTCTTTTTTAGGCGCTGTTGGCTGCGTGACAAGCAAGAAGTTGTTGATGAGTTCATTCATACGGTCCAGTTCATCAAGAACAATTTTTTGAAAAGGCTCTGCCTGTTCATTTTCATTAAATAAAAATTGAATAAAGCCACGCACCGACTGCATCGGGTTTCGAATTTCATGTGCTAATCCTGCTGCTAGCTGCCCTACGAGCGCCAGTTTATCAAGCTGCAGAATTTTCTCTTCAATTTTCGGCAAAACAGCCGCTTGATTTTTATAAATAATATGAGACAAAATACTAGCCAGCCGGTTTAACCCTTGAATTTCACTTTCGCTAAACTGATAAGGATCCGGATCGACCGCGCATAAGGTACCAAACATTCTCCCGTCTTCTAGCACAATAGGTGTTCCTAAATAAGAACCTACCCGGGCACCATCAATGATGGCTAAATTAGACGTTCTAACATCGCGTTTTGTATTGGGAATAACAAGGGGTTCATCACACGTGACTAAGTTGCATACCGCAAGCTCTAACGGCAGCGTCAGTCCATCCTCTACAAGGCTTCCCCCTTCTTTATTAAAGGCTTTCATAACTGAAAATTGTTCGTCGAAAATCCCTACAAACAGCGTCCTGCTTCCGACTACTTCGCTAGCCATCTGCAATACATCCCAAACGGCTTTTTCATTGATGTTCCTCTCTTCCATTACTTTAGTCACCTACTATTTAAATATAGACTGTTCTATTCTCTTATTCTCATTATAAATTTTAAATCCGAAAACGTATATCAAAATTTTAAGAACTCGTTTATTTCTTCTATTTCATCATTAGGGTTAAGGATAGCCAAGACTTGATGGTCTTCCCATATGCCATTAATATTTACATTTTTTCTAGCGATTCCTTCCCTATGAAAACCTGCTTTTTCTAATACGCGCTGAGAAGGCAAATTACGTGGCATGACGCCGGCTTCAATGCGGTGAAGATGCAGCTCTTCGAACGCATAGCCAACAAGTGCTTTTACGGCTTCTGTTGCGTACCCTTTTCCATTATGATGCTGATCTAGAAAATAGCCGATAAACGCGCTTTGTAAGGATCCGCGCAGCACTTGAAAAAGACTAATAGTGCCAATCAGCTTGTTATTCTCTTTTTGAAAAAGACCAAAATAGTATTCTTCATCGTTTTTCCTATTCTCTTCGTGACGCTGAATTTTTTCTACTTGGCTCTCTAACGTATAAAAAGAATGCTCTCGAATCATAGAAAACTGTTCAAAAAAGCCGCGATTGTCCTTTTGCAACCGAAGGCTGTCATGCGCATCGCTGACAGTTAACGGGCGTAAATAAATAGCCTGACCCTCTATCATACTATGTCTCTCCTCTACTTCAAGAAATGTATGTAAAAAAAAGAAGGCTTTTTTAAAAACCTTCCATTTTCTCACATATTAAACTTTTCTTGTTTGAATGTAAAGTTCTAAATCACTGCTTTTCTTCGTTGTGATATGTTCTGCTATGATTTTAGCTAGCACCATATTATACACCGTTCCGTTATCTCCATATCCGCTTAGAAAGTAACAGTTAGGCATTTCGTCATATATTCCGATGAGGGGAAGGCCGTCATGAGTGCCTCCGTAATAAGCACTTATGTAATAATCAGCCTCGACTTGAAGATGAGGAAAAAGCTTATTGAACTCTTTTAAAAGTTTGTCTCTTTTATGAACGAGTTTAGCATCACGTTCTTGCGGCACAATCGTGCTTTCATCAAGACCGCCTATAATGACTCGATTATCGGAAGTTGTTCTCATGTAAATATACGGTCGAGCGGTTTCCCAAATTAAATTTCGATTTTTCCATCCTGTAAACTCCTTTACAGGAGTCGTAACGATAGCATAGGAACTTGTGAGTACAGCTTTTTTCTCTCTCTTAAATTCTTGATTTTCATAGCCTCCTGCCATAATGACATATTTAGCTTTGATTTGTGATTTATTTTTAGTGAAAAATACAGCTTCATCTTTTTCTAACTTTTGACCGACAATTTCTGTTTCTTCAAAGATCCGAACCCCATGCTGTTTTCCGTACTCTAACAGACCGAGTGTAAAGCTGTAAGGATTTAGCTCTGCATCATTTTTAATAAGCATTGCCATTCGTTTTTTAAATCCATAGTCTTTTTTTATTTGTTCTTCTGATAAGATTTCAGCTTTAAATCCATGCTTTTGCATATAAGAGTAGTCTTTATTTATCTTCGTGATATCTTCTTCATAACTTGCGTAATACAAGCTGTCTCTTCTTATAAATTCTGCATTAATCGGAAGTTTTTTAGCTGCTTCCTCAATATCTGTAATAGCCTGTTCACACAGCTTATAATGACGGACTGTTTTTTCTTCTCCAAACGTGTTGACTAATTCGTAAAACAATTTATCTCCTAAATATTGAATAAGAGAGGTATTTACAATTGTACTTCCATGCCCTGCTTTACGTTTATCAACAACCACAACATCAAGCCCCTGCTCACATAAATAGTAAGCACATTGTGCACCTGAACTTCCTCCTCCAATAATAAGAACATCACACTCAATATCTTCCTCTAGAGATGGGTATACAGGCGGCTTCGCTACAGTTGTTTGCCAATAAGGGTTTCCAGATAACAAATCCATGCAAACGCCTCCTTTCTTCTCTCTATTATGCCCAATATAAGCTGATTTTTGCATGCAGCAGTGTGAAAGTATGTGGGTTAAGCTTTTTGAGGATAGTAAGCAGGTGGTTAAAGAAGCCATTCATTAAAACTAATCTTCTATACAATAGAATTAATCATGACTCTTAATACCATGAGCATATAAAGTGCATAACTAAAGTATTGATAAACACCATGTCGTGATCTTCTGCTTTGGACACAGACCCCCAGTAAGTGCGTAAATATATAACTTCTTCACTACATAAAAAATTCCACGCAAAAACCACCTGGAAACTCACCAGATGGTTTTTTATATTAAGTGGGGTGCACGCTCTGATTAACTGTGGATGGATATAAAGCCTTACGTTCCAAAACAGACTTCTTTATAGAAAAGAATGATGTGAAAAATATTTCTTCTGAGATTTTCCTTTTGCTTGCGTTTAACAGCCGCAGCCAAAGCCATAGCCGCCGTATCCGCCGTAGCCTCCATACGGGTAACCACCGTAACCGTAACCGTAGCCGCCATAGCCATATGGTGATAACAGTGAGCCTGCTACTAGCCCTCCTGCTAATCCTCCTAAAAATGGACCTCCAAAGCCAAAGCCGAACGGTCTGCCAAAGCCAAAGCCAAACGGGCGTCCGAAACCAAACGGTCTGCCAAAGCCAAACGGTCTGCCAATAAACCTTTCATCTGCTTGTTGAAGTTGATGATGATCTTGAGAATACATAGTAGGTAAAAAATGCATTTCTGAATTCATAAGAGAAACCTCCGTTTTTTTGTTTTTGCTTTCACCCATGAATATGCATTTACCTATTCGCTGTCTTGGGCAAATATCTTGGTTATGCTGAAAATAAGGGAAAAGAATTACGAAAAAAAGAAAATTACTAGGTTTATATGAAAATGAGCTTGATTTCTCTTTAGTACCTAATACATACAAAAAGAAGCGGATCCTCACTTAGAATGGTATAGGGAAAGTACTAACGTGTTTATTTCATAGTAAAAAATAAGAAGCCGCAGAAAAAATTCTTCGGCTTCTCCTTCATTATGTACGCAGGCTAAGGAGGAAGTGGTGTTAGCCTGCTTCGTTATAACATGGGGGCTCATATATGAGATCTTGGGATGATTCATCCTATGTAGAAAGTGAAAAAAAGTACTGTGTCCATCTTATTTTCTTATCTTTTTTTATTTTCATTGAAATCATTGGATATTTTTGGAGCACTTTTGCATTTCAGGCATATGTTAAAAATGTACTCAGAACTTGGAGGTGAAATATATGGGCTTCTATGGTGGCTGTGGTTATGGCGGTTACGGTTACGGCGGTGGCGGTGGCGGCTGCGGGTTTGGCAGTGGCTTTGCTTTAATCATCGTATTATTCATTTTATTAATCATCATCGGCTGTGCTTGCTGGGGAGGATTTGGCGGTTGCTAATCATTAGAAATAGTGATGAACAGCTTCATTTCCGCTAATTTTTTTACCAAAAGCTAGCTTTCCACTTTATTATGAAAAAGCAGTGTCCACATAATGGGCACTGTTTTCAAATGTGCTTATGAACCAGGTAATAATAAGACTAGCCATTATAAAAAAATAGACTTTTTTAATCTGCCGTTTCTTGTCTATTTCTTCCCATCATCTTATTTTTCTTGTTCATACTTCCTTTTCTTCTACATATTAATAGATAAAAAGATTAATTAAAAAGAGAGTCACTCTGCAACTCTCTTCCTGCTCTATGTAGATGCTAAACATTAAACAAACGTTTTTTCAAGACAACGCGCTGATCATTGACAGTATAGCCGTTTCTTTCATAAAAAGCCTGTGCAGCTCCTCCAGTCGCCGTCAAGAGATACAAGCTGTTGATATCGTGTCTTTGAAGTTCGTTCTCAAACCGGCTTAAGATAGCTGAACCGTACCCTTTTCCCTGCGCGCTTGCGCTGACGCAAAGCTCGGCCACGTAAAAGGTCATACCGCTGTATGATTTTTTTGCGTGACCTGCAATCATTCCAATCAACTCTCCTTGGTCATAAAATAAATAGCCCATAAATTTAGGTGTGTTCAGTAAATCAGTCAGCCTTTCTCTAGCTGATTTCTCTGTCCACGGCTCATTCCAAGGTTTTTTTGTAAATACATTCATATACAAGTTAATGCACTGCTGCATATTCTCTGCAGTGAGAGGTACTACTTTTCCGATCATTTTTACGCTTCCTTTTTTGTTTAGTTTGAAGGCTTGTTAACAATTCGCTCGTACATTTCCGGCAGGTGCTTAATTTTATAATCAATCGTCTCAAGCTTATGATGGATTTCTTCGATTTCTTTTTGCACTGCTTTTTTATGATCCACCAGCATTTGCAGACTTTTATCAAGCACGGCATTTTCAAGCGTACAGTTTTCAATAAGCGTCCGAATGTCCTTGATTTGCATACCTGTGCTTTTTAAACAGCAGATTAAATCAATCCATTCAATATCTTGTTCTTTAAAAATACGATTCCCTGACGCTGTACGATCTAAAAATGGAAAAAGCCCTTCTTTATCATAATAGCGAATGGTATAAATTGTCACGTTCAATTTTTTTGCCACTTGTGAAATGGTATACGTCATACTGCTTCCTCCTACACCTTAAACTTTTCAGAAAAACATGATGAGTTTGTCTTGACCTCTAGTTATCTCGAGGATTTATTTTTTTATAGCCTTCTTCATTACGCTCTTTATGCTGCAGGTTTTTTGTACAAGCAGCAACATATATTTAAACCCGAAAGGATGAATACGATGAATACTGCTCACATGATGCTTACCATTGTAATTGGCGGTTTTTTTGCCTTTTTGTTAGGTCTTGGCGTTACAAAAATAATTGAGCTGCTGCTAAATTATTTTCTAGCTTAACCACTAGTTACTTATCGTAAAACGCAGGTAACTCCGTTCCATATTCGAACGGAGTTACCTGCTTTATTTTAAGAACTGCAGCTCTTAAGGCACCATGTTGCCAGCGGCTTTATAAATATCGTACCACTCTTCGCGCGTTAACTTGATTTCTGAACCTTTACTTGCATCTTTCATACGCTGAATATTTGTAGTACCAAGCACCACTTGAATATTTGCAGGATGAGTTGTGATCCACGCAACGGCAATCGCTGTATTCGTCACGCTATACTTACTTGCGATGCGATCAATCACTTCGTTTAGCTTTCCAAATTTCTCTTTGTCGCCTAGGAAAGGTCCTTCGAAAAATCCGTTTTGGAATGGCGACCACGCTTGAAGCGTTATATCATTTAAACGGCAATATTCAAGCACGCTGCTGTCGCGGTTCACCGCTTGGTCGATGCCCATATTTAAAGAAATACCAGAGTCTATAATTGGCGTATGTGCAATGCTGAACTGCACTTGGTTTACGACAAGCTTTTGGTTGATATATTTTTCAAGCAGCTGAATTTGCGCTGGGTTGTGGTTCGACACACCGAAGTGACGTACCTTTCCGCTGCTTTGAAGTTCATTAAACGCTTCTGCTACTTCTTCAGGATCCATTAGCGGATCTGGGCGATGAAGTAATAAAAGATCTAAGTAATCTGTTTTCAAACGCTCTAAGCTGCCGTTAACAGAGTCTATGATATGCTTCTTTGAAAAGTCATAGTAATTTTTCGCTGCGTTAATGCCGCATTTACTTTGAATCACCATTTTCTCACGAAGACTTGAATTCATTTGTATAGCGTTTGCAAAATACTCTTCGCATTGTCCCACATAATCAGGACCGTAAATATCAGCATGGTCAAAAAAGTTAATTTCTTCTTCCATCGCTGTGCGGATTAGCTTCTCTGCTTCTTGTAAAGAAAGCTCTGTTAAACGCATATTTCCCATAATCAAATTTGATACGTGTAAGTCAGTATTAGCAATTGTATGATACTTCATATAAAGCCCCTCCTTGAAATGATACTACTACAAGATAAACCATAGAGTTAACTCTAGGTCAAGCAGAAAGAATAAAAGATTTTATAAGCAGCGACGGTAAAACACCCTATCTTTTTTGGTAAAAAGATGAAATACTAGGTTGTGGTGTGATAAAAGTCACTGCCGCTCTGCATTTCATTTAGTAGTATATGTTACGTTCTTTTCTTCCTTTTTATCGAAGCTTATTTCATAGTAATACATCAATTTATCAGGCAAAGGAGCTTATCAAACACTATGCAGAAAACGAAAGCAAAACGATTTGAAATACAGTATTCCGTTCTAAAAGATGAAGCCAAAATCAAAGGAACTTTTGTGATAGAATCTGCTAAAAACCGAGATGACGCATCAAGACTTGCTAAATTAAATGTCTCTACAAAAGAAAGAGTGTTTATTCAATATGTAAAGATTTTAAAAGTCAAACGAGTTTCTACAGATTCGGCGGCAAAGTGACATTGGTTTGCTTCTTCTTTTAGCAAGCCCCTATTTATGCTGAAAGTGTCGTCTTAGAAGATGCTTGTTTCGTTCGTGTGAGTAATAGAACTAATCCAATAATACAAGCTGTGCCTATCCATTGATAGAAACCAAAAGGTTCTTTCAGCCAAACAACGGTTGTAATAACCGCGGCTAAAGGCTCTAAACTTCCAAGCAAACTCGTTTCTTTAGGTAAAAGACTTTGCAGGCTTTCTACATAAAACCAAAAAGCAAGCATCGTGCCAAAAATAATGACAAATAAAATATATCCGCAGGTTATTGGTGATAAGCTTGACGCTTCCCAAGGAGGATGAATAAAGCTCATTACGCTTCCCCCAATTACCATTGACCAGCCAACGATGACAAGCGAACTGTACTTTTTGATCAGCGGCACGGCATACAGCGTATAAAATGCTGCTGCTCCACCTGACAGCACTCCCCAAACAACGGCAGATACAGGAACAGACAGCTGAGAAATAGAGCCGTTTGTTAATAAAAAAAAGCAGCCCCCCAGTGCCAGCAAAACAGTGATGACGTCTTGTCGCGTAAATATAGACTGCTTGCGCAAAAGCAAATAAATGATAATCATCACCGGTGATAAATACTGCAGCAGCGTAGCTACTGCTGCATTTCCATGCTTAATAGAAGCCATATACGTATACTGAACGGCGAGCATACCAAATATGGCAAAAACGACGAGCTGAAGAGCTGCCTTTCGGTTCTTCCATACTCCAAATACGTGAGAATGATTATTTTTTATACATGAAATCATTAGCAGCAAAAAACCCGCAATGAGCAGCCGTACTGAAACAAGCCAGTCTACACTGATTTCAAATTCTTGAAAAAGCTTTTGAGCAACCGTCCCTCCCATCCCCCAACATATAGCTCCAGTTGTTACAAAGAAGAACCCTTTTTTCCGGCTGAGATTGTTCATCTTCCATCCCTCACTTTTATTATAAGAATAGTGTTATAATAAGTGAAAAACGAGGCAGAAAATACGTATATTGCATTAAAAAATATAAATATATTGAGGTGATCATGTATGCCAGCAGCCCAATTTAAAATTGATGAAAACTTAAAAGAGCTAACGACCCATCGCACCGTTGAGCTACCAGTAGCATGTTATCAAACGACAATCAGTGATCACATAAACGGCTACATCCCTCTTCACTGGCATGATGAGCTTCAATTTGTATTAGTTATAAAAGGAGATGCGTCTTTTCAAATAAATGAAAAAACAGTGACTGTAAAACAAGGCTACGGACTGTTTATTAACAGCGGATGTCTTCATATGACTGAAGATATAAACAAATCCGGCTGCGTGTACATTTGTTTAAATGTTTCTCCTCATTTTCTTGTGCCGCAAGAGCTTTTTACAAATTACGTTTATCCCTACATTCATGCAACGAATCTATCACATTTATTCATCAGTCCAAAGCAATCCTGGGGAAATAACGTGTTAGAGTCTATACATAAGATACACACATGGATTCATAAGCAGCCGCACCACTATGAAATAGAGATTGCCTCTGAACTCAGCATACTGTGGAAAAATTTAATTCTTAACGGGTTGCAGCTGAAATACAATGAAAAAGAAATGATCAAAAATCAGCGGATGAAGCAAATGCTCAATTGGATTCATTTGCACTTTGCTGAAAAGATTACGCTCGATGATATTGCCAAAGCCGGACAATTGAGCCGTTCTGAATGCTGTCGATATTTTAAGAAAATGTTAAAAAAATCGCCTTTGACCTATGTATTAAACTATCGAATTCAGCAAAGCTTAGTTATGCTGCAGCAAGCAGAAGCAAATGTGACGGACGTCGCTTATCAAGTAGGGTTTAATAGTACAAGCTATTTTATTAATCAGTTTCGAAAAGAAATGAAGATGACTCCGCTCATGTATCGAAAAAAGAAGCTGCACATTTCATCACATCACTAAAAAACGGCGGGGCAATCACCCCGCCGTTTTTTATCAACTCTTTTTACTCGTTGATTTTGCATCAGAAATCTTTCCTAAGAAAAACCCGTCTACTTCTGCTATTTTCCCTCTCCAAAAGATCTTTCCTTTAGAAGGAGTAGATTTACTGTCTCCACAGTAAATCTTTGTATTTTTCAAATGAATAAAATGGGCTTCTGCTTCTCCGTTTGATTCGCTCGCTTCGCTTGCTAAAGAGAATTGTTCGCTTAGCGCCTGAGCCACTTCGCTGCCTTCTTCAAACGTTTCGCTTAAGTAATCAAAGTATTCTTTTGCTGAAATCATGGTACCGGAAATCACAGCGCCGTTTACATTTAATGAAATATCAAGTGAAAAGCCATGTTTATTAGAAGCTTTCACAAAGTATTCAAGCGTATTGTCTTTAGTTGAAAAAGAAGGGCCTGTACTCATGTCTTTCTTTCCTCCTTTACGCCTTAGGCTGTTGTGTCGTCTTCACTAGAAAGAGATGTTGCGTCATCATCTTCTTCATCCGTGTTTTTCTTTGCTTTTGTATTTTTTGATTTTTTAGCTGTTGACTTTTTTGGCTTCGCTTCCTTTTTTTCTTCTTCGTTTTCATCTTCGTCGTCTTCTTCTGTTTTTACTTTTTTATTTTTTTTGTTTGAGCGAGAATCTTCCTCTTCTTCCTCGCTGTCTTCGTCACTTTCACTTTCACTTTCACTTTCTTCTTCCTCTTCTTGCTCAGCTTCTTTTTTATCCTTTTTACGAGGCTTAGATGTTTCTTCTTCGTTTTCATCGTCCTGCTCGTTTTCTTCGTTTTCATCGTTCTCTTCTTCGTCGGAATCTGTATCTTCCGTTTCTTGGTCTTGATTTTTATTGAGGCTAAGCTCAACAAGCATGTTCATTTTTTCTTCAAGCTGTGATAAGCGATCTTGAAGAGTTTGATTTTCTTCTTTTAACTCGTCGTACTCTTGAACGTTATCGTCTTCTGTTTCGCTACTAGAAGAATTTACGTTTTCTTCATCATCTTTTGATTTATCTTTATCTTTATCTTTATCTTTTTTAAACAAGCTTCCCGCAGATGTTTTCAGGCTGGCCACACTGCTTTTTGATTTTTCTTTTACCTTTGTTCCTAAATCAGATGCTTTGCTTTTTAATTCGTCTGTATCAATGCGGTCAAGGAGACTTTTTCGATTTTCAGGAGTCGATACATATCCAATCGTTGCACCGATGATGCCTCCTGCTACCGCTCGTTTGATTGGCCCGCTGCTTGTTGTTTTGCTTGCTTTTGAACCGTTCTTTTCTTTTGAACCGTTTTCCGTATTTTTATTTTCCTTGTTTTCTGCCTGTGTGTTATCTAATTTTGTTTCAGTTGCCATTGTAAATCCCTCCATTTTTTAAGTAGCATACAGTTTTTAACGTTTCGTTTCTATTTTTTCTTCAAGCGTTTTTAACCGCTCATGCAGCATTTTATTTTCTTCTTCGAGCGCTTTGTTATTGGCTCCTTTTGAACTGAGATAGGGATCATTTTCCCACCAGTCCATGCCGATTTCTTTTGCTTTATCAACCGAAGCCACAATCAAGCGGATCTTTATCGTTAATAGCTCGACATCTGCAATTCCTACGGTGATGTCCCCCGCTATGACGACTCCTTTATCCAAAATCTTTTCGAGCACATCTACAATCGTACTTGACTGCATATTATGTTCGACTGCCATACTGTTCCTCCTAATGACCGCTTAAAGCAGGCTGCCTAGCGGTCCAAGATCAATATTTAAATCTTCTGCGTCCAGACCGAACACCTCTTTCAACTCGTCCATTTTTTCTTCTAAGTTCATTAGTGCAATTCCTAAGTTTTCAATTTGTTCGTCCGTCAACGTTCCACCCTCCACCCGCCTCATGGCATGACGTTCAACGATTTGCCTCAATAGCTCAATAACTGTCATCACAAGCTGCGCTAAGCCTTGTTCAGCTTGATCAGGATCCAAGTGGATTCGTCCATTTGCTTGGCTGACCGGTTGCATCCATTAATTCCTCCTTTTCTTTATCAAATTGTTCAGAAGTGATTGGTTTGCGATTTCCTTCTTTTGCTTGCACCAGCGTTTCAACCGAAGAAATAAGCACCCGCAAATCCAAATACACTAAATCGACGCCGGCTATGGAAATGATTAAATCTCCTTTAATGGCGACTCCTTTATCTAAAATGACATCTAAAATATCAATAAGAGCAATATCTTTATTCTCCATGGATTGTTTAAGAGACATAATGTTAATTCCTCACTTTACGCAAAGCTCGAGAAATGATAGGGCGGCCATGGTCCCGTCACTTCAAATTTCCAGCCTTTATTTTCAAGCTTTTGCTGAAGCTCTTCTATTTCGGTTACAAACTTAGTGATCTGCAAAGACGGGAGAAGAAACACGCTGTTCCACGCCATCTGTTCAGCTGCGCCCGTTACGTCCTTGCTCCAATTCTTTTTAACAGAGTCATAAAGCGATAATTCTTTAAGCTTGTCATGTATCTCTTCACACACTTTATTTTTGTGAAGTTCTAATTCTCTTTCAATCAGCTGATCTATTTTTTTCTTTTCAAAAAACTGTCTTCCTGGTGATAAGTGACTAATTTCTTCTTTTTTCGCTTTCACGCTTTCATTCGTTTCGCTGATTCCTTTTTTAAGCTCCGTATCATCACAGTAAATCTTCACGTTCCACTCTTCATTTCCTTGAAGCAGCGTCAGTGAATTCTCTATCTTTTCTTTGTTAATCTCAATAGCTGCCTGCAGACTTTCTTCACCTTTATAAATGGTACAAAATTTTAATGGAATGATCGTAAATTCTTCGTACAAAGCGGCTACCGTCTCGTGATGATGAAATGCTTTTTCCTGCAGCCAGCTCATATCCTGCTCCATTTTTTCTTGAATCACTTTTTCTGAATAGGTTTCAGCATCCAGTTTAGAAACTACAGCCGTCACCTGATCAAATGCAATTGGGTACAGTGAATGTTCTCCGTCAAACCCTTTATAAGATGGAAACGGCTCTATGGCTGCTGCTTCTTTTGTTGGAATTAAACCGTATAAATACAGTAATTCTCCCATCTAGGATTCCTCATTTCTTTTTTTTGTTAGCTCTTCCCATTGTTCAATTTCTCTGCGTTTCGCAATTTCGTACCTCATTAATAATTCATCTTCTTTTTCTTGAAACGCTTCTTCCGGAATTTCACCAAGCTCAAACATCATTTGAAGCTGAATGAGTTTTTGCTGAATCGTCGGAAGGTCGTATAGCTGTTTATCAGCTTCTTCCTGTACTTTTTCGCCGATTTTCACTACAAGATTAATAGGGGCGGTTACTAATTTGTGAAGCACGTTATTTCTCTTCTACTTTTAGGCGAATGTTCACAAAATTATAAGCAGGCCAAGGACCGCTGTAATGAAAATCGGCTTTGTCTTTCCAGTTTTCATGCGCTTCATTCACTTTTTCATCAAACTTCGCTTCATCTTCTCGGTTAATTAAGAAAGACGAGTTTAAAAGCATCGTTTCGCCCGTTGGCTCATTTGCTTTTGCTGCTTCCGCTGCTTCTTCAAGCGGTGAAAACACATCTGTCTTGACTTCTTTTTGCAGGGAAGTAAACATCTTTTGAGCCATTCCCCCAAGTTGAATACGCTCATAATAACCGGCTGCTTCTGATTTTCCTTTTACGGAGGCTGATACTTTTTCAAGTTCAGGATTTTCGTTTACTTTTTTCTCAAGCCATTCTTTTTTTCCGATTACTTTTAACCCGACTTCAATTTTTCCTTTGATTGCTGGAAACAGCTTTTCAAACTGCGGATAAAGGTTTTCCAAAAGAACTTTTACATCTTCTTTGGATTTGAATACATTCCCAAAGCTGATTGGAATAACCGTATCGTTTTTGTCCATAATTGCTGCTACTGCGTTTTGATGCATTAATAAATTTTGGCGATTGGGATGATAAATTTTCATCGGCACTTCAGCTGCTACCATAGCTGCGTCTTTGTAGCGAATCAAAAATGTTTCAGCTTTTGTTCCTTCTACTTCCACAGCGCCAAATTCTTCGTCTTTATCCGTTTGAATGGCGCTAAAAATATAAATACCTGTTTCGTTTGTTTCACTCATGTTTTCAAGCTCCTTTACTTTTCTTCCGTGTCTATATTCTTACACTCTTCTAAAATGATTTTTTCGGCTTTGCTTTTTGGATTTTCTTCATCCAAACATTTGGTGAGCGGATGATGCAAAATATCCATACATAACGTTTGAAAATCTTCGTCATTTCCATCGATAGCAATGTCTTGCTGCGTGGCGAGAGTAGCGATCATAAGCGAAGCCCGAAGGCTAAGTCCGCTGCTGTTTTCGTCTCCAGAGCGGTTTCGCACGTTTGCTACGAGCGTTACAATTGTGCGCGCTTCGTCTTCTTCTACGTCCGTTTTCTCCGTTAAAATCGCTGTCTCTCTGTCGATGTCTTTATAATCAATAAACATGGTAATTAACCTATCAAGAAGCGCATCTTGCGTATCGTATACGCCGGCATACTCAGCTGGATTGCTTGTGAAGATGACGCGAAAATCAGGGTGCACGCGCACAAAAGGATCGGTCATTTTCACTCCATACAGCGGAAGCACGCCTTCTTCTAATATTGATAGAAAGATATTATTCGTTGCAGGCTTAGACCGAGTAAATTCGTCGTAAATCAGCGTATAGCCATTTTTTACAGCTTCAAGCAATCGGCCATCCTGCCAGTTTTCACTCACTTGTTCATCTTTTTTATAGACAGAACGAACATACTGATCGATTACTTTTTTGCTCGTGTATCCCGTAAAATCGCCAATTAAATCTTTATTGTTGAGCTCGTGATTCCCGTGCATCAGCATTACAGGACGCTTTCTCTTTTTAGCAAGCGCTCGCGCTAAAGAGGTTTTGCCTCCGCCGGCAGGACCTGTAAAATGAATGGAATAGCCGGACTTCAAATAGCTCAGCGCTCTTGAAAGAACCTCTTTTGTCTCGTCATCTTGTATAAAAGCTCCACTGCCTTTTTTCCTTTTGTCTGTTAAGACGGTCATTTTTACGTTCCTCCTGCCATCTTATCGTTTATGCTTCAATGCCAATGGCGCTTCTATATCTGACGTCGAGTCGTTTGAATGAAATGACTTCTTTTTCTTTATTTAAAAAGCACTCGTACGTTCCGAGCATTTCATCTTTGGCGTATTTTTTCATATATTCTCGTTCTTCAATGACTTCAACAATAACTCTCCAGCCTTCATCTTCAGTAGCTTCCACCGAGGTAATTTTATGAGGAGGAGCTACGTGTTCACCGAAAAAGTCGTTCACGGCTTGCATAATTTTTTTAATTTCCATTTTTAGTAGCCTCCAATAGTTAGATCTAAAAGCTGGAACCACCCTCAAAAAAGGAAGGTTCCATATCACTTCATATTAAATACTAAAACGCGGCTGTCCTTCACTTGAATTTGAACGTTCAGGAAGACCGTTTTCTTCTACGTCATCACGCAGAAGCCCTACTGCTTCTGCGTAGCGTAACCATGTATCAACACTGGCAATAACCACTCGTGCTTCAATCGTTAAAATCTCAATTCCTACAACAGAAACTCTTGCAAAAGCATCAATAACAATTCCTTTATCTAAAATACGGTCAATGACTTCTGCTAAACTTGAACTATTAGTACTTTTTTGAATAGACATATCTCATTTCTCCTTTCGCTCATGAGCCCATTGTTTTTAAATCTGTAGATGATTTAATATCATTGGAACTTTTAATCTTAGTAGAGCTTTTAATATCCGTTGCTTTTTTAATCTGATTTGCGCCTTTTATTTTCCGCTTATTTTTTGACTTCTCTTTATCGTCTGAAGAAGAAACTTTTTCTTGAAAGTTTTCTCCAGCTTCTTTCACATCGCTAAGCTTATCTTTTACTGATAGTAAGACGTCTTGGAGCTTTTCTTTTGCGTCTTCCCCTTTGCCGTGTACCTTTTGGGCATTTTTTTCTTTTGTTTCCTGCAGTTTTTCTGATGCTTCATTTGCTTTTTCCTGCAGTTTCCCTTCAGTTTTTTCGACAAATTTTTCTTTCGCTTTTTCTTTAACCTTTTCTTCTACCTTTTCCTTAACAGGTTCAGGTGTATGATCGATGATCTTTTTTCCTGCTTTTAAGACTGCTTTCTCCACATCTTTTTTATCCATGAAATTCCCCTTAAGGACGGATATCTTACTTCTTCGCGTCCATGAGTTTGTTTAGCATCTCTTCAATGCGCTGCAGCTGGTCGTTCATATTTTTATTTTCTTCTTTTAGCTCTTCGTACTGAGACGTTTCCATTTCTGCGCTTTGGCTGACTTCTTCCTGCGCATTTCCCTGTTCATTTGATGCATCTTCTTTTTTCTTTTTAGGTGCCAGCAGCTTGCTTAAATTGTCTTTTTCAAGATAGCCTGTAGCCGTCTGTCTTAATGCTCCCATCGCTTGCTGCGTTAGAATATCCTGTGCGTTTCTTCTTAACTCTTGTCCTGTCGCACGTACAATTTCTGATTGTCCTAAGCGGCTGAGTACTTTTTTACTCGTTTGAGGACTTGAAAGAAGTCCAATTCCCGCTCCTACTACGCCTCCTAAAATAGCAAGATTTAAAGAGTTTTGCGTTTTTTCTTCCTGCTGCTGATTTTGTTGTTTTTCATTTTGATCAGTTGTTGTCATGTTCCATCCTCTTTTCTCTTATTATTATTTATTTAATGAATCTTCTAATGATTAAAAGACTTAAAAGCTAAGCCCTGCTCCTCGCTCCTCTGTTCGGCCAGGCAGCCCTTCTTCCTCTACTTTGTCGGTTAATAACCCGACGGCTTCTGCATAGCGAAGCCACGTATCAACACTTGCAATAACGACTCGTGCTTCAATCGTTAAAATTTCAATTCCTACGAGTGATACTCGGGCAAAAGCATCGATGACAATCCCTTTGTCGAGAATTCGATCAATCACTTCTGCTAAACTAGAACTATCTGTACTTTTTTGAATACTCATTTTAGCAGCTCCTTTCGAAATTTAGCTAAATGAATGATGCTACTAATCAACCTTCTTAACTTTTTAAGTAAACATACTTTTGAAATATACTTTTTAGCTCTCTTTCAAACATGAATAATTTGCTAAAAAGTAATTCCTGAAAATAAATTAGAAAATTATTCTACTACGTATAATAATTAACAGTTAATTATTGGATGAAATTTGCGCTTAAATCCTTCTGTTAAAGCTTTCATCAAGATTTCACCCCCAAAATAAAACAATAAATACATTATTGTTACAATAATATTACATTATAATTTAAGGCATATTATTATTCGATACACCATGATACATTTTGATATTTTTAACTATTATGGAATATTATTGTTAGATTAGTGTATTTAAATCAGTGCATAAAAAAATCTGCCGCACTGCGACAGATTTCTCCTACATATCATACGTTCTATAAAATCATTCCGGTTAAAGGAGCTTTCGGGTTTCCATCATGATCTGAGTCTTCTTTGTCTACTAAAACAAGCAAGCTGCCTTCTTTGACTGAATGATTATATTGTTCGGCCTGCTGTTTTGGAATTCCCATACTTACTAAAATACCAGACAGACCTCCTACGCTCGCACCAGCTGCCGCACCTGTTAATGTAGCTACAATCGGACCAGCCGCCACAATTGGACCTATTCCTGGTATGGCAAGAGCCCCGGCACCTGCTAATATTCCGGTCAAGCTCCCTAGCGTACCTCCGGTAAGTGCTCCAGTTGCTGCCCCTTCTGCTTTTGTATTCGTTTCTTTCTGAACTTTTTTGGTCTTTTTATGTTTGCCGATGATAGATATTTCTTCTGATGCGTATCCTTCTTTTTTCAAACTCTCTACAGCTTGAATTGCTTCTTGTTCCGTTTCGTATACCCCCACAACATTCTTTGCTTTTGCTTCCATACTATCTCCTCCTCATTAATGTTGTGTGTACCCGGGAGTATGGCTTTGAAACGTTTTAGAGGATAAGAGGTCTTCTCTATTCTTAAATAAATAGCCCTAAATCACTTTTTATTTAGTGACGTTTTTATTTAAAAATGAATGAACTCGCTCTTTTTTTAACCATATTCCTCCACAAGCAATGAAGCATGCAACCGTACTAAAAGCCAACGCGTAGCTCCGGAGCCAATCTACAAGGAGCCCAAACCAAATTGGTGCGAGCACGATGGCAAATTGATTGAGCGTTAACGCAATGCTTACCGTTAAACCAATAAAACGATCATCCGCTTTTTCTGCTATTAGCACGATAAACAAACTAAACCAGCCAATTGCAAAAAAACCGAGGCTAAAACAAACTGCAGTTAGTAGCCAAAAAGGCAAAGTAAATCCAATATAAGAGATAGCTATTATTAGTCCTGCAGCTATCCAAACCGTCACTTGCAAAGGAGTTCTTCGATTTCCGTTATACACATAATCACTTACCCAAGCTAAAACAATTCTCCCCACCATTCCGCCTAACAGTGTGATGCTCAGCATGATGCCAGCTGAAGCAAAATCCATCTTTATGGCTTTCGTTAAATAGCTCATAAAGTGCGCAACGATAATCATTTGAAGAGAAATCATTGAAACACCTACAAAAAACAGCGGATAGAGCGTTTTATCTTGAGAAATGCGCTTGATTTTTTGATGAAGTGTAAATGTTTCCTTTTTTTCTGACGATGATGATTGCTCTCGGTAGAATACAAAAAAAAGAAGGCCTCCTCCGATAGCTGCCGCTGCCTGTACGAGAACAGCCCCATGCCATCCGTATTGATAAAACAGCAGCGGTAATGCTGCTGAAGCGACAGCGCCTCCAATCGGTATCCCCGTTTGCCGAATCCCCATGGCAAGGCCTCTATGATGAGAAGGAAACCACTTCACCACTGCTTTGCTTCCTCCTGGCTGTGCTGTTCCATACCACACGCCTGCTGCGAGAAGTACGCCTGTTAGATACAAATAATGATCAGCGCTATAGGCAAAAAGCATGCTTATCCCCAGCAAAATAGATCCTCCTCCTACAAGCCACCTTTCTCCATATTGATCCATCCAGTTCCCAAAAAGCAGCATGGAAAAAATCGGGCCAATTTGAACAGATGATACGAGCAGTCCTGTTTGAAACTGCGATAAATCATATAGTCTTTGCCAAAACGCTGCCACCGGTCCTACCCCGTACGTGACAAATGTTGCACATGCCTGAGAAAGAGTGGCAACAAATAAAATCATCCACTTATAAGAAGCTTTTTGTCTGCTCATTTTCTCTCCTCCACCTCTACTTTCAGTGTAGAGAAGGAATAGTATCATGTAAAATAAGTAATAAAGATAAAAGTCATCAATAAAAATGATAGCTGAAGGAGGAGATTTTATGGATATAAAAGATTTACTTGTTTTTACAACGGTAGCAGAAGAAAAAAATATTTCAAAGGCAGCCAAAATCTTAAGCTACGTGCAGTCGAATGTGACGATGCGAATTCAACAGCTAGAAGCTGAACTCGGCACACAGCTATTTGAACGAAGCGGTAAAGGCGTAACGTTAACTTCTAGCGGAGAGCTGTTGCATCGTTACGCTGAAGAAATTCTTCGTTTAACCAATGAAGCCGCGGCAACTGTGCAAAGCAGTGCGCACACACCGATAGGGCCTTTAAAAATAGGTGCAACTGAATCTACTGCGGCTCTTCGGCTACCGCCTTTGCTTTCTACTTATTGCACTGCCTACCCGGATGTAGACTTCATTTTAGAAACACATACAACCGATGTTCTTATTCACCTGGTTTTGACTCGAAAACTTGAAGGCGCATTTGTTGCAGGCAGCTGTGAACATCCTGATCTAAACTCTTTGTTTACTCAAGATGAAGAGCTTGTACTTGTGAGCCGCCACCCTCTTCCTTCTCTTTACAGCCTAAACGATATGAATTTATTAGCATTCAGCAGCGGATGCGCATATCGACATACGTTAGAAATGCTGTTGACAAAAGAAGGCGTGTTTCCAAAACGAATATTAGAATTTGGTACGATTGAAGCGATTATTGGGTGTGTAAAAGCTGGTATGGGCGTAGCTGTAATGATGAAATCCATTGTATCTAATCACGACCATTCATTAACGTTAACTCCGCTGCCAGAACCGTATAGAAAGGTTCCCACTTTTTTTATTACGCGAAAAGATGCCTTTGTATCGGCGGCTTTACGTGAATTTTCTTCTCTTCTTACCAAACAGCTTTACATTACAAAACCCTAAGAAAATAGGCGTTCTTAGGGTTTTGACTTAAGCCGCTGCCGGATTCTTTTTCACAAACTTCATGAACAATAAGCGAACTAGAGGTCCCATGATGAGAAGCTGAAGCGGGTAGGCTACGATAAAGTTTTTCATCACGATCCATGCATAGCTTGAAAGAAGCGACTCTCCGCCTAAACCTTTCGTAAGCGACATTGTAATTAATCCGTATACAGACATGGAAAGCACCATTCCGATCACCATACATGATGACAAAATCAACACGACTTTTAACTGTTTAGACTTATCAAGCGGCAGTGAAAATGCTACTTTTTTTGCTACGGGACCAACGAAAAAAGTTTCGACAGCCATTGCGACTACAAACGTGATAACCAAGTTCATAATACCTTCTGCAAGAGTGATATGCCCGATGACGTCATTCATTAACATGTTATACACCGTCATCACAAGCACCATCCCTCCGCACATCATCATTCCAAAATACATATTCTCTTTTTTAGTTGTTGGCACATTCTTCATCCTTTTCATCTTTTTTACTTGGCTTAGTATAGCTTTTTATCTTCCTTCTTCGTAAGTGAACATTTTGTGAACATTTGTAAGCGGCTGCTCCTCTTTTTGTAGAGGGATGAGTATGACAAACCACTCTAGTCTGTATCTTTGAAACGTAAACAAAAACCCCCGCTTTATGGACTAAAGCAGGGGTTCATTTTATAGAGATTCCGTGTGCGACCCGGGCGGGATCGGCGTTTGGGTGCGGAATACTTTCTCCCATTTCGAGACGACGATACAGGCGATCGCGTGGCCTGGAACGTTGACTCCTGTTCTGGCCATATCCATGATGCGGTCTACTCCTGCAATAATTGCCACTCCTTCAGCCGGCAGACCTACTGCGTTGGCTGTTGCTAAAAGAACAACAAGTGAACCTGACGGGACAGCCGCAATTCCTTTACTTGTCATCACGAGTATAAGCATCATAAATAATTGCTGAGTTAATGGCATATCGATGTTAAAAGCCTGTGCTAAAAAGACGCATGAAACGGATAAATACAGTGTGGAGCCATCACAGTTTAATGACAGGCCCGACGGAATAACGAACGACACAACTCGTTTAGGGCATCCGTACTTTTCCATCCGCTCCATCAGCTGTGGCAGCACCGTTTCCGTACTTGTTGTTGAAAACGCAATAAGAAACAAGTCCCAAATCATTTTGAATACTTCAAAGTAGTTGAATTTGAACAAAAACCCAACAAGCGGAAATAAAACAAATAAAATAATAAAAAGACCTAAAAAGACGGTTCCAATTAGCTTTAGCATTGGAAGCAGAAGTGCAATGCCGTATTGACCTACAGATGCAGCCATTAGCGCTAGTACACCAAGAGGCGCTGTGACCATAACAATTTGCGTTAATTTAAACATAATTTTAGCCGTAGATTCAAAAAACTTCATTGCAGGTTCGGATGCTTTACCGACTCCTGAAGCGGCAACACCGAATAAAATAGCAAAGAAAATCACGGCCAGCAAATCATTTTTTGCCATCACATCTACGATATTCGTTGGAATGATGTTTAAAATCATTTGTTTAAAGTCTACGACTTTGTCGGTGTACTGAGACAATTCACCGATATCTTTTTTAACAAGATGAGAAAGATCGAGGCCTACTCCGGGCTTTAGCAAATTCACTAACAACAGACCGATTCCTAATACGATGGTAGTAATGATTTCAAACCAAATAATCGTCTTTAACCCTAGACTCCCCATTTGTTTCATACTGCCGCTTCCCGCAGCACCTATGACGATGGTTGAAAAGACAATCGGCACCACAATCATTTTAATGAGCCGGATAAACCCGTCCCCTACCGGTCTTAAAGCCATCCCAAAGTCCGGAAAAAAGTGCCCGATAACAGCTCCGATTACTAATGCAATTAAAATTTGAAACGCTAAAAACTTTTTCACATTTCTACCTCCCTTTCGCCTTCATGAAACAGACATCCATTCCATTAATATCCAAATACTCAGACACTTTAAGTAAGTTCGGGACATTTAGCTAGATTCCTTCTGAAATAGACAAATTGGTCTATATATTTCGCTTTATCAGTTAAAACACATAGAAAAAAGCCAGAGTGAAGTTGTTCTTCATCCTGGCCTTTTTAATTCTTATGCTTTTTTAACAAACTGAGATTTTAAGCTCATCGCTCCAAATCCGTCAATTTTGCAGTCGATGTTATGATCGCCTTCTACTAAACGAATGCTTTTTACTTTCGTTCCGATTTTTACAACCGATGAGCTTCCTTTTACTTTTAAGTCTTTGATGACAGTAACTGAATCTCCGTCTTTTAAAAGGTTCCCGTTTGCATCTTTTACAGTCAGCTGTTCTTCCGTGCTTTCTGTTTTTTCATCTTGTCCCCATTCATGCCCACACTCCGGGCAGACGAACAGGTTTCCATCTTCATATGTATACTGTGATTGACAGCTTGGGCAATTAGGTACATTCATTTTCTTTTCCTCCAGCAGCAGCTCGTAACCAATGGTACGATCACGAGATTACATTTTTTATCTGTTTTATACTGTCACAATTTCATGAGATTAACAAGCTTTTCTATTTCCTTGCTGCTGATGTTTTCTTTTCCAAATAAGTGAGCCGATAAACAGAACAAAACCCGCTCCAAAGACAAGAAGCTGATCTAAATAAAAGTCACCTGTTTTTACATACCGTATAATAAATAATCCTCCAAACATGAGCATCAGCATACATGAAAACCGAATGAGGTATGAATTGATTTCCATCTTTCATTCCTCCTTTTTGTAAGACTTTTTTGTTATGAAAAAAACGCGAACCATATGCCGAATGTAACCGCATATAACGGTAAAATGACGGCTAGTTTTTGCTTCCACCCTTTAAAAAAAGAAGAATTACGAGGCGCAAACCAAAGCTCTAACGTGCCGTATAATAAAAGTGCTCCCGCTGCTAGTATCGCAATCACAGTCTCTCCTAAGTCCATACACACTTCTCACTTCATTCTACGCACCTGAAACTAAGCGCAGTGTATATAGCAGCGTATATAGTAAGTCTCATCATTATAAAAAAGCTTATAATCGTGATGCATACGAACTTTGAATACTTTTTCATTCATACATTTATTACCATTATATCATAATAAAAGCATTTTTGAGATTTTTTATATATGTAAATTATTGTATAACAAAAAGTAGATACAGAGAAAAAAGGGGAGAATTTTTTGAAGAGAACTCAGCTTATTTTTGTTATTACACTGCTTATTGAAACTGGATTAACCTATGCGTGCGCATCATTTTTGTCTATCCGCTTTATTGAGCTTATGTTTTTTAGCGGACTTTTGTGTTCAGTTTTGACTTTTTGGTTTTCAAGCAGCGGAAGCAACAGCGCTCATTCTCACTATAAAACTCATTCCATGAGGTTAATGTCTGGGGCTAATATTGAACACAACCGTTTCGTCTGCGCTGGACGGCTTATTTTTTTGCTTCTTTAAGCTTTACGGGAGTGGGCCTGATTTTTTTCGTTCTGCTGCTGACGGACGTTATTCCTCTAGTAAGCTAAAAAACCTGCTCTTCACAAAGAGCAGGAACTTAAGAGAACAGCTTGAGAAGCAGGCATTTTCGCTTTACTTTATTCGCAACAGCTTGAGTCACATGATCTTTTAAAGGCCGAGTCAATATTCGTTTCAGCGGATGTTTTAGCATCCGTTTGCTCACGGGAACTTTAAAGATAACGCTGAGAACCACTGTTGCTAAAACCGAGAGCAGTAAGACCGCAAAAGGCTTTTTTTGAAACCATCTCGAGAAGATAAGCATCATTACGTAAATAAGTGCTGACCACCCCAAATGCCAGCCGTGCCTAAATGTAATTCCCTTACACCTAAGCCCAATCCATTCTACAAACGAAGCTGTACACACCCATTTTGTAATATATTTCACCTGCTTAGCGAGTGTAGACGGATAAGTAGCTAAGAACGACAAAATCATGAGGGGCGTAATGAACATAAGGTGTAAAACACGCAGTACTTTTAATGAAAGATGAGAAGATTTAAAATCCCAAAGCAATTTATTATTACATAAAAAGTAGTAGAGAATATTAAAAAAGCTCACGTATAAAACCCCAGCATACAGCTCGCGTATTTTGTTCCACGTTTTCTTATGGATATTTTGAAAAATCAGCCATAGAAGGATAGAAATATGCACCTTTGTTCACCTCTCTAACGTCGTTTTTAGAATCTCTGCTATTGTATTTTCGTTTCTTCCTGCTTCTTTTCAATTTTTCGAATCCATCCAATCAGCATTCGGTTAAGATACGATTTTAACGTTACGCTAGTAAAAGTGTGATACCACATCCAGCCTGTTTTCCACTCAATGAGCTTCGTTCGTTTTTCAGCCCATAATTCTATAAAAAACATTGGAATCGTAAAAAGCACAATTTTATATAAAACTTTTAACCCTTTATCGTAATACGTAGCTTGATTAATCATGACGGATATCATAGGATACAGCAAAAAGTCGAACAACACGTTAATTCTAAACTGTTTTTTCAATAAGCGAGTTGGATATCGAAGAAGGCCGTGAGTTACAATAAATTTATCAATAATGCCATTTGTTAAGGCGTTAAATACATAGGCCAGCAGCCAGTCTTTAATCGGTGGTTTTCTAAATAAAAAAGGGAGAATTCCCAGGGCGATAAGTAGCATTACACGTAAAAATTTCACTTCAAACTTTTTATTTCTCATCACCTTTTCTCTCCTTTCACCAAGTGTTGTTAGCCTACCCTCATGTCAATTGGCAGCTTGAGACGGCTGTTCTCACCACTCTCAATTATTGCTTATATTAATTTATAAAGATACGCAGCAGCGTCTAATGTAAATTCCCCGTACATAACCCCTAAGTTCACGTTATTCATACATACGTAAATGTTTGTGTTAGTTTTAAGTTCTTTGAAGAGATTTATACATGTGGTTGAGACATGAAAAAAGCCCAACTCTAATCAGTACGGGCTTCTTCCTCCACCTATTGTGTTTTTTTAAACGTTACCATCCAGCTACAAATCCATCCGTTCGTGATTCACTTCCTCCGCATAGCACGCCGCTTTCAGGATCTCTCCAAATAATCTGTCCGCGCCCAAATGCCATTGAATCAACAGCTACTTCAATTTTATGTCCTTTTCGTTCAAGCGCTTGTGCTACGTGTGAGGGAAAAGCTGGCTCCACAAGCACCGTTTTATCTTTTTTCCACTGCCATCTTGGCGCGTCTAAAGCGGCTTGAGGATGAAGCTGAAAGTCAATCGTATTCATGACAACTTGCATATGTCCCTGCGGCTGCATAAAACCTCCCATCACGCCAAACGGTCCTACGGGCTGATTATTTTTAGTGAGAAAGCCTGGAATAATGGTATGAAACGTTTTTTTATTAGGAGCAAGGCAGTTATCGTGATCAGGGTCCATTGAAAAATTGTGGCCGCGGTTTTGCAAGGCAATTCCCGTTTCTGGCACAACGATTCCAGAACCAAAGCCCATATAATTACTTTGAATAAATGAAACCATGTTTCCTGCTTCATCAGCCGTTGCTAAATACACCGTTCCGCTTCTGACAGGTTCTCCCGCTTCAGGCTGAAGAGCATGTTCTTTTATAAGACTGCGGCGATAGCTTGCATATGTATCAGACAGCAGCTCACTAACAGACACGCTCATTTTTGCTTCTTCCGTAATGTATTTTTCCCCATCCGCAAACGCAAGCTTTATCGCTTCTATTTGTTTATGATACGTATCCACGGCATCTTTTTCTTGAAGCTCAAAGCCTTTGACGATATTTAATGCCATTAACGCAATAAGCCCCTGACCGTTCGGAGGAATTTCCCATACATCATATCCACGGTAGTGAGCGGAAATCGGGTTCACCCACTCAGGCTCATAAGCAGCCAAATCTTCCTTGGATAGAAAGCCGCTATATTTTTTGCTGAATGCATCAATACGATCCGCAAGCTCGCCTTTATAAAACGCTTCTGCATCTGTTTCGCCAATGAGCTGAAGCGTATGGGCATGATGGATGGATGACCACATTTCTCCTGCTTTTGGTGCTCGTCCATTTGGGGCAAACGTTTGAAACCATGACTCAAATTCTTCGCTTGTATGTACTCGTTTGAACGTATCGTACGCTTGTTTCCATTGTTTCGCGAGAGTAGGGGCTAGCGGAAATCCTTCTTTGGCGTACTGAATGGCAGGCTGCAGTACTTGAGAAAGAGGCAGTTTGCCAAATCGCTTCGATAAAGCAGCCCAAGATGCCGGAGCCCCGGGAACAGTAACGGGAATCATTCCGTCCTTAGGAATATCTCTGTATCCTTTTTCCTTTAGCGCATCAATGGAAATAGACTGCGGAGAAGGTCCGCTAGCGTTTAGTCCGTACAGCTGATCATTTGTCCAAACAAGCGCAAACGCGTCTCCTCCGATTCCATTAGATGCGGGCTCTAATACAGTAAGGCTCGCTGCTGTCGCGATTGCTGCATCAATGGCATTGCCGCCTTTTTTTAAAATATCAAGGCCTGCCTGCGCTGCGAGCGGCTGAGATGTAGATACCATTCCTTTTTTTGCATAAACGGGAACTCGGTAAGATGGATATGGATGATAATGCGGGTCATAGGTCATAAAAGCGCCCCTTTTTTAGAAATTTAAATTTTCTAAATAATATAACTTCTTTATTTTACCATATTCATAACACATCGGCTTTTTTTATCTTAGAATGACATGACGTCTTTTACCTAAAATTGGTATACTGATAGAGTACAAGAATCGCCAAGGAGGATGATGTATGAAAAAAGTAAAAGCTGCCCTTCCACTCGCTGTTTCTTTAGCACTCGGACTTCAAGTACTCCCTATGTCCACTTCACCTGTTCAAGCTGAAGCAGCGGCAAATGCTGCTCATCATTCAGCAAAAGTTGAAGTCAAACGAGCAAACGCATTTTTAACGAATGTCGCCAACGGCAAAACAACAGAAGCTAAGCGCTACTTTTCCCGCAGCCTGCAGTCCAAAATGAGTGAAGACAACCTAAAAATATGGTGGTCAGCTCTAACGGCTCAGTTTGGTTCTGTAAAAAAGATTGGTACATCTGTACAAGGTGAAGTCAATACCGTTCATCGAAATATAGAAATCCCAATTGAATTTGAACACGTATCAGCTACTTTAACCGTTCGATTTAGTCAAAATCGTCAAATTGATGATTGGCGAATCGTACCGGAGGAGCGCCAGTTTTCGTTTTCCAAACCGCCTTATGACACCCCTAAGAACTACAGTGAAAAACAGCTTTCAATCGGCAAAGCACCTTACGAACTTCCAGCAACGCTTACTCTTCCAACACGTTCAAAACATCAAAATGTACCTGTTGTCATATTAGTTCACGGATCAGGACCTTCTGATCAAGATGAAACGTTTATGAGCTTAAAGCCGTTTCGAGATCTGGCTTCTGGACTGGCTTCTCAAGGAATCGCCGTTTTACGCTACAACAAGCGTACATACGAACATACAGCTAAAATGTCCGGTGAAAGTAAAATAAACGTTGACGATGAAACAACGGATGATGCCGTACTCGCAGTCAAAGCAATGGCAAAACAAAAAGGTATCGACAGCCGCAATATTTTTATACTAGGACACAGTCAAGGCGGCATGATGATGCCCAGAATTTTAAAGCAAACGCAGGACAAAAGCGTGCGCGGCTCTATTTTACTTGCTGCACCGAGCCGCACACTTCCACAGTTAATGCTTGAACAATTTGCCTATCTTGTATCGCTGAATCAGCTTCCGAAAGAGCAGCTTACTTTTTTTCAGCAGCAGTTTGCCATTTTACAAGACCCAAGCTTTTCGCCAGCTCAGCCGCCAAAAGAGTTCCTGCTTGGCACGCCTTATTTTTGGTATGACTTAGCTCACTGGCACCCTGCAGAAGTCGCAAAATCTCAGGACACGCCTCTGCTTTTTTTACAAGGAGCGCGTGATTATCAAGTAACGACGGAAGATTTTGAAGGCTGGAAACAAAGCTTATCTCAGCGTCCCAACACTTCTTTTAAGCTTTATCCAAAGCTCAACCACTTTTTCACAGAAGGAACTGGTGAAAAAAGCACGCCCGATGAATATGCTGTTTCAGCCAACATTCCTTCTTATATCATTGATGATATTGTCAAATGGGTTCGTGAAACGCAAAAGTAAAGAAAAAAGAGCGGCTTTGTCCGCTCTTTTTTGTCTATTTCCTATTTAAGATGATATGCGACTGATCGGAAGAAGCGGTGGATTTTCTTCCTTTTCCCCAGCCTACAGCTTCTCGGTAACTTCCAAGCAGGTGCTGATTAATTAGGTGCTGTTCATCTACTTCTGAAGTTTGTTCAGCTAAAGGCGTCACATATAAAGCATCTACCGGACAGTACAGTTCACACATAAAGCAAGTTTGACAATCGGATTGACGAGCTATGGAAGGAGCACCTCCCATTCGAGAGTGGTCAAAGACATTTGTTGGACAAACGGATACACAAAGATTGCAGTTAATACATCGGTCTTCACTAAGAAGCTCGATCATTAAATAACCCCCTTTACGTGATTAGAAGATTTTGTACCTAAGGGTCTCGCCCAGACTTCCTGCACCCCTCCGCTTAGAATGCGGTAGTGTTGCTTGGAATCCATAAACGGAAAATCGTCACGCCGGTGCATTCCTCGCGTTTCTTTTCTTTCTAATGCACTTGTATACATCCATCGCGCCGTTGCCGTCATGGCCGCAAGCTCTCGACTTCTCACGATGTTTCTTTCTTTATCATATACTCCATTCTTCAACTCATTCCACACGGCATTTAACTTCATAAGGGAATCTTGCATTCTTACTTCTGAACGGAACCAGCTTCGATCATATGGAAAGACTTCACGCTGAACCGATGCTATCATTTCCTTCGTATCAGCTGCATCAGAAGAAGCTACTGACTTTGTGATTCCTGACGCTTCTGATAAGCCTTTTGCATGTCGACTTCCGGCATTTTTCCCTTGCTTAACAGCAAATACTGCCGCTGCTTTTCCTGACCAGCAGCCTGAAGAGATAGCCCACGCTGCATTATGGCTGCCTCCTCCGGTAAATCCTCCGCAGATTAATTCGCGCGTTGCCGCATCTCCGGCTGCATATAAACCTGGAATGTCGGTTCTACACGTTTCATCTGTAATGTGAATACCTCCTGTTCCTCTAACAGTTCCTTCAAAACGCAGGGTGATTGGAAACATTTGAGTAAAGGGATTTATATGAAGACGATCAAATGATAAAAAGAAATTTGGCTGTGATAAGCGCATGGCTTTTTGAATGCTTTCATCCGCTTTGTCCAGCCTTGCATAAACGGGCTGGGTCATTAACGTTCTGGCAATGATGGAACGTCCTTTATGAGAACCGGCTCCTTCAATCACTGTACCGTCTTCATAATAAAATGTAGCCCATTTATAAAATGCAGATTTTGTGATTGGAGAAAAAGCTGGCGAAATCGAATAAGCATTTGAAAACTCCATACCTGAAAGGGCCGCACCTGCTTCTGTAGCTAATAAGTAACCGTCTCCTGTTAAAACATTTGTACCGAGTGCTCCGCTCAGAAATGCACACCCTCCCGTTGCAATCACAACTGCAGCAGCCTCCACTCTCCATTTTTCTTGCGTTTGATTATTGATTCCGCACGCACCTGCCACACCGTATTCATCTGCAAGAAGCTCCAGTGCGGGGCTATGGTCCAAAATCTGAACGTCTGCTTTTTGAAGCTGACGCCGCATTAATCTCATATATTCAGGCCCTTGAAGAGTCGTTCGCTGAGAAATCCCTTTTTCATCTACTGGAAACGGATAGCCAAAATGAGCTAACTCATTTACTTGGTCAAACGTACAATCAAGCACTCGCTTCATCCAGCTTCTTTCGGCTAAATATCCTCCCCGCTCTTCCCTGCTTTTCATCGCGGTCATCTGTTCATCAGAAGTGGGCTTTACATACCAAACTCCTGTACCAGAAGGCGCAGTTGCTCCGCTCGTTCCGCAATATCCTTTATCAACAAGTACAGCTTTTGCACCTTCTTTAACTGCTTGCAGAGCTGCCCATGCACCAGCAGGGCCTCCTCCAATAATTAATACATCTGTATGAAAATGAAAGTCGGCAGTCATATACGGATCCTCCTCTTAAAATGTTTACGCTCTCAAAAACCTTATTAAGAAAAAAACTTACTTACTGTCCATTCGACTATTTTGCTCATCGCTAAATCTATACCAACTATTCTGTTCCAGAATCCAATTTTTCCATAGCAGCCGTTCAATAAAAAAAGGAGACCAGTCCATTTGTTTCACCACAATGGTCTGGCCTCCAGTTGCCTAGTAGGCGCGTTTTTTCGTACAGCGTCAGAAATACCAAGTAATTCACTTTGTTTAATTATATATTAAAAGTTTATGCTAGGATTGTCAATGATTATGTTATTCTTAGAATTTATTTCGATTATTTTTATCTCTTATTGACAACTCTATGAATTTTTTGGTAAATTAATCTCACTAAACATATAGGATTTAAAAACCTACCAGTCAACTGGAGGCTCTCATTCTTTTTAAAAGATGAGAGTCTTTTTTGTTTAGAAAAACTTAAAAAGGAGGGATAAAGTGAAAAACACGTTGGTGGCAACTAAATCATTTAAAGTAAAAGGACTATCTTTTCTGAGTGTACTTATGATCCTCCTGCTTTGGACGCTTTTAAGTACACTTAAATGGGTAGATCCAATTTTTCTACCTACGCCTCAGAGCGTTTTGCATTCATTTATTAGTTTAGTAGTAGAAGGATACAAAGGAACATCTCTTGTTACTCACTTGTCTGCAAGCTTGTATAGGTTATTTACAGCCTTGCTGCTTGCTTTGCTTACAGCTATTCCGCTTGGGATTATATGTGGCTACTCTAAATACATACTGGCAATTTTTGATCCAATTATTGAATTTTATCGTCCGCTTCCTCCGTTAGCTTACTATGCACTTCTTGTTCTATGGTTAGGAATTGATGAAGGATCTAAAGTAGCACTACTGTTTTTAAGTGCCTTCGCTCCACTATTTATCGCAACAGTTGCAAGCGTACAACGCGTACCGCAGGACCGAATTAACGGGGCACTAACATTAGGTGCAACAAAGTTTAATGTATTTATTCACATCATTCTTCCATCTGCTCTGCCGGATATTGTGACAGGACTACGCACGTCCATTGGAATCACCTATGCAACGTTAGTCGCTGCTGAAATGGTTGCAGCTACTTCAGGAATTGGCTGGATGGTACTTGATGCAAGCAAATATATGCGAAGTGATATTGTCTTTGTGGGCATTATTATCATGGGTCTAATCGCTATACTTATTGATAGCATTATTCGCTTTTACCAACGCTTAGCCTTTTCATGGGTAGGAAAATAGAGCTTACTTAGGAGGAACATGGATGAAAAAAGGAATACTTGGTTTATTGCTATGCTTTATATTAGTCGTTTCCGGCTGTTCGAGCACTACATCTGGTTCTGAAAATGATGTACCGAAAGAAATACGTTTAGGCTATCAAGCTTCACCTAATGGAGAATTGTTAGCAAAAGCCCGTGGCTCATTAGAAAAGAAATATCCAGAAACTCAAATTAAATGGATTAAATTTGAGTCAGGCCGAGATATCAACAATGCCATTGCGGGAGGAAGCATTGATTTTGGACTCGTTGGAACACCGCCCGGCGCAATAGGAGCGGCTAATAAACTTCCTTACAAAGTGTATTATTTACATGATATTATCGGCGAAAGTGAAGCCTTAGTAGTAAAAAAAGGTGCGGACATAAAATCTTTAGAGGATTTAAAAGGAAAAAAAATTGCCACTACTTTTAGTTCAACGGCCCACTACAGCTTACTAAGTGCGTTAAAAAACAAAAACATTGATCTTAAAAAAGAAAATATCACACTACTAGACATGCAGTCTCCCGATATTTTAGCCGCTTGGAATCGCGGTGATATTGACGGTGCGTATGTATGGCAGCCTCTGCAAACAAATTTAATTCATGCTGACGGAAACGTGTTGATTTCATCCAAAGAAGTAGCCAAGCAAGGAAGCATTACAGGAGAATTTGGAATTGTTCATGAGGATTTCGCTAAAAAATATCCGAATATTGTGAAAGGATATATTTCGATCTTAAATGAATCCGTTAACTATTATCACAAAAATCCAGAAAAATCAGCAGAACTATTGGCTAAAGAATTGAACTTAACACCAAAACAAAGCTTAAAAACGATGCAGCAGCTAACCTGGCTAAATAAATCAGATCAAAAAGCATACTTTCAATCTAATGGTAAGTTGGCGCATGTGTTAAAAGATACAGGAGATTTTCTAGAAGCTCAAAAAGATATTCCTTCTTCTCCCGATTTAAAAACGTATCAACAAGCACTGCTAAATAATTTTTCTAAATAGTAGCGGGAAGTATCTCTTGCGGTCAGTCGAGGGATACTTTCTCGGTCAAAAGGAGTGATACATTTGAAAACTAGTGTTGCTGTTGAAGAAAGACCTAAACGTGTCCATAATCCTAAAGCCGTCGATGTAAAAAGCGTTGATTTCGCTTATGCTCAAACAAAACGTGAGCATCTCATACTACAAAATATTAATCTTTCTTTATATGAGCATGAGCTTGTTTGTGTATTAGGGCCATCTGGATGTGGCAAATCTTCACTTTTAAATATTCTAGCAGGCTTCCAACATCCTACAACAGGTACAGTCATGATTCATGGAGATGAACAGACCAAGCCTAATCCAGACGTTGGCGTTGTTTTTCAGCATCCTAATCTATTTCCCTGGCTGACTATTGAAAAAAACATTGAATTTGGATTGAAGATGCAAAAAGTCACCAAAGAAGAACGTAAACAGCTTGTTGCAAATTACCTGCAGCTGGTTGATCTAACGTCTGCTTCTAAAAAACTTCCTCATCAGTTGTCAGGAGGAATGAAGCAGCGAGCAGCCATTGCTCGAACACTCGCGACAGACCCTAAAGTTATTTTAATGGATGAGCCTTTTAGTGCTCTTGATGCGCTAACGCGGGAAGCGATGCAGCAACATTTATTAACCATTTGGAACCAAACAAAAAAGTGCATCTTTTTTATTACTCATGATGTAGAAGAAGCTCTTAAACTCGCAACTCGAATCATTGTGATGCACCCAAAGCCCGGAAGAGTCGTCTTAGATACGCAAAATCCATTACAGTCGGGACGTTACGAAGAAGGAACTTTTCAATATCACGAAAAGTTCATGGAACTGCGACAGTTTTTCATTTCAAAGATAAGAGAACAAGCATAAGGAGATGAACACAGTGTCTAATAATCTTTCTAGCTACCCAAGGCCTCTTCAGTTTCTTAACCGCGAGGTAAAAGAAGGTCCTCGTTTGTTAAAACGGTTGCCAGATGGTGTTGAAGAAAAGCCTTATACTTTCTTTTCCATTAAGCCCCTCACACCGATTATCGGTGCTGAAATCGAAGGTCTAGATTTATCCAAGCCTCTTGCAAAAGAAGTGCAAGAAGAATTAAATCGGGCTTTTTTAGAATGGAAAGTGCTTTTTTTTCGCAATCAAGAAATTACAAGCGAACAACATCTTGCTTTTGCAAAGCTATGGGGAGATCTTGAAGTACACCCTTTTTACAAACCTGCTTCACAAGAGCAAGCGAAAGAAATTGTACAATTCTCTAGAAATCAGAAACAAGGAGGATCTGAAAATGTTTGGCATGCAGACGTCACATTCCGCGAAAGCCCTGCCAAAGCTTCAGTACTTCGATTAATTGAAGTGCCTCCTGTGGGCGGCGATACGCTTTGGGCAGATATGGCTGCAGCATATGACAACTTGCCTGAGTCCATAAAAAAACAAATTGAAAATTTGAAGGCTATTCATGACTTCACTCCTTCTTTTGCTCATTTATTACAACCAGATGAACTGAAGGCTTTTCAACGAGAGTTTCCAGCGGTTGAACATCCTATTGTACGTACTCACCCTGAAACAGGTCGTAAAACGCTTTTTGTCAATTCATCCTTTACTACTCATGTTGTAGGTTTAGAACATTCTGAAGGCGAACAGTTACTTCAATCTTTGTTTAGGCAAGCTCATGTTCCAGAATACCAAGTACGGTTTCGTTGGGAAGTAAATTCAATTGCCTTTTGGGATAACCGTGCAACACAGCATTATGCTGTATCGGACTATTATCCTCATATCCGAAAAGCTGAGCGCGCGGCTATTATTGGCGATCGTCCTTTTTAACATTCGTTACATGCAGATTGGAGGTTAAGAAATGGGAAGCAGTAACACACATGTAATTCAATCGCGTCAAGACATTATCAACTTTGTTAATTCAAATCCAGTTACCTCTAAAAGCTGGAAAATCATTTTAGTAGCGTTAGGCGGCATTTTTGTCGATGCCTATGACTTTACCAGTCTTGGAATTGGAGCTGATCAGTTAAAAGAACAGTTTAACCTTTCTCCTGCCGGCCTTGGAAGTCTTACAGCTATTATGGCCCTCGGCGCTTTGTTAGGAGCTACTGTAGGAGGATACTACACCGACAAATTCGGCCGCAACAAAATGTTTTTAATTGATTTATTTTTTATGGTGTTCTCCGCTCTTGGCGCTGCTTTAGCAACTGATTTAGTTTGGTTATTTATCTTTCGATTTTTAATGGGTGTAGGCGTAGGACTAGATGTTCCCGTAGCGCTCAGCTTTATTGCGGAGTTCAGCAATTTAAAGAAAAAAGGTCAATACGTGAACTTGTGGTGTCCCCTGTGGTACGTGGCCGCAACTGTTACTGGACTTGTTGTTCTGCCTTTTTATCTGCTCGGGCAGCATGAGGATATTTGGCGCTGGTCAGTAGGATTTGGAGCTGTTGCTGCACTAATCGTGCTAATTTTGCGCTACCGCTACATGGATGAAAGCCCGATGTGGGCCGCTCATCACCTTCCCCTTAAAGAAGCTGTCAAGGTATTAGAGAAAACCTATGACATACAAGTCACGGTGGCTAAAAATGCAAAAGAAAAACCATTATCTCGTTCAAAAAAACTGTCTTACAAAGCTATTTTCCAAGGAAAGTATCGGGCTCGGACATTTCTAGCTTCCATCATTACGGCTACTCAAAGTATGCAGTACTTTGCCGTTGGCTTCTATATCCCAACCATTTCCACGCTTATTTTTGGCAAAGGAATGATTTATGCAATTATCGGTACTCTTTTCTTTAATTTATTTGGTATTATTGGCGGCTTTACACAATCAAGGCTAACTGAACAAGTCGGCATAAGAAAACTTGCCATTACAGGGTATACCATTTGCTCTTTAAGCTTAGTCCTGATGGGGCTCACAGGCGATACACATTTTATTGCGCTGCCGATTTTATTTATTGCTTTATTTATTTTTGGTCAATCTTTTGGCCCCGGAGCGCAAGGAATGACAATGGCCACTCTTTCTTACCCGACTGAACTGAGAGGACTAGGCTCTGGATGGGGGCAAGGAACAACGCGTATCGGCAGTATTTTAGGTTTTTACTTATTTCCGGTTGTCCTTTCAATTGGCGGGATCTATACGACGTTTCTCGTCCTTACAATCGTTCCCGTTATTGGATTGATCGCGACGATTCTTATTAAGTGGGAGCCTATTGGCACAGATGTCGAAAAAGAAGAAGAACAAGGATTTGAAAGCAATAAAAGCTTTAGTAAAAAAAGCGAGGTCTATCATTAACCATCATTCTAGTAAAAACGGAAAACACGCAAAACACCTTCAAGTGCAGTATGCTTGAAGGTGTTTTTTTCTTTAAATATCGATAGAATAAGGACGCAAAAAAAGCTATACAAAGCGCCCCATCACAACCGTATCATAGAACTTGCCGTCTGACAGCAGCTTGTCATTTTTTAATACCCCTTCTATTTCAAACCCGAACTTTGTATATAAATCAATCGCTTTTTTATTGGTCTCTAGCACATTCAGCGTCATTTTCTTCATGCCCGCGCTATCTGCCCATAATATAGACTGCTGTAAAAGCTCTTTGCCAATTCCGTATCCCCAACGTTCTTGTGCGATGCATACGCCAAACTCTACTTTGTGGGCAATTCGTTTCAACTCATTACCTTCGCACCTTGAAAATCCGACAATTTCATTATGTACAACCGCTACTAAAAATAAGTTTCGTTTACTTTCCATGTCACGACTAATAAGCTCTTCAAAATCCTCTTTATTCATATACCCTTCTCCTGGCTCACGATCTAAGTTTTCCGTTTCTCCGTCTAGCTGAACTCTTAGGTGAGACAATTCATCTGCATCGCTAGCGGCAGCTGAGCGAATGATGTACTGAAGTCCTTTTACACGGTAAATCTGCTGATTGATGACCATCGTATTCCTCCAAACGTCTTTATTTCATTAAATCTATCAATTGAATTTAATTTCCTTTACTATAAATATTATACATACAGAGATGAAAGAGAGTTGAACAAATTGGTCTGGTTATTGCTTTTAACCCTATACGGCATTTACAAGTTCTATAAATCAAGGAGACCACTAACGAAGTTTGATCATTTTTACGAGAGAGCGTTTGATCTGGAAGAGAAAAAGCGTTACGGAGATGCGCTTAATATACGTAACCAAGGAATTGAACTCCATACCCTTACCGATTTAGAACGAGCTGATTTACATTTAGCAAACGGGCATATGCTTTTGAAACTAAAGCAGTATGAACAAGCAACGAAACACTACGACGCCTCATTTAAACTAGCAAAATATGAAAAATTCCCTTACTCAGAAGGATTCGACGAAGTCATTGAAGCTTACTTGTATGCGGGGCGTAAAGAAGATGCGCTGATAATAACCAACGACATGTTAAAACGGCAAAGCTATGACCAAAAATTTAAAAAGCTAGAGCCTTTAAAAGAAAAGCTTCTTTCATATGAAGACTCATGGTAAAATTAAACAAATGAAAGCGTATTATTAAGAGCGATTGAGGTGAATGTAATGGTCATAACCGTTATTGTAGGAGTGCTGGGTTTGATTGGTTTAATTGCAGCAGGATTTGCGACAAATTATAAAGATACGAAGTAAGATGTCGTAAAGAAGAGTCGGCGGGACAAACGTAGTTTAGTTGAAAAAAGATCCGAACCATAAACTGTTGGGATCTCTTCATTGTGCTGGCGAACGTGAATTTAATCTATGTAGTAGCTTCTAGCTGTTGGTTGGAGGACAAGACGAAGACTCCTGCGGGAAAAGCGGAATAGGTGAGACCCCGCAGGAGCGTATGCGACGAGGAGGCTCACCGCCCGCCCGCGGAAAGCGAAGTCTTGCCTGGAAATCAACAGCGGTGTCACAAGCGACCCATACGAGCTCCTTTGTCCTTTTTTTCGTCTTTAGATTGGAGTAATTTTATGTCTGAATTTTTTTAACGAGCCAATAGCTTTTCTGTTATGCGCAAAAACATCTTTACTCCAATTTCAAGCGAGGCTTCATCTACCGTAAACTTTGGATGATGATGAGGGTACATGATGCCTTGTTCTTCATTTCGCGCTCCGATGTTAAAAAATGCTCCTTCCGTTTCCTGCAGGTAAGCTGAAAAATCTTCTCCTCCCATTTTAGGAGACAGCGTTTTAACCCGTTCTTTTCCATATTCTTCGATAGCTGTTTCTTCAATTAAACGCGTAATTTCTTCAGAGTTAATGACGGGATGATAGCCTTTTTCATATGTGAAGGTGTACTCCGCACCGTAAGCTTCTGTTAATCCTTTTACGATACGGTCAATTTGTGCCGGAACTTTTTCTCGCAGAGCTGCATCAAAGCTGCGAACGGTACCGTTCAACTCCACTTTATCAGGAAGTACATTGTGCGTAGTTCCTCCGTGAAATTGTGTAACTGATACGACTAATTTATCAATTGGATTGGTCGTTCTTGAAACAATGGTTTGAAGGTTGGTCACAATTTGCGCTCCTACAACGATTGCATCAACTGCTTCATGAGGCGCTGCGGCGTGTCCTCCTTTTCCTTTAATCGATATATTAAACGTGTCAGGCGATGCCATCATAGGACCTGCAAGCACGCCGATTTCTCCGACGGGAAGACCAGAATTCAAATGCGTGCCAATCACGTAATCCACACCTTCCATCACGCCTTCTTTGACAAGCTCCTGCGCTCCCCCGGGCAGCAGCTCTTCTGCGTGTTGAAAAATCAAGCGGATTTCTCCTTTAAATTCATTTCCTAATTGAGAAAGAACAGAGGCTACCCCTAGCAAAATAGCCGTGTGACCGTCATGGCCGCATGCATGCATCACGCCTTTATGAACCGAAGCAAATGCAAACGTGTTTTCTTCTTCAATCGGAAGCGCGTCCATATCCGCTCGAATCGCAACCACTTTTCCCTGCTCTTTTCCTATTAACCTAGCCACCACGCTTGTTGGTGTAGGACGCGTAATTATAAAGTTTCCAAACGAACGAAGCGTATCTTCAACAAACTGAGCCGTTCGGTGCTCTTGAAACGATAATTCAGGATAGCGATGAAAATGTCTTCTCCATTCAATTACCTGCTTCTTCAAGCTTTCTGTGACGCTGTATTCACCGATTGGTTTGACTGTCATAAACAAATTCCCCCTTTGTTTGACTATATCGATTGGCTGGAACGGAAAGATTTAAATTTCCGCGCAGCGTATCGCTTTCATATGAAGTGTCGTAAAGTCCTCGCTCTTGTAAAATAGGCACCACTTTTTCCACAAACTGATAAAACGTCTCGCTCATAAACGGGCGATGCACAAATCCATCCGCTGCTTCCTGCTCATACCATTTTTGCATTTCATCCGCTACGTGCTCAGGTGTTCCTGAAAACGGCGAACGAGGCAAAATTGTTTCAAGTGCCACTTGTCTTAACGTTAACTTTCGAGCAGCCGCTGCTTGTTTAATTTTATTTGTAGTGCTTTGAAACGCATTTGCTCCGATATCGCCTAACTCTGGAAACGGTGCGTCTAGGTCAAATTGCTGAAAGTCGTAGTCATCAAAAAAACGAGCTAAATATGTAATAGCGTGATCAATTGGAATTAGCGCAGCAAGCTCCCCATATCTTCTTTCTACATCTTCCTCGCTATCTCCTATAATTAAATCAATACTTGGAAAAATGAGAAGCTCTTCAGGATTTCTCCCGTAATTTTTTGCTCTATTTTTCATATCTCGATAGAATGCCTGCGCCTCTTCTAGTGTATGTGCATTTGTGTAAATCGCATCCGCATTTTCCGCTCCGAATCCTCTTCCTCTTTCTGATGAGCCAGCTTGAAACACAACTGGATGTCCTTGCTTTGAACGAGCAATATTTAAAGGCCCTTGAACTTGAAAATGCTTGCCTTTAAATCCAAGCGTATGCATTTTTTTCGGATCAAAAAACTGAACGGCTTCTTTTTGATAGATAAAAGCATCATCTTCCCATGAATCCCACAGTCCTTTTACTATGTCGAGATGCTCTTTTGCAATTTCGTATCGTTCGCTGTGAAGAGGAAGATACCCTCTCCTGTGATTGCGCGCTGCCCCTTCTTGCGGAGAAGTAACTACGTTCCACCCCGCTCTCCCGCCGCTTATATGATCAAGAGACATCAGCTGACGAGCGATTGTAAAAGGCTCACTGAAACTTGTTGAAACCGTCCCAACTAGTCCGATGTGACTCGTAGAAGCAGCGAGAGCTGACAGCAGCGTAATGGGCTCAAAACGATTTAAAAAGTGAGGAATAGACTTTTCAGATATGGCTAATCCATCCGCAATAAAGATAAAGCTGAACAGTCCTTTTTCCAATATACGCGCTTGTTTCTTATAAAACTCAATATTAATGCTTGCATCAGGCTCTGCGTCCGGATGTCTCCATCCATCCGTCGTACTTCCAAGGCCTTTAATATTTGCTCCTAGCTTTAGCTTTCTTTTCTCACTCACCGTATACTTCCTCCTTTTTACGACAATTAAAAAGAGATGCTTTGATTGTTCAAAGAAAGCATCTCCAGTGATCTGGTCGATCGTTTTTAAACGGCTATTTATTTGGAAAAAATAGATGTTTATTTCTCATTTGTTTAACATATTTGAATAGTATACTCACTATTCCTATAAGTCAAGTTTGTTTTTAGTTAAAATAGATGATCTCTTCCTTCTTTAGTTAAACTTAATTACGATTTCATTTCTTTTAAATTTCTTAAAACTCACTTTGACTATCGGAATAACCAGTGATATAACTATATGTACATTCAGCATCCGTACCGCCTGTCAGGCTACTGAAGGCTCTTATCTTCTCTTCAACTTGAAGCGAGATAAGAGCCTTTGGCATTTAAGGAGATGAATGTTTACCCTGCTCATTTATTTTCACTACTTAACTAAGGAGGCGTTACATATGAGTTTGCAATTTGCTTATTGGGCCCCGAACGTAAGCGGAGGCCTTGTCATTTCCAACATTCCTCAAAAAACAGAGTGGTCATTTGAAGCAAACAGCCGGTATGCGCAAATTGCCGAACAGGTGGGCTTTGATTATGTTCTCTTGCAAACTAGGTTTTTTGCAAGCTACGGAGCTGAAAATCAACTAGAAGCTGCGACACTCGCTTCTGCTTTGGCCGCCACTACTAAAAAAATCAACATTATTACAGCGGTTCTTCCCGGGTTATGGCATCCCGGCGTATTTGCTAAAATCATTTCGACTATTGACCATATCAGCAGCGGACGCGTCTCTGTGAACGTTGTAAGCGGCTGGTTTAAAGGCGAATTTAACGGCTACGGCGAACCATGGCTAGATCATGATGAGCGCTACCGCCGTTCTGAAGAATTTATTAACGTGCTTCGAGAGCTATGGAAAAACGAAACGACTACGTTCAAAGGAGACTTTTACCGATTAAATGACGCACCGTTAAAACCAAAGCCTCTTCAGCCGCCAAAAGTATTTCAAGGAGGAAACTCTAAAGCAGCCCGTGAAATGGCAGGCCGAGTATCAGACGTTTATTTCATGAACGGCAACTCGATTGAAAACTTAAAAAACCAAATTGAAGATGTAAAAGCAAACGCAAACGGCCGTGATATTCAATTTGGCGTGAACGGGTTTGTCATTGTTCGTGAAACAGAAGAAAAAGCAAAACAAGTGCTAAAAGAAATTGTGCTACAAGCGGATAAAGAAGCCGTTGAAGGGTTTGAAAGTCAAGTGCAATTTGCGGGAAAAGCTTCTCCTGAAGGTGAAGGCATGTGGGCAAACTCTTCATTTGAAAACTTAGTTCAGTATAATGATGGCTTTCGAACTGGCCTTATCGGAACGCCCGAACAAGTCGCCAATCAAATTATCGAACTGAAAAAAATCGGCGTGGATATTATTTTAACAGGTTTTTTACATTATGAAGAAGAAATCGAAACGTTTGGCGAAACCGTTATTCCGCTCATAAGACAAAAAGAACAGGAGCTAAAAGAAAAAGCAGGTGCATTATAAATAGTTTATCGTAACGAACATTAAAATTTTTGGAGGTATGTTATGTCAATCGAAGTTTCTGCACGTCCGGTATATAATCAATCTACGCGCGTTTATTACGCATCTATCCGCGAGAAAATCGCTTCTCTTGTAGATGAAGTGATCCGGCCTAATGCAGCCCTTACAGATGAAGAAGGCGTTTTTCCACGGAAAAATTTAGAAGCGCTTATTAAAGCAGGCTGGGGAAATATTCTTGTACCAAAAGCATACAGCGGCTTAGAACTTGATCACGTGGCTTTTGCGATTGTAGCTGAAGAAATTGCAAAAGCTTGTGCTTCCACTGCTTTGGTTTACGTGATGCATGTCGGAGCGATTCAAACTATTACGCTGTACGGAAACGACGATCAAAAGAAACGCTGGTTACAACCAATTGACCAAGGGCTGATTGGTACGTACTCTACAAGTGAAAAAGCCTCAGGAGGACACTGGTGGTACAACTTCAGTCAAGCGCAGCGAAATGGCGAAGATTATGTAGTTAATGCTGACAAATCCTTTACTACGAGCGCCGGGCAAGCTGATTTTTATATCGTCCAAACACGCAGTCCTGAAGCACAAGAAGCAACGGATATTAGCTTTTTTATTGTAGATGGAAAATCAGACGGCATCACCGCAAGTCCATGGGAAGCGCTGGGCGTTCGCGGCAATCACAGCGGTCCGATTTCTTATAAAAATGTACACGTGCCAAAAGAAGATCTTCTAGGCAGTGAAGAAACAGGGAAAGAAATTGTCTTAAACGGCGTTTCCCCTATTTATTTAATTGGCCTTGGTTCTGCTTGGCTTGGCGTAGCGGAACATGCGCTAGAGCTTGCGGTTAACCATGCAACGCGAACGATTCACCGCGATTTTAATAACCAGCTTAGCGACTATCAAGTCATTCGCCAGCAGATTGCCGAAGCAAAAGTTCTCATTGAAAGCACAAAACCATGGCAAATTGACTTGGCAGAACAGCTTGATATTTTACAAGCTGAACAAAAAGCACAGGGTGTTCTTACCCTTCCGCTGACTGAATTTAAAGTTCATGCTTCAGAAGTAGCCAACAAAGCGACGCGAATTGCCTTGGATGTAAGCGGCGGATACGGCTATAAAAAAGGCCCTATTGAACGCTTGTTTCGAGATGCCAGAGCGGGCATTGCTATGGGTCCTTCTAATAATATTGCCAGAGAATGGATTGGAAAGAATCTTGTAGGACTTCCGCTTGAACTTTGGATTAAAGGCGGAGAGTAAAGTTTAATATCGTAAAAAAGGAGAATCCTCTATAGAGATTCTCTTTTTGAATTTTTTAACGTAACAACTACACTCCCTATTTTATGTCCGGTTTCTACATACTCATGAGCTTCTGGAATTTGTTCTAAAGAATAGCATCTATCAATCACTGATTTAATCCTCCCTTCTTCCATCAGCTTTTTAAGAAGCAATAAATCTTTTGTCTGCACTTTCGCAATTCCTTGCCCTTCGACCGAAACAAAACGTCCATTTAAGGCTAACGCTCCCTTGCACTGATTTTTTGTGATTTTTCCAACGGCATCAAAAATAAGATTATATCTTTCTTCTTTTTTACTAAAATCTTCGTTTTGGTAGTCGATGACGTAATCTGCTCCTAAAGATTTTACTAGTTCACTATTTTTAGCACTGCACACGCCTGTCACTTCAGCTCCGTAATAGCTCGCAAGCTGTACAGCGGCAGTTCCTACAGCACCTGAAGCACCGTAGATAAGCACTTTTTGCCCGGCTTGAATGTTTCCTTTTCTAAAAAAATGCAGCGCCGTCGTGCCTCCGAAAGAAATAGAGGCGGCTTCTTCATGGGTTACATTCTCTGGCTTTACGGCTATCGTCCCCTTTTCTGGTAAGCAGATATATTCCGCATATCCTCCGAACTTCATGCCTGTCATCGCAAAAAGCTGGTCGCCTTTTTTGAACCGCGTTACGTTCTTTCCGACGTCCTCTACTTCTCCGGCCAGCTCTACGCCTAGTATTGATTTTCTAGGCTTCCGTAATCCTAAAACTATTCGCATTGGAAGCCATAACAGCAGTGGACTGTTAAAGCTCCTCACTCTGCAGTCGCCCGATGTGACCGTGGTGGCATGAATTTTTATCAGTATTTCATTCTCTTTTGGAATAGGCTTTTCCACTTCTTCAAGCTGAAGAACATCTGGTTTACCATACTTTGTACATACCATTGCTTTCATAACAGCTCTCCTTTTTTCACTAGAGTTCAATATATGTTTATAAACTATGCTCGTCAAAAGCTATTCTTTCACATTTTATAAAAAACGCTGGTGAATCTACTATCCCATATGGTAAATAAAAGGATATTGCTATAAAATAAGTATAAAAACAGAAAGCGTGGTACGTGTTATTGTTTAAACTTCTTTTAATTGAAGACGATGTAACGCTGTTTAACGAACTGAAAGAACGGTTGGAGCAATGGTCTTATGATGTTTACGGCATCCGTGATTTCAGTAACGTTATGCAGGAGTTCAGCGAGGTAAAACCTGATTTAGTTATTATGGATATTCAGCTGCCGAAGTATGACGGATTTCACTGGTGCAGAATGATTCGTTCTCATTCAAAAATCCCTATCATTTTTCTATCTTCACGTGATCATCCTTCTGATATGGTAATGTCTATGCAGTTTGGCGCAGACGACTTTGTGCAAAAGCCGTTTCATTTTGATGTGCTTGTAGCAAAAATACAGGCCCTTCTCCGCCGCGTGTATAATTACAGCGTTGAACAAGTAAACCTTCTTTCGTGGCAAGGAGCTACGATTGATTATGAAAAAAATAAAGTATCAGCGGGATCTACAGCTATTGATTTAACCAAAAATGAAATCTTTATTTTAAAATGCTTAATACATAAAAAGAATACGATTGTAAGCCGAGATGAACTGATTAATAGTTTGTGGGAAGATAAACGGTTTATCAGTGACAATACGCTGACGGTAAACGTCAATCGCCTGCGAAAAAAATTAGATGAAATTGGACTTGGAGCTTTTATTGAAACAAAAGTCGGCCAAGGCTACGTAGCCATTGAAGAGGAACGCTATGATTAAACTCTTTATTCGGGAGCGTCTAAGCTGGATTCTTTTCTTTTTCATCATACATTTTTTTATGCTTTTTATCGCGTATATTGATGAATCCATTCCTCTGTCTTCGATTCTCTATATCGTGTTTTTATCATCGATTATCTTTCTTATTTTCTGCGTCTTCCGCTATCACAAAGAAACGAAATTTTATCAAAAGCTAAAAGATGAAGAGGACTTCTTTGATTCTTCTACTCTTTCTCATCCGCTGCGTCCGTTTGAAAAGATTGTTCAGCGAAATCTGATGCAGCAATTAGAACAAGCGAAAAAAGATGGCGTGCAAACTCTGCTGCACGTGACGCAGGAAAAAGATGAACTGTTAGCTTGGATTCACGAAATTAAAACGCCGTTAACTGCGATGCATTTAATAATTGAACGCTTAGAAAATCGAGAAGTTAAAGCAAACTTGACGTTCGAGTGGCTACGTATTCACTTTTTACTTGATCAACAGCTGCATCAAAAGCGCATTTTCTTTATCCAAAATGATATGTATATTGAACATCTGGATTTAGAGTCCCTTATTTTCACTGAAATCAAAACGCTGCAAGCTTGGTGCATGCAAAAAAATATTGGGTTTGATGTGGACTTACAGGCAGAACGTGTACTGTGTGACGCAAAGTGGCTTTCGTTTATTATGAGACAGCTGTTAACAAACGCAGTCAAGTACAGTGAAGAATCTGATGTGATGATTAGAAGCTACGAGCACCGCGGTCAAGTATACATCGAGGTAAAAGATAACGGACGGGGCATTTCTCCTCAAGATATGCCGCGCATTTTTGAGAAAGGTTTCACCTCAACTACGCAGCATGAAGACGGCCGCGCTACAGGCATGGGCTTATATCTCGCTCAAAAAGCTGCGCACGCTCTTTCTATTCACATTGGCGTGCAGTCTGCTCTTAATGAAGGCACAACTTTTACACTTGCCTTTCCTAAATCAAATGATTTTGTGGATATGAAAAGCATGTGACAAAAATGTCACATGCTTTCGTTATTTGTTCGCTGAATCAAAGGAAAAGCTAAAGCCCTTTTTCTATAATAAACGTATCAGATTAAAGGAGTGAATACATATGAACATATTAGAAGCAACTAATATTCATAAAAGCTACGGAAATAAATTTAATAGACAAGAAGTATTAAAAGGTGTAGACATTACGATTATGAAAGGAGAATTTGTAGGAATTATGGGCGCTTCAGGCTCAGGCAAGACGACTCTTCTGAACGTGCTTTCCTCCATTGATAAAATCAACGGAGGAACCATCAAAATCGAAGGAAATGAAATTAGCAGAATGAAAGAAAAGCAGTTAGCAAACTTCCGAAAAACACATTTAGGTTTTATTTTTCAAGACTATAACTTGCTTGATACGCTGACAGTGAAAGAAAATATCCTCTTGCCTCTTTCCGTTGCGAAAACTCCTTCAGCAGTAGCTCACAAAAAATTTGACGTGCTGGCCAAACAGCTCGGCATCTATGAGCTGAAAGACAAATATCCAAGTGAAATTTCCGGGGGACAAAAACAGCGTACTTCCGCTGCAAGAGCCTTTATTCATGAGCCAAGCATGATTTTTGCTGATGAACCCACAGGTGCTCTTGATTCAAAAGCGGCCAGCGATTTGCTAAACAAACTGACCGAGCTTAATGACAAAAGAAGCGCAAGTATTGTGATGGTAACGCATGACCCAGTGGCAGCCAGCTATTGCAGCAAAGTCATTTTTATAAAAGACGGACAAATTTATACGCAGCTGTACAAAGGCGATCAAACGCAAAAAGTCTTTTTTGACGATATTATGAAAACTCAAGGCGTGCTAGGCGGAGTTCAACATGAACATTAATCAGCTGATTTTCCGCAACTTCAAAAAGAATGTAAAAAACTATTATTTATACGTTTTTGCACTAATTTTCAGCGCAGCTTTATATTTTGCTTTTGTCACGCTGCAGTATGACCCCGCTCTTGATGCAACCAAAGGTTCGATTAAAGGAGGCGCAGCGGTTCGGGCCGCTTCTGTTTTACTTGTAGCTATTGTTTCTATCTTTCTATTATATGCAAACACGATATTCATCAAGCGGCGCAGTAAAGAAATTGGCTTATTTCAGCTAATTGGCATGACCAAAACAAAAATTTTCCGTATTTTGACCGTTGAAAATTTTATGTTGTATTTTGCCTCACTGATTGTCGGCATTTTAATCGGGTTTTCGTTTTCAAAAGCGGTCATTATGATTTTGTTTAAAATCACGGATACAAAAGGCATTGCCAAGCTTCATTTTTCTGAAGAAGCCTTGATTCAAACGCTGATTGTGTTCGGCGCTATTTATTTGCTGATTATGACGATGAACTATCTTTTTATTAAAAGACAGACCATTTTGGCACTATTCCGCGTTACGTCATCAACAGAAAGCAAAACAAAAAAAATCAGTATTCTTGAAATTATTATTGGAATTCTTGGCATGATCTTTATTGCTTCCGGCTACTATATTTCTGCTAAATTGTTTGACGGATCTTTTACAAGCATGAATGCTTTGTCTATCGCAATGGTATCCATTTTAGCTTCGGTTATCATCGGAACCTATTTGTTTTATAAAGGCTCAGTTCGCTTTTTATTAAATCTCATGCGAAAAAGCAAAAAAGGCTATTTATCGATTAACAATGTATTATCTCTTTCTTCCATTATGTTTCGGATGAAATCAAACGCACTGTTGCTAACGGTTATTACAACCGTATCGGCTCTGGCTATTGGCCTATTGTGCTTGAGCTACATCTCTTATTATTCTGCTGAAAAGTCGGCCGAAGATTATGTGCCTAACGATTTTTCTATCAATAATACAAAAGATGCAGCTTCGTTTAAAGCTGCGCTGAATCGGAAGAAAATAGCCTACACGGAAAAAAAGATCGACGTCACCCAAGTAAAAGCAAACGTAAAAAGCATCTTAGAAAATAATTTGGAAGCCCCGATGGTAGACTCGTCCGCTATGTTTTTTTCGGTTGTTAGTGAAAAATCTGTTAGTGGTGTAAATGTAGCTCAAAATGAAACTTTGTTTACCGGCTATAATGATATGCTTCAACGAGTAAATTCATTTAAAGATTCCGGGGAAATTGAGCTAAAAGGAAAGAAAGAAGTCATTCCGCAAAAGTATATAGGCTTAAATCGAAAATTTCTCTTATCTACTTATTTTACGAGCGGTATGCCTACTATGATTGTAGACGATTCCGTGTTTAATGAGCTGAAAAAAGACGTGGATCCTTCTATTCAAAAAGAATCTTCTGTGTACACAGGGGTAGATATATCACAAGAAAATGACTTACCAAAAGCAAACGAGATTTTCAAAAAAATGAAGTTGGACAATCATAACTTCAATGATTCGCGTATCGAAACGGTAAAAAGCCAAAAGCAGACTATGGGTCTAATTATGTTCATTGTCGCTTTCCTTGGACTAGCATTTTTAATCACATCAGGGTGCATTCTTTACTTTAAGCAAATGGATGAAAGTGAAGATGAAAAACCAAACTATACGATTCTTAGAAAATTAGGCTTTACCGAAAAAGACTTATTAACCGGCATAATAATTAAGCAGCTTTTTAACTTCGGCATTCCGTTAGTCGTAGGTTTACTACACAGTTATTTTGCCGTACAATCCGGGTGGTTCTTATTTGGAACAGAGCTTTGGACACCAATGATTATCGTTATGATTATCTATACGGCCCTGTACTCTATTTTTGGTATTTTATCTGTTCTTTACTATAAAAAAATTATTAAAGAAGCTCTTTAAAAATCAAAAGCACAAGCTATAGCTTGTGCTTTTGATCTTTACATGCCATTAATTACTGGCATTTTCTTTATTTCCCTGACTGGCTGTATGTAAAAAACTTTCTAGTCGCTTTTTGACAAACGGCCACTCGTCGTCAATTACACTGAAAATAACTGAATCTCGTACGTATCCATCAGGTAAAACCATGTGTTTTCTGGTGATGCCTTCTTGCGTGGCACCCAAGCGTTTAATAGCCGCTCTAGATCGATTGTTTCGTACATCCGTTTTGAATTGAACGCGGTGAAGCTTCAGCTCTTCAAAACAGTATTTTAATAATAAATACTTACACTCCGTATTGACCCGGGTGCGCCACACGGATGGATGATACCACGTCCACCCTATTTCGACGCTTTTGTTGGGAAGTGATATATCTAAAAATCTTGTGCTTCCTACAATCGAATGTGACTCTATATCAAACACAGCAAAAGGCAGCTCTCTTCCCTCTTGCTTTGCTTTTAAAGAACTTTCAATCAGCCGTTTCATATCACTTAGACGATGAACTTTTACCGGGAGATGCTCCCAAATTCCTTTCGGTTTTGCAGCTTCATATAATTCTTGTTCATGTGTTTTTTCAAGCGGCACTAGCTTTACCGCTGTTCCTACAAGCTCAACTGACTGTAACATAACCTCGCTCCTTTTCGATACATTTAAAGTAAATGTTAATACATGTATATGTACTGAAAAAGGGTCAGTTTCTGCTTATTGTAGGGTATCACTTTCAGCATATATAGCTATTAATCAGCTAAGTGTTTTTTGAGAAACTCACTTATTGTTTGGAAGGCTTGGTCCGCTGATTCTTTATTAAAGGTGTGTGAAAAAGGATTCATAAAACCATGACCACCATAAAACTTTTTGATTTCCAAAAGCGGCTCTCTTTTTTGCTCTAATGAATTTATTAAACAGTCTACATCAAATGTTTGCTCTTCAGCAGGAAAAATAAGAAGAGTTGGACAAACAGGACTTCTATTTACATAATCTCTAATACGCGATCCGTAACAGCCAATCACGAAGTTACACAAATTATTTTCACTGCATAGCCACGATATCGTGGCTCCTACACTGAAGCCTATAACTCCTACTTCTTCATATTCTTGTTTTAATTGAATTAACATGTTAGTAATTCGTCTTGAACCCTCATCAATCCCAATGTTTTGAACAAAGTTTTGATAAGCCATTCCTTCTTCTTCATAACTATAGGAAACGTCCTTAGATAATAAGTTAGGACAGATAATATCTGCCTCTAACTTAGACAATTTCTCTTTCATAAACTTCATATGATCGTTCACACCGTATATTTCATGAATTAATAAAATTGCTTTATTTGATTTTTCCATTTCTTTTATAAAACAGTCGTTTCCCTTGTCAATTCACGATGCAATACGTCTCCCATGCGCTTCATGCCTTCAACGATTTGTTCAGCAGACATATTAGAGTAATTCAAGCGCAGCGCGTTGTTTCTTGTGCCGTTTGGAAAGAATGGCGTTCCAGGCACACAGGCTACGTTATTTTTTAGACACTCTGAAAAGATATGTGCTGAATCGATACCTTGGGGCAGTTCTACCCAAATAAACAATCCGCCTTCTGGCTTACTGTAAGACAAATTCTCCGGAAAAAATTCTTCAATGCACGACAGCATTTGGGTACATCGCTCTTTGTATACCGCTTTAATTTTTTGAATGTGCTCTTCGATATCGTAAAGCTCCATGTACTTAGCCGTTACGCGCTGAGCAAAGCTGTCCGTATGCAAGTCAGCCACTTGCTTAAACGCTACGTACTTATCAATGAAAGCTTCGTCTGCACATACCCAGCCGATTCGAAGGCCTGGTGCAAAAATTTTAGAGAATGTGCTGATATAAATCACTCTGCCTTCTGTATCAAAATGCTTAACCGGCGGCAGCGCTTCTCCGGCAAATCGGACTCCTCCGTACGGATTATCTTCTACAATCAGCACGTCGTATGCATTCGCAAGTTCGATCATTCGCTGACGTCTTTCCCGCGTTAATGTACGCCCTGTAGGGTTTTGAAAATCAGGAATCGTATAAATAAATTTAGCATGCGGATTTTCCTGAAGCTTTTTCTCTAGCTCTTCCATAATCATTCCGTCTTCGTCCATGTCTACTTCTACAAACGTCGCATTGTAGGATTTAAATACGTTAATGGCCGCTAGGTACGTTGGGCTTTCACAGATTACCACGTCTCCGTCATTAAGAAACAGTCTTCCGGTAAGATCGATTGCCTGCTGAGATCCGGACGTAATTAAAATGTTCAAAACCGTGGACTCAATGCCGATGTCCTGCATTCGTTTAGAAATTGCTTCTCGTAAAGGGATATACCCCTCTGTTGTACTATATTGAAGCGAAGCGGCTCCGTCTTCATTTAATACGGCGCGGCACGCATCGTTCATTGCTTCAACGGGAAATAGTTCCGGTGCTGGAAGTCCTCCTGCAAACGAAATGACTTCTGGTCGTTCCGTTACTTTTAAGATTTCACGCGTTTCAGAGGATTTTACAAGACTAGCTCGTTGGGCAAATTTATCTTTCATTGATGATCATTCCTTTTCTAGATTTTAAACTTTTAATAACGAGTTAATTATTCGAATAGTCAGAAAAATTAAAACGAAAACTTCCCCTATGAACTCAGGCTTCTTTTAAGCCTTGGAAGATGCCTTTTTAATAGACAACCAGCATCTGCTTGCTCGCTGACTCTTCATTTCTTCTTGATGTCACGTCCTCCTTTCGGTACATATTTTTCTCATTCACTATTTGTAATACAAATCAAAGGTCGTACGATAAATATGGCCTTGTATTTAATGTATGTTAAAAAGGATAACATAAAAATCAAATAAATAAACAATAAATTCTATAAATTCTTAATTTTTTATGCAAATATATTTATCTTAGTAAATTATTTTGTAAGATCCCTTCCCCTTTATACTCATTAAATCGTTTTATGAGGGAATCGCAAACCTATAATTTAACATTTTCTATTGACTATATATCATTAAATGATATATATTAATTAACGATATATCATTTAATGATATAAGGAGGTTGAATATGCCGCGAAACGATTCATTAGAGACAGGGGAACTTACCGATACGTCCTACTACATCTTAGTGTCCCTCATAGAAGCAAAACACGGGTATCTTATTATGAAAACTATTGAAGACATGACCAATCAACAGTTTTCAATTGGACCTGCATCCATGTACACCACGATTAAAAAGCTTCTTGCAGCTGAGTTAATTATGCTTTTTAGCGAAAGCAAAGACAAAAAGAAAACGTATGTTGCAACGGAAAAAGGAATTCAGTTTTTAAAAAAAGAAATTCAGCGCCGTAAAGAAATGATTAAACACGCTGAAGATGCTTTAGGAGGTTTATAAATGAAAAAGACAAAATACATAATGAGCGGGGGAACGGCTTTTGCAGAGCAAGAAGATTTACAAAAGCTCAGCGACTATGCTAAAAAAGGCTGGCTCTTAGATCGTTTCGCATTTTTAGGATATACCTTAAAAAAAGGAGAGCCTCAAGACCTTCAATATTCACTGGATTTTCAGGAAAATGCAGATGATGAATATTTTCTCCTTTTTAAAGATGCTGGATGGCAGCACGTTTGTTCAGAGGGGCATGCCATGCACATTTTCAGCGCATCTCCGGGAACAAAACCTATCTATTCCGATATAGAGACTATTATTGACAGATACAAACGAGAAAAGCATTTCGTAGGGAAAGCAGCGCTATCTATTCTTGCCATTATGATGTTTCTTCTGCTTTTTAACGCTATGAGCTCATACGGTTGGTTGCCAGAAGCAGTGGGAATGATTAGCGGCATTTTATTAATAATTTCAACAGTGCTTCTAGTATTTCCAGGACTTCCTTACTTAGCGTATCAGCGTAAGTTGAAAAAGCTTCGTAATATTTAAAAATTCCCTTTTCATTGACCTTCCGTGTAAAACCCTTTATAATCCTTATTAACTCGATAAGATTTAAAGGTTTTAGTACAGGAGTGATGAAAAGTGAAATGGCTTCATTTGCTGTTTAATGAACGATGCCCTAAATGCAAGCAAGTGTTGAATACATCAAAATCCAATGCGCTTCGCTCTACTGTTGTAAAAGTATGTCCGTCTAACCACTATCAAAAAGAATTTCATCCTGCGCTTGAAATGTTTGTGGAAAGTGATGAAGTACTATAAAAAAAGCTAACGCTATGGATTCCCATAGCGTTAGCTTTTTTTATAGCAGCCCCCACCAAATCTTAATTGCCGTTGCTAAAATCAAACAGGCAAGAATCCATTGAAGCACTTTTGTATTCATTTTCTGACCAACTTTTGCACCAATTGGCGAAGCAATCAGGCTGGCAGCAACTAAGATAAGTGCCGGTATAAATGGAACTTGATGCGTCACCAGCTTTCCAACCGTTGAGCCAATGGAAGAAATGAAGGTAACGGCCAGTGAAGTTGCGATGGTAATTCGAGTTGGAATTTTAAGCACTACGAGCATTACCGGAACTAAAATAAAGGCCCCTCCTGCTCCTAATACTCCTGCTACGGCTCCGATAAGCAGTGATAAAATAGACGCTAATCCTTTATTGAATTGAAGCTCCCCATCTTTGTTCCAATCTAAATTTTTCTTTGGAATAAACATCATAATAACCGCAATGAGACCTAAAACTCCATACACAACATTTAATCCTTGTTCACTCATATAATGTGAGCTGTAGCTTCCAAGCATGCTGCCGATTAGGATATTACTGCCCATATATAAAATTAATGATTTATTTAAAAATCCGCTTTTTCGATACGCCCATACGCCGCCTAATGTGGCAAAGAACACTTGAACAGCTCCTGCACCTGAGACTTGATGAGCCGTTAATGCTTCGACTCCTACTAACGGAGGAATATATAACAGCATCGGATAATTAATAACAGACCCGCCAATACCGACCATACCGGAAATAAACGACCCAATAAATCCAATAAGAAAAAGCGTGATGATAAATGTAAGATCCATCTATAGTCGCTCCGTTTCATATAAGGAAAGGGTACCTTTTACAAGAGATACCCTTTTCGTCCATTTTTTCTTATCCTTTTTTAATCCAAAATTTAAGAACGTCGCTTTCTTCTGTCTGAAGAAGCTCATGACCGCCAGATTTCGCCCAAGCTGCAAGGTCGTTTTTTGCCCCTTTATCCGTTGCGTGAATCTCTAACACTTGGCCAGCTTCTAGTTCATTCATTGCTTTTTTTGTTTTAACAATCGGCATTGGACATGCCAGCCCTTTTGCATCTAGTACTTTAGTTGATTCCATTTCTCTCTCTCCTTTGTTTAGGTTTTAGCGAATCGCACAGCGGTTTGGTCCAATCTCCATTTCACGCTGTTTTTCTTCATCTGGACTTACTTTCCCCATATTGGTTTCACGAATTTCTTGATACGCATTTGGCTGCGGCGGTAAGTTGTCTGTTACTAAGTGTCTGAACTCTGCTTCGTCTTTAATATTTAATCCGTGATTTTCCTCAAACAACGTACCTAACTTTTCAGCTACGCTGCCGTTGTCATTTAGCTCATCAATAATCATAAAATGAGCTGGCAATACGATTAACTCGTCTGACAATGCTTTATAGCGTGTATAAAGCGTCTCGCGCAGATCGCCTACCCAGTCTTCAGCCATACCAGCTAAATCAGGACGTCCAATTGAATCGATGAACAAAATATCACCTGAAAGTAAGTATTGATCGTCTACGATGAAAGAAGTTGATCCAATCGTATGCCCCGGTGAATAAAGAGGCTGAATCGTAATCGCTGTGTTACCAATCACGACATCACTGCCTTCTTCTAAAGCCTTGTAGTCAAAAATCACTTCTTCTGCATCTTTTGGAGGCAGCCAGTACGCTGCATTTGTTGCTTCCGCAATGACTCTTCCTCCTGAAATGTGATCTGCATGAAGGTGCGTATCAAACACATGCTTAACAGTGACACCAAGCTCTTTGGCAAAGTTGATATACACATCTGCCATACGCGTCGCATCAATAATAGCAGCTTCACCGTTTGATACGATCATATAAGATAAGCATCCTTTGCCGATACGAACAAACTGATAAATTTCTCCGCCGTCTTTTAAATCTCCGACTTTAACGGGCTCTAAATATTCACTCCATGCTTTCATACCGCCTTTAAGGTACGATACGGTAAGCCCCACTTCTGAAAGCATGTCAGCTACCATCACGGATGAACCTTCTTTGGCGCAGACAACTAACACTTCTTTATCAGAAGGGATTTTTTTTAAGATTTCTTCTACTCCGTCTAAAAGATCGAAGTATGGAACATTTAAATGATCGAAGTAATGACCTTCAATTTTCCAATCGCTAAAATCATTTTCATTACGAACATCCAAGACAAATAGCGGTTCTTTATTAATAATTTTAGCTGTAACTTCTTTTGCAGTAAGTACATGCACTGTCATATTAAAATACCTCCTTAGGTATATGAACTATCAAAATTTTTTAATCCATTATAATCGATTGGTTATTTATTCTACTTTACCTGTCCAGTCACGCATACCAGGAACCACGTTAACTAAGTGTTTAAATCCTTGCTTTTTCATCGTTTGCCCTGCCATTTCACTTCGTCTTCCAGAGTGGCAAATAATATAAATTTCATTCTCTTTATTTAGCTCATTCGAACGTTTTTCTACTTCACCAAGCGGGATATGAACTACGCCTGGAATATGAGCTTCATCGTATTCTTCTACTTCACGAACGTCTAAAATATGAAGATGTTCATCATTCTCTACTTTTTCCGCAAATTCTTCTAATGAAATTTCAGGAATTGGCGTTACGTTTTCTTCAGCGCCGCCTTTACGAAGAAAGTGGTGAAGAACGTCACCTGCTGCCTCGGTACCTAAATACTCATGACCTGTGCTTTTTGCCCACGCTTGTAAGTCAGCCGTAGAGCCTTTATCCGTTGCTTGGATTTCTAGTACTTGACCTGCTTCTAATTCATTCATTTTCTTCTTTGTTCTTACGATTGGCATTGGGCATGCTAACCCTTTTGCATCTAATACGAAGTTTGCTTGCATCATTTCTTTTTCCTCCTTGGTTTAAATACTAGTAGGGGTATATTTTTATCTAAAAAAATTAGACGGTTTCCCCTTTCCATCCCATCATTCCGCCTGTCATATTCGTTACACTGTAGCCTTGCTGCTCAAGAAAACGAGCTGCCATTCCGCTTCTGCCTCCAGAACGACAGACAACAATATAATTCTTTGCTTTATCTAACTCATGCATACGGAATTCTAATAAAGGAAGCGGGATATTTAACGCGTTTGGAATTTTACCTGTTTTTACTTCCTCTACTTCACGCACATCTAAAATGTGAATTTGTTCTTGTTTTTTTACTAATAGTTCTACTTCTTGTGCCGCTATTGTCTTCACGCTACGTCTCCTCCTTCTTGATTTATCTCCACGTATTCATGCCGCCTTTAATGTTGGTAATGGATGTAAAACCTTGCTTTTTCAACAGTTTACTTGCTTTCATACTTCTCATTCCGCTTTGACAAATAACGACTACTTCTCTGTCTTTTGAAAGCTGGCTTGTTTGCGCTGGCAGTTCTGGTAAAGGAATGTTTCGAAATCCTTTAATGTGTTTAGTCCGAAATTCATGCGGTGTTCGCACATCGATAAACTGTTTATGTTTATTTTTTAACTCTGCTTTTAATTCCATCGTCGATATTTGCTGTATTCCTTTTACTGGTGCAAAACGCTGATACAAAAACCACAACAGAAAGACGATAATAAGCGCATTGATAATCATATTAACCCTCGCTTCATGAGTTATCTTTTAGATGAATAAGTTTACGTTTCCGTCTTCTGCGTCGGCTAAATACGCCGCTACGCCCGCATATTCAATATTATCTAACAGTTCTTTTTCCTGTAACCCTAGAAGATCCATCGTCATCGTACAAGCCACTAGCTTCACATCTTGTTCTTGTGCCATTTCGATAAGCTGCGGCAGCGTTAGAGCATTATGCTTTTTCATTACGTTTTTAATCATTTTAGGTCCCATACCTGCAAAGTTCATTTTAGATAAGCCCATTTTATCCGCACCGCGCGGCATCATTTTGCCAAACATCTTTTCTAAAAATCCTTTTTTCACCGGCACCATTTCTTCTTTACGAAGCGCATTCAATCCCCAAAACGTATGGAATATCGTCACTTCATGGTCATAAGCAGCCGCTCCGTTGGCAATAATATAAGCTGCCATCGCTTTGTCATAATCACCGCTAAATAATACAATTGTTGTTCGTTTCTTTTGTTCAGTCATGTTGTTCCTCCTATTACCCTATGGGGTATATTTGTTTTTAAAAAAAATTAGCCTTTTTGAATGTAAAAGATAAATGTACTGCCTTCTTCTTTAAAATCAATAAGCTCGTGTCCTGTTGATTTTGCCCACGCTGTTAAATCACTTTTAGCACCTTTATCTGTTGTTTGCACTTCTAATACTTGGCCTGTTGTTAAAGTATCCATTGCTTTTTTTGTTTTGACGATTGGCATTGGACAAGCTAATCCTTTTGCATCTAAGACATGATCAATTTTCATAATATTTATCTCTCCTTTTTATATACATATACCTGTAAGGGTATATTATATTAAATAATGATATTCGTCAACTTTAAATAAGGTGACAATGATTAACGACTTTTCACTAACAGCTGTACAGCTTCTTTCACTAACCCTTCCGTTGGCTCTCCTTGCTGAAGGCTTTCTCTGACGCACTGTTCAAGATTGCTGCTCACAATGACTCCCATTGTGCGATCAATGGCACTTCTTGCAGCAGATAATTGAGTCACGACGTCTCGGCAGTCTTTTCCTTGCTCCATCATGCTGAGTACGCCTTTTAGCTGCCCTTCAATTCGGCGCAGGCGATTTTTCACCTGTTGGTTATACTCCATAATCGAATACCTCTTTCTTTCCTTTACTTTTACACACTGCTAACTCATAGCTGCGTACTTCAAAACCTTTTTTTCGTAAGAACCGTACGCCTAAATTTAACTCCACTCTATCTCCGGCAATCAGATGAACGCTGCCCTGTGGAATTTCTGAATAAAAGCGTTTGAGATATGCATACGGAATAACTATACTAATCGAATCGTGAACTTCATGATAGTGACGAATATCTACAACCGTTCGCCCAAGTTCTTTTGCTTCAGATTCACGTATGCACTGTATTCTTTTAACGGGATAATAACGTCTGTATGCAATAAATAAAATAGCAAGCAACAACACTGCTATATAGAGCATAACCATCACCGCCTTGCTATTGAATTAATGTTGTTTACACGCTCTATATTATACCCCTATAGGTATATTGTCAAGCGAGAAAATTATATTTAATTTTGCTTGTTTACATTGATCCTTTCATACGAAACAATCCACTTTATACAGCTTAGGAATCATGAATGCTTTCTTTAACTTGCTTTATCATGTGTACCCCCCCCCTATAGAGCAAACAGACTTTCCCGTTTTCATACATCACCTGGACTCATATAAATTACTAAAAAATAAGCTTACTGCACCATTCACCATCTGCACACAAAAGGGTCCAGTTCTCCTTGGGAACTGGACCCTTTTGTGTTAAAAAGCTGATTAGCTTTGATGATAAATATTATGCCATTGATTCCATGAACTGTGTGGATGCTGCTGGTGCCACTGATTCCATGGCACATATGGATTTTGCTGATGCCACTGATTCCACGTACCGTGCGGATACTGATGATGCCACTGATTCCATGGTGTGTATGGATGTTGTTGATGCCATTGATTCCACGTACCGTGCGGATACTGATGATGCCACTGCTCCCAAGGTACATGAGGATGTTGCTGATGCCACTGATTCCACGTGCCTTGAGGATGCTGATGATGCCATTGTTCCCATGGAATATAATGTTGCTGTCCTTGATGCATATTTCGTCAACTCCTTTTCCTTTGCCACATCATATGTTCTTTTTAGGATTTAGAGCTTATCTATTTTAAAATATAGGCGTTTGATTAATTGTGAATTAAATTACGTATTTTTTCTCTTTACTTATAGGCATGAGCTTTTGTTTTACAAGTGGAAGCACGTATTTATCTAGAAGTATAGAATGAATATTTCTTATGATTCACCTTATTGCTAATAATACTTCTTTAAAAGGTCTGTGTTTTTTGGGATGCATTTGTCTTCCCATGAAAAAAACACCTTCTCATTCGAGAAGGTGTTTAGGAATTAACCTACAATATTGTAACCAGCGTCCACGTGTACGATTTCTCCCGTTACGCCGCGTGAAAGGTGGCTCAGTAATACAACCGTCATGTCGCCAACTTCTGCTTGCGTTACGTTACGCTTAAGAGGTGCTTTTTCTTCAACGTGGTGAAGAATTTGGTTAAAGTCAGAAATGCCTTTCGCTGCAAGTGTACGAATTGGACCTGCTGATATTGCATTTACGCGGATATTGTCTTTCCCTAAGTCTAATGCTAAGTATTTTACTGAAGACTCAAGCGCTGCTTTCGCTACGCCCATTACGTTATAGCCTTCAACTGCGCGCTCTGCACCAAGATAGCTCATCGCTACAAGAGAACCGCCTTCTGTCATAAGAGGTTTTGCTGCTTTCGCTACGGCGATCAATGAATAAGCGCTTGTATCTTGAGCAAATGCATATCCGCTTCTTGATGTATTGATGAACTCACCGTTTAAATCCTCTGAGTGAGCAAACGCAACAGAGTGAATCACTCCGTGAACTGTGCCTGCTTCTTCTCCGATTTTTTTGAACGCTGCTTCAATGCTTTCATCGCTGTTCACGTCACATTCAGCAATTAGTGATGCTTGAATTTCATTTTTTTCTAGCAGCTTGTTCAATTTCCCTAGTGAACGCTCTTTACGGTATGTAAAAATTAAGTTTGCTCCTACTTGATGAAGGGCTTTTGCAACACCCCAAGCAATACTTCTGTCGTTGGCAACTCCCATAATCACAATGTTCTTGTTCTTTAATTGTAATAAATCTTCCATATTATCCTCCAAAAAAAATTAGTCATCAATGATGACTAATAGGTAATTGTATAGCTTTATTATAGCACAAAGATGCGCTTAGTTCCTAAGAGTCTTATGAATTAACCGATTTTGCTCTATAAATAATCTCCTACTTATCCGAATCCTGCAGCCATGATTGCGTTGTTTCAGCAAATTTTTTGGCTGCAGGTGAAAGATGATAACGAGTAGCTAGACCAATTGAACGGTAGCTGTCTACTTGAAACGGAATCGCACGCAGCTCTTGCGGGATCGAATCCAAAAGCATTTCAGGTAAAATGCTAATTCCTAAGTGATGCGTAACCATCGATAAAATAGCACTTTCATCCATTAATTCAAAACGAATGTCAGGCTGAATGCCACGTTCCTCAAACAGTTGCTTAATATCATGATAACCGCCGTATGTCGGCATAATAAACGGTTCTTTCTCTAGATCTTCAAAAGAAACGGTTTTCTGATGGTATAGAGCACTTTGATTTGATACGACGCACAGCAGCCGGTCTTTTTTTAAAGAAATAATATGAAATTGACTTGAATGCGTAATGTTGATAAAGCCGCAGTCTATTTCTCCGCTCAGCAGCCACTGTTCAATTTCAAGGTAGTCACCTTCCTTGAGCTGAATTTGAATGTCAGGATAGTTTTTCTCCATCAGCCGAATAATTTCAGGAAGCCATTTGGTTGACACACTTTTAAAAATACCGATTTTAATCGTTCCTTTTGCAAGACCTAAGAGACTGGCTGCTTCTTGATGAACTTTTTCATTTTCTTGCAGCACTTTCCGAATAGCAAGCAGCATCGTTTCGCCTTCTGTTGTTAAGGTAATACCTGATCTGTTTCGATTTACAAGCGAGAATCCAAATTCCGATTCAAGATTTGTAATAGCATGACTGACCGCTGATTGCGTGAGTGCCATCGCATCTGCCGCTTTTGTAAAGCTTTGCAACTCCGCTACTTTGTTTAAAATTTCATATTTTACTAAACTCATTTTACCCCGTCCTAACATGAATTTAATTCACGTTTATCATTATAAAGATTCATTTTATTAATATCAAATTCCTTTGTATACTGTGGGTACATGATAAAAAATGGAGGTTTGAACGTGAGTTACCGCACACGAGCAAATATGATGATGATTGGGGTAAACGTATTTTGGGGTATGTCGTACGTGTTTATGAAAATGGGGCTGAGTTCACTCGGATCATTTACCATTATTGCGCTTAGATGTTTGATTGCTTTTTTCATTGCCGGGCTGTTTTTTCATAAGCCTTTACGGCAAATGACGTGCAAAACGATTTTATCATCCGCTATTTTAGGCTTTTTACTGTTTTCCGTTTTTGCATTTGTCACGTTTGGCGTCAGCATGACGTCTGCTTCAAACGCCGGATTTCTTGTCAGTTTAACGGTCATTTTTGTTCCGTTGCTCCACTGCTTGTTAGTGAAGAAGCTTCCTTCTTGGCCGATTGGGCTTGGTATTATCACTACCCTAACCGGTATAGGTGTTTTAACTTTAAAGCACTCCTTTCATATGAATACGGGTGATGTGCTTTGCATTGGGACTGCACTGTGTTATGCCATTCATATTACGTTAACTGGCACGTTTACCAAAAATGAAAACCCAATTGCTCTCGGCATTTTACAGCTAGGGTTTGCTGGATTGTTTGCACTGCTTTGCAGCTTTTTATTTGAACACCCAAGCATTCCTACTACTTTATCATCATGGATTGCCATTTTAGGTCTTGGCGTTCTTTGCAGTGCGATTGGATTCATTTGTCAAGCCATTGCCCAGCGCTACACAACTCCTACTCACACAGGACTTATTTTTGCAACAGAGCCTATTTTTGCTGCGCTGTTTGCCGTTCTTTTTTTGCATGAACTGTTTACGCTTAAAGAACTGATTGGTTCTGTTATTGTGGTTGCGGGGATTTTAATTGCTCAGTTAGACAATTTGCTACTTAAAAAAAGAGTTCATTATCAAGAGACATTGCCAAAGTAAAAGCCGCTAGATTTATGAATCTAGCGGCTCACTTTATACCTTATATGTATAAAACTTTTTATCTACGTTCATCACCGGGAAATTCTCAGGCAGCTTTTCTTTCTCTATATGTTGAAACCCATTTTTCTCATAAAATCGATGAGCAGCTCTATATTGTAACGTGGTTCCTAAATATATTCTTTCCACTTCTCTCTGTTTTGCCCACGCGATGGCTGTATGCAATAACCGATGAGCTGTTTTGAAGTTTGCTCCTCTATAAGACTTTGCTACAAACATTTTCCGCAGCGCTACTTGACGGCTGCCAATGTCTATTAAAGCTACGTTTCCTACTACTCTTTCGTTGCAAACAGCAATCCAGAAGTTTCCGTTTCCCTGTTGATAAAAGCTTTCGATTTCAAACAAATCAGGCTGATCTTTTTCCGTTATCGGAATTTGGTATTCTTGCTGCTGAATATGAAGAATTAAATCCACTACTTGCTGTTGATACTTGCTAGTATATGGCTGAATACTGATACTTTCACTCAAAACCTCCACCGCCTCTAATCAGTTTACTCCATCTTACTGTTGACTGTTTTTAATACTGCACAGCCTACGTTCATTATAAAATCAATTACAACACCTGCAAGAATTGATATCACACCTACAGCGATAAAATCGCCTTTAGTCGGCTGAAATAAATTCATAGAAAGCAGGCCAAACATAAAAAGCATTGGAATAAGATAACTCAGCATCTTTTTCAACTTCGCACCTCATTTCCTTATCTTTATAAACCCTGTAACCATTTTATCGTATAGTAATTTCCTATTTATTACAATCATTATCTTATTTCATATTTTTATCGAAAAAATGAAATAAAGTGCCTGCCTCTCGTTCCTTACTAATTGAGAGACAGACACTTTTTTTATAAAACATGACTAGTTGCTTGTAAAAAGAACTGAGATTGTTCGTAGTTGTACGTTACTTTTGAAAAGTCAAACGGCTGGCCGTTGGCTAAGTGAAAAAGCGTTTCAATAAACAATTTAGGATCCCCTTCTTTTAACTCTAAGTACGTGGCTTCTTCTTCGTTCAGCTTGCCGACGTGAAGATATAGATCAGAAAACCCGATTTTTAAGCCGAGCCCTTCTTTAATGTAATGAAAAATAGACTCTGACACAATTTCGTTGTTTAAGTATGTAACGATGGATTTATTATAAAATGATTCTTCTAGACACAGCGTCTGGCCGTTAATATACCGTACTCTTTTGACATAATACGCGTCGCTATCTTCGGCTATGTTTAAATTTAACGCGGCTTCTTGCGTCGGCTTTCGTACATCTAGCTCAATCACTTCCGATGTTAAATGAAAATCTTCTAGTTCGCTTGTAAATCCTTGGTTAGAAAGCAAGCCGATATAGCCTGTTCGTTTATGACGGCGGACAAAAATGCCGCTTCCTCTCACTTGAAAAACCACGCCTTTTTTCTCCAGCAGATCTAGAGCTTTTGTTACCGTACTCTTGCTTGCCTTAAACTGCGCCATAAGCGTTTCTAATACAGGCAGCTTTTCTCCTTGCTGAAGCTTGTGTTCTTCAATATAGGTTTCAATTTCAATTGCAATTTGTTGGTATTTGATCATAGCTATACCTCTTTACTGAATTTGTCTCAAGAATAACACGATTATACCATAATCTAACTCCATACCATAAATTTTAATTATTCATTAATTATTATTTTATTAGGGTATTGATAAATTGTATCGATACAATTATACTGAAGCGTATAATCAACAAAGAGGTTACAATCACGCCGGTTATTATCACCAATTCAAGCGCTTATCGAGAAGTGATTGTTGAAGATATTGAAAATAGCGGGCTGAATCAAACATTATTTACCGTAGTGAAATAAGGAGGAACTAACAATGACAAAAATGCCAAAAAATTTTTTATGGGGCGGCGCATTAGCAGCTCATCAATTTGAAGGTGGATGGAACCAAGGCGGAAAAGGACCGAGCGTAGTAGACGTTATGACTGCAGGTGCGCACGGTGTAGCGCGACAAATCACTGAAACAGTGGAAGATGATAAATTTTATCCAAATCACGAAGCAATTGATTTTTATCACCGCTACAAAGAAGATATCGCGCTGTTTGCAGAAATGGGCTTAAAATGCTTGCGAACATCTATCGGCTGGAGCCGTATTTTTCCTGAAGGCGATGAAGCTGAGCCAAACGAAGAAGGACTAAAATTCTACGACGATGTATTTGATGAACTGTTAAAGCATGGAATTGAACCGGTTATTACGCTGTCTCACTTTGAAATGCCCCTGCATTTAGCTCGAGAATACGGCGGATTTAGAAGTCGAAAAACGGTGGACTGCTTTGTGAAGTTCGCTGAAGTTTGTTTCAACCGCTATAAAGACAAAGTGACGTACTGGATGACGTTTAATGAAATCAACAACAAAATGGACGTAAACAACCCTCTTTTTCTATGGACGAACTCCGGCGTTTCTGTAAAACCGGGTGAAAACGCAAAAGAAGTGATGTATCAAGCGGGACATCACGAACTTTTAGCAAGTGCTCTTGCCGTATCAAAAGGAAAAGAAATCAATCCAAATTTCCAAATTGGAGCGATGGTGTCACACGTGCCAATTTATCCTTATTCTTCAAATCCTGAAGATGTGATGTTAGCAGAAGAAACAATGAGACAGCGCTACTTCTTCCCTGACGTTCAAGTTCGCGGCTATTACCCAAGCTATGCGTTAAAAGAATTCGAACGAGAAGGCTATCATATTCCGTTTGAAGAAGGCGATGAAGAAATTTTACGAAATGGAAAAGTGGACTATTTAGGCTTCAGCTATTACATGTCAACAACGGTTAAAAGCGACGTTGAAGCTGATAACACGGGCGATATCGTAAACGGCGGATTGCCAAACGGCGTAGCAAACCCTTATATCAAATCAAGCGATTGGGGCTGGTCGATCGATCCAACGGGCTTGCGCTATACGTTAAATCGCTTCTACGACCGCTATCAAATTCCATTATTCATCGTAGAAAACGGATTTGGCGCCATTGATACGGTTGAAGAAGACGGTTCTATTCATGACGCATCGCGAATTGAATATTTAAAATCGCACATCGAAGCGTTAGAAAAAGCCGTGACGTACGATGGCGTTGATTTAATGGGCTACACGCCGTGGGGAATTATTGATATTGTTTCCTTTACAACAGGCGAAATGAAAAAGCGATACGGCATGATTTATGTCGACCGTGACAACGAAGGAAACGGATCAATGAAACGCTATAAAAAAGATTCATTTAACTGGTATAAACATGTGATTGAAACAAACGGTGAAGAACTATAAAAAATTAGAAAAGATGGGCTCCTGCGTAAAGACACAGGAACCCATCTTTTTTAGTGTAAGAATAAATGCAAATTTCTTATCTCGGTCTATCTACTAGCTGTGTTTGCGCAATTTCTGTTTGTTTAATTCCCGCTCGTTGAATTTCATCAGCAAACGATTCATGTTTCAGCGTTTTGATTACCTTTTCGCTTCCATCTCGAAGAGTATACACTCTAAATTCATACATACTCTGCCCTCTCCTTTAAGCTATGATTGATGCGATACATTAGATGCGCTCCTGTTAAAAGCAACTCATAATAGAAGTAACTTTTTACTCTTCTTTACTTTACCCACTTTTTAGGAAACTAGACAAAGAGATTTAATCTGACGCGATAGAAAACAAACAAAAAGCCTTTGCGGCAAGCAAAGGCTTTTATCGATGGAATGTTAGTATTCAAAGATGGTTCCTTTTTTAAATTTTGAATGTTTAAAAGTAAATTTCGTCAAAAGAATATACGCAACTCCTGCAACTACCACTCCTATAATCCAACTCAAATCGACTTCGATAAACGCAGCACCTGCACCGATGAGCATCGCAAGCATGGCGCATGGATTGCAGCCGGAGAACGGCCCTTTTTCTTGATACAATTCTTCTACGTTTACTCTTTGTTTTCGTAAAATATAGTAATCGACTAGTAAAATAGAAACAATCGGCCCTAAAAAAGCAGAGTAAATTAAAATGAACAGCCCAAGACCTGCAGCTGACGAATCTTGAACAAGCACCCAAGGGAATGAACAGAAAGCAAGCAGTCCGGTAATCGTAACCGCTACTTTATAGTTTGCTTTTGTCAGCAGCGTAATCACATACGTAGGCGGAATAATATTCGCCACCATGTTTACGGCAATCACGCCAATCACAATAAAAGCCGATACAGCGACAGTGATATACGAATTATCCACTACAACCGCGAACGCTTTAACTGGATTGGAAATACCCGTAGCAGAAGCAAGCATTGCCCCGATTGTAAGAACGAATCCATAGGCTACTAGAATTGGTGTAAAGTATAAGAACCCACGCTTTGTGTCGCTAATTCCTGGCTTCAGTTCTCTAGAGTAATCGGCTGCGCTTAGAAAAATCGCTGCATAATTCCCCATGAACATCATAATGAAAGAAAAGAACGGAAGTCCCCATGAACCTTTTGTATGTACCCACTTCTCCCCTACTACTTCACTATGAGAAGTTAAAAGAACGCCGAATACGTAAACAAGGCCAAGCAATATGATGATTGAAGCAAGCATCTCTACCCATTTAACCGCGTGGAAGCTGTACAGGGAAAGCACAATTTGCAGCAGCTGAATGATAATAAAACAAAGAACAAGATTGTCAAAAGACCCTTTACTCACAATTTTCCCGATTTCGTTTAAAGCTGTACCGCCTGTCCAGCTTTGGAAACCATACCAAATGATCGCTGGAATACCTCGTAAAAGAGACGAGATAACGGATCCTTTTATTCCAAAAGACATTCGAAGCTGCATCACATACGGTATGCCGGTCTTATAGCCAATTCGATCGTTTAATACAAAAAAAGTAGAAATAATACCAATGGCAATAATCGCTGCCACAAACGTTTGAAAAAGATTTAATACCGCAGTACCTGCAATTACCAAGCTAGCTCCAAGCGTCATATTTCCTAAATTAACGCCGTCTCCAATCCACATAAACATATAAGACATCGGAGTTAGCTTTCGATCACTTTCCGCTTTTGGCTTTAGTGACGGATCAAGACCTGCATCTTGATGAGAATGCACCTCTTCGATAACGGAATTTGTTGCATTTGTAGACACTATACACTCAACTCCTTTTTTATGATATTTCCACTCTCGTTCCTTACATTAGATGTAAGTTAAACTAACATATACATAGTTTATACAAATTCCAACGGAAGTTCATTATTATTTATGTGAATTTTCTGATATTATTTTGTGCGATTTGACTAATTTTTGACCTCAGCTCGCAATATACAGAAGTTGATGATAATAAAAAATCCAAGCGCTTATTATAAGCGCTTGGATGAGTGATGAGCTAGTATTTATTTTTCACAGGCAATGTAGTCTTTATCTCGATCTAGCTTTGTATTGGCATCATACAGTGATTTTGACACATACGGTTTGTACTTTGTTTTGCCGCCTTTATTTTTCACATTAGCCGCACGAGCTACGCCGCCTTTGTAGTCTTTGTTTAATTCCGTGCAGTTTTTGTAAGATTTAGCTGCCGCATCTACGCTTGAAACTGTGCTAAAAGATACGCTCGTTAATAAACCGAAAGATAGAACAATTGGAAAAATCTTTTTCATAAGAGATACTTCCTTCCTATACTTTTCCTAATTAATAATAGAATGTTCTATCGATCTTTTCAATCTTTTTTTTACATTTAAACTACTATTATCCAAATTTATTTTTATTTACGAGTAACTTTAAGAGCCTTGACCGCTTGTTTAGCCGCTTCTGCAATTAGTTTATCATTATACTCCACATCTTTTTCCGTACGATTGGAAAGGATCGCAAGAACAATTGGCTCTCCGTTTGGCGGCCAAAGAATGGCAATATCATTTCGCGTTGCGTATGAGCCTGCGCCTGTCTTATCGGCTACTTCCCAGCTTTTCGGCACGCCCGCTCGTATTAACGCATCCCCTGTTGTGTTTCGCTTCATCCAATCTGTTAAAAGTGCACGTTTGTCTTCAGGAAGTGCCTGTCCAAGTACATATTTTTGAAGACTTGCAGCGAGTGCTCTTGGTGTACTTGTATCGTGGGTTTCTCCTGGATTCACTTCATTTAAATCCGGTTCAAAGCGCTCAGGCAGCGTCACATCGTCTCCTATGTTTTCTAAAGCTTCTTTAAATCCGTCCGGTCCGCCCAGCTGCTGCAGAATTAAGTTCCCTGCCGTATTGTCGCTGTAGCGAAGTGATGCATCCACGAGTTCTCGAAGAGTCATGCCTGTATCCACGTGCTTTTCTGTAATTGGATTATAGTTTACAAGGTCATCCCGCGTATAAAAGATACGCTCGTTGAGATCTTCGATTGACTTCTGCTGTAAAAGTGCGCCGACAGCAAGAGCCTTATGAGTAGACGTATAGGCAAAACGCTCGTCCGGGTGATACGTTACCGTTTTATTTGTACCGGTATCTAATGCATAAATGCCAAGATTCGCATCATATTTGTCTTCAAGCTTAGCAAACTCTCGATCACTTTTAGTTTCTTGTCTTTGACATTTTACCGTTTCGGCATGTACCTCGCTGCTTGAAAAGCCTACAACCGCGGCGCACGAAAGAGCGAATACAGGCAGCATTTTTTGGAGCTTTGAAGCGCGAAACATCTTTTTCCATGTCTTCATTACCCTTCAACACCTTTCAAAAAAAGTATTTAGTATGTATTCTCTTAGGTAGAGATTACCAACAATGCTATTTTATCAATTGTTTACTCTCACAAACATGATAGTTTTATCACATTTATATAATAAAAGTGTCTCACACTGAAGATGAGCAGTATAAAAACCGTAAGTACTTTAAAAAACAGGCGGCGTAACGGAAAATAAAATAACGGCTTTCTCTTCAAACGTATTCTCCCATTTATGATTCAGATGCGAAGGGATTTTGACACTATCTCCTTTTTCTAGCACATATACTTCCTCTTCCAAATACACTTTAATTTTCCCTTCTAAGACGTATGCCACTTCCTCTCCTTTATGTGCTAAAGGAGCTTCTGATGAAGCCATCATCGATGGTACTTCCATAATTGCCGTAGCTAGATTCCCTGTGAAATCGGGTGATAACAGCGAATACGTTAGCTCTTTTACCTTCATTGTTTTACGCTCATTCGACCTTACGACTAAATGAGATGTGTTTATTTCTTCGAGCAAAAAACTGAAGGTAGGCGCATCGAAGCTTTTTGCTAAAAGTTTAAGCGTTGAAATGGACGGGTTAGCTAATCCCCGTTCAATTTGACTTAACATAGATGGCGTGATGTCCGCTAATTTTGCTAATTCTCGACTGCTTAGCCCCTTTTCTTTTCGAAATTTCTCTACTTTTTTTCCAATATCTATGTTTTCCATGATGATTCCTCCGTAAAAGATGTTTAATTATATTTAATTTTATTAAATTAAACTTAATAAACGGCGTTACTTATGTTAAATTATATTTAATAAATAAATTATAATTTAATACTATCACAGTAAGGAGGAAGAAAAAAATGAATGACATCTTGACCTTTTTGGTTCTCACATTATTTGTTATTATGAGTCCTGGTATCGATACTGCTCTTATCACCAAACGAACGATGGTAGATGGACAAACGGGTGGCTATAAAATGGCGTTAGGATTAGCAAGCGGTTCTTTAGTTCACACACTCGCCGCTACGTTTGGTTTATCAGCTCTTCTTCTTCAGTCAGCTCTTGCATTTGAAATCGTAAAATACGCAGGAGCCGTCTATTTAATGTACTTAGGAATTTCTGCTTTCCTTTCTAAAAAAAACGATACAGGTTCTTCTGCAAAAGAAGAAAAAACAAAAGAAACATCTGCTTTTCGTCAAGGTCTTGTCTCAAACGTTCTAAATCCAAAAGTGGCCGTGTTTTTCTTAACTTTTTTACCTCAATTTGTTCAAAGTGATCAAAACGTAACGCTTCAATTACTTCTGATGGGAATAACCTATACGATTCTGGCTATCACGTGGTTTTTCGTATTCGTCTTTTTTATTAACTATTTACGAAAATGGCTCACAACACCTAGCGTTCAGCGCTTTATGGATAAAGCAACGGGCGTCGTGTTAATTGGGTTTGGATTAAAGCTTGCTTTTGAAAAACATAAATAAGAAAATATGTTAGTTGAAGGAAGTTCCGAACGAGTTTGATTCTTGATGGAGAATCAAACTCATTCGGATTTTTTTATTATGATGGTGGACGCAGGTCTAATCAGGTGCTTCTAGCTATTGATTGGTGGGCAAGACGAAGAGTCCTGCGGGAAAAGCGGAAATGGTGAGACCCCGCGGGAGCACAAGCGACGAGGAGGCTCAGCGGCCGCCCGCGGAACGAAGTCTTGCACGGAAATTAATGGCGGTGTCACAAGCGGTTCAGCTCCTTTATCTCGTTTGTTCATCTTTAGATGGAATTGATTTCGTTATATCTCAATTTCTTTTGTTATTTATACACGTCAGGTTCATAGAGATAGACTTTAAGATCAAGCTTTCCATCCGAAGAAACGAGTATTCCTTCCGCTTCGAGGGAAAGTTTTTGAACAACGTACATTTCTTCGTTTTTAAACCCAATTTCTCCTTTAGAATTAATGACTCTGTGCCAGGGAAGATTATGTTTCTTACTCATCGAATGCAAGACTCGTACAACTTGCCTTGCACCTCGGGGACTACCAGCCAAGCGGGCGATTTGTCCGTATGTCATTACTTTCCCCGATGGTATTTGTTTAATAAGTGCTACTGCTCGTTCTGTAAAACTCAAGTCGCTCCTCCTTTCGTTTCTTCTTTAGTACAACATTACCATATTAAATAAACAGTGAAGTAATCACTCGATTTTTCTTCAGCAACATTATAAGATAATAGATAAGCGGTCCACTCATCATTGTTTAATCTACTTCAGACAAGTGTTTGCTGATTATTCCCTATTCTTCAACTAACAAATCTTTGTGGGAGTGCCAGCTTATACCTCATTTATGACACTGTGATTATAAAAACGTTACAGAAACCAACACAGCAAAGTACGTAGAAGCGTTACGTGATAAGATAAACAGTAGATACCAGTACAATTTCAAATGGATGCTGACGAATAAGTAATCATTTAAAAAGTGGTGAGAAAATGACAAAATGGCTTAGTGTAAAAGAATTATCTGAAGAAACGAGTATTCCTACTTCAACCATCAGAAGATATATAGATAAATTCCAATATTTCTTTATACAAAAAGAGGATCATCGACCAAAACAATATGAAGCTGCGGCTGCGACCGTTTTACTGAAAATTAAGCAGCTTTATGATGAGGGCTGTCAAGCAGAAGAAATCAATGAAGCGCTGCAAAAAGAATTCTCTTTGACTACAAGCGAGGATCAAGCTGCCGTGTCTCTAGAAGAAGCCGAAGAGGACACAGCAGAAGCAGCTGACCAGCCCGAGGCCGACGACCAGCAGCCGACACCTCCCGAACAGCCGGTACAGCCGGTACAGCCTTCACCCCAACAAGAGCCTGATACAAAACAAATTCTTCAGGAAAAAGATAAGCAGCTCATTCAATCTTTGCGTAAAAGCTTGCGTGAACAGCAGGCCATTTCAGAATTAGTAGAAGCTTCAAAAGAAAGCAGCGTAGTAGGTAAAAAGAGATCGATTATAAAACGATTATTCCAACGAAAAAAGGACTAAGTTTGTAAACAAATCTAGGCTACGAAACACCTTTATTTCTGCTCATGGAATTTATGTAAAACAAAGTTTCTAAACTGTTTAACAGCCGGCGATAGATACCTTCCTTCAATCCATGCTAGTCCAATTACTCGGTGGCAGTTGGCTTTAGCTAATGGGATTTTCACTATTTTACTTTGATCGATTCCGTGTAAATCTGGAAGGATAGAAATTCCTAAGCCGGCTCCTACAAGTCCCGCTACGGTATCAGCTTCCTCTCCTTCAAACATGATGTGAGGCTTTACCCCTGTCTCTTCAAATAACTGCTCAAACGTAAGGCGAAGAGAAAAACCTTCTTTTAAGTGAATAAAGGATTCCTCAGCAATTTCTTCTAGTGCAATACTTTCACGGCGAGCGTACCGATGATTTTTTTGCACAATCACAAACAGTTCTTCACTCCAAAGATGACGCCATTTAATAAACGATTTCTCTTCCATCGGCGCAATCAAACAAAGATCCAGTTCACCGAGCTGCAGCTGCTCAAGAAGAACGTGAGAAGGACTTTGCCTCAGCTGAAAATTCACCTTAGGATATAAGCGGCGAAACGACGCGATTAAATCTGGAATCAAATCTGTGCTGAGCGTATGTAAAAATCCAAGTGACACCTGCCCTTTTTCAGGATCTAGCAGCGCTTGAATTTCCTCCTGTCCTTTATCAAATTCTTTCATTATGTTATCTACACGCTTTAAAAAAGCTTTACCATATCGATTTAATTGAATGGAACGTCCTTGCCGGTCAAATAGAGGCGCTCCTACTTCCTCTTCAAAACGAGCGATTGAACGACTGAGCGCAGGCTGCGTAATTAACAGCTCTTCTGCTGCCCGCGTCATATGCTGCGTACGTGCTAGCGTTTGAAAATATTTAAACTGCTGCCATTCCATTTTACACCATCTCCTTATCAAGCGGCTCTACTCATTACATAGATGTATGAAAAATATGATTATAATGAATTATACATTATAAATAGCGAGTGTTACGATAAAAATTGGAAACATACTCGAGGATGTTTTTTGTTCATCTTGACGATTGCTGTATACGGCATCTATAAAATTTTGTAATCATCATTTTCTAGAAGAAAGAAGGATTTGGTATGAAACGTAAGGAAAGTTATTAAAAAGCTAACTAAGATATCGTAGTAAATACACATCAAAAAAGACCTTTCTATCACCATAAAAGAAAGGTCTTTTTTGAGAATCTAACACACATTTTTTCTTGTATGTACCTCTTAAAGTAAACTTTTTAAAGTTTAACCCGTTCTACTAACTGCAGCAACTCATCATTAGGTCCGTGAAATAAAATCATACGGCCGCCTTCAAGCGTTGGCTGAGGCTCAGATGATAAAAATTCAATTCCTTTGCTCTTATAATGTTGAATTGCCTTATTTATATCTTCTACCGTAAAGGCAAGGTGGTTAACAATCCCGCTTTTGTTATACTCTCCAATTGGATCAATATCTCGAATGAGCTCAATTTCAATACCCGGCTGTTCTTCAAGATACAAAAAAGCCATCTCTCTCTTTTCGTTAGAGCCTTGAAGGCGAACTTTGAAGCCAAACATATCACAGTAGTAGTGAATCGTTTCATCCATATTTCCAACAATAATTGCTGTATGCTCCATTTTTTTAATCATGAATATTCTCCCTTTCCCCGTATTTAGTAAGTACAAGTAAACTATACCGCAATTTAGACAATATGTATTTCCATATACCTTGAATTCTCATACTATAGTTAGGGAAATTCAAGCACTCTATCAATGGGTCGGCTATGATTTGAAAAATAACAAATAAAAAAACAAACCTCATTGGTTTGTTTTGGTTACGTATTTTATAGTCAGTCTCTGTTTCAACAACGTTCGATAAGCCATGTTTTGTACCTTTGTACTGCAAACGATTTTACTCTCGTACTCAGGCGGTAATCATCTATCTACGATTACACATGTAACCGTCCGTCTCTCCGTTGAATTCCTTAGAGACAGTTCCCCTACCATTGTTTGGGTTTCTCGCTCGTGGGGTTTACCGCGTTCCACCTTTGCTGTTTCCAGCAAAGCTTCGTCACTGTGGCACTTTCAGGGATACTCGACCATATCCGAGGACTTAGGTGGTTTTTCCCGCCGTCAGCTAAGCTATAAGCCAAGCTGCCCTAGCTTATTTTTTCACTAGGCACGAACACTACGGGCATCTCAGCACCGTGCGAGCATGGACTTTCCTCTACATCAAATGATGCAGCGATTACCTGAACGTTATTTCAGATCGTGTATGAGTAGTATATGTGTTTTAGCTTGCCGAATCAAATGTAACTTTTGGTATGGATTCCATGTCAATTTTTGCAGTAAATTAAATAAAATAACTTGTTTCTGTACACTCTTTTTAGTAGATGAAACATCCGTAAGCCCAAGAAATATTCGCTTCATCCATTTCTAAGGGTGATACTTTGTTTCTCTGTAGAATACTCTATAAACCACATAAAAAGATGACAGAGGTGATGAAAAATGAAGGCTGACTTAAAATTTGATTTTCATACCCATCACGACCGATGCGGACATGCTCGCGGAACGATTCGAGATTATATAGAGGCATCTATTGATAAAGGCCTTGATATCATTGGGATTTCGGATCATTCTCCTTATTTTGCGAGCGAAGAAGACCAGCCGTATCCTCACATTGCGATGGGAAAAAGCGCATTCTCCGGATATGTAGCTGAGATTTTGAAACTAAAAGAAGAATATAAAGAAAAAATTGAAGTGCTGTTAGGCGTAGAGTCTGATTTCTTTCCCCAGCATGCGGAGATATATCGTAGCTACTATAAAAAATATCCGTTTGACTACATAATCGGCTCTGTCCATCAAGTTGATGAAGTCAGCATCTTTCATAAAACGCGCTGGGAAGGTCTTTCTCAGCAAGAAAAGCAGCGCACGAAAGAAACGTATTATCAATTGATCGAAGAATCTGCCCGGAGCAAAATGTTTCAGATTCTTGGCCATATTGATGCCATGAAAGGATTCTATCCTTCTTTTTCTTCTATTCAGACAGCTGTAATCGATCAAACGCTAAAAGTGATTTCAGCACATGACATTGCTATAGAAGTGAATACATCAGGCAAAACCAAAGACTGCGGAGGCTGGTATCCTGCAGACGCTATTTTGGAAAGAGCCCTGCACTACGGGGTACGCATTACATTTGGTTCCGATGCCCATGACCCGGAGCGCATTGGAGACGACTTTGAACTAGTAAAAAAGCGCCTTAAAGAAATAGGTTTTACAGATTGGGTCTTTTTCAGACAGAAAAAAATGCAGGTGACACCTTTGTAAAACAGTAAACTTAAATACAAATATGCCTGAAGACACGCAGATGAAGGAACATCCCGTGTTTTCAGGCATGTGTTTTTTACCGAGAAACTTTGACTTTTGTAGCTGAAGATAAATCTTCTCCGTTCGTTTCAGCTACTTGTTGTTTAGGCACCATTTTTTCATCGTCCAGACCTATCCTTATAGTCCCTCTACTATCTCCAACACTACTAATTTCCTACATAAAATATCCACATTTCATTTCAATTGTGCTACATTTAACTAAAAATGATTTCTTAATGAGGGACACGATTGTGAATTTAGATTTAACAGCTTATATAACGCTTATCTGTACGTCCGGTGTTCTTAATTTATACTTGTGCTTTTACGTGTTTATTAAACGTCACCACTACAGCAATATTGCGCATTTATTTATTCTTCATACAGGTTTCACCGCTATTTATTGTATGGGTGCGGCCTTTAGCTTACTATCTGTTAATCTTGAGGAAATGAAATTTTGGACCGTCGTTCAATACGTGGGCATGCCTTTTTCGCCTCCTGCAGGGCTGCTGTTTGTTATGCAGTATGTCGGCATAAAGGTAAGGAAAAAACATATTTTTGCCCTTTTTATCATTCCATTTATTAGTTTGATTATGGTCGCAACAAATAACTGGCATCACCTTCATTACCGCGTGTTTGAAATTGACCCAGTTTTAGGTGCTCCTTACATTCATCAAGAAATTGGACCATGGTACACGATTCACGGCATGTTCATCTTTTCGTCTATGTTCGTTGCTTTTTTTCTCGCCGTTTACCGCTGGAAAGAAACAGCCAAAGCTTACCGCCTGCAGTTAATTGCATTAATGGTCGGGCAATTAGTCCCTATCGTCACAGCTTTTGTCTATTTAATGGGCTTTACGCCGCAGGGAATTGATCCAGTTCCGATGGTTTTATGGGTTTCTTCTTTTTTATATTTATGGTCCATTAACTCATCGGGTATGTTTACAGTCATGCCCGTTGCGAAAGATGCGATATTTAACAGTATCAATGACGGTGTTATCGTGCTTGATGAAGCTTACAGATTAATTGAATTTAACTTAGCGTCGAAGAACATGTTTCCGCAGCTGAAGAAAGCGATGTTTGGAAAACGGTTTGCTGATATTTGGTTCACGCTATCGGGCAGTTCATTTCCTTTTACATTCGAAAATAAAAACAGCAGTCAAGAGCTGCAGCTTTTTTCTGGGGACCAATCTCAGTATACGCATCAAGTTCGCACCTCTCCTTTGCAGTATGCTAACAACAGTCACGGCTTGCTGCTTATTTTTACGGATATCACGGAACTAAAAAGACTTCAGCTAAAGCTTGAAAATCAAGCTTATTACGATGAGCTGACGCAAATTTATAACCGCAGGGCATTTTTTCAGCACAGCAAGCAAGCGTTCGATGAAGCAAAAAAGTCCGCTTCTTCTTTTACGCTTCTTTTACTTGATATTGATTATTTTAAAAAAGTGAACGATACGTATGGTCATTATACCGGCGATCAGGTGCTTGTACATGTCGTAAAAGCCTGCCAGTCCGTATTACCGAAAGGAGCGCTTTTTGCTCGGTACGGCGGTGAAGAGTTTGTACTCACGCTAAAGGGCTATACATCATCAGAAGCTGAGGTCCTTGCCAATCAGCTTCGCAGGCACGTTGAGACTCAGCCCTTACGTATCAATGAAGAAACCATTTCTGTTACGCTAAGCCTTGGAGTAGCCCAAGCAGCAAAACAAGAAAACGACACGTTGGATGACCTTTTAAATAAAGCAGATATTGCTCTGTACGCTGCCAAACAAAACGGACGCAACCAAGTACGTTTGTATGAAGAGAAAAAAGAAATGCTAAAAAGAACCTGAACATCATTGTTTCGGTTCTTTTTGCTTTTGACTAATATTCTTTCATTTATCAAGTAAAAGGGCTAAAAGACTTGATTTTGTTTATGTATTTGAAAAACGCTCATCTTATAAACTGTATGTAGATCAAAAAAAGGAGAGATAGAGATGAAGATTACACATATTCGAAATGCTACTTTACTTGTTGAATACGAGGGAAAAACGTTTTTAATTGATCCTATGTTAGCGAAAAAAGGTACGTACCCTCCTTTCCCAAATTCGATCAGACAAGATCAAAACAACCCTTTAGTCAACTTACCGATATCCGTTGAAGAAATTATTGCTGATGTAGATGCGGTTATTGTCACTCACCTCCATTTAGACCATTTTGACGATGCCGCTAAACAGGCATTGCCAAACGATATCAAAATGTTCGTTCAAAATGAAGAAGATGCCTCAGTAGTAAAAGAAGCTGGTTTTAAAAATGTAGAAGTACTTACGCAAAACACGGTTTTTGAAGGCGTTGAATTAATCAAAACAAAAGGCGAGCACGGAAGAGGAGAAATTTTAAAGCGTACTGGTTTAGTGTGCGGCGTTGTTTTTAAACATAAGAGTGAAAAAACCCTCTATGTAGCTGGAGACACGGTATGGTATTCCGCTGTTGAAGAAGAAATCAACACCCATCAACCGGATGTCATTGTCGTAAACGGTGGTGATAATCAATTTTTAGAAGGCGGTTCTCTTGTAATGGGGAAAGAAGATATTTACGAAGTTTTTAAAGCGGCCCCTCGTGCTACGATTATTTCTGTCCATATGGAAGCTGTAAATCACTGGACGCTATCAAGAGAAGAGTTAAAAAGCTTTATCAACGAAAAAGACATGACATCTCACGTCTTTGTTCCAGATGATGGCGAGGTTTATACTTTTAAGTAGAAGAGATTGAGACATAACAAAATCATTCCAATCTAAAGACGGACAAATGAGATCACTTGAATCGCTCGCTTATGACACCGCCGTTGATTTCCGTGCAAGACTACGCTTTCCGCGGGCGGCCGATGAGCCTCCTCGTCGCTTGCGCTCCTGCGGGGTCTCATCTGTTCCGCTTTTCCCGCAGGAGTCTTCGCCTTGCCCTCCAATCAACGGCTAGAAGTAACTAAATTGAGTAAACCTACCTTCCCTCTGCCAATAAAAAATTCGACCGATTCATCGTTCAGGTCACCCTTCAACTAACATACTTTTGCCCCAGCCTCTTTTTATAGCCGTTTCATTTATCAAATAGTAGTCGTAGTAGCAACCGCTGAAGTGCTCGCAATAACCGCTAGCATAGCCGCTTGCTGAGCTTGAATAATAGTTTCAATCGTTGTATAGATGCCCGTTTCGACCAGTCTAGAATCCTTCAGCTTTTCACTGATAACTAAATTAACCGCCAGCATAACATTGATGTCTTTCTGCCATTTGAAAAGTTTGTCTGCGTTTAGCTGTTTCACTACTTCATGGATGATTTCAATTTCAGTTTCTGGTTTTTCAAATAGTGCTAATAAGCCAATGACCGGGTAATGCATCGCTTTCACTTTGAAACCTGACGATTCGCAGGCTTCTTTTACAGATACGCATATTTCAATAAGGGTATCCGCATGTAGGTTTTTATCGATTGCGAGAATATGACTTAAAAATTGAAGGTCATTTCCTTTTTTAAATCCATGCTGCGCCAATGTCATATAAAAGTGTTCAATTTCATGCATGAGATCATCAGTGAACTCACTTGTTTCAGCTAATAAAACCGCAAGAGGTACATCACCGCTTGATGTGAGGAAGAGATGCTTTTTTTTCATGCCCTGATAAATTTCTACTGACCTTCGAACCATTTCTTTATGACTTCGACTTGACTCATTCGACAGCATAGCCGAAGCCGCAATATACGTAAATGCGCCTCTCGTAAACCCGCCTTGTATCAATTGGTCGTATACATCCAGAAACTCATGAAACGTTTCTTTTGGATTCTTATAGCGAGTGTCTAGCATGGCTGCGATCGTAAATCGCTGCGATGATTTTAATGTAGAAAACATTCCTACTTGATTTTTAATATAGTCACTTAACTCAATATAAGGCTGAAGCTGAAGCGATTTGCCTTTCACTGCATACATAGAAGCGATAGCCATAAACTGCTTCGGATCTGCCACTTTCCATTTGAGTTCATTTTTTAAGCTGATATAAAAACCTCTATACTGATCTACTTTTTGTTGAATCGTTTCCGGTAGCATATCAACACGTCCTTTATTCGTCGTTAGCTTATATACGCAACACTTCAATAAAAGTTTCAATATTTGGTAAATACGCCGTACATTTATGACAATACGAAAAAGACCCCGGAATATTCCGAGGTCTTTTTCATTCAGTTCTACCTATTAACCTCTTCCCGCTTGGAAAGAAGGATATTTTGTCATACCGCCATCAGCAAATAGTGTAATACCTGTTACGTAGCTTGCTTGTGACGATGCTAAGAATGCTGCAACTGCTGCTACTTCTTCCGGATTGCCGATGTAGCCCATTGGAATCATGCTTTCTACGTCTGCACGCTGTTCCGGATCTGCGAATTTTTCAGCGTTGATTGGCGTATCGATCGCGCCTGGTCCAATGTTATTTACGCGAATACCTTTTGGCGCATATTCAAGAGCCAACGTTTCCGTCATTAGCTTCATACCGCCTTTACTTGCTGCATAGTGAACAAATAGTGGCCAAGGAATCATTTCGTGAACGCTGGACATGTTAATAACGTTTCCTTTAATGTCATTTTCAACAAAATATTTAATCGCTTCGCGGCTTCCTAAAAACGCGCCTGTTAAGTTTGTATCGATTACTTGATTCCAGTTTTCTAATGATAATTCATGTGAAGGAACCGGGTTTTCAACACCAGCATTATTAACCATAACGTCTAATGTGCCAAACTCTTTAACAGCTGTCTCTACAAGGTTCACAACGTCTTCTTCTTTTGTTACGTCGCCTCGAACAATAATTGCTTGACCGCCAGCTTGTTCAATTTCTTTTTTTACTTCTAGCGCTTCATCTTCATTGCTGCGGTAGTTTACAACCACTTTTGACTGCTCTTGACCAAAACGAACGGCCATTGCGCGACCCAATCCTTTTGATCCGCCTGTTACAACTACTACTTTATCTTTTAAATCTGTATACATCTTGAAGTCCTCCTAATTTTTCTGCCTGATATGTCTTGCTATACTGTACTAACTATGAATACAGTTTAGGTTTTAAAAAGAGAATAAACATTTCTCTATCTCTTCTTTCTTAAACTGTCATTCATTTAAAAAGTAACAAATTCACTTTTGCCTCTTTTCGTTACTTATCGTAACCAAGAGAAATAAAGTAGTCAAACTTTTTGTTTTATCATTCTTATTATTTATTTTTATCACTTACTCTCTTCATCTCTATTCCCCCCAGGATATGGTTTCACACTTCCTATTAACCCCGCTTCAAAAGTTTAAACTTTTTCCCTTGCAATTCTTAAATCAATGTATTATATTGTTGATGTATCAATTATTGATACGTCAAACAATTGTCTGCAATCAAAAATATGGGAATGACAATAAATAAGTTTAACGCCTAAAAAGAAAGGAATAATGACTATGACTACAAAAGACTTTAACGAAATTGCTTTAAAACGCCGTTCAATTAAAAATTATGATCCTTCAGTAAAAATCAGCCGTGAGGAAATGGAAGAAATTCTTACAGAGGCTATGCGTGCTCCTTCTTCTGTTAATATGCAGCCGTGGCGCTTTGTTGTAATTGAAACGCCGGAAGGCAAAGAAAAATTAGCTAAACTTGCGAAATTTAACAGTGAACAAGTTCATACATCTTCAGCTGTTATTGCCGTGTTTGGTGACATGAACAACGTCGAATATGCAGACGAAATTTTCGGAAAAGCAGTAGAGCTTGGCTATATGCCTCAGGACATTAAAGAACAGCAGCTAAATTTCTTTAAGCCGATTTACGAAAACATGCCAAAAGCAGATATGAAAGACATCGTGCTAATTGATTCAGGTCTTGTATCTATGCAGCTTATGCTTGTTGCTCGCGCTCACGGATATGATACAAATCCAATCGGCGGATACGAAAAACACTTAATCGCAGAAGAATTCGGTTTAGATAAAGAACGTTATCTTCCAATTATGCTTATCTCAATCGGGAAAGCGGCAAGCGAAGGCCATGCTTCTTACCGTTTACCGGTCAATACGGTTACAACTTGGAAATAAGCAGCAGCTAGTTCTATTTAGTAAATAAAGGGCTAAAATTGTGAAGTAAAAGGAGATTTTCTGATGAATAACTATCAAGAACTTACAAAAAAACAGCTTTCATTCTTTAATAGCGGTAAAACAAAAGACGTTGCGTTCCGTATCGAAACGCTAAAGAAATTAAGAGAACTTGTTGTACGTCATGAAGACGACATTTTAAAAGCAGTAAAAGCTGACCTTAACAAACCAGAATTTGAAGCAAAACGTGCAGAAGTTGGTCTTGTGCTAAGCGAAATCGACTTTGCAGTTGAAAATCTTGCAGAATGGGCAGCGCCAAAAGAAGTAGAAACACCATCTACTCATGCAGGAGCAAAAAGCTACATTTATCAAGATCCATACGGTTTAGCTCTAGTGATTGCACCTTGGAACTATCCGTTCCAACTTGCTGTATCACCAGTAGTAGGCGCCATTGCTGCAGGTAACTGCGTGGTGTTAAAGCCTTCTGAATTAACACCTCATACGTCAAGCCTTCTTGCTAAGATGTTTAATGAGAACTTCCCTGAAGAATACTTGACGGTAGTCGAAGGTGAAGTGGAAACAAGCACGGCTTTACTAAAAGAAAACTTTGATTACATCTTCTTTACAGGAAGTACAATGGTCGGAAAAATTGTGGCAGAAGCTGCTGCTAAACATTTAACACCTGTTACGCTAGAACTAGGCGGAAAAAGTCCTACAATTGTACACGAAGATGCAAATATTGAAGAAGCAGCAAAACGCATTGCGCGCGGTAAATTTGCAAATGCTGGTCAAACTTGCGTAGCACCAGACTACATTCTTGTTCAACGAAATGTAAAAGACGAGCTGCTAGCTAACCTAAAAGAAGTCGTAACAAACACGTACGGCGAAGATGTTTCACAAAACCTAGACTTCCCTCACGTAGTGAGCGAAAAGCATTTTGATCGTCTCAACAGCTTCTTAACAAACGGAGATATTGTTTTTGGAGGCAAAACGGATCGTTCTCGTCTGTTTATTGAACCAACTATTCTTGACAACATCTCATGGGAAGACAATGTGATGCAAGATGAAATCTTTGGACCAATTCTTCCAGTCATCGTATACGATGGAATCTCAGAAGTAATTGAAGCAATCGTAAAACGTCCAAAACCATTAGCACTTTATCTTTTCTCTGAAGATGAAGCAGTCCAAGATCACATCTTAAACAGCGTGTCATTCGGCGGCGGCTCTATCAATGATACGATTAACCATATGACGTCTCACTACCTTCCATTTGGCGGCGTTGGTGACAGCGGAATGGGTGCGTATCACGGAAAAGCAAGCTTTGATACATTTTCACATGCTAAAAGCATCTTAAAACGTTCAAATAAATAAATAAATAAAAAGCCGAAGTCAGCGTCTGACTTCGTTTTTTTTATTCCTTCATCTGTTTGGCGATTTGTTCATATTGCTCTTCTTTTTTTGTAGAAACCGCTAAATCACAAAGAATATGCAAAAAGTACTTTTTATCTTGAACAAATAAATACTCTTCTTCAAAACCTTTAGAAATGTATACAGCAAACTCCCAAATATCGTCGTAATAAGCCGGTCCAATGGCCTCAGCGAGATTTCCAAGCGTTTTGAGCAGCTCCATCGTGATGATAATATTCCGTCTCGCATAGTGCCGGATATTAGCGAATCCATCATATAAAAAGTCCTCAAATTTTTTATCAGGAATCACCATTCGTATCACGCCGCTGTCATCCACTAAATAAGAAGAAAATTGACTAACTTCACAAATTTCCCGAAGAATATCGCTAATTTGATGAATGGAGTTAACCGCCGTTTTAAAATCATCATTCCCCAGTGATTTAACTGCCATCTCCACAAACTTCGTAATGATATACGTAGTATCTTGAATATCAGTCTGAGATTTTCCTACATGGATATATTGGTGAAAGACGGTACAATCCATTTCATCGTGCTCTGTCGAATCTCTATGCCAATAATAAAACAATACGGTTCCGCTGAGCACATAATCCCCTACTTCACGCTCCATTTTTATAACTAAATTATGCTCTTTGGCGCAGTGAATCAATCGGCTGTAGTTCAGCGTTTGAATATAGCCGGATGTTTGAATACATACCGGCTTTTTCTCTCCTTCTGGAAAAGAAAATTGTTCGCTATGACTAGACTTTGTTCGGTGAATCTCCAGTTCCTCTCGAATCGTTGTCTTAATCGCTTTTATGGACGCTGTTTTCATCGATTGAGTCATATGATTTACTTGCAGCCACCTAACAGAATGATTAATAAAGTAGACAAACGTGCCCGCACTAAAAACAGACAGGGCTGTCGTCACAAACGGAATCGCAAAATATCCGTTTACTTGAGAGCTGTTTAAAAATAAAAACACAAAAAGTGTATACAAAAAACTCCCTATGAAAATACCCAGAATTCGCTGAGTAGACTTAGAAGAAGCAAAGTTTTTTAACACGCGAGGAGAAAACTGAGCTGCAAATGATGTAAACACAACAAGCATTAAGTTGAAGGTAAACGTCGTAATCGATAGAATTCCCGGCATAATCGTACTTACTAACGTATTGGTTAAATCCATGTTGATTGAAAAAAATGAAGGAACCTTCTCTCCTACTTTGCAATAATAGTCCAGAAACAGCGTCAATGCAGCTAAAAGGACAGAAAAAAGAGCATAAATTAAAGGACTAAACCATATTTGGCTATTTAGCTCATCTTTAAAAGCACGAGGAGAGAGCTGTTTCCTTGCCGCTATCCATCTAAATGTATTCATACAAAACTCTCCTTTTTATTTGTAAATCTCTAACTTTTTTCTTAGTTCCCTAATTTTTTTTGGTTATGCTTATACAGTGGAAAAAAATCTTTTTTTAAAAATATAGGTACACAAAGCAAAAATGAAATTGACACATACCTCATTAATTCAATCTAAAGACGCACAAATAGGATATATGAGCTGAACTGCTAGAAAGAACTGAATGAACATATGAAAGCTATGTTCACCATACAAATAAAAAATCCGAACGCGTTGGATTCTCAATCAAGAATCCATCTCGTTCGGATCTTCCTTCCACTAACCTAATTTTATCTCAGCCTCTTTTTACTCTTATCTTTTTACCAGCCCCGGCTCGCTCCGCCGCCTCCAGAGCTGCCGCCTCCCCCTCCGCGAGGACCGCTGCCGTTGCCACCGCCACCGCCTCTTCCTCCAAATATGACAAGGAAGTTTAGCAGAAATTGCGTGATCGCTCCTTTAAAAAAGACGAAGTCTAGAATAAGTAAGCCCACAATAACAGCTGCAATCAGCAGCGTTTGAAGAGTTGTTAAATGAACACCGCTATCAGAGGGCGGAGATGCTTTTGGCACTTTTTGTTCAAAATCTGTTCCTAAATCATACTCTTTCACCACTTGGTTATAAACAGCTTTGTATGTGCTTTCTAGCGCCGTATCGTATTTGCCGTTTTTCAAGTTAGGAATAGCATAAGAATCTAAAATTTCTCCAGATTTGATATCGGTGATAGCTCCTTCTAACCCATATCCTACTTCGATTCGGATTTTTCGTTCTTTTTTAGCGAGCAAAATAAGAACGCCATTGTTCAGCTTTTTATCACCTAGTTTGTACTTTCGAAACGCTTCATTCGCGTACTCTTCTACATCCGCATCACTTAATGAATTCACGGTAAGAATCGCTACTTGAGCTTTCGTTTCATCATCCAATTTTCTGCCCATTTGGTTTATTTCAGCTTTTTCCTGATCGTTTAATAAATGAGCAAAATCTTGAACGTAAATATCGCCTACCGGATTTGGAATATCAGGTGCAGCAAAAGCAACGCTTACCATATTACATAAAAGAGACAATAATAAAGCAAACGAAGCAAGAAATTTCATCACTTATCGCTCCCAAAATCAACTTTCGGCGCTTCTTTTTCTTCATTTGTTACTTCAAAATACGGCTTTTTTTCAAAGCCGAACGTACCCGCTAACATGCTTTTAGGAAATCTCTTAACCGATTTATTGTATTTCGCAACTTCATCGTTATAGTCTTTACGTGCTACAGCGAGTCGATTTTCCGTTCCTTCTAAACTATCCATTAAGCTTCTGAAGTTTTCATTCGCTTTTAAATCCGGATATTTTTCAACCACTACGAGCAGGCGGCTTAATGCGCCGCTTAACTGTTGATTAGCATCAGCTTTATCTTCAGGAGTTTTCGCTCCCGCTAGCTGCGCTCTTGCTTGAGTGACTGAATCAATTGCTTCCTGCTCATGCTTAGCATAGCCTTTGACCGTTTCCACTAAGTTCGGAATTAGATCAGCTCTTCTTTTTAATTGATTATCTATTTGGGAAAATTTATTATCTACATCTTCCTCTGCGCTAACAAGGCTATTGTAAGAGCTCACTCCGTAAATTACAACAAGCACTAACACAATGATCGTAGCGATCAAACCTTTGTTTTTCAATGTACTACCTCTTTTCTTCATCAAAATTATGTATCTACTTACTAGTACGAATCATACCCTAAAAAGATTCATTTTTTACCAATTTTATTTGTTTTGAACGCATACCGTAGATGAAGCATCTACTAACGATCAATCCCTTTATACTACTCTCATCGCAAACTCCTCATTTCTCAAACACGTTTCTCTATCTAGTCTTTCTATAATCTAGTACATGTAATCCTTGTTCATTTTATCTTATTTCATACATATAAAAAAGGAATGACTAAGAATCATTCCTTTTTCTGCATGTAATACTGCTATAGGTAATAAATTTGTTCAAAAGAACTCGCCAAGTAGTCAAATCCGCGAGGACGCAGTGTTTCAAACTGCTGATGAATTTTTATTCTTTCTTCTGACCCTAGAGGAAGGTCATATCTCTGTTTTCCCCTATATACTATTCAAAAAGTGAAAAGATGCTTGTACAATATGTAAAAAGTTTTAGAAAAGGCCTATATAATAGATTTGCGAACTTTCATCAGGTCAATCTATCTTCATTGTCACTAGCAAAACACTCTCTTATCATGAATAAGTACTTACTTATCAACATAAAAAAGCTGCTTACAACTTTATCTGTTATAAGCAGCTTACCCTTTATACCTGATTTCCATATACCCCATCAATATTCGCAACAGCGGTTTGATCAAATATATCTGCATCCATATTTGTGTTTTTCATTCGCGCACAAGCAGCTGAAATGTCTCCATATGTTGAGTTGATTCCAACAGATTTAACATCTGCCGTGTGTCCGTTGTGAAGAACTTCTCCAAAATTCATCGATCCGTTTCTCGCCATACCATTAATTCTTGTGTTACAGATGTTAATAACTCCTGCCATGGCCATACCACCTTTCCTTAAAGAGAATTCGTACATCGTATGCTGTGACAAGCCTATGTGTGAAAAGTTTTCAAGAAGTGAAAAGCAAAGTACAAATACTAGTGAAATTATTCAATTTCCCCTGCTTCACCCAAAGTTTCCACATGTTTTTATGCTTTTTCTGTTACAATAAATGCATAAGTTATTTTTCATCCATATTGTTTGAAGGAGGATACGTAATATGGACGAACCAAAAGATATTCAACCTAAAGTAGAAAAGAGTTTTGAACTTATTGGCAAAAAGTGGACAGGATTAATTATTTATGTACTGATGAGCGGTCCTAAGCGCTTTAGTGAACTAAATGAAAGTATACCAGCCTTAAGCAGAAGGCTTTTGACAGAACGGATTAAAGAGCTTGAAGACCACGGCATCGTTGTTCGAAATGTCATTCCGGATCGCCCTATTCGCTCTGAATATTCGCTGACTCAAAAAGGAACAGAGTTAGGTAAAATATTAGGGCCGATTAGCCAGTGGGCAGAAAGCTGGGTCCAAGATTAATAAAACTACTCCATAGAAAGGATGAGCATCATGACAAATGTTCTCTATATTACTGCACACCCTTTAGCTGAAGACGAATCACTTAGCATGGCTGTAGGGAAAGAATTTATTGACGTGTATAAGCAAACGCATCCAGATGATGATGTGGTTCATTTAGATTTATATCAAGCAGATATTCCATACTTAGATGCAGACGTATTTAACGGCTGGAAAAAGCTTCGTTCTCACTCTTCCATCCAGGATTTATCAACGGATGAACGATTAAAAGTGGGACGATTAGCCGAACTAGGCGGACAGTTCGTACTCGCTGACAAATATATTTTTGTCACGCCAATGTGGAATTTCTCCGTTCCTGCGATTATGAAGACGTACATTGACGCGATTACCGTGTCAGGTAAAACCTTTACATATACAAAAGAAGGCGCTCAGGGATTGCTTAAAGGAAAAAAAGCGATTCACATTCAGTCCCGCGGAGACGTGTATTCCCAAGGCCCTGAAATGGCAAGAGAAATGGGCCACCGCTACTTAGAAATCATGATGGACTTCTTTGGAATCGAAGCCTTTGAAAGCATTATTATCGAAGGGCAAGTAAAATTCCCGGATCAAATTCCGCAAATTAAAGAAAAAGCACTCCAAAAAGCCCACTCAATGGCCAAAACGTTTTAAATTCAATAAAAATCAAAAAGACCTCGAAGCAGATCGAGGTCTTTTTCTTTTCTTTCCTCCCTTATATTTCCCTTGAAATAATCATCACCTTCCTGCTCGTTTTACGCTCAAAATAGGTTTAAAGGAAAGATGAAACGCTGTTATTTTCTGTTACTATTAATAACGAGTAAAACAAAAATAGACGCTTTTTCGTTTTCGTTTTTTAATTATCTACGTTCAAAAAAGATAGTTCCTCTAAATGAATAACGTTTAGAATGACGCTCTATGCTGAAATAAACCTTGTTTTCAAAGGGTTCAGCTGCAAAACCCAAAAGCGTAATACTCTTAAAAACGTTTGTGAATATGATAAAACCCAATAAAAAACCTTTGACTAAATTTGTTACTTAAGTTACTATTAATAACGTAGTAGATGTTTTCGAACATATTATCTTTAATTCATGAAACAACATTTATATATTGAAGACAGAAAGGTGAAAAGAATTATGGCAAAAGTATTATATATTACAGCAAACCCTAACGATGCTACGCAATCATTCAGTATGGCTGCGGGAGATGCATTCATTAACGAGTATAAAGAAGTAAACCCAACAGATGAGATTGTTCACGTTAATTTATATCAAGAACATATCCCTCACATCGACGGCGATGTATTCAGCGGGTGGGGTAAACTTGGAAGCGGCGCAGAATTTGACGCGCTTACTCCTGAAGAACAGCGCAAAGTTGCTCGTTTAAACGAGTTAAGTGACCAATTTGCTCAAGCGGACAAATATGTATTTGTTACACCAATGTGGAACTTCTCATTCCCACCAGTGATGAAAGCATACTTAGATGCTGTAGCAGTAGCTGGAAAATCATTTAAATATACAGCAGAAGGTTCTGTAGGTCTATTAACAGATAAAAAAGCGTATCATATTCAAGCAAACGGCGGTATCTACTCTCGCGGCCCTGCTGGTGAATTAGAAATGGGTCACCGCTATATGCGCATTATGATGAACTTCTTCGGCGTTCCTTCTATCGGAAGCCTATTTGTAGAAGGACAGGCTGCAATGCCAGATAAAGCACAAGAAATTAAAGAAGACGGCATTGCTCGCGCTAAAGAAGCTGCACGTACGTTCTAATAACAAATATAAGCATAAAAAAAGGAACATCTCCCCGTGTTCCTTTTTTTATGCTTGCAATTATATCTTTGCTTCCTCGCGCAGTAGCGAATAAACATATGTATCAAACGGGATGCCGTTTTGGAACAGATACTCTCTTAGCGTCCCTTCCTTTTTAAATCCTAATTTGCTCAACAAGGCGATAGATCCACTATTTTGCGTAAATACAATCGCTCCTATACGATTGTATTGAAGTTCGTTGAAGCCATAAGAAATCGCTTCATGAACGGCTTCTGTTGCGTATCCTTTGTTCCAATACTCCGGAAAAAGAGCATAGCTTACGTTCGCTTTCTTATGCTCAGAAGACCACTCTTGAAACCCTATTGTTCCAATCAGCTTTTCTTTTCCTTTTAGCTGAATCCCCCATTTAATCAATTGCTTTTCTTCGTAGCCTTTGGAAAAATTCTTAATGATCTCCTTCACTTGGTTGATCGATTCTAAAGGTTTTTGCCCGTAATAGCGCAGAACCTCTTCATCAGAAAAGCATTCTAAAATCTCACCGGCATCATCTTCTACAATTTTTCTTAACATCAGCCGTTTTGTCTCTAATTCCGGAAACATTTTCTTCCCTCTTTTCTGTGCAGCTTATCTATCTACGGTAAACCATACTATTCTCCTCTCAACTAGCAATATCCTGCTAAAATCCTGCCCGGGAGGACTCATTTCCTATCCAAATAGTCGATTTACAGCGGAGATAGTGGTATTTTATATAGTGGGCATAAGTTGCTTTTTATCAACACAGAGGCGGTGAACGCATAAATGAACCAAGGTAAAGAATTGCTGTCCACGATACACGCTCTTCAAAAAGAGCTGCAGCAAGAAAAAGAAAACCGTGCGTATATGCAAAAAGATATGGACGAACTAAGAAGCGCTTTATTACAATCAGAACAAGTAAAGCAAAACTTAATTGATCAGCTAGAAAAGAAAGTCGATTTGATTTTAACGTTGATTCAAAAAGGAGACGCATAAAGGAATGGATTTTTTTAAAAACAGCAAAATACTATACACTATTGTGGCACTTGTTATTGCCCTCATCGCTGTATTTACCAACAATTCGCCCATTTCCCTCATTCAGCAGCATGAAAATTCAAGCAATACATCGAGTAGCACATCGGACACTACATCAAGCAACCAATGCTCTGCAGAGACTCAAAGCGACAGGTTATTTACCGGCAAAGAACTTGTCTTACAAGAAGGAAATGATAAATACGGATATTGCCACATTATCGCGCATATGCAAAAACCAGGCGTTGACAACTATCAAGGTAAAAGCCAATTCAGCAAGTATTTAAATGAAAAACAAGCGATGTCTGTTGCTGAAGAAGTCATCAACGAAGGCGAAGACGGCACCAACAATAAATCTGGCAACTACGTTAAAGAAAAGTATATTAGTTCTTTAAACCAAGAAGTTAGAGTTGTGTATACTGACTACAGAGGCAAAGACTATGACTACAGCGTAACGACCATGTATCCAATTGGTCATTAATAATAATGCAGTGAATAAAAGCAGGCGCATGCCTGCTTTTTTTATTTTACCTCTATTCATGATTTACACCTTTAAAAAAGTCTCTGTAAATTTACAGTAGCACTTTTACCTCTTGGACATATTCTAAATATAAAAAAGAAACAGCCCCTTGCTTCTTTTTTAGAAAGAGGTTAAAAAATGAGTAACAAGTACAGAGTTAGAAAAAACGTATTACATCTTACCGACACGGAAAAAAGAGATTTTGTTCGTACCGTGCTAATACTAAAGGAAAAAGGAATATACGACCGCTATATAGCCTGGCATGGCGCAGCAGGTAAATTTCATACGCCTCCGGGCAGCGATCGAAATGCAGCACATATGAGTTCTGCTTTTTTGCCATGGCATCGTGAATACCTTTTACGATTCGAACGTGACCTTCAGTCAATCAATCCAGAAGTAACCCTTCCTTATTGGGAATGGGAAACGGACGCACAGATGCAGGATCCCTCACAATCACAAATTTGGAGTGCAGATTTTATGGGAGGAAACGGAAATCCCAAAAAAGATTTTATCGTCGATACCGGGCCATTTGCAGCTGGGCGCTGGACGACGATCGATGAACAAGGAAATCCTTCCGGAGGGCTAAAACGTAATTTTGGAGCAACGAAAGAGGCACCTACACTCCCTACTCGAGATGATGTTCTCAATGCTTTAAAAATAACTCAGTATGATACGCCGCCTTGGGATATGACCAGCCAAAACAGCTTTCGTAATCAGCTTGAAGGATTTATTAACGGGCCGCAGCTTCACAATCGCGTACACCGTTGGGTTGGCGGACAGATGGGCATTGTGCCTACTGCTCCGAATGATCCTGTCTTCTTTTTACACCACGCAAATGTGGATCGTATTTGGGCTGTATGGCAAATTGTTCATCATAATCAAAACTATCAGCCGATGAAAAACGGGCCATTTGGTCAAAACTTTAGAGATCCGATGTACCCTTGGAATACAACCCCTGAAGACGTTATGAACCATCGAAAGCTTGGGTACGTATACGATATAGAATTAAGAAAATCAAAACGTTCCTCATAACCCGTTCTAGAAACAGCAGTATACAATCAAAAACAGGTAAACCCCTTCCCTTCTGAGATAACTTATAAGACCACAAGCATCGTAAAACTCACTGCTTCATTTCCATTCACCATAAAATATAGTTAATCAACCATAATTGGGCTGTGAATAAGCTTCATATAAGGACCTTGGAACATATGAATAAGTTATCAAAGCTTTATAAAAGTTTTATAAATGAAGGGAAGAAATTAAAATGCATAATAACGTAAACGCACCTTTTAGTTCTAATGAAAATATGCCATTCTCACCTGCTATGGCTCACCACGCCTATACAGCTCCCGCTTATGAGCACATGATTCCACACTGCGGGTATTCAATGCCGGACTATGGATATATGGTTCCTGAATGTGGATATGGCGTTCCTCACCACGGATGTAATGGTTTTGCCATTATCATCGTACTGTTTATTTTACTCATTATTATTGGTGCATGCGGTTGCGGTTTCTGGCACGATGAGTGTTAACCTAAAAAACTCCAGTATAAATACTGGAGTTTTTTCATGTCTTAATAGGCGGCAGGCACCTTCAGAATTCTATAGCTTTTCATCCAAATCTAGGGGTCTCAACTTTTCTTCGATTTCTTTGCGCTTCGGCTCTAAAAATGGCGGCAGAGCTAATGTTTGGCCCATCGTTTCAAGCGGTTCATCGGTCGCAAATCCAGGTGTGTCCGTTGATAATTCAAATAAAATGCCGTTTGGTTCTCTGAAATAAAGTGCTTTGAAATAGTATCGTTCTACTTTACCGGAATTCGGCAGACTGTTTTCATTTAATCGAGCTGCCCACTTATTGTATTCTTCTTCATTTGGAACACGGAATGCAACGTGATGAACGCCACCGCGCCCTAAGCGAACTTTCGGTAAATCGGGTCTCGTTTCAATATGAACTTCAGCTCCGCTTCCGCCTTCACCTGTTGCATAAACCAAAATATCTCTATGATCTCCTGCAAGAGATGGATAAGAACCCACGTAGCGAAATCCCATAATATTTGTCAGTACGTCAACAGTTGGTTCTGGCGTACCCACCGTTAGTGTGACCGGTCCTAAGCCGATAATCGCATGTTCTAACGGAATATCTTCGCACTTCCACGGCACGCCTGCGCTTACCCCTTTTTCACCGTTGTCCGCGACAAGAAGCAAACGTGTACCTTCATAATCTTTAAATGCTAACGTATCACGATTAGCTCGTATAGCTATTTCTTCATATTCCACTCCGTACTGCTCAAAGCGCTCTTTCCAAAAGTGTAAAGAATCCGTACTTTTAACGCGAAGCGAAACAGTCGAAATGTCAGATGCACCTTGATGCGTTCTTGCAAGCCCCGGAATATCAAAAAACGTTACTTCCGTTCCTGGCGTCCCTTCTCCATCTGCATAAAACAAGTGGTAAGACTGAGTGTTATCTTGATTCACCGTTTTTTTTACTAATCGCATGCCTAAAACTTTAGTGAAAAACTGATAGTTTTTCTCAGCTTTCCCCGTCAAAATAGATACATGATGCAACCCTAACAATTCCATCTGCTCCGCCTCTTTTCATAATATATAAATTTTTTAACTTCCACTAAAATTATCTTTAATTTAATTATCTTTAATTAAAGATAATTTTAAAGGATATACAGCCTGTTTGTCAATAACAAGAAAATGTTGTGAACATAAAAAAGAAACTAAACACATAGTTAGTTTCTCTTTATCTTCCCTTTAACAAACTGCTGATCTTTTCCAACAGCGGTTACTTTTTAAGCACGCACTGCACATTTTGCTTCATCAGCTCCGCAATTTTTGTTTCATTTTCACGAGACGTCTGCTCTAATTTTTCTATGACTAACTGCTGTCTTTCGACTGAATGATTTTGACTTATCTTTTGTTTGCCTTCCATTTTGCTGATGTCGATTTTAAACCCAATGATTCCTTTGCTTAAACCATTCATATAAGCAGGATCAACGTCATTTAGTGTATATGTACTGCTCGGGCTTTCATATTTCTCCACCATCTTCCTCAGCAGCCCAAGCAGTTCTGTTGGTTCTTCAATCATTTTCATGGTGCCATACACGTGAACAGCTTCATAATTCCATGTGGGTACAGCTTGATTCGTTTCATACCAAGACGGTGAAATATAACAGTGAGGCCCTTGAAAAACAACCAAAATTTCTTGATTTTCAGCATCTTTCCACTGCAGATTCGGACGAGCAAAATGTCCGTATAAAGCTTTTTCTTTCCGGTTTAACATCAGGGGCAAATGAGTAGCATAAGGCTTTTCATTATGATACGAAAACAAAGTGGCAAATCCATTGTCTTCAATAAATTCATACATTATTTGTTCCTCATTCACTTTAAAATACTTTGGAATATACATCGGCGCTTCTCCTTTATCTCTTATTTAGTAAAAGATATAATACTATACGTGTTTGCAACAGCGTCAGTTATGAACTTTTTATGGAGGTCAGCAAACATTTAACCATTTATGAATAGATTTTTTAAGAAGCTTATGCTATACTACTGCGATGTAAACCACTGTTTTTTTATATGTATTTATTTAGCACATGATGCAATTAGATGCATGTTGGTTAAATAAAGCTTCAGAAACTCCAAAAAAAGAAGAGCTTGTTTAAAACAGCTCCTTTCTCACGTTTATCTATACAATTGAGGATTTTTTTCTCGTTTGATAGGTCCGCCTTTGGCTATATGCCACTCAATGACGCGGTCGGTCAAACGATCGTATACGTCGTCTTCTAAATATGGATCTTCTGCCGAAGTGAGCAAGGTGTGAACATCGGCTTTTATTTCGGCTAACATAGCTGTGCTAAATACGTCCGGATCATTCAATACGTCTAGTATATATAGCACCAGCATCTCAAATCCGCCGTCCCAATTGGCATTTCCGTTGCCTTGAGCTTCACAGCGAAGCTTTTCAATGGCCCGGATGACTTCTCCTTCTACGATATCCGACTGCCCATTTCTCGGGACATAGTTTAACCATAGTTCTTTTGCTTCGTCAAAATACTTCATTCTGAACTCCTTCTTTCAAAACTTTATTCCTTTTTGTTCCTTTGATTTATTGCCGTTCCAAATGCAACACCTAAGGCTGTGCCGACCGCAATGCCGAACCCAATATTATCCATAAGCATACCGAGAGAAGCCCCCATCGCAACGCCCATCCCTAACCCCATTCCCAGATAATCTGTCTTTTTCTTTTCTTCAGACAAAAAACCACTCCTTTTTTCTACTATTTTATTGCTACCTTTTATACGTAAAAACCGCGCTAAAAGTTTCATAAAAATGGAAAAAGCAGTCGCTGTAACTGCTTTTTAAATGATGAGCTGATGAACGGCCTCCCCGAGCAGCAAGACCGAGGTAAGCATGCAGATCATACCAAATACGTACATCGTTTTACGTGCAGAAAAATACAAACAACTCAACAGGGAAAGGTATCCAAACCTTAAGAAAAGGGCATTTTAAAAGTAACGAAATTTTGCTTACTTAAAAAGGATGGATTACATTGACACCAAACCAACAGGAATATCTAAAAAAAATACATAGCATACAAGAAAATCTAGCCAAAACGTGGGCTGAATACTGGCAGCAATACTCCACTCCAGGCTCTTGGCAGTTTTGGGTTACCTTGGGCGCTTTCATTTTACCTTTAGTCATTCTCTATTTTTTTATTGATCGAAAAAAAGCCTTTCACTTAGGGTTTTATGGATTTAACGTGCACGTTTGGTTTCACTATAGTGACACCGCTGGAGTTTATAACGGGCTGTGGACGTATCCTTACCAAATCAACACAATCATACCCGTAAGCTTTAGCCTAGATGCTTCGCTTATTCCTGTCTCTTTTATGCTTCTTTATCAATGGACAATTAACCATCATAAAAATTACTATGTATATGCAACTGTTCTTTGTTTGTTTTTTGCTTTTATTTTCAAACCGCTATTAACAGGGATTGGCTTTTTCCAGCTGCATGAATGGGCTACTTACAGTTATTTATTTGTAGTTTATCTGGGTGTGATACTGCTATCAAAATGGATTACCAATCTGTTTCTTTATTTTGAAAAACAACATTAAATTTGATAAGTCCACTCAATAAAAAAACGTAAGCCTTTTTGAAAAGATCTTACGTTTTTTGTGATTGTTTTATTTACTAGCTGTCTGCTTCCTCAGAAGGTAACAGGCTTTGTTCATCTCAAAGCATTTTGCAGGCAGCTCCTTTTCTTTGTGTTAATTTAGAACATGCTGCATCTAGCAATAATAAAACTTCTGTTAGCAGCAAAAATCTCACTTTTTCTAAGCCCTGCTTAAATTAGCGTTGTATAAGTCCATTAAACTGCTTAAATCATCCAACAACGGGCAGTGGCCTACGCCTTTCATAATCTTTAACGTCGCATTTTCCCCTATGCCTTTCGCGATGTCAGATGCATCTCTTGTGGAGACCATCTTATCTTCATCGCCTTGAATAACCATAGTAGGAATCGTAATTTTTCCCACCTCTCCTGTTCCTTCCACAACACCGTTAAAATCGTTTGAAATATTAAATCTCATGAGGGCGTAATTGATATCAATTAAGTTGCGCTGCTTGATCGTTCCTTCTAAATATTTTTCAAATTGATCAGCAGACGGCTTATTTTTTGTATATAAAAATTGGCGCAGCATCATTTTTAAAAACCATGTGTTTTTTGTTTCTTTTGCATTTTCGACCATTCTAAATGCTTCTTTTACTTCTTCTTTGGTTTGTATAAAATTGTTAGGAATAGGCAGTTCTAGGAACGTTCTTCTTGGAATGGGGTAGCCTTTAATGTTGACGGAGCTTAAGAGAATTAAATTTTTGGCATCATCAGGATGATCAATCACATATTGCATAGCAACTGCTCCTCCTAATGACCACCCGCTTATTGTAAAAGCAGACAACTTTAAAGCATCCGCAAACAGTTTGACATCATCTGATAAGTCTTTGATTGTGTGGATAGGTGTATGATAAGTGGAGTCTCCAAATCCTCTTAAATCGATCGCATACGCTGTGATATGTTCTGGAAGTTCATTCATTAACACATCCCAGTTAAGGGAAGAATTCATGTTTCCGTGAATTAACAAAAGTACCTCTTTTCCGCCTTTTTTCATTCGGTAATTTACTGTTTCACCATTCGGTAATTCTACTTTTGCTTGTTCTAAAGCAGATACGGTCATCGCTATTTTCCTCTTTTCTTATATAATTAGAACGATCGGTAGCATTCATTTTTTAATACCCTATTTATCAAGATTTAAGCAGTTAGAAAGAAGTTGTGCAAAAGCCAACATAATGCTATGTTATTCTACTTGCTAAAAAAGACAGCCAAATACGCGATTCGGCTGCCTTTTTATAATGAAGAAATATACGAATGAGCAACAAGGCCATTACTTTTTCGGTGCGTCCAGTGCTTGATAGGCAAGCTGATATTTCCCGCCTTCAGCCACTTCTGCATGGTACAGAGCTTTAAGAGCAAAGTTTTTTTCAAGGCTGTGCTCTTTCATCAGTCCATTCAGCTTACCTTGCAGTTCCTGATTGTCTTTAATAAGTTGCTTCATCTGTGATTTTAAATATTTCATGGTGTTTTCCGCTCCTTTCACTTGATGAATATCTATCAAGTATATCACTTAAGGATCGGATAATGGTAAAACGACTTACGATTGAGCGATTAAATCTGTACAGCTCTGTTCTTTAAGCGTGCTACAAGCGGAACGACGATGATACCAGCGATAACCACTTGCATCACATTCCCCGGTATAGAGCCCAGCGGGAGGATCCAGTTACCGTAAAGAATCACTTCGGCAAAATAGTAGCCGACGACTTTTACAATCAGCGCAGCAACAACTGCCAGTGTGTTCACAAGTGCTCTTTTACCAGGTGCTTTTTCTGAGATAAGACCTGCTAAAAAGCCCATTGCCCCTACGATAATAAACGTAAACGGCGCCCATGCTGTCCAGCCGGAGATGAGGTCGAATAACCCCATTCCAAAAGCCCCGGCGATGGCTCCTGTCTTTTTGCCGTAAATAAAGGCTGCTATAAAAAGAGGAACGTTGCCTAAATGGATGAGGCCTCCGTTACCCATGATTGGAAGCTTGATGTTGATAAACATTGTCGCTACAAACGTCAGTGCGATAAAAAGTGCATGCATAGATAAAGCTTTGATTTTGGTTGATTCTCTTGGTGAGTATGTTGAATTCATCTGTTGACCTCTTTCTTTTTTTACTACTATCATACTCCTAATTACATACTAAATAAATACGTAAAACTATTTATTTAGTAAGGTATATCATTCTAGCAGCACAAAGGGATCCGCTAACTTCAAAAATTGTCCTATCTGTTCTTAAAAAAATAAAGCTGCTTCTGCTTCCTTTAGCAGACTGCGGCGCCTAATTTTTGTTATGGTAAAGAGTCTGTTCGGGCATAATATGAGCAAATCGTTCTTTTTCAAGAGTTGACGAAGGCTGATAAATATGAGAAGTTATATGTTTGTAGAAATGCATGGAATAACCTAGAATTCCAGCGGAACCTGTTACTATAATTGTACTGATATCGACCAAGTTCGTTCAGATTGTGGCAGTCATGATTTTTACATACAGCAAGCAAGTTATAGGAGGAGCAAGAATGGATAATAACGATATTTTAATTAGATTACGATATGCCTTGGATTTAAAAAATACAGAAATGGTAGAGATCTTTAATCTTGGCGGGGTAGACGTAACAAAAGAAGACGTATTAAAGATCCTTACGAGAACGCCGGACGAAGAAGACGAGGATGCAGTTCATGCGGACGAACACATCACGTGCAGTAACAATATGTTAGATTCTTTTTTAAACGGTTTTATTACCTTTAAAAGAGGAGAACAAGACCCTAAACCAGGGCAAGCACCTCCAGCGCCAGTTCAAAGCAATCAAAATATGTATAACGTCTTATTAAAGAAAGTAAAAATTGCTTTGTCCCTAACCAGTGAAGAGATGTTAGAAGTATTCGACGACGGTGGCATACGTGTATCTAAAGCAGAATTAGGTGCTTTGTTACGAAAAAAAGGCCACAAAAATTACAAACCGTGCAAAGAGAATTTTGCACGAAAATTCCTAAGAGGCTTAACCGTACAATATAGAGGATAAAATGATACACACTTTTTCAAATCAGAGTATCCATTATGAAATACGATATAAAAATCGAAGTTCTTTTGTGATTAAAGTAGACGGATACGGAACGGTCGAAGTCCTTGCTCCCAAAGGAACGTCTACTGAACAAGTACGGATGTTATTAGAGAACAACTGGGCATTGATTCAGCAAAAAATAAACGAAATGAAAGATAGAACGCATGGACCAAAGAAAAAAGTCTATGAACACGGAGAACGCTTTTTGTATGTAGGAAAAAACTATCCGATACAGATTCATCACGATTCGACCATTACAAAGGATTCTGTAGTGTTTGAAGCGAACACGCTTCAGATTTATGTCAATCAACACGACGATGAAGCGATAAAACAAGCGCTCAAACGCTTTTACTATCAACAATGTAAAGCGCTAGTAACCAAGAGTATCTCCTCCTATCAAAAACATTTTAAAACAAAGCCGCGCTCCATTTCGATTTCCGACAGCAAAAAAGCGTGGGGCACGTGTGATTCCAAGCGTCAGCTAACCTTTAACTGGCGGCTGGCAATGGCACCGCAGCACGTCATTGATTACGTAGTCGTTCATGAAATGTGCCACATGGTTCATATGAATCACGACCGGTCGTTTTGGCGTCTTGTCGGTAAAATCATGCCCGATTATCGTGAACAAGAGAACTGGCTGGAAATGTCGAGCTGGGAAATGACAGTGTAGTGGCTACATAAAAAAGAGCAGAAGCCCCGGGGCATACTGCTCTTTTTTTATCTTTAACTATAGCGATATTTTCTTAAATCTTTTAAAATCGAAATTTCTTTTAACAATTCTTCTCCGACGTTTGTTTCTAAAACCATTTTTCTTTCTAGTTCTTTATCAACCAATCGCTTTACGGATAAAACGTCCGTTCCTTCTAATAAAATCTCTTCTTTTGAATTAAAGTGTTTATGAGCGACTAGCTGCATACCGTAAGAATTATATAATAATGTATAGCCAGCAATCCCTGTTGTGGACTGATACGCTTTTGAAAAACCGCCGTCAATAACAATCATCTTTCCATTTGCTTTGACTGGGTTTTCTCCTTCAATTTCTTTGACTGGCGTATGACCATTAATGATATGACCATGATCCGGATTCAGCTTAAATTCTTCCAGAATGTTTCGGCAGACTTCTTCATTTTCCCGTAAGTAGTAATACGGATTCTTTTTTTCTTTATGCGTTGCTTTATCACTGATAAAATATCGTTCAAACGTCGTCATTGCGCGTTTCCCGAAAAGTGATGAATATTCCCCTGTCCATAGGTACCAGACCATATCTGTTGCCAAATCATCCGTTTCTTCAGGATGTGCAAAAGCCTCTTGTAAATAATGTTCAAACACATCAAGCAAGTTGCGTCCCGCATACGTTTTATCTTCTATCGTCATTTTTTCCATGTTTCCTTCTTCATCTAAAGGAATGCAGCCGTGTATTAATAAGTTTCCGTTGTATTTTAAATAAAGGCTGCCTTTTTTCATCAGAAACTTCATATGTCTCGCCAGTTTTTCCGAATGCTGTACAGAAAGCAGCAGTCTTTCCATTACCTGCTCTTCTTCTTCTAATAGCTGATCAGGCTGCGCCGGATTAATCGTTGCAAAGCAGCTGTTTTCTAGCTGATACGTGTTTCCGTATATCGTAATTTCATTTTTATCATAATCAATTTTTTCAAGCAACAGCCTTTCTGACATATTAAAGAAAGGACGTCTTTTTATAATCGGACTTTCAAGCTTGAACTGAATCATCGCAATAGCCTGATGAATTTTCGTAATTTGTAGTCGCTCGTGATCGGATAGTTTATCACTTGAGCTTACCTTTGGTCTAAAAGCAGGATTATCATCATAATATTTCTCCGCCAGGTTAAGCAGCGGTCTCAGGTTAATGCCATATACGTCTTCAATAATATCTAGATTGTCGTATCTCGCGCAGATACGAATAATATTGGCAAGACACACTTTCGAACCCGCAAAAGCCCCTAGCCATAGCACATCGTGATTTCCCCACTGAATATCAACGGAGTGATAGTTAATCAGCGTATCCATAATTTTATCCGGTTCAGGTCCACGGTCATAAATATCCCCTACTACGTGCAGATGGTCCACAACCAATCTTTGCGTCGTATAAGCAAGTCCTATAATAAGCTTATCGGCTTGTCCTAGAGAAATAATCTGCTGAACAATCTTTGTATAGTACTGTTCTTTATTTGTAAATTCATCCGTTTTATATAGCAGCTCTTCAATAATGTACACAAATTGATTTGGCAATGCTTTACGCAGTTTAGAACGCGTGTATTTAGAAGAAGCGTACGAAATGAGATTAAGCATACGATCAATGATTTCTGTATACCATTGATAGAGTTCCTTTTTGTTTCGAAACTGCGCTTTAATCAACGGTAATTTTTCTTCAGGATAATACACTAATGTCGCAAATTCATTGATTTCTTTGTCTGATAATACATTTTTAAAAAGGTCTTTGATTTTCTCTTTTACATTTCCCGAACCGTTTCGCAGCACGTGCTGAAAGGCTTGATATTCGCCGTGTAAATCACTGACAAAATGTTCGGTCCCCTTTGGCAGATGAAGAATAGCTTCAAGGTTAATAATTTCGGTTACCACTTTTTCTTCCGTATCATACTTTTGTGCAAGTAAATCTAGGTATTTTGTGTTCAAAACTATGTATCCCCTTTCAACGTTCACCATTTAGTATAACCACCGTTATAACCTTGTAAGATAAATTGTGATCATAATGTAACGCACCTCTTATTTAACTCTTTTCTCTCCACGCCTCACCCCTTTATTTTAACCTATTTTAAGTATAGGTAAAATGGTATAAACTCTATTTGTTTATAAAGATTAAACGATCTTGCCCCTTTAAAGATGACAGCTAGCTGGTAACATAAAAAAACCTGCTGATCTCAGTCAACAGGTTCGATACATATGAAAGAAGCGCACATAATTAAGAAAGTTTACTCCGACCTCTATATAATAGCAGGGTTTTTCTTCCCTAGCTGTGAGATATCTCACAGCGTTAAGACCTTGCTGGTGTTACAATAAAAATGACCTTTCTGAGACAGGAAAAGTCATCCTTTGTATTATATAAGAAACATCATTCTGGTGAATCTCTGTTCTTTTATGTTCAGAGATTTTTTCTGTTGGATTTGTTGGATGACGAGAAAAATCGAGGGAAAATCATCACATTAATGTCTGCTGATACCTTATCTACCCTAATTCTGACCGTTTCACTATTTCAGCATATCCGGTTTTAAAACCCGCCCCTAAGCAATTTAGCTATACAACGGGCGCCCTGTACTAAATGGATTTTGCAATATAAAAAAGCAGCGGATGTAAAACATCACGCTGCTTTTCTTATCTCTACACTCCAACCTAAAAGTGAATTATTACAGAGTGTTCATACAAATGTAGTGATTGGTGAACTTAGTGAATATTATTCTTTCTGAAATTACCGCCTTTAACTTCCGCTACGTCATATACCGTAACAAAAGCCGTCGGGTCAATTTCGTTGATAATTTCTTTCATTTTGCTTTCTTCCAAGCGGTTGATTACGCATGTGATTTCCTTAAATTTTTCATGAGAATAACCGCCGTAAGCTTCTTTGTATGTAGCGCTTCGACCTAAACGATCACGTATTGTCTCTACCATTAACGCAGGCTGAGAAGTGATAATCTGGAAGGTTTTCGATCCGCTTAACCCTACTTCTACGATGTGAATAACTTTGGATGCAATAAAGTATGCAATTGCAGAAAGAATCGCGCCTTGCAGGCCAAATACTAATGAAACGAAAATAAATACAAATGCATTTAAGAACAAAATAAGATCACTTGTTCCAAACGGCAGTTTTCGAGAAAGCAGCACGGCCAGCATATCGATGCCATCTAAGGCTCCGCCGTTACGAAGTGCAATTCCCATTCCAAACCCAAGGATAATACCGCCAACAACGGTTACGAGTAATGTATCTCCTTCAATAATTGCTGGAGTGTGATGCATGAGGCTAGTACCGACAGCTAATGAGACAATTCCGAGGATGGAAAATATGGCAAAGCTTTTCCCAATTTGTTGATATCCTAACCATACAAAAGGAATGTTGATAACGGCGATGAGAACCCCAAGTGGCAAGCCAAATAGGTTTGAAGCGACGATGCTAATTCCTGTTACCCCTCCATCTGAAACATGGTTTGGAATTAAGACAGTTTCTAAGCCGTAAGCTGCAATAATTCCTCCGATAATAACCATTAATGCTCGGAAAGCAATTTTTAGCCGCTTAGGCCTGTGATGTTTTTTAGTTGTGTTCATATAATTCCTCACTTTTAAATGTTTTTTACTATTTAAGTGTACCACAAACATTCTCTTTATTTGAACTAAGGAGGCTCACGTATCGTTTTTTAGCTCACATAGTGCAAACATAGATAAAAGAGAAATTGTAGCTGTACAGACTCTACCCTTGCAATAAGTCCCTAATTCTGTTAAGTTTAAGAAGAATTATTTTTGTTCGGTAAAGATTGATAAGTTACATAACTTTCGTCTATAGATTTGAGCAAGGATAGTAACACAATGTGTGCGTGTCACACTAGGAGGCAACAATTATGGAACAAGGTAAAGTAAAATGGTTTAACGCAGAAAAAGGTTTTGGATTCATCGAACGCGAAAACGGAGACGATGTATTCGTACATTTCTCAGCAATCCAAAGCGAAGGCTTCAAGTCTTTAGACGAAGGTCAAGCAGTTACATTTGACGTAGAACAAGGTCAACGCGGCCCTCAAGCTTCTAACGTTCAAAAAGCGTAATCCATCATAAATATAAAAAGACAGACTCCATGGAGTCTGTCTTTTTCATTCCCTTGAAAATGCCATAATAAAACCCTATCCACTGAGGAATAGGGCTTATTAATACAAAAATAGTAATCGGTAATACAAATGGTAAATTCAGTATAGCATAGTATAGGCAAAATCCAAACTATAAATCAATATTTATTCGCGTTTCATTAATTCTTCTTCAAAGAAAAACGTACTTGGATATTTATCCACTGTATAAGAGTATCTTTTCATGTTTTTTACGTAATGGCTTTTTAAGATGATCACTTTTTCATTAGATGCTTTTATATTTACAATTTCTCCATTGGAAAATAAGCTTATACTCATATCCCTCATCCTCTCTCGTATCAAAAATAATCAAATTTTTAACTTTATTTATCGGGAAATATAATGTGTTAATCCAGCGAAGGATAGTTATTTTTGAGACCTTCAGGCGTATATGTACTCCTAAAGTATACAGTTCTATAACCATAAGGGGGTTTTTTCTATTTTTTTGGGACACGGGATTTTACATATAGGTAGCTCTGCTTTGATAGCATTCTGTCTCCAATGTCTCTACTTATTTTTTACGTAATCTTTTTAAATTATTAAAATCCAAAGCAAAAAGACCCCTATGTGGAGTCTTTTTTAGTTTTAATTATGCTACTTTATGAACGTTAGCAGCTTGTGCTCCACGTTGGCCTTGTTCGATGTCAAACGTTACTTTTTGACCTTCTTCTAATGATTTAAAGCCTTCACCTTGAATAGAGCTGAAATGTACGAATACATCGTCTCCGCCTTCGATTTCGATAAAGCCGAAGCCTTTGTCTGCATTAAACCATTTCACTGTACCTTGTTCCATAATTGTTGCCTCCTGGTGTGGAATACTCCACGCTTGTATTACTACCCTTGTCCAACCATACTATCTTAAGATAAAAAATTCTATGGAAGACATTTCTCTTCTCTCAATCTTATACCGAACAAAAATAATTAACTTAATCGTAACATACAGAATCAAAGATAGCAAATACAGGGAATGGGATAAATGATTGAATGATAAAAAGAGCCTTCTCTATGCGATATAAGGAGAAGGCTCTTTTTAAGTGTTCATATTTTGCGCAGCAGTTAATGCAGTTGCTGTTTATTTACTTTATTTTTCTGTTTGCTCTGTGTGCCACCATAATGAATCTTTTGGATTTTCAACGGCTTCATTGTATTCAGATTTAGAAGCAACCGTTGGGTATGAACCTTTGAGTGATTTTCCTGCCGTGTTCGCAAACAGGAACAAGATTACGAAGAATCCAATGATACTCACAATCGTTAAATAGAACGCTGGAGCCAAGTGATTGCCCGTTGCGTGAACTAACCATGTCGCAACCAATGGCGTCGTTCCACCAAAGATAGAAACTGAAACATTAAACGTGATCGCTAATGTACGGTAGCGAATATCTGTGTAGAACATTGTTGGCAGCGTTCCTGGCATTGTTCCTTCATACGTAGCAAGTAAAACACCTAGAATAAGAATACCGATTGAAACAAATACTAAACCATTTAAGTTGATTAAATAGAACGAAAAGGCTGACAGTAAGCTCAATCCGCCTAAACCGATTAAGAAAACTTTCTTGTTTCCGATTTTGTCGCTCAGTTTTCCAAACATAAGAGCAAGCGGCACCATTAAAATCATAACTGCCGTAATTAATACCGTACCAACTGTGTTTGATAAACCAATAATTTCATTCAAATAAGAAGGCATGTACGATAATAGCATATAGTTTGTAATGTTAAAGAAAGCCACGGCTACGAAACAAACAAACACATCTTTTTTGTGATTTTTTAAAATAGAGAGGAAGCTTTCTTCTTCAACTTCGTCTTCGTTGGAAAGTTCATTTTCAAAAATAGGTGTTTCCCCTAAACTTCTTCGTAAATAAAAACCAATAAGTCCTAAAGGCAATCCTAATAAGAAGGGAATTCTCCAGCCCCATGAGGCCATTTGTTTATCCGACAGAATAAAAAATAGTAAGCTAGCTAGCAGTGAAGCAAGAATATAACCCACAAGTGTACCGATTTCTAGTCCACTTCCAAGCACATTTCGCTTGTTATCTGGAGACGATTCTGCAATATACACCATCGCACCAGCATATTCACCACCAGTTGAAAAACCTTGAATGATTCGTGCAATTAATAAAAGGATGGGTGCCCATATACCGATTTGATCATATGTAGGTAACAACCCAATGAGTAATGTGGAAAAGGCCATTAAAATAATGGTAGTGGTTAAAACGACTTTCCTTCCTAACTTGTCCCCAATTCTACCGAATATAACACCGCCTAATGGACGCATTAAAAAGGCAATCGCAAATGTAGCAAATGTGAACACTAATTTGAGCTGATCATTTTCAACTGCACTAAAAAAGTTTTGACTAATAATCACGGCTAAATATGAATACAAGCCAAAGTCAAACCATTCCATCGCGTTTCCTACTCCTGTAGCAAAGACGCTTTTTTTAGCTGTGTCAATATCTACGACGTTAATTTTTTTCTTATTAAACTTCATTTCATTACGTCACCTCCGCGGTATACGATTATACAAGACTGAGTAGTAAAGTCAAATTTGACTTACTATATTTCACACTTAAATGTATTGTAACTCTCTTTATTTTTAAGTAAAAAACGAAAACTATTCATGTGATGTTAAATATTAAAAAAGGTTATAGCTAAAGGGATTGAAGCCAAAAATTGCTGAGAAAGGAACGCTAACAAATAAATGAATTAAAACCAAAATAAACTTTTTTTATTTCAACGTACAATTCATCGCTATTTAAAAAACGATTTTCGCCTAAAATAGGGATCGTTTTCGATGAAATTACAGTCGCTGAAATAGTATCTTGGCGTTAAAGAGAGCGCATCTGGTTCACAATGTGCTTGGTAGCAATTTCCACTCAGGTTATCTGACAATTATTGTTACAACCCATTAGATATAAGCTTTATTTTGTAATAGATACACTGTTTCTATTACAAAAATTATGTAGCCTTAAAAATAAATATAAAGCTCGTTCTAACAAGTGCAGCAATGGATGATTCGGTCCATAGAATAAAACTTTAAGAGTTGGCTGGGGGTCGAGGGATAAAAATTCAACTCCTTTCTCTGTATAATCGTTCGTGGCTTCAAGTAAGTTTTCTACTGTAAAAGCAAGCTGGTTTACAGTGTTACTTTTGGCATATTATTCAACTTCCGTAATATTCCAGCTCCACTCCCTCACCACGCTGTTTTTCCGGATAGAAAGATACTCTCTTTCTTCTCTTAGATACCCCCTAAGACAAACTTTAAACCTAAATACACCCGTATAGTTTTGAACATAAAGATTCACACTTATTACATTTTTTTACATTGGATAAACATTTTATCTGCATTAACATAAAAAATAGACCTTCGCTTAGAAGAAGATCTATTTTTTACTTGCTTTATTTTTTAGTAAGGCTGCCATTTCGCTCTAAAACAGGGACTTCAATATCTACCGTATTTGGATATTTAACTCCAAGCCCTGTATTTAAAGCAACAACCGTTTCGTTTTCTTTAATCCATCCTTCTTCTCGCAAACGGCGTGCAGCTAAGAATGTAGCAGCGCCTTCAGGGCAAATGAACGAACCTTCAAGCTGCGCAACCTTTTTTTGCTCTTCAACAATCTTATCTTCTTCAACCGCAATAGCACATCCATTTGTATTGTATACTGCCTCTAAAACAAGAAAGTCTCCGATCGCTTTTGGTACGTTGATCCCAAAGGCAATGGTTGAAGAATCCGGCCAAAATTCAGATTCTTGTTTTCTTTCATTCCATGCTTTTACAATAGGCGCGCAGTTTTCAGCTTGTACCGCAACTAAACGAGGAAGATCACCTTTAATCCAGCCAAGGTCTTTTAATTCATTTAACGCTTTATAGATTCCGATTAAGCCAACGCCCCCTCCTGTTGGATATAAAATCACATCAGGAAGATTCCAAGAAAACTGTTCAGCAATTTCTAAGCCCATTGTTTTTTTACCTTCGATTCGGTACGGCTCTTTAAGCGTAGAAGCATCATAAAGACCCCAGGCTTTAATAGCTTCACCGACAATTTTACCCGCATCGCTGATGAGTCCATCGACTAGGTAAAGGTCAGCTCCAGCGACAGCACACTCATTTCGTGTAATAACAGGCGCATCTTTTGGCATCACAACGGTTGCTTTTATGTCAGCGCGTGACGAATAAAGCGACCAAGCAGCTCCAGCGTTGCCATTTGTAGGCATCGCTAACTGTTCAACGCCCAGTTCTTTTGCTTTTGACACCCCTACAGCGGCGCCTCTAGCTTTAAATGATCCCGTTGGAATAATACCTTCATCTTTCATATATAAGTTTGGAATGTTCATTTCTTTACCTAGCTTAGGCATTTTTATAAGCGGAGTCATCCCTTCGCCTAAGGAAACGACGTTTTTAGGATCTTCTACTGGAAGCAGCTCATGATATCTCCATAGATTTGGTTGTCTGCTTTGGACATCTTCTGGACTTAGATTGTCTTTCAGTCTCTCTAAATCATACGCTACTAATAAAGGTGAGCCACATTCACATAATTGATGTTTTTCTTTTGGACTATATTCATTTTTACATTTAGGACAATATAAGTGAGAAACATAACTAAACGACATCATACACACTCCTTTAAACTCTGTAAACATACCTATATACATTATAATTTATATTATTTTTATCAGAATTGTAAGGTATGATTTACCCATAATTTTTTGAACATTAAAAAATCAATAAATCCCTATTACATTAGGATTTTTATTCTTTTTCTCACTTTGTTTATATTCTTTTTTTAAAGTCAACATCAGTGAATTTAAATAAAAATGCGGAAAGAAATGTAATTCGCACTTTAGTTATAGGATTAATCATTTAAGAAGTAGTAACTGCTCTTCGAATTTCACCACAGAAACGTTTACTGCTATTCAAAATAAAATTTACTTAGCAAGACCTTTAACTATTCAGCTTTTATACATATGTTTAACTTTGTCAAAATATCTTTTTTATAAGATATTGACATTTTAATAAGGTACCTTTACTATTTGGTAAGGTACCTTATCTTTTTTTGAGAAGATAAAATTTTTTGTGCAGATAAGGATAACGTTAAATTAGTAAGGAGGCTTTTATCGTGAATGAAAGAGATAACGAATATTTACACGAGCAAGATTTGATTGATCAATTTTTCAGGTTCCAGAGACAGCTGGCAAGATACCAGCGACACTACTTTGTTAATCGAAGAGATGCTGGAGCACTAGGTGATCAGCACCGGGGGCAAGGACGGATATTAAAATTATTAAAATTGCAGCCTAAAACTACACAAAAAGAGCTGTCGTACTTACTGGATATGAGACCTCAGTCAATAGGTGAATTACTTAGTAAGTTAGAAAGAAAAGGTTACATTGTTCGTACGCCATCTGAGAAAGATCGGCGAGTACTTTCCGTTGAGCTAACAGAAGCTGGACTAGAAGCTATCGAGGCTACGGAGGAACAAGACAATAACTCAGGCATCTTTGATGTTCTTTCAGAAGAAGAGCAGGATACTCTTTCACATTTAATGCAAAAGTTAAATACTTATTTAGATGAAGAAATGTTAAAACAAGGTCATGATGAAAATCAAGAATTTCGAAGCCCTAATGACCTACGAGGATTTGGACCTCACCATAGATTTTTTGGCGGTGATCCAGAGCATGGTCCAAGAAGTTTTGGGCGCGGACCTTGGGGAGGCGGTGCTGAATTTAGAACACCGAGATTTAGAAACCGAAATTCCCGAGAGACTAATAGAGATAATAACGAGAAATGATTCACATGCTGTTTAGTGATCATTTCTAATAATTTCACGAGAGGAAACGCAATATGGAAAACATCTCAAATGTTGGAGAACAAGTTTTAAATAATAAAAACAATAAAATACTAGTAATGACTGGATTAATGATTGGAATTATTTTTTCTGAGCTTGATGAAACAGTTGTAAATACAGCCATGCCAACGATTATACGTGATCTTGGCGGATTATCTATGTATGGCTGGGTTGCAGGCATCTATATGCTAGCTCTATCTGCTTTCATGCCTATACTAGGAAAATTAGCCGATTTATTTAGTCGAAAAAAAGTCTACTTCGCTTCTATGGCTTTCTTTATTGGAGGCTCCATTATATGCGGGCTTTCTCATTCAATGATTATGCTTTTAATTGGACGAGGAATTCAAGGACTTGGCGCGGGTGGCTTAATGCCATTAGCCATGACGATTTCGAGTGATTTATTCCCTGTTGAACAACGAGCAAAAGTTCAAGCGTTTATGGGACCAGTTATGTTTATCCCTATGCTTTTAGGTCCGTTAATGGGCGGCTTTTTTGTAGATCAAGCAAGCTGGCACTGGATTTTCTTCGTAAATATTCCTGTAGGATTAATAGCAGTTATTTTTTTAGCAAGTGGGTTAAAAGAAGTACATGAAAGAAAAAAAGTAACAATTGATTGGGCAGGAGCTATTCTTCTAGTAGCTGCAATCATTTCGTTATTAATTACGCCTGTTTTAGTCGAGAACGAAGGGTATACGTGGAGCTCTCCATTTATCGTTTCGCTACTATGTGTAGGCGTGATTTTAATTGGACTGTTTATTTGGGTGGAATCAAAAGTGATTGAACCTATTGTACCGCTGCATCTATTTAGAAATCGTAATATTTTAGTATTGTCACTGCTTGTTTTTACTGTAGGCTGTGGATTGATGGGCTCATTCTCATCTTTCCCTTACTTTGCACAAAACGTATTAGGCCTTACTCCTACAGAATCTGGGTATTTAACTTTGCCCATGATGGTAGGTGCTGTTGCAACTTCAATCGTTTCTGGATTTCTATTAACAAAAGTTCGGTACCGCGAATTATTCGTGATTTCTTTCATTATGCCTGTTATCGGTTTTTATTTATTTTCTAAATTAGATATTAGTACCACTACCCTGCAGATCATTATTTTCTTTTTTATCACCGGTCTTGGTTTAGGCGTTATGTTCGGTGGAGATAACTTAATTGTTCAAGAATCTGTAGAAAAAGAACACAAAGGAATTGCCTTGGCAACCGTTCCATTGTTTCAGTCTATTGGCGCAACTGTCGGAGTAAGTATGTTTGGGACGCTATTATCTTCCACACTTACGTCAAAGCTAAGCAGTTTAGGCGATGAATTGCCTAAAAGTATGGCAAATAACATGAATAGCCTGGCAGCAGGAGGAATTCCAAACGGACTTACTCCAGAATTATTTATGAAAATTAAAGTTTTATTTATTGAATCGTTTCAGCATATCTATACTTACGCATTTGTACTTACGATCATTGCCTTTGTTTTATGCTTCTTTCTAAAAAAAGAAGTGCTATCTTCAAAATCAGAAGAGTAATAAAAGAGATTCTTGCTTTACAAAGGTGTATTTGTACAACAGTCGTTCCGAAAAATGCAAAAGCCAATTCGAATTTAACACGAATTGGCTTTTTTTATTAATAGATTAAAGGTTTTATCTTAGTTATTTCGGATTTATATTACCATCAATTGTACTCTTGATTGTTCCTTCTTTTTTTAAATAGATTTATTCACACTCTCTTTTTTAAAGACTCCTGTTAAAAGCGTAACGAGTCCTATTAAAAAGAAAATAGGAAACAATAACATCATTAATGCAACTCCTGCAAAACCTTCGCATCCCCTTAAATATCTTTTTATTCCATTATTCTTACTCAAACCTAAACCCAATTCCACCATCTACAATAATGTTTTGACCCGTAACAAAAGAAGCGTCATCCGAAAGAAGCCACTTTACTGCTTTGGCCGCTTCAAGCGGATCACCAATTCTGCCCAGCGCGTTTAGCTTTTGATAAGATTCATTGAGCTTTACTTTTTCCTTTGAAGATAGGTCTGAAAATCTTTCTTCTAACATAGGCGTACGAAATGCACCCGGGCAAAAAGAGTTAATTCTTATATTTTGATGGCCATATTCCTGAGCAACTGATTTCGTTAAAGCGATCACACCGCTTTTTCCAGCCGCATATACGCCAGTCCCCGCTGAACATAAAATCGCGTCCATTGACGATGTATTCACAATGATACCGCTGTTTTGTTTGGTCATTACCTGCAGCTGATACTTCATACAAAGCCATACACTTTTTAACGTAACGTTAATTAAATGATCAAAGTCCTCTTCTTTGAATTCATGTGTAGCACTAGAGGAAGCCTCAGTGTTAGCCGCATTGTTAAAACCCACGTCAATTTTTCCAAATGTAGAGTATGTTTGGCTAACAAGGTTTTTAACATCTTGACTATTCGTTACATCGGTTTTGATAAAAAGAGATCGAGGAGACCACTTTCTTAATCCTGAAAGAGCTTCTTCTCCTTTTTCACTATTTCTAGAAGCGATCACAACATGCATGCCTTCTTTTGCAAGTAATTCCGCTGTTGCTAAACCAATCCCCGACGTTCCACCCGTAATAATACCTACCTTTTCTTCACACATACGTTTCTCCCCTTTTGCGTTTAATAAGATCTCAACAAATTAAATTTAGCAGCATTAGTCATAAGAGTTATTCAGCTTTGGATAGATTAATACCTGCTTCGGAACTCTAAAAAGAGAGTGAGACCACAAACTAAAGCAATTAAATCTAAAGTCTAGCAAATTGGAGAAAGGAGCTAGTATAAGTCACTTGCTACACCGCTGTTAATTTCCGTGCAAGGCTTCGCTTTCCGCGGGCGCCCGCTGAGCCTCCCCGTCGCTTACGTTCCTGCGAGGTCTCACCTATTCCGCTTTTCCCGCAGGAGTCTTCGCCATGCCCTCCAATCAACCGCTAGAAGCACCTACCCACATAAACGAAACCTACGTCCATCACAATAACAAAAAAATCCGAACGAGTTTGATTCTCCATCCCTCGTTCGGATTCACCTTCAACTAAACTACTTTTGTCTCAACCTCTTTTAATTAGCCACTAACTTGATTATGAGAAACAGATAAAGTAGATTTTTGATTCCATAAATAGAAAGCATAACCGCTTAAAAATGAATTCTCGTTCTAAACGACATGTTTTGTTGAAAAGAGAAGAAATGCTGCCACTTTTTTGTTTTTGTGAGATAAAAAGCTATTCCTATTGCCAAAGGAACGATTCCTAAAAACTGAAGATAATGTGTAGTAGGATGCGTCATGCTCACGTATGCACCGTTTACCACAAACCAAAAAATGACTAAGATTTCTAGACCAATAACTTTCCACAAAAGTTTTGACTTAATCATTACTAAACCAACTTTCTCCTTTAGCTTTCATTAATAACCTATACTATTTAAGAATTTTATATGTTACTGACTCTTTTATCATTTGAGCTCGTAGAAAGTACTGAGTAAAGTTTAAGGCAACGTTCTATGCGTTTAAAATAAGGAGATGGTTTTCTCCTGTTTTACTGTGATTATACAAGGTACAAAAACGCACAAAATCCTGCCCATGTGACATAATCACTGAGCTCCATCTTTTTACCGCCTCTAACAAGTACATTTACAGCCCAATTCAAAGCACTTCCCTCAGACGTTTTATCTACATACTTTCTTGCTAAAGCGTATGCGACCACTCGAAATAAGTAATAGCTGGCTAAACATAAAAGAGATATGATCATAAAATTCAATTTCAATTCTTTCACCTGGTACACCTCATCGTTTTTCTGCTATTTCATCCTTGTTCATAAAAATCTTTTTTGACGTCTTTTAAAAGTTTTAAGATATCTTTATAAAAACAAGTAATTAACATTCCAGCGATGTTGGTTACCATCATAATCATAAGATTGCCGATAATCAGGCTAAGAAAAGTACCAAGAAACATAATACCTATTCCGATATAAAAACCTGGGTGAAACAGTTCATCGTCGTCCTTTTTTTCTTCTTCACGAATGTTTATTCTGTTTTGTAATGTGGCATCCTTTTTAATAAATTCATCAATAGTCGTCTCGTAGATGTCGCTTAATTTTAAAAGATGCTGAATGTCAGGATAGCTTTTATTATTCTCCCACTTATGTATGTGCTGTACCGATACACTCAGCTGCTCAGCAACCTCTTCTTCCGAAATCTTTTGTTCTTCTCTTAACTTTTGCAATTGATTTCCTAACCTCAACTCATTCACCTCTATAACTATGACAGCGTGTAAACAAAATTTATTTACACTACGCTTTCTATAATTATAACATATTATGGTAAAAAAGAGATAAACAGTTAATGAAGCATATACAAAAAACTAAAACGGCAGTCATAAAAAATAATGAGAATTCTCATGTGTAAAAAATGAAAGAATGCACTTTTATCTTCATCCTTTTATTGTTTATACTAAATAGTGGATTGTACGAACATCCAAATAAAAAAGGAGGAAACATGACGATGGAAATGCTATTTATTTATATATTGGTTATCGCTCTTATTGGATTCATTATTTGGAGAAGGGTTAAAAAGAGACATAGACCCATTAAAAGGAATGGACTTGGTATATTAGCTCCTATTTTGTTCATATTAATTGCATTTTCACTTAGTCTAAGTCAGATGATGCACATACCAGGCCAGCCCTTTCACTTACCACCCTACTGGGAAATGCTGATTGCTGGTGTATTAGGTGTTATATTCGGGCTCATTATGCTTAGCCAAACGGACTATGAAGTAAGAGAAGACGGCTTCATTTACTCAAAGCCAAATAAGAATTTTAAATATGTGATTATCGCTATTATCTTTATAAGAATGGCTTTGAGCCAGTACTTTAAAGGGTTAGATTCGATAGACTTCGCGGTCTTAACGATGACGCTAGCTTTTATATATATTGTCATTTGGAGAGTTGGCAGCTATCTAAAATTTCGTAAATTAAACGGTGATAATTACAGCGTAAATGCTGGGTAATCATCAATATGAATGGTCCTTCTTTCTGCTTGGAAAGAAGGATTTTTTGTCATAGGGAGTAAAAGTACCGCCTGTTGTGTAAGACAATAAATATGTTGTATAATACAATATGTGTTTTTTATAACGGTAGTCTATATATAAAAATAAAACAGATTAAATTAAAAATGTACCTGGTCATCCACTGTTTGATTTACAGGTAGGTTATGAAAGGAATATACTATGACATTTATCAATTCTGTAACAGGCCCAGTCAACGCGTCAGAACTAGGGCTAACGTTAATCCATGAGCATATGCGCGTTCGTTCTGAATCTGTTCATGCACAGTTTCCTCATTTGTATGATGAAGAACAAGAAGTTGCAAAAGCAGTCGAACAAGTAAATCGTGCGAAGGCACTCGGAGTCAAAACAATCTGTGATCCTACGGTGATGGAACAAGGGCGGGATATTCGTTTTATTGAACGAATTGCCCGTGAAACAGACACTCAAATCATTGCAGCCACAGGAATTTATACGTATAACTACATCCCTACCCATTTTCAAACTCGAAGCATTGACTATATGGCAGACCTGTTTGTTCGAGACATTGAAGTCGGCATTCAAAACACGTCGATCAAAGCAGGTTTTCTAAAATGCGCTACGGATGCACCTGGAGTAACGGCTGATGTAGAAAAAGTAATGCGCGCTGTAGCACGAGCTCATAAAAAAACAGGCGTGCCGATTATGACCCATTCACACCCCGCTAGCGGCACAGGCTTAAAGCAGCTTGATATCTTACTGGATGAAGGCGCTAATCCGAATCAAATCCTTATTGGACATACGGGAGATACGGATAACCTTGAATATATTTCAAATATTTTAAAACAAGGGGCTTTTATTGGAATGGACCGCTACGGTTTGACAAGAGAATGTTCAACTGAAAATAGAAATGAAACGGTCATTGAATTGGCTAAACAAGGATATTCAAACCGCATGTTTCTATCACAAGACTACTGCTGTACAATGGACTGGTTTCCAGAAGGCGTGATTGAAGAACGTTTTCCAAAATGGTCGATGAGCTTTGTGTTAGAGGAAGTCGTGCCGGAATTAAAAAGAAAAGGCGTAACGGAACAGCAGATTCAGCACATGCTTTTTGATAACGCCCGCTGTTGGTTTGAGGGAAAGTAATTGAGACAGTCTTTTTCATTACTACTAAAACCCCCACTGTCTAAGCCTACAGCGGGGGTTTTTACGCGTATTATTTTATATGCTTACATTAACCAGTTTTTCTTAATAGCTTTTGTTTTTCTTGGCTCTTTTTCACCATAAAGTGTACACCACACAGGCATAATCCAACGGCGATTCCAATTGTCAGGTTTGTAAACACCGTTAATGAAAATGTCGTAAGTAAAACCACTGAATGAAACGATTTTTCTTTTATTACCTTTGCGAACTGTTCTTTTTTACTGATATTCCACGCTACGACCATCAATACGGGTGCGAGACTGGCAAGCGCTACGTATGAAGCATACGGAGCAAGCACCAGCAGCACAATCAACACAAAGATAGCGTGCGTGATTCCTGCAATTGGAGATGAAGCGCCGTTTTTAATATTGGTAACCGTTCTTGCAATTTCTCCTGCTGCGGGAATACCTGAAAACATCGGCGTTACCATGTTTACGATTCCCTGGCCAATCAGTTCTTTTTTGCTGCTGTGCTTTGATTTTGTCATTTCATCTGCAACGCGAGCTGTCAGTAAAGATTGTAACCCTACAAGTACAGCAATGACAAATGCAGAAGGTAAAAGAGTGACCACCCTCTCCACTGTTATATCTGGAAACGCTGGCGCCGGGAAATGACGAGGTATCTCTCCGTAAATGGAACCAATGGTTTCAAACTGATTGGAAAAGAAAAAAGATGCCAAGCCCGTTGATACAATAATTCCAAGTAAATAAGACATTCCCAGCGACTTAGGTGAAAAGTAAAGAACAATTAAAATCGTAGCTAAGCACAGTCCTGCTGTAGCGATACTATAGATGTTGATGAAGTGTAAATTACCAAAGATCTCTTTTATATTCAAATGAAAAAACTGAAATTTGTCAATCGCGTGCAGCCCAAGAAAGTTTGGAATCTGCCCGCTAAAGATAATCAGCGCAATTCCTGACTGAAATCCTACAATAATAGAGGATGGAAAATACTTGATTAAAGCTCCTACTTTACATAGCGCAAAGATAATGAGGAGAATTCCGGACATAAAGCCGGCAATTAATAAGTTTTCATAGCCATATTGCAACACAATCCCTAATAAAACAGGAACAAATGCACCGGTAGGTCCCGCGATTTGAAACCTACATCCACCTAAAATAGCAATTAGCAAGCCCGCTACAATCGTTGTATAAAGTCCTGTAACAGGCGATATTCCAGAAGCTATCGCAAATCCTAACCCTAAAGGTATAGCTATAATGCCAACAACAATACCCGATAGTATATCTTTCTTCAAATGCTGCAAGGAGTAATTTCGAAAAACCTCTAGATTCATAAGTGTACATCAGCCTCCATTTTAAGTAGTGAGGTTACCCATTCGTATTTTCGTCATACAACCCTATTGAGCTTTCAACCACTCAAAATAAGGTGGGCTACTCGATTACTTTTATTTTAAAGGAGACAACTTACAAAAAAATAAAGAGGAAATTAGAAGTTTCTTAGCAAGTTATTAAAATTTTCTTAAAAATTATTGCTATTTATTCCTTTAGTTATTTTTGATGTATTAAATTTCTTTGTTATTAATCAAGCACGCTAACTAGACCCTATAGTAACTATAGAGTCTATGGGCCAGGCTGCACAGATTTTTAAGATTAAGTAGACTACGAGGACTGCCTCCAGTGGTTTAATTATATCGGAATTCATAGGACGCTTAGTTTCATAAGTCCGATTAATCACAAACTTGAACACTTTAAAATAGTGGTCTCGTTTAGTGCTGACATACCATAAACAAATTACGGGAAACCTAAAAAACAGAGGCTTTGAATTAATAAGCTACATAATACCAATTCCTTTGTAACTTTTTTATTTCTTCAAACTTCAGACCAAAATCGCCGATGAAGGTTTACGGTTGTTTGGGTCATAAACAAAACCTGAGAAATGGCCGAAGAGCCCACTGTTTGTAAAGAAAAGTACGGAAATTGCCTTTCCTTTGGTTTCTACTGCAACCTCAGCTCGACCTCTAGATACGCTCGCATACTCTTTAGGTAAAGCAATTAGTGATGAGAGGTCGGGTTATTGGGGAAAAAATTGAACGATGGGTAGTTGGCTTCATCGGGTTTCAGGACACCTTTTTATATTTTAGTTGCCACTTCTTCCCTCTTCTGCTGATGAATTATCACATATCCTTTTTCTTCTTTTCTTCTTATTAAACAAGTTTAGCCAAATAGTCAGCAGCCCCTCCCTAGAACATACGAGTCCTCTTGAAATCATACAAAAATAAAAAAGACAGAATTTCTCCTGCCTTTTTGCATATGTAATTCCTCTTCGTTATGTCAACTCAGCGCTTTTAGCCAGCATAAAAGCAGAGATACTAAACAAAACAATAACTAAAGAAGCGGCATGTAACAATAAAAAAAGAAATTTTTGACCGCCTCTAATGAAGAACGAATAAATCATTCCTAGGATTGTCACTAAGATTAAAAGTGCTGCTGCTATTTTAATTACTATAGCAAAGAAAGCTCCCGCAAATACAATTGATGGAATAAAAGACACTACAATAATGATATACAAAATCAGTGTAGCAATAAAAGCGTTTTTTGATACGTTTGAAGCCTGTTTAAACAAATTGCCCATATAATCTCCTTTCTCATTTTAAAACTGCATCTTTTACTATAATACATGTGCATAAAGGACACAATTAACTTTTGTAAAAGTGCTTATTACTTAAGCTTGATCACCAATCATATCAATTTAAATTTGTAATACACGCAGCATATGAGATCCTGAGCGCGTAAAAGATTCACGTTTTGTATAAGACACATGTCTTTATGCTGCAGACAAACATGCTTATGTATTGTTTGAAATGTAGCTAATTTAATAGCAGCATGCACAAAGAATGCCGTCATAATCGCACATGATAAATACAGAAAAGCATCCGGTATAAACAATTCCATTTATTCACATCCTTATGGATTATTGTATCATATTTTCCTTAATTTAGGTTAAATGTTTTATGAAGCAGATTTAATCTAAGGTAGCCCGCAAAATCGATTTTCTTATAGAAGTCAAAAAACAGGTTTCTTTTTGTACATGTCATCATACGTTTGACGAAACGGCGCATAGAAAATATACCGGGAAACATATAATTCTAAAAATTTCTACTTTTATTAGCAAAAAGGATATTATTCCTTTTTATGGTATAATCAAAAAATATCATTTATAGGGAGTGAATCTATTGGAAACTAATACAAAACCTCAAGTAAACACCAACTCTATTGTTTCTCTAACTCTAGGTATTCTGTCCATTTTTATTCCAATCATCGGGTTTATTACAGGTATTATTGGAATTATCTTCTACAAAAAAGCATCAAATCAAATAGCTGCTACCAATCAAAGCGGTAAAGGACTCGCTATTGCCGGGCTGATTTGCAGTATAGTAGGCGTAATTTCTCAGCTGTTTTTTGTACTGGGGATTATTACGTTTATGTTTGGCGGAACGACGGTTGACTATGAATAAAACAGGTCAATTAAAAAACGTAAGAAAATCGGGGTGTAGATAAGATTATTAAAATTTCTATATGAAAGAATAAAAGCTTGATTTTCGACTATTCGAAGATCAAGCTCTTAAAATTCAAACGTTAACTATGACACATTGTTACTGCACCTATAGCTTTTAATGTAACTTGCAAAGGAGAATAAAAAATTAAACCTAGCGTTGAATCCAAAATAAAAGAAATAGTAATTGTTTTACTTACTTTATTACTAGTAATCTCTGTGTTGATTAACTGTTCTAGCTATTTTAATAGTTCAGAGATAAAAACGTTTACTTCAAAATGTTATGATAACGGCGGAGAAGCCATAGTAGAAATACATAATCCAATTACCAATGACTATTCTTTTGAATGTAAATAAATGAGTTAGACTGCACCTAATCACTCAATAAGCTTTTTTAAAAGAGGGTTAACGATTTAGCCATCTTTTATACGTTAAAACATAGACGTATCAAGTCAAAAGGAGTTTTTTATGAAACATGTTATATTAGGCATCTGCGTATTTTTCTATGCAGTACTATTAGAATATCTAAAATATAACTATGGTCTTAACCTTGTAGGAAAGGTGCTAATTCTGTCCGTTTTAACTGGAATTACGTATAAAATTATTGAGAAAATATATGAGAATCGAGCAGCTACAACAAAGGATGAGGAGTAACGTTAAGTCAGCGTACTATTTTAATTGTTTCTACAGTGTGCTTACTAAAGGTTCTCTAAATGAGAATCTTTAGTATCTCTTATGTATCTGCTATGAAAAAAGATTGCCGATGAAGATAATAAATCCTGTCACTAGAATTAATCCAGCACTAATTACCAGCGTTAGAATACTTCTTAGAGCCGATGCCCAATTGTTTATTCCAAAGAACCCTATAATGCCGACGAAAAATAGAATCATCGCTAAACAAAAATTTATATTAAATAACGCTGGGTGATTAAAAGCGATGAAAAAGAACACAACGCACAGTAACGCACACATAAATGACCAAAAGTTGATAATTCGTGCCACTTCAATTAAACTTCCTTCCCTTTAAACTCTACATATTTAAAACCCTCTTAAATCATTTATTTCAAATCTGTTTTTAAACGCTTCAAGAAAAAATCACAAACTTCGGTTTGAATAAACTGCTTCTTCAAACTGCACAATAAATATTCTAGTTCAAATTCCTGATAAAAAATTTTAGTCACATACATTTTTAATTCTTCTAGCGTAGGTGGTTCTGACGCATATAGTTTATCTAACGAAAGGTTAAATTGAGAGAACAGCTGATCATTTTGATACCATTCGAAAATTTCTTCACCTTTTATTCGGTAGCTAAACACACCTAGTATTTTTAAGAATGCATTGACTTGATTTTCTTCAAATTCATGATCAATCGTGAACATAAAAAAAGGGTGTTCCTCTGCGTTAATCATATGTTTCATCAGACTCATTTGATATTTTAATAGCTTTACTTCTTTTACTACGTCCAACTTCTTCACATCTTTCTTAATATACTCTGTAAATTTTACCATAATACGGTAGTTACAATAAACCATTCATAATACTTTTATCTATTTGTAATTAATTGGATAACAAGGTATATTGTTATAAATAGGAAATTATTTTATAAACTGAAAGCGAGGATACATATGGGTCTATTAATGATTACTGCCATTATCACTTTATCGGTTATCTTGGACTACTTTATTTTTGACTATGATGATAAACACTGGGGCTGGTTAAAAAAAGCTTCTAAACCAGTTAGAAGAAGTGTTATTGGTTGTTACTTGCTTATGTCATTTGTTATTTATTTTGGTTTGAGTCTTCCATATATTAAGCCTTTTTTATAAATACTAGTCTACCTAAACTGGTTAGCCTATAACTCTTACCCAAAAGTTACAGGCTAACCAACTCACTTAACCACCACTACAAATTGTTTGTCTTCAAATGTAAACATTTCTCCTAATTCATAGATGTACTTCTTTTTATTTAATTTATAATGCTTTCCAAAATAAAGCGTTTTTAAGTTAATAAACGTATCTAGACTTGAATCTTTTTCTTCCGCTTCATCACCGTCCAAGCAAGAATATAATTCCATGTGACAGCCCTCTACAAGGCATTCCTCAATATAAGTAAACAACGCTCTTATTGATTTAGAATGTGCATCACAAGATACTTCGTAGATATAGGGCAAGGTGAATGCGTGCTCTATGTCACTGTACCCGTCGGTTAAGTGATTGATACTAATACCGTACGCATCTTCTTCTTTCTCGTAGATTGTAATTAGCTTATCTTTCTTTTGATTTCGATTAAAAGGAGAAACTTCGGATAAAGGCACCAGCGTTTCTTTTGTGCTAAAGCTTCCTGTAGGCAATTCATAAGGAGAACCTATATAGCGATGTACGGTCATACTCGTCACTTCTCTTTCTCTTTGCTTATGTAAAATACTATTATTCTATCGCTTTCACTAAGATTACATACAAATCCAAGGAAAATATGTATAATAAAGCCAGGAGGTGACAGCATGAAAAAACTACTGCCTTTTCTATTTTTAGCCGCTCTTTATTTGTATGACTCTTCATACAACCATACTGCTTTTTTACATAAACCAGTTGTTTCGGCGTTTTCATATGCGGCAGCTATCTTAGTTTGTGCATTATTATTTGCAAATGTAAAAAAAGATAGAGCTGTTTAAGCAAGGAGATTACTATGAGCTATAAAATCGTATTCTTTGACGTGGACGGAACTCTTACTCATCACGAAAACGGGACTATTTCCGCTAAAACTCGAGAGATTGTAAAAAGCTTAAAACATAAAGGAATAAAAGTTGTTGCCGCAACAGGCAGACCTTTATCTCTCTGTGAAGAAATTAAAGAATTAGGCATAGATACGCTCATTACCGCAAACGGAGCGTTTACTGTACATAATGAAGAAGTCATTTGTAAGCTGTCCATGGACAAGCACGTCGCGCGCGAAGTCTTTGAATATGCAGCCTCGCAAAATCACGGTCTTTCATTTTATACAAAAGAGCTCAGCATGAACGGAATCAAAGATGATAATATTTTAAAAGCCCTGAAGGAAACATTATCGCTCAGTGATTATCCTCAAATGAATGAGCGTATTTATGACGAAGATATTTATTTAATGTGTCTATATGGTGATGATAAAACGGCTGAGCAGTATACGCAGCGATTTCCTCATTTAATGTTTAAAAGATGGCACCCTTTTGTCGTAAGTGTTCTTCAAGAAGAAATTACAAAATCGGTAGCTATCCTGAAGGTCTTAGACTATTTTAACATCGATCAATCCGAGGCTATCGCATTCGGAGACGGAGAAAATGACATCGATATGATAGAATTAGCCGGCCTTGGAATTGCGATGGGGAACGGATCTGATAAGTTAAAAAACGCCGCAGATTTTGTCACGAAGAAATCGGGTGAAGACGGGATTGAGTTTGCCCTTAAAAATTTTGAAGTCCTATAGAAAAGTGGCACGCCTAGATAACTTATCTAAGCGTGCTTTTTTCTTTCCATAAATGTTTCAGGATGTAGCTCCTCCGATTGAATGACAATGGCCGTCATGCCGGTTTCACTTCCCGATGTATGCCACTCTCCTTTTTCCCACAGTACTGCTTCTCCACGTTTAATGGATATTCGTTTTTGATTCTCTCCTGTTACCCATCCCTCACCTTCGACTACGATAAATAGCTGAGAGATAGGAGCTTGATGATGCCCTATCGTTCCTTCTCCTTCTATATACATATAACCGATCGTAGCTGCTTCATTTGTTCGTGCCATTTTTATGTAAGTGGCTAAATGCGACTGATATTTTTCTACTTTTTTGCCATGTTCTTTGCTGCATTTATAGATTTTCAATGTGCACCTCTTCTTTGTTCATTACGATTTCTTATTTATTTTTACTGCGTTTAAGATACTCAGGCGGAGACACAGACTCAACAAATAAAGCACCGTCTAGCTGGTCACGCGGTACAAATAAAGTTGGCATAGTACCACTTTCTAAAAAGATCGTTTTAGTAAATATCCATTTGTTGTCTGATTTTTTTTCAAGCTGTGAGAAATCAGTAAATAAGGCCGGTGATTGCACTTGATGCATATAGTCCTCTAGACTTTTTTTAGGCGGCTTCTCTATTTTATATGGCTGCCCTGTATCCGTATGTATTTCACCTTCATACATAAATAAGCCTAAGTAATAAGACTGTTTTTTTATTTCATTAGAGACAATCGCTCCTAGAGGTTCAAATCCCGTAAACGTTTTGTATTGTTTAAAGATATGAAGATTATGTGCCCAAATAATGATGTTTTCCTCAGGATACAGCTCCTGACAAACCCACTCTAGATTTTCCTTCATCCTTTTTTCTCTTACTTTTTTATACGTTCGATGATTATGGTGAATATGGTTAATAAAATATAAGCGATTTTGCAGGCATCGAATAATTATTTTAACTTTACATACAAGCTCTTGATTTTCAAGATGCAAAACGTATTCTTCAAGTAGATAAGCTTCTAAATCTCCTATCACTGCGCTTGCTTTTTCTTTAAACTCTGCAAACTCACGTAGCATTTCTGCTGGGACTTTTTTTCTTCTCGCTTTATATTGCCCTAGCTGGTAGTACCATTTATATATACTTGATTCAATGTATTCTATCTTTTCTATCACGTCTTCAGACACTACGGGACTCAGCTGCTGAACAAATTTTACGAAAAGATCAGGATTAGAAGAAGGGTTAATATCTATTCCTATTAAACTTAAATCTGATTTTTTCATTAGCTGAAACAAAGGCAGATTTTCTTTTGTTGCCCATAAAGAATAAACGGCGTTTTTTAAAAAGTCTTCATCTGTAAACTCTTCCTTTAACTCATTAGCGCTGTAGCATTCAGCTAATCCGCTTTCAAATGCCAGTACGGTAAAATTCATTTCTTTATGTAGAAATTCTATTATTTTTGACTTCATCATATTATGTTCTCTTATGTTGTGACCATTTTCCCCTAACCACACAGTTCTCTTATCTTTTACGATATGACGGAGAAATTCAAACTCTTGAGGCGTACATTCAGCCGGTTCGCTTAAATGAATTGAGTTTTTAGATAGCCACTTCACAGAGTTTAAATACCTCTCTTTTCCTTTTGAAAAAATCCCCATATTCTATCCTCCTTCACCAAGTTACCTATTACTTCCATTTTACTAAAATACAGCTAACACTTCACTATTTATGTCCAATAGCTGATCAGCAGCAAAAAGACCTTATAGATACTCCTATAAGATCTTGTTTTTCTAAAGTTCTAGATCAACTCATCCCGCTGAGCTTTCTCCAAACGCTCTTTGACTATTTTTTTAAACGCGTGAGGATCATCTACGCGAATGGCAACCTGCTTGTATTTCTTTTTGATTCCCATAAAAAGCGTTGCTTCGATTGGAGATTTTAGTGTTAGTAAAAGATCAGGATGAACGGTTTCAAAATCGCGTGCGATAAATTCAATCGTGGTGTTAGGGATTTTTTGTTCGAGGATGTGAGTATCTTCAATTATTTCTTCAATATCTTGAAATCTGATTTTCATACGCTTGGCTAAGCCAAAAGAAACGTATAGACAATCATCGTCCACTCGCAAAGGGTTAAGCCTTAATGCTTGAATATCTCCTAAAAAGAAAACAATGCTGTAAATATTAAGAATCAGTAAAACGATTGAAAGAATGATAGACGTATTATGCAGCAGCCAGTGAAGCCCTAATGTTTCAATGACAATCGCATGAATAATCATAATTTGAAACGTAATAAAACTTGAGCGTTTATACAGAGTAAACGTATTCCCTTCATTACTGGGCTGCTTCTTCCACGTTCCAAATGCATAGTAAAACATCAGCATTTCTGAATAAAGGATGTGTATAAACGTTTGGTTGGGGAACTTTTCGTTTACAGCCCGCGAAAAAGAAAATAAAAGCGGCAAAGAGCTTGATTTGATCCTTCTCAAAATAGGCGGTACGTTTTTAACTAGCATAAACAACAGTGAAAATTCAAATAAAATGAGTAGTCTTTCTATGCCAACACCTAGCCACGTAACCGACTGAAAAGAAGCCAAGTATTCACTTGGAATGATAAAACGCGCAGCAATAAGGCCTGTGGCCATTAATACGATAAAATATTTCACGCTAAACTTACGCTGCCAGGCTAGAAATAAGAGTGGAGCCACAAGGCTTAAGTCTAAAATAGAACCTACTACTACTCCGTTGAGATCAGCAGGCAGCGACTGAAGTCCAAAAGAAGAATGATACAACACGTAATTTGAGCTTATCACTAACAGCAGTAAAAAAAGAGCAACAAAAGAAACTGTTTTTTTATGAAGAACCAAACAATCCACCTCACTTTAGTTAGTGAAACACGCAAATTCCTGTTACTTCCATTTTACCAGTGGAATTGATTTAAGTCACTTTGTAGCGTGACATTATGTTATAAAATCATTTTTTTCACCAATTTTTTTATACAAATAATTTACAATGTAAAAAGAGTTTGACATTTATGGAACTGATGATAAAATAATAAATGTAAAATACTTTTTACATTTATAATAAGGAGGAGTAAGAATGGATTGGGTTAAAATTGTGTATTCATTCATCCTGTTAGTTTGCGGAATTTTGATTTTTGTTACATCATCTTCTCGAAAAGGTGATGAAAGGAAGAAGTTTATCAGCACGAAGGCTCAATCATACGCATTTGTGGTAGTTATAGGTATGCTGATTTTAGAAGTTATAGAGTCCATTTATCGGACTTTTCAAGGAAAAAGTTCTTATGATGGCATTGGCATTTCGCCGCTAATATTTCTAACGATGATTTCAGTTGTATATTTGATAACGTTTCTCACCTACAGAAAAAAATACGGTGATTAAATGAAAGATCACGAGTAAGAAATAAAGAAGTTCAGCTCATCTTTCCTGATGAAACGATAAATATAGCCTTACTTTATAATTAGCTTTTAATACAGCCTCTAGATGATATACGACAGTAGATGAGCTTGTTATAAGAGTTTTATTAACAAGGAATAACTAGACCTCCTACTGAGGTTTTTTTTGTGCACTCTTAAAATAAAACATCTCCCGTAACTAAAGTCAGGAGATGATATCATAAACGTTTAGTTCATTAGCGTTTTCTCACTCTCTATTCCATTTCTCAAGTGATTCAACAATTCTATCGTTTTGTTTAACAATCGTTCTTAGCTTTGCTTCTAATGAACACAAAGGGATAAAAACGGCTATAAATTCTACAATAGCTAAAAATATAAAGGCTTCTCCCCTTTTTTAAATAATCAACCATATACTCCCTACATTTCAAAAAAGCTATGTCTTTCCACTTTGCACACTCTAAGCGAAAACGTTTGATACCATTCTTTTTTTCCTTTGTGCTGGGCTGCGCGGTGGGCTGAGTTTTCTTTCCACCTTCTTATTGATTCTAAGGAATCCCAGTATGAAACGGTAATGCCTAAATCTTGATCTCTAGCACTTTCTATTCCTAAAAAGCCTTTTTGTTTAGATGCAAGCTCCACCATTTTATCTGCCATTATCCCGTAACCCTTCTCTCCTTCTGTTCTTTCAGAAGCGAAAATGACAGCATAATAAGGGGGATCAGGGGTTTTAGCAATTCCAGGCATCTTAATTTCCTCCTTTAAATAAAGTCTAATTAATCACAAAAAGAGTCTAATGTGAAGACTCTTTTACTCTTGATACGTAGAAGCTACTACTTTATATTTTTTCACTTTTGCTAGTTCTTTATCAGGGATTTCCGATGAAGTAGCGTCAAAAGGAATGGATTTTCCAGGAGTCAGCTGCGCTTCTTCGGATTGAAATATAGTTCCTATAAACTCATTTTGTTTTCCATACAAGGCTCCACCAACCAGAATATATTCAGTAGATTCTTTGGTATTGTTTGTAGCTGTTCCTTTAATATGTAGGATGTGATTCTCTTTTTCCTGACTCATTGCGTCGCCTTTAATTTTCAAGCTCTGCACATTACTTGCAGGTTTTATCGGATTAATCTTGACCTTTACATTATATGTATCTGGTTCTTTATTAATAATTCCTTCCGCTGAAATGTACCCTTCCTCGCCCGGCTTTAGTACATAGGGAGCAAGATGAACGTCGGGGTCACTTGGAATAATATGCGGATCAAGGACTTTTCCAGTTTTGTTTACATATTTTATTGTTGTATCGTTTACATTAAGCGTTTGGTCACTTTCATTTTTTATAACCGCAGAATAACTCAGTACGTGATCATGAGTGATGGAATCTGCAAGTGTATAACTTTTTTCTTCTATTATTTTTATTTTCCCTTCTTTCGTTTTTTCTTTCTTATGCTGGGCATTGTCCGTTTCCTTGTTGCATCCAGCCAGAATGAACAAGAATGCTAAGAGTATTCCTAGCAGCAGTCTTACTTTCATGATGATTCCTCCGTTTAATACTATTTTTTTCACAAATTCCATTATAATACTTTTTTGGATTTATCTAAAGGGAATTTCACACCTAATTAGAATATGCTAAAATTATAAAAAGATAAATATTCCATTTATGTGATATAGTTCTTTACATATAAGTAATAAACAAATAGAAATGGAGTTTCAACATGAGGAACATAAGCAAGATAACAACTGGGACCATTACGATAGCTTTGGCGCTTGGATTAATGGGGTGCAGTCACACAAGTTCAAACAATGAAAGCATAGATGGAAGCGAGGCAAAAAAAGAGCTGGCTATAGAGCTGAAATTTCTCCAAAACGAGTCCGAACGCTTAATCAATAAAGACGGAAAGATAGAAGATAAAACGTTTCAAAGCTATAAAAACGATTTTAACCTGCTTTCTGCGTCTATTAATAGTACGTCAAAAGTAGAAACACAAAGTGATAGCGAGCTAAAAGAAAGCATAGCCCACTTAACAAAAGACGTAGATACTTTAACAGAAAAAGAGTATGTAAAATCCTATAAAAAATTTAATTCAAGTAAGACTATTTATGAAGTTACGCTAATGAACAATATGCATGACGTTATAGGTGCAACAAAAATTTCAGAAAAAAGCAATAACGTGTTAGACTCATTTGATGATAAACACTTCCATTCTTCTGAAGCACAAATAAAAAAAGATATGGGGCCTGCGATTGATCATATCAACACCGTATCTAAATATAAAATAGAGCTCATGCAAGACGAAATCCAAAAGCATCGCGATAGTTTCACCAAGCTGCAGCTTGAACAATTAAAAAAAGCCACTCATAATTTTGATTTGTCTCTCAACGATCAAATTAAATCGATTCAATCCTATCAACCTATAAGTGGAGATTATAATATAAGCAGAAACTTTCGCTATAATTCCTATGATAAATATACGAATGCCTGTGTATACATTACCGACTTCGAATCTAATTTAGGAATTGCTAAGGCCGGTGAATTTTAAGAAAACCTCTCTAAAATTAGTTTTAGAGAGGCTTTTTGGCTACATTTATTACAAACGCTAGTTCTTTATATCTTTTAACGCTCTATAAGCATTTGCTTCTCCTGAACCAAATAAAGCGTCATGTCCTTTTTTTCCATAGTCAAAAGCTGTTTGCTTAATACGTGCTGTTACTTGAGCGGGTTTATACTCAGGATGAGCTGCTTTAAGAACTCCTGCAATTCCAGCTACTTGAGGAGTTGCCATGGAAGTACCAGCATTTAACTCATAGGAAGTCCCTAAATACGTAGGCCATGTACTCAGAATTAAATTGCTTGGATCAGCCGCTGCAGGATCATTGGTTTTGGCATATTTCTCTCCAAAATCCCCTCCTGGAGCCGCCACGTCAATGGCACTGTTTCCATAGTTAGAGTAGAAAGCAAGCTGCTGAGTAGACCATTTTGTAGAAGCCGAGACATTAATCACTCCTGGCATTTGTGCCGGTACAACAGTTGCAGGACCTTTGACACTTATTCCATACGGTTCATACAGGGTATTTAAAAATTCATTTACTTCCTTTTTATTATCCAAATTCAAACTTTCATTTCCGCTACCGGCTACGACCGTTACGCCATTTTTTACTGCGTACTGAATGGCTCTTTTCCAAAGCAGTGTTTCAGCAATTGATTTATAACTTTCTCCTTCAATAGTCATTTTGTTATTATTATAGAAACGAAGAGACATATTAATAACATCGACTTTATCATTGGTTGCGGCAATAATTCCGTCTATAATCCAAGCAGGCATTCCAAGAGCTTGCTCTGAGTACAGGACGCGATAAGAACGTATTCCGAGTTCTGGTCCTACTCCTTTTACTTTTCCGTTCGCTCCGATGATCCCGGCAACATGCGTACCGTGTCCATTACGATCTTTTATATCTGCGGGATCCCCAGTTTCAGATTCATCCATTCCAGCCGGAACAAGATTACGTCCACCTAGTATATTATTTTTCAAATCAGGATGAGATGCATCAATACCCGTATCAATTACTCCCACCACTGCTTTATGAGTTGTACTACCGTCTTTATTTTTATATCCGCCTGTTTCTACATCATAAGATTTTCCGCCATTTGTCACTCGTTGAATATCCCACTGAGAGTCCCAATAATTCTCTGCATTCTGTGAGCTGATCATATTAGACTTATAGTTATAAGGACTAACTGATGTTTTGTCCAAGCTTAGAGGAATTTCCCTGTTAGCAGCTTCGATCGAAGAATTCCCTTTTAAATTATTAAGAAAAGAAGACTGTTCAGATTGAGCTTCTATCCCTCCTACTTCAGGAAGCGCTTTAGTCACTTTGCCACCAGCTTTTTGAATAATCTCTTGATAGTTGTCTGGCAATCCATTTTTAAAAGCGATTGTGTATGTGTTACTTACCTTTTGATCTTGACTCTTAGCTTGAGTAGGAACTCCGCCAACGGCAAACATTCCTGCTCCTACTGCCAGTGAAAGCACCGTATGTAGAATTTTCTTTTGCATATGTCTCCTCCTATATATGGAAATATTTATCATATACTATCTTATTACATACTCTTTTAAATTCCAAGTTTTTCTAATAGATTACGATTATTCAAAATAAGACTGGGGTTATATTTCATAAACAATAACCAAAATAAGGATTTTAAAAGAGCTTTATAGCTCATTTATCGCGTAAAGAAACCTTATTAGTTGATGCATCAACTAATAAAGAGTAAAGTTTTTCTATAATAAAGGTTAAAAGAGAAAGGATGAGTAACATGTTTAAAGACGGTTATGTAAAAGTAAACGATGTAAATCTTCATTACGTAACAAAAGGTGAAGGCGAGCTTATGCTGTTTTTACACGGATTCCCTTACTTTTGGTATACGTGGCACCATCAGTTAGAAGAGTTTTCGAAAGATTACCGCGTGGTGGCTGCAGATATGCGAGGCTATAACTTATCAGATAAGCCGGAAGAAATTTCTTCTTACAGCATGCCTCACTTAATGGAAGATGTAAAACAGTTAATTGAAGCATTTGGTGAAAAAGAGTGTGTGTTAGTAGCACACGATTGGGGAGGCGCTGTTGCATGGGCATTTGCTTATACATACCCGCAGTATGTCAAAAAGTTAGTGATGTTTGATGCACCGCACCCTTACACATTTATAAGAGAGCTTGCTGAAAATCCTGCTCAACGAGAAGCAAGCAGCTATATGAGCTTTTTCCAACAGTCGAATTCTCAAGATGAGCTACTCGCAAATAATAGCGAAAAGCTAAGAAATATGCTGACGGAGCCCGGCATTAAAAAAGGCTATTTAACTAAAGAAGAAGAAGCTAAATATGTAGAGGCGTGGAATCAGCCAAATGCAATGAAATCAATGCTTAACTACTATCGTGCGTCTTCCCTTTACCCATTTGAAGAGCGCGTTCATAAACCCGTAGCACTCCCGCATAAAGTATTTCAGTCTCCGACTTTAATTGTATGGGGAAATGCGGACGAAGCGTTTGAAAACAGTAATTTAGATGGTATTGAAGAGTACGTTCCAAACGTAACGATTCATCGCTTAGACGGTGTAGGACATGCGCCTCAGCATGAGCAGCCCCAAAAGGTAAATGAATTTATGAGAGACTTCTTAAGCAAATAAACTAGAAAAAGACTGCAAAGCACGGTATACAGCCAGCTGCTTTGCAGTCTTTTTTATAAATTATAAAACATATAGTCAACTATTAATTTCTATTATTGGATTATTTCTCAACTTTTTAATAGAGGTATACGGGGTATAAATTTTACTGTACAGATGCAGTCCCCCCAAAGGAACAGGTACATTTCTTTCTTACTTACCCTTTTTGGAACTCTCTTTTTTGAGGGTTCTTTTTTTACGCGTTTACTTCTTTCCCATCGGAAGAACAATCTTAAACAATGCTCCTCCCGTCTCCTTATTATCGGCTGTGATGCTTCCTCCGTGATTTTTCACAATGGAATGAGCAATATAAAGACCTAGCCCCAAGTTTCCGTGGCCGCTTGTTCTTGACGCATCTTCTCTGTAAAACTTTTTAAACAGCTGTTCTTTGTTGGATAGTGTAAACCCAGGACCCGTATCATATATTTCAAAGATTACTTCGCTATGATGAATGACGGTATTCCAAGCTATCTCCCCTCGTTCAGGCGTGTACCGAATACAGTTTGTGATGATATTATCTAATACTTGAGAAATGCGCTGAGGATCTCCGTAAAATTGATTTGGTCCGTCTGCTTCCCTAATCGAAGATATAAATGTAATCTCTTTTTTTTGACATAAAAGCTGAAATTCGTCTGCTTTCTCATAAACAAACGTGTTGATATTAATAGGCTCACTCTTTACGGCAAAGCCTGGATTTTCTATGACTGATACTTCTTGCAGTTGATTTAATAGTTGAATCGAACGCTGTGTATTTGTGTAGATCGTATGTAAATATCGATTAAGCCTCTCCGCGTCCTTTTTGCTTCCTTCTACTAAAATTTCGGTGTGACCGTGAATGATTGTAAGAGGCGTTCGTAAATCATGCGCAATCGCAGCCGTCATATCCTTACGGTCTTCTTCTAGCTGCCACTGTTTAGCTAGCGATTGCTTTAATTCTTTTCGCATTTCTTCAAAGGCATGCAGCAGCTGACTTAATTCTTTGGCGTCTTGAGTCACGGACAGCGAAAAATCCAAATTATTATGTTGAATATTCTTTGCGGCTGTCATCAGCTCGTTAAAAGGCCGTTCAATTTTTTTGCTAAATCGTCTTCCAAATAAATAAGCAAACAAATAAAAATAAAGAAACGGACTGGCTAGAGATAAAAACGTTACAAGCGCAACGATCCATTTAATATTTGGGTTAGCCGAAGCCATGTTTAATTGATATCTTAACGCAATGGCCCCGTTTACTTCGTCTTTTGAATCAAAAAGCGGATAGACTTTTATAATATATTTACCTGAATGGATATTTGTATTAACCTGAGAATAAAAATCGCGTTTGCTCTTGATATATGAAGTGGACATGGAGCCATACACGATTTGTCCTTCTTTTTTCATAATTTGATAATCCATGCCTTCTAGCGGAATAACCGATTCTACTTGGTTTTTAGCATCTTTAGAAAGGAGCGCATCTTCTTTTTTCTTAACGAACTGAAGAATATCGGGAATTTGTTTTTCATAATAATTTGCTGGATTCAGTGCTCCGGGCATAAAAAACCAGTTCACTGAGATGACAATTCCCCACGTTAAAAGCGTAGCAAGCAGGCTATACAGCAAAATCAAATGAAAAGATAAAACAAACTGTGCTTTTAACGTTGCCCTGTTCATCCATTTTTTTATTTTACCCATTTGTAGCCAATGCCCCAAACGGTCGAGATATAAGGTGTTTCGTCATATTTTAATAGTTTTGCTCTAATTTTTTTCACGTGTTCTGTAATAGTAGATGAATCTCCTTCCGCGTCGTAGCCCCACACTTTTTCATACAGCTGCTCGCGTGTAAACACCTGACCTGGATGAAGAGCAAGGAAATGAATGATCTCAAATTCTCTCGAAGTAAACGGAATTACTTCATTGTTATGTAAAATTTGATAGCCATTTAAATCAATGGTTAACTCTCCAAAATGAAGCCTGTTATAGGAGTTATTGCTAATTCTCTGTTCTCGGCGCAGATGAGCATAAATGCGGGCTTTTAGCTCTTTCATACTGAAAGGTTTAACTAAATAATCATCTCCACCGACCAATAGTCCTCTTACTCTGTCCTGCTCCGTTTGCTTTGCGCTTAAAAAGATGATGGGGCATGATATGCTTTTTCGGATCAGTTCACAAAGTGCAAAGCCGTCCATGCCTGGCATCATCACATCCAGCACAATTAAATCTGGATTTATTTTTAACTTTTTTAACGCTTCTTGCCCTTCGTAAGCGAACAGCACCTCATACCCTTCATCTTGCAGCGCATCTTTCATAAATGAAATAATGTCTTTTTCATCATCCACTAGTAAAATTGTTTGATTCATCTCCAGCTCACCCTACCCATTCTTTCTTTTTCCATACGAATAGGTTTATTATAAGGCTAATGAGTAAAATTGGAAATAATAGGTTCACTAAAAATTCAGAGTTTGGCCTGCTTAATTCATGAAAAACAGAATCGGTTACGGAGAAAAAGAAGCTTAGTTTATCTGACACATACACACTCCCAATTAAAGCACCAATGGTTGCGACGTAAGATAAAATGGAGTTAGGCATAAGAACACTCAGGATACTCCCGATACTAATCACCGCTATAAAGATACAAAAACAAATGCCGTAAAATTTTAGTGAATACAGCAATGCTCCAACAGTTCCTACAGTCTGTCCTCCTAAAAACGTTGTTTCATTTACATGAGGCATAACCATTTTCCCAAGGCATGTACCCACTAACCACGTAATACAAAGAATAAGAAAAACTAGTAAACATTGAACGGCCCATTTTACAAAAAACAGCTTCACGCGATGGTGCGGTCGAATTAGTACCATGCGCAGCGCTCCCGATGTGTACTCGCCGTTAAAGCTATCTGCCACAAACATCGGAATGACAATAAACGTAATCGCAAAGGATAGGTCTCGAAGAAGCAGCGGTGCTGAATTTAAAGAATCAATTTTCACGTCATGGTCTGCATCAAAAAATGAAATGCCTCCCCTTTGAAAAAAGAACCAAATAAAAGCAAGCAGTCCTGCGTACACGGCTAACACAGCCGCTGTTTTTTTTCGTTTAAACGTTCGCTCTAATTCACTGATAAAAAGTCCTGTCATCATGTCTTCTCTCCTTTTATAAAAATGATTCTTTTTTTCGAATAGCTACATATGTTAAACCGCTAAAGAATAGAACATAAAACCCTAACACGCCGAAATTCCAGCCTACAAACTGCGGTTTCTCTGCCATCATGACTGTGATTCCCTGCCATTGAATCATCGGTACAGAAGTAAAAAACAGCTGTCCAAAAAGCTCTTCACTCATCCACTGCCTAAATCCCGTTAATAAAGTCGGATAAGAAAATGAGATCAGTATAAAAGCAACACCGATTCCAACAGCCGTAGTAGTCGTTTTGCTGATAACAGAGATAAAAAACAGCACACAGCATATCGCAATAGTCGTTAAATAGGCATATCCATAGAATGAAAGATTATATACTAGCGCTTCTTTTATGTTGAAAGCATGACTGTGATAAAACACAAAGTAGGTTTGCGGATGTTCAAACATCAGAAAGCCTATCGCATAGCTCATGCAAAAATACGTCATAAAAAACAGTAAATTAAACAGCAGAATCACTGCGGCTTTTGCTAGGATGATTTCTTTAAACGAATATGATCGTATCATGACCATTCGCAGCTGTCCTGACCGGTACTCGCCGGTAACAACGAGCGTAATAAAAACTAAGAACATGGCATTAAAAACGGTAAATAACATTTCAGCTAAGCTCAGTACAGGAAAGTTTCCCGCAAACGTATACTGTGGTAAATCGACTGTGAGTGCTCCGTTTTCTTTTTGGAGATAAGATGCAGCAGCTAACAGCACCACCGGCACTAATAGAAAGGTCAGCCACGCCACTTTTCTTTTCCAGAGTCTTTCCCACTCTGCTACTAGCAGCTCCTTCATTGTGACACCAGCTCTACAAACGCATCTTCCAGATTTTTACCGGATGCTAACTGGTCCAGAGCGCCGTCCCATATTAGCTCTCCTTCTCTCATCACAACGATTTGATCACATACTCGCTGTAGTTCATCCAGCAAATGACTAGAAATCAGAATCGTTTTGTTATAGTCGCGTTTTAAGGTAAAAAGCAGCTCGCGCAGTTCACGTACGCCCATTGGATCTAAGCCGTTGGCCGGCTCATCTAGTATCAACAGGTCCGGGTCACCTAAGAGCGCTTGGGCAATTCCGAGCCTCTGCTTCATTCCAAGAGAATACGTTCGAACTTTATCGTTTTCTCTGCCAGTTAACCCCACGATATCAAGCACTTCTTTTACTCTTTGCTGCCTTTGTTGTTTTGTGTGAAATGAATGCAGGCGAGCTAAATTTGTCAGGTTTTCTTTTCCTGTCATATAAGGAAAAAAGATGGGCGACTCTACAATTGCGCCAACGCTTTGCAGCGCTTCTTTTCTTTGTGAAAAAATATGTTTGTTATTAATAAAAACTTCTCCTGCAGTAGGTTTAATTAACCCCGTCAATAAACGAATTAAGGTCGTTTTACCAGCTCCGTTTGGTCCTAGCAGTCCACATATTTCCCCTTCATTAATTCGAAACGATACTTCTTTTACTAAGTGACGGCGTCTTACCTTTTTCGAAACGCTTTTTACATCTAAAATGATATTTTTCATCTTAAATCCCCCCTACACATAGTATAGGAGGGATTTATAAAGAATTTATAAAGTTTATAAAAATTATTGTACAGGTTTTTTAGCTACGATATAGGATACCACTGCAAATAAAAGCAAAAACACGGATAAAAACAAATAGCCCGCACCTTCAAAGCCTCTTACTTCTACATAGCCAATATAAAAAAGTACAGCCGCAGTAATAAGGGTTAGAATTGAAGGAGCCATTCTAATGACCTTGTTCCATTTCATTTTTCTGAATAGCCAAGTTAACACGAGTATAAGTACACCTGGCAGCAGTGCAATAAGTAAAGGACCGCCTATCATCATCGTCTATCAACCTTTTAAAATATCTGTTACTGAGGAGCATGTATAGAGAAATATTTAAGTGCTGTGTTTAGTTTAGTTTTTTATTCCCTTTTCCGTAAATCACAACTGTGTAAGAATCACCTTTCACTTTATTTTTCATTTCTTTTGTTTCAAGAAATTCATCGATAATTCCTTTAAGTTTATCCGCAAATTTCTTATTATCTTCGGAAACGTTTAATGAAGTGTAGATAAATAATTGTGGTTCGGGATGAACAGAATAGCCTACCATCTTGACATGATATTTCTTTTTTCCTAATAAGTCTTCGCCTATATCCGTAACAATAGTTCCCCATCGATTATCTTGGTCACGTTTCTTAAGATTTATTTTCTTTATTTTTATTAAAGCATTCTCTGCCTTATTTTCAGCCAGAACAGCATGAATGAGGGCTTTTATTTCTTCTACTCTCTTTTCTGTATTAGGAATTTCCAGCTCTACTCTTGGCGGAGAATTAAAACTAACGTTAGCTATTAAAAAATCATAATGATGCTTCTCTAATTCTGTAGAAATATCAGTTTGAATCTTTTCAATTTTTTTCTCTTGTGCATTCGGTTCCGTATAGACATACGGCTCCATTCTTTCAATTTTAAACGTATAGGCATCATATTGCCTTTTGGACAAAATGTTGGTTGCAATATCAGTTATGTCTCCTCGTACCTTATTAAAATACTTCTCCGACCCTTCTACTGATACAACTAATTCTTTTTTCCCTCCATAATAGGTCTGCCCCACGCTAGCCGTTTTATATCCCTTTTTTTCAAGCTCTTGATATAATACATCTGCTATAGGCTTTTGCTTAAAAAGCTGTCCTACGTAAGGAATTTTAGCAGCCACTTGGGCCATTGCTGGAGAAACAAAAGCTGAACTAATGAATGCACCGCTCAAAAGAAAGAGGGCAATCCCACAATATACAATATTTCTTACCAGATGATTTTGTTTTATAGAAAATAAATTTCTTTTAGACTTTGGTGGTGAAGATTCTAATTGATCAATTGTTTCTAAAAGCCTTTGTTTATGTTTTTGCTTCCTTGTTGGTTTCCAAATCAACTCCTCGTTCAATTTTTCTAGCGAATTGTCATCTATATAAAAATTAAACGGTTTCTTCATATACGTATCCATCCTTTACTAACTGCTTTCTTAAAGCAGGAATTGCCCTGAACTGCGCTGATTTTACTTTACTTTCAGACCAGCCTAAAATAGTCGCTGTATCTTTAACCGAAAAACCTTGAACTTTGCGCAGTAAAATAATTTTACGATGTGAATCTTTGAGCTTTCCTAACGCTTGATACAGTTCTAGAGAAGTTTCCTTAAGCTCAATCATTTCTTGAGGTAAACGAGCATGATCCTTTTTCGAAAGAAGAAAGTCTTTTAAAAGACTAGCAGGCTTTTGTTTTCGAAAATAATCAATCGTTACATTATGGGCAATACGAAATAACCACGTCTTTTCACTAGCGTTTTGCTGAAATAAATCATAGGAAAGATAAGCTTTTACAAATGTTTCATGGGTTAAATCTTCAGCTTGCTGATAATCTTTTACGAGCATCAAAATAAATTTTAATAAGGCGTTACTGTGTTCGTCATACCAACGCTCAATCTCTTCTTTTTTCGTATTTTCCAATGTTCTGACCATCCTTTTAACTAATATTCGTTACTTAGACGTAATCTAGAATAAAAAGTTGTGGTTTTTATTTACAAAAATAAAAAAGCTCTCCTAATTAAGAAAGCTTTTACTATCACAATCTATGAAATTTTTAGTTAACCAAAGGCTTAGGGCTCGGAAATCCCATTCGCAATTGCTAATAAAAAAATTAAACCAGAAAGCAACACAAAAAAGATGCTGTTTGCGATAATGCTAAACCACACAACGCTCGGCTTTTTTGTTCGAGCTCCTAAAACTAATGCCACAATAAAGCCAATATCTATCGCATAAAACAGCCACAGCAGAATGGTCAAATCACCAGTTTCACTTGGGAAAATTGAATTTTGGGGAAGCAGCCGATTTGCAAAAAATACAACAAACGCACCTGCTATTAAAATAACTGTCAGTAAAATCAGCTTACTTTCTTTTGACATACTCATTTCAAATACCTCCTAACTAAAGAAAATAATACCATATATTATTGAATTGAAAAATACAGATTCTATGGTCCCAACATCAAAAAAAAGGACATAGATTTTTATTTACGGGTTCTTTTCTGAGGTGCAAAATTTAATTTCATAATGCATTTTCAGGGTGAATTCACACATGAATTCACGTTTTTTATTTGCTTGGTATTACTTCTATATTTACTATTCCCCCTTAAATTCAAGCAGGAATTCGCATAAAAATTCTTCAATATGGAAATAATTATTTGAATTTAACCGTGAATTATTTAGTGAGTTTTAAGGATATTATTTATTTTAAGTAGGGTCTGATATCTTTCGGTGTTGATTTTGGAAGTTTTGTTGAACAAGTTGTAAATTTAGCATTCTAAAGTAAGAGCATTTCTTTGTAATGAGAAATGCTTTTTATTTTGTATAAAATTAAAAGGATATTTTAATAACAACAATAATATAATAAAAAACGATAATATTTTATTGTAAAACGATAAATCATATGTTAAATTCGTATTATTATTAAATAATTGAGGTGTTTTTCATGAATGTTAAACGAGGCTCTACCACTTTCTTAAAGGTAATAATTTTTCTGATTGGAATTGCAGTGCTTGCCGCATGTATATTTTTGTTGCCTGAGGCAGCCAGAAAAGATGCTGTAGAGCGTCCTGGTGATTATTCGCTATATCCACTTTTGATATGTACATATGGAATATGTATCACATTTTCTTTAGCGTTGTATCAAACTTTTAAACTTTTAACCTATATCGAAAAGAATAATGCTTTCTCTGAGTTATCTCTTCAATCTTTGAAGGTAATAAAAAAATGCACTTTTACTGTCATTTTCTTTATTTTGTTAGCAATAGTTTATTTAAGGGTGCATGCTCAATTCACTGGTGATGATGCAGCAGGCCCAATATCTCTAGGTCTAATGGGCATCTTGGCAACAAGTATCATCGCAGCCATTGTGGACGTGTTTCAAAAACCTATAAAGAATGTCATGGATTCACAGCCAAAAAACAATTAACATTTAGAAATATAGGAGAGGTGTTTTTTATGAAGATAGCAACCACATTATTTTTGAAGATAGCAGTTATTCTCATTGGAATTCTAGTTCTCACTTTGTGCATATTTCTGGTTCCTGAACTGGCAGATGCGGTAGCGAATTTCTTGGGTACTTATTCCATAAAATATATCATTTTCATCCTTTTATATGGAGGAACATTACCTTTTTACTTCGCCCTTTATCAAGCTGTTAAACTGTTGAGTTATATTGACAAGAACATTGCTTTCTCCGAATTGTCTGTTCGAATTTTAATGAGCATCAAATACTGCGCCATTTCCATCTGTAGTTTGCATGTTTTAGGTTTGCCCGTCTATTATCTCGTGGCAGATAAAGATGATGCCCCAGGTCTCATATTTGTTGGAATGGTCATTCCTTTTGCTTCGTTGGTTATCGCAGTTTTTGCTGCTGTTCTCCAAAGGCTTTTGCAAGAAGCGATTAACATAAAATCAGAAAATGATTTAACGGTCTGAGGTGGAGGATATGGCAATTATTATTAATATTGATGTGATGTTAGCAAAACGAAAAATGAGCGTAACGGAGCTTTCAGAGAGGGTTGGAATTACTATGGCGAATCTTTCCATCCTGAAAAATGGGAAAGCAAAAGCGGTTCGTTTTTCAACATTAGAAGCAATATGTAAGACTTTGGATTGTCAGCCAGGCGATATTTTGGAGTACAAAAGTGACGAAGACAATTCATAATAAAAGACAACAAATTCCTTCAACCATGAGGATTAGGTAGTGAAATTAAAATGAAGAGGCAGCTTAATTGCTGTCCCTTCTCTGCTTTTATTGATTTATCTAATTAGAGAACTCGACTGAGAATTATATTAATATTGGTAACAAAAAGTGTGATGCGATTTGAAATGTTTGCACCTCAAAAGGGAACACGTTAAATTTTTCTACGTCCTCTTTATTATTCATTTAGTACATACTCTAAAATATCACCCGGTTGACAATCTTAGGCATAGCTCATTGCAAATATTCTTCCGCTAAAGAAGGGTTTAAGTAGCGAGCCATACCGGTTTTCATTTTACGAAACCCTGCTTTTTTATAAAACTCTTCGTTTCCTGATGTGGAAACAAGATGAACGCAGGAAATATCTTTAAGCTGAGCCAGCAAGTTTTCTATAATTTTCTGTCCGATTCCTTTGTTCTGATAGTGCTCATCAACCACAACATCATAAATCGCAGCATTAAACACCCCGTCTGAAAGAGCTCTGCCAAACCCTGCTATATTATCTTCATCATAAGCGATAGCTACTACGTTGCTTGATTGAAATACTTTTTTAATTTTTTCTTCATTATGGTTCGTCCATCCTACCGAGTGATAAATATCTTTCATTCTCGACCACTCAACATTTTCTATACAATTTGAAAGGGAAATCTTCATGGAACCTACTCCTTTTATTTTTATATAAACTATTTCTGTTTTCAAAAACAAAAGTCCTTGGTAGATCATTCATTTATCTTTCAAATCATAACGAGTATTAAGGGTATAAAAACATATATTCAATATATAAATGTAGACAAAAATAAAAGTTCAAATCATATACAATTTGAACCTAAAATAAATACTCGATTTATAGACTCCCTAAAAAATGAATAAATTTCTTAAGACTTTGAGAGCGCTGCTTCCCTTTCTTTACTACAAAATCAATATGAACGTCTTCTGAAAGCTCTTGATATTCAATGCTTTTCATATCACCACTAGAATTTACTACGCTAGCTGGGACTACACTCATGCCTATTCCATCACGAACGCCTTGTAAAATAGCTTCTAATGAATCAAATTCCATGATGTTAGCTTTATGTATATGATGTTCTTTTGAAAACTCTAATAGTCTGTTTCTATAGATGCAGTTTACATCACTATTGATGAGTAGCGTTAGTTGACCTGTTTCTGCTCTCTCTGCAGATAGAGGTGAAATAAGCACCACTTTTTCTGCATAGTGATAAACCGTTTCAAACTGAGCCTCGTTATAGGTACCGCTAAGAAAAAGTCCGTCAATTTCCCCGTACGAAAGCATTTCTTGTAAGACTTGTTTTCTATCTGTTTTGATTTTAACTTCAATATCCCGATGTTCTTTCAAAAAAGACGAAAATAAAGCTGGAACTTTACTAGCAGAAACTGTTTGCGAAGCACCAATGATTAAAGATTTTCTAAACTTATTCGGATTAACTTCTGCCTTAGCTTCCTCCATTAACAGTAAAATACGCTGGGCATAGTTAAACAAAGCTTCTCCTTCATCAGTTAACGTAACTCCTCTATTTGTACGTGTCAGTAATTTAGTATCTAACTCTTCCTCTAAGTTTTTCATTCGCTGGCTGATATGCGGCTGAACATATCCTAATACCTCCGCAGCTTTTGATAATGACTTTGCTTCTGCCACACATTTGAAAATTCGTAAGTCTTGGCTTTCCAATTTTAATTCCTCCGTTGATATCATTTTAAATGATACCTCTCTTAGTATTACCTATTATATCCTTTTTCCCATCGAAGATATAATAAAAGATGTTAAGAGAAAGGAAGGTTTATAGAAATGATCGTTTTTAAAAATAAAGTATTTATTATTACGGGCGGCGGCACTGGCGTAGGTAAAGCAACGGCTTTAAAGCTAGCTGACATGGGCGCGAAACTTGTGATAAACTACACCAACTCAGAAACAGAAGCGAAAAAAGTTGTGGAGGAGATTATAGAAAAAGGAGGCACCGCATTTGCTTTTAAAGCAAATGTAGCCAACGAGCACGAAGTGAATGAAATGATTCATCAAACGATTACACAATTCGAACGGTTAGATGGATTAGTGAATAATGCTAGTATTACAGCTCAAATCCCGATGAATGACTTAGAGTCTGCAACTGATGAAGTATGGGACTCCTTATATGATGTAAACGTAAAAGGCATGTTTCACTGTGTAAAAGCAGTCGTTCCACATATGAAAAAGCAAAAGTCAGGGGCGATTGTTAATGTAGGAAGTGTTGCGGGTACAACTGGAATCGGCTCTTCTATTCCCTATGCAGCGACAAAAGCAGCGATTCATACAATGACTAAGTCGTTAGCGATTGCACTAGCACCCCATATTCGAGTAAACTGCATCTCTCCTGGTGCAGTCGACACAAGGTGGTGGTCTGGCAACGAAGATAAAATGTATCAGCTTGCAGGAAATCTGCCTCTTCAGCGCATTTCTTCTCCTGAAGATATCGCAGATGCTATTTTGTTTCAGTTAAAGCAAGAGTCTGTGACGGGCCAAGTGTTTACGATCGATAACGGGCAAACTCTTTAAGCATACGTGAATATTCATAAAAAAGAACCCCACTACTAGCAAGAAATAGTAGTGGGGTTCTAACGAGGCTACTGATTTTATCATTCTTTCCCCAGTAAAAACCCTTCAAACAGCCGGCCTCCATGTGGTTCTAACACTTTATCCACCAGTTGAATTACTTTATCTTTATTCCCTGTTTTATAAAAGGTATCAAATGCCTCTACAAACTCTTTACTAAAGCGTTCATTATAGAGATTCAAAGATCGGACAATCCATTTAGAATCCCCGATCCAATGACCGTTTGTTCTTAAAACAAATTCGTGCGTTATGTAAGCGAGCGTATTGGCGATAAAAAGTGATTCACCTGTATTTGAAGAACCTATTAAATCATCTAAGGCATCGCTTATAAAATACCTTTTTAGTTTAATCGTATCTTCCGGCCATTTTTCCGGGCCTTTTTCAAGGAGTTGGTTTGCTTCTTCTTTTATAGACTGCACTACTCCTTTATCCACTAAAATAATTCCCTCGGAAATCATTCTCGGTAGTGATGGTCTAGCCCTCTTACAGTCGTTTTTTAAAAATAATTGATAGGAAGTCAGATTATGAGCAAAAACTTCAATTGCCCACCCAAACTCAATGAGGGACTCCCTAAAAGAAGAAGTAAAATTATCATTAAAAATAACAATATCAAGGTCGGACGTATGTGTAGCTTCTCCTCTCACTACGCTTCCAGCGAGTAATGCGCCTTGACAGTTAGGGTAATGTTTAAAAATGAATTTTGTAGCTGCCTGCAGCGGTTCTAACCTTTTTAGCTCTTTCATCGTATTCCTCCAGAAAATGATATCTATATTGTTTTTCTGGTTAGGGAGTGGAAATTCCTTCAAATTAAAAGCTAAGCGTTTGTTTTAATGCCTCAACGGAAGTGCGAACTCCAGCTTCAACTGACATCGTTAAATCTTCCATTTCTAAAGAAACTTCTTCATCATAGCCCATCATCTTAACCACGGAAAAAAACTCTTTCCACCACTGTAAATCCTGTCCACAGCCTATGGCCACGTAATTCCAGGCTCTATTTGCTACATCCGTCACTTCTTTTGTTTCCATCACTCCGTTCACTCCTGATAGATGTCTCTCAAGGCGCACGTCTTTTCCATGAACATGGTGAATGGCTGCTCCTAGTTCTCTAGCTGATAAAATCGGATTTGCGCCCATCCAAATTAAGTGGCTTAGGTCTAAATTTAATCCTAAGATAGGTCCTACCGCATTACGAAGGTAGTGAACATGAAAAGACATTCCGTTTCCTTGTGTACGATGGACACGTTCATTTAAAGAAATTTTCCCCGCGATAAGATTAGCTGTCCCATGCTCCACCTTCTTCTCAACTTAAGGAACCTGTAATTTATAAGAAATTTCAGAATTCAAACCCTGTTAAAATGTGACCATGATTGATGACAATGACCAGCCGTTTTATGTCTGACAGCTTAACTAGTTACAGGAGAAGGTTTTATTTCCTTAATTGTTTTGACGATAAACACAGGGACAGGCAGAAGGCTGAGTTTTCCTAATGACGTAATGATGCGAATATACTTCATTTCACCTTCTACATCGATTTCATCTCCGATATTCCAGCATTCCATTGATTTTTGACTAAGAACAGGAAGGATTTTCAGCACATCGCCATCAAAGGAGATATTATCTTTCACCTCTAAAAAAGAAAGGCGATCCATTCTTTTATAGTGATGCTTTGGATATGTTCTTTTTTTGAATACTGTTCCGGTAATTCTCACTAAAGTCACCTTCTCTTTTTTATCAGAGTATTCCTTCCACTTTTCTGTAAACAAGAGAAGACAAAGATGATTGTCTCTCTTGTTTACTTCTCAGCAAAAAACATCATAGCATTTAAACAGCACTAGTTAATTTTCTTAGCTGAGCCTTCAAGCTGGATAAAATTTTTCACTGTGGTTTTACTTCCGCAAGACTCGCGTACGATTAGTTCATCTTTTAATACAAACTTTTTTTGTTCTAACGCTTTTCCGCTCATTAATCCAAGCAGCAATTCCATCGCTTTTTTTCCAATTTCATATTTAGGCTGCTCAATTGTTGTAATATGAGGTTCAATGATATCCGACATTTTTGAGTTATCAAACCCTACTACAGCTATATCTTCAGGCACTTTTAACCCGCTGTCTTTTGCGGCTTTTATCGCTCCGATTGCCATTTCGTCGTTAAAAACAAATACGGAAGTTGGCCGTTGTTCTAACGATAATAAGCGAATCATTTGATGATAACCGGACTCTAAGCTAAAATCTCCTTCTTGAATAAAAGCCGAATCCACGGGTAAATCGTGGCTAATCATCGCTTGGCGGTACCCTTTTAATCGATCACGGCTTAAGATAACATTCATAGGACCAGTGATATGCGCAATTTTGGTATGCCCAAGGCTGATTAAATGCTCCGTTATTTTTCGCGCGCCGCTAATATTATCAATAGATACGGTAGAAATATCTAAGCCATCAATATATTCGCACGCAAGAACCGTAGGGAACTGTCTGGAGACTTGTTCAATTCTGTCTTTATCCATTCGGGCTGTTAGAAGAATCATGCCGTCCGCTTGCTTTTGGAATAATAAATCAACAAACTCTCCTTCCCGCTCAATGTCATTTTCTGTATCTCCTAAAATCACTCGGTAGCCGCTTTTGATGGCCGTATGCTGAATTCCTTTAAGAACTTCAGAAAAAAACGGGTGGGTAATATCAGGAACCACTACTAAAATGGTTTTTGTTTCTTTTTTTCTGAACTGTCTTGCGATGATATGGGGCTGATAATTTAATTCTTCAATGGCTTTTAAAACTTTTTCCTGCGTTTCTTTGCTTACTAGGTGGGGCTGACTAAGAACTCGCGAGACAGTAGCTGGAGCTACATTAGCTAGTTTGGCCACATCACTCATTTTAACTGACATACGTTCACTCACCTTTATCTGTAGTAATTAACATTTTATAATAAAAAGTTCTATCCGTTTTGCATCTATCTTTATTATACATTACTAGCATAATAAAGCCCCTCTTTATCATCATGATGGGGACCGAATAGAACAATTAAGACTATTTTAAACTAGCTATGTCCACAAGTTCTGACCTTCTTTCAAGCATAAACCATGAAAAGTGATGCAAAACATATCTTTTTATGCTTCGCATCACTTCAGTCGATCACGTTAAATGTTTAGGCTTTCTTTAATATTTAATCCTTCTGTAATTGACTTTAACGTTACTTCGTTTGACCATTCTGGTCGATCAGGGTAGGCAAATACAGAGTTTGTTACGATGCCGTCAAATTTAATTTCTCTTAATTTGCGATACAGTGCGTCAAAATCAATTTCTCCTTCACCAGGATTCAAATGCTGGTGAATCGTTACCTTTGCATCAGGCGGATTTACAATATAGCGCAGTCCAAACGCTGCTTTGTGGTTAAGCGTATCAGCAATCAGAACGTGTGCAAGCAAATCACCTGCTTCATCAATATGCTTTGCTACATCGCCAATGCCATCGTCATAAAAGAAAGCATGAGGAACAGAATAAACTAATTTAATCCAGTCTTTATCCAGCGCGCGAATCATTGCAATAGCTTCTGTGTTTAACTCGATAAAATCATTTGGATGCGATTGGAGGTTAAGCTTAATTCCTTCTTTTTCAAAAATCGGCATCAGCTCTTCCATCGATTTAACAAAAGCCGCTTCGCTTTCAACAGGCCGGCTCTTGTCGCCGCTGAATTCACTGTTCATTAAATCTACTTCCAGCTCAGAAGTAATTTCAATTGTACGCTTCCAGTTCCTTACTGCCGCTTCGCGTTCCTGCTCATTTGGTGAAGACCACTGCTGTACCGGAAGCACAGAAGAAATTTTCACCCCAGCATCGGCACAGTATCTTTTTAAGTCTTTTATGCGCTGTTTATCAACTTTTGGGTATTCATAAAACCAAATAAAATCTTTGCGCGGAGATAACTCTACGTATTCATAACCTAATCTTGCAACTGTATCAATCGTATCTTTTAAACTTGTATTGTCACGGTAATGTGACGGATCATATGCTAAACGCAATGTAAAACTCCCCTTTCTTTTATGCACACTAGACGTGCCCATCCCCTAAGTTTTAATTAAGCTGTGTTGTAAACAAAACGTTTTTACACTTACATTTTGCCTGCTATGCTTAATGTTTTATGATAGAAATCAGGACGCTCACCTAACGAAATAGGAACAATATTTCCTGATTTTTTTGCTTCTAAGCAAGCATCTGAAGTAACGGCCGCAACATAACCGTCCCAAGCAGTTGGTCCATTTACTTCGCCTTTAAGCGTTGAATTAATCCAGTCTTGCAGCTCTGTATCGTAAGAGTCAATGAATCGATCTTTCCAATCTACTAAAATCTCAGTAGATTTTTTTGCTTCGCTGCGTAACACGACGCTTGAAGGCTCAGGTAAATTAGCGATTCCTGTTTCTCCTACTACTTGACATTGAATATCATAGCCGTACTGGCAGTTTACAAAAACCTCAGCATCAATTCGAACGCCTTCCTTTGTTTCAAGCAGCACCATAATTGGATCTTGTAAATGTTCAAGCGCCTTGCTCGTTTTTCTTGGTGCCACGATTTGAACCGATACGTAATCGTCATTTAATAACCAGCGCAACACGTCAATTTCGTGGATGAACGTATCAACGATTGACATATCGCCTGTATATGTATCAGGTACCGTAGGATTTCTGTGTGCGCAGTGAACCATTAATGCTTCACCAATTTGCCCGCTTTCAATCACTTTCTTTAAAGCACGATACCCTGTATCATAGCGGCGCATATAGCCAACTTGCACCAATGGCTTGCCGTGTGTAATCTCAGCCTCAACGATTCTTTTGCAGCCTTCTGCTGTTGTAGCAAGCGGCTTTTCACAAAATACAGGTTTTCCAGCTTGAATCGCCCCTAGCACAAACTCCTCGTGCGTAGGTCCCCAAGACGTAACAACCACTGCGTCTACATCTTCTGATTTAATTAACTCATGTCCGTCATCATAAATAGCGGCATCTAAGTTTTGATTTTTGACAACAGCTTTTGCTTGTTCTTGATTTACATCCGTAACCGCAACAATTTTTCCGCCTGATAACGTATTTGTAATTCTTCTAATATGATCTTGTCCGATTGCTCCTGTTCCAATAACACCAATTTTCAACACCATAATCTATGGCCTCCTTTAATATGTGAGCTTTAAAAATAGAAATAGATGCTTGCTTCCATACGTTTTATTTTGCTTTAAAAACTTTATATGACGCTTCTTTCTTATCCCATGCCGCTGCAAAAGCAGTAGCGGTTAACCCTAAGGCTGCTGCAAAAAAGAAGCCTGCTTTAAGTCCCATCCAAGAATTTAATATTCCTGCAGCAAAAGGACCTCCGAATATTCCTAACGCATACAGCGCTTGGTAGCCTCCCATCGCCGTAGCTCTTTTTTCTACAGCTATTTTTTCAATAGACATTCCTAGCATAAGAGGAAACACTAATCCTAATGAAAACCCGTTCACGCTTTGAATGATACAAAGCAAAAGTTTATTTTCTGTCATAGGAATCATGCAAGTAAAGAATGCAGCTATAAAAAATGCAGCCTTCAAGATCGTCCATTTTTCAAAACGCCAAACAAATAGCTTTTCCATAATAAGAGGAGCAGCTGCATGAGGGATCATAAAGGAAAAGACAATCAAACTCAGCTCGCTCTCTTTAAATCCTGCGCTTAATGCGTACGCAGGAGTAAAACCAAACATGGTCGTGAAAATAATGCTGTGTGCTAAAATAGACAGCAGCGAAATTTTTAATAGCGACGGCTCTTTTATTACGCTCATTAATTCTTTAAGCTTTATAGGCGATCTCTTTACGTTCTCTTTGGGCTCGTAAATGAAAAGAGAAAGAATAGCGCCTATTACACTCAAGATCGTTCCTATCCAAAACGGAGCGTGCCATCCCCACTCACTTACAATGTAACCGCTTAAACTCATACCCAAAAGCTGAGCCAAAACCACTATAAACGAAATGATATTCATAGCACGAGTGGTTTTTTCACGTTCAAAGTAGCTTGAATATAAGATCGTAAAGGCAACCCACGTCGCTGCTGCCAATCCAGCCAAGCAGCGTGATATAAAAACGCCTATTAAGCTATCGGTTAACGAAAATAGCAGGCAGCTGGACAGGCTGGCTATCATGCCGAAGATAACAAACGGTTTTCTCATTTTCACAAAGTCTGAAAAGATCCCGAGCGGAAGGCGACATAATAGCTGCATGAGTCCATAGCTGCTTAACACTAAACCAATAAAGGCATACTTGCCTCCCAGCCCTTCCATATAAGGAGACAAAATAGGTACGTAAATAAACTGTGAGAACCAAAAGATAAATGAAACGGCTGCAAAAAGATACTTATCTTTGAGGGTACTTATAGCACTCAACTAATCACTTCCATTTTGTTACTGCGAAAAAAACGACTTCTATTTTTTTATACGATTGTACTACAGGGTACTAGCAAATGTCGCTAGTATCCCATAGTACGATAAGTGAATTCTTAGTAGCGTGCCGTAACCATTTTCTTTCTTGTATAAAACTCTACGCCGTCCGTACCGTTGGCATGAAGATCGCCGTAGAAAGAGTCTTTCCAGCCTGAGAATGGGAAGAACGCCATAGGTGCCGGCACCCCTACGTTCACTCCTAGCATGCCTGACTCAATATTTTCACGAAACTCGCGCACGCTTGCGCCGCTGTCTGTATAGATACAAGCTCCGTTTGCGAATCGAGAGTTATTGGCAATGTCAATTGCTTCTTCTAACGTTTTTACACGCACGATAGAAAGCACCGGTGCAAAGATTTCGTCTTGCCAGATTTTCATTTCTTGTGTAACGTTATCAAAAATAGTTGGTCCAACAAAATAGCCGTTATCTTTTACCTCATGATCTTCACGGCCGTCACGCACTAAGCGAGCTCCTTCTTCTACACCAGATTCAATATAGCTAAGCGTACGTTCTTTATGGTTTTCACGAATCACTGGTCCTAAGAAAACATCTTTTTCTAATCCGTTTCCAATGACGATGTTGTTTGACTCTTGAACAAGTCGTGAAATTAATTCATCTGCTACGCCTTCTTGCACCGTTACGACAGATGCTGCCATGCAGCGTTCACCTGCTGAACCGAAAGCAGCTCCGATAATTTGTTTTGTTGCTACGTTTAAGTCAGCATCGTTTAATACGATTGAATGGTTTTTAGCACCCGCTAATGCTTGAACACGCTTTAAATTTTCTGTACCTTTTTTATACACATATTCAGCTACTGGCTGTGAACCTACAAACGAGATTGCTTTCACTAATTTATGTTCAAGAAGGCCATTTACCACATCATGCGCGCCGTTCACAATATTTAATACGCCTTTTGGCAATCCAGCTTCTTCAAATAATTCTACTAATCTTGCTGCTAAAAGCGGCGTGCGCTCAGACGGCTTTAATACAAATGTATTACCACAAGCAATTGCAAGAGGGAACATCCAGCAAGGCACCATCATCGGGAAGTTGAACGGCGTAATCCCGCCAATAACACCGATTGGATAACGATACATGCCAGACTCAATGCCCGTCGCAATATCAGGAAGCTGTTTACCCATCATTAACGTAGGAGCACCCGCTGCAAATTCTACGCATTCAATTCCGCGCTGTACTTCTCCGCGTGCTTCATTAAAGCTCTTTCCGTTTTCAAGCGTCACAAGTTTCGCTAATTCGTCCCAGTTATCTACTAATAGCTGCTGATATTTAAATAGAATACGAGCACGTTTTGGCACCGCAGTTTTTGACCATCCTTTGAAGGCTTCATTCGCGGCTTGTACCGCTTGATCTACATCTTCTTTTGTTGAAAGAGGCACCTCTGCAATGATTTCACCCGTTGCAGGGTTATAAACTGGTTCTGTTAGACTTGTAGATGAATCCGCCCATTCGCCGCCAATATAGTTTTTTACTGTTTTTACTGTTGTTTGTGTCATGTTCATTCTCCTCTCAATTTTTGATTATGCTTGTTGCAGTACTTCTTCAGCTGTATCCATAAACTGCTTAATTTCTTCTACCGTTGGCATTGCATCTGAAGAACTGTGTTTTGAAATAACAATAGAAGCAGAAGCACCGCCAAATCTCATCGCTTCAGGAATTGTAAACCCTTGCATTAACCCGTAGATAAAGGCAGATGCGTAGGAGTCGCCAGCTCCAAATGTTTTGAGCACTTTTGTTTTAAAGATGCCGCCTCGATGAGACTGACCGTCTTTTGTATAAGCAATCGAGCCTTCCCCTCCGTGCTTGATGACGACAATCTTAGCATGATGCGAAAACCATCGTTCAGCTGTAACTTGATCATTTGATTCTTCATAATTTAAAAGTTTTTCCATCATATCGAATTCTTCTCGCGTACCAATAATTACGTCTGATTTTTCTGCTACTAAATTATAATAGACGGCAGTCTCAGCTTCTGACTCCCACGTATACGGGCGGTAGTCAACATCAAAGAATACAACCACGCTATGTTTTCTCGCATATTCAAGAGCAAGAAACACTGCTTCTCTTGAAGGACTTTTAGCAAGTGCAGTTCCAGAGATAAGCAGCGCTTTTGATTGCTTAATATACTCTTCAGAAACTTCTGTTGGATGGAGCTTCAAGTCTGCCACGTTATCACGGTACATCAGGATGCTGCACTCTTCAGGACTTTTAATTTCAGTAAAGGCCAGTCCCGTTACGGCTCCTGTTTGATCAACTACAATGCCTTCAGTGTTAATGTTATTTTGATTTAAATATCTGGTGCTGAAGCGGCCCATTTGATCATCTGACACTTTTCCAATAAAGCCTGTCTTCATTCCAAGCCTAGAAAGACCAATAGCGATATTAGCAGGAGATCCTCCTACGTATTTTGTAAACGTCATCGTTTCTTCCATCGGGCGATTAAATTCATTTGCATTTAAGTCGATGCAAAGCCTTCCTACTGCAAGAAGGTCAAATCGCTTTTGTGAATCAAATGTTAAATAACTCATACTCACGTCGTCTCCTTACTTTAATGCTAATTTTTCTTCCATAATCCATTCATGATCTTTGCTATTATTAAATTTCCATGTTCGAACAGGACCAGCCATGACGTTTAAATAATAAACTTCATAACCTGGAGGCGCAGATACCGGGTGATAGCCTTTAGGAACTAAGACTGCATCTCCATCTTTAATGACCATTGTTTCATCTAGAGATTGATCGTCCGTATATACTCGTTGAATCGCAAATCCATGTCCTGGGTTGACTTTATGGTAATACGTTTCCTCTAAATACGATTCATGCGGCAAGTTGTCTTGATCGTGCTTATGAGGAGGATAGCTTGACCAGTTTCCTTCCGGCGTAAACACTTCCACTACCAGCAGACTATCGGCCGGCTTTTGTTCTGGAAGAATGTTATGGACTTGTCTCGCGATATTTCCTGCTGCGCGATGCTCTACGCCCACATCCTGCGGTGCAATTAAACGAGCAGGGTATGTACCTTTTCCAGGCGCTGCGCATACCGCAATTTCCAAGTCGGTTACAGCTTCTACTTCATAGTGATCATCATTCGATACATATATGGAGTACGGAGGGATTTTTTCAAAGATATTCATTCGCTGTCCGATGTTTTCCCATTTTTCTTCTTTCGTAGAAACGTTGGACTTACCGGTCAAGATTACAATACAAACCTCTTGATTTTCCGTGTTCTTTTTAAGTGTTTGACCTTTTTTTAATGAGTAAACGTCAAAGCCAATGTACTCCCATCCCGCAGATTGTGGGGTGATGCTTAGTACTTTTCCATCACTGTCAGCTGTTCTTGTCGGTACGATTAAATCAGCCATTCCTTTCCACACCTTTCTATTTCTTGTTTTTTAAAGGTTTATACTAGGGACACTCTTTAATCAAGCAAACTGGATATTCTAGCTTTTTAAAAGATTAATATTTTCTTGCTTTTTGCAACTGGCTTTCTTTGCCTTCAAACGCCGTTTGAACATCTGAGCTTTCAGATACGGCTGCTACTCCTACATGCCACCAAGAATCGTAGCCGTCCGTCATTGTTTTTGGAAGAACTTTAATGTCAATCAGTGTACTAACACTTTGTTTTTTTGAATCTTCAATGGCATATTCAAGCTCTTCCATTGTATACACTTCGTATGTTTTGGCACCGTACGCAGCTGCAGATTGAGCAAAGTTGATGCGCATAATATCTCCATCAAGCTGCCCCGTCCGCGGGTTACGAACGCGGAACTCTGTGCCGAAGCTTTCAATTCCATTATCCATCTGCAAGTTGTTGATGCAGCCAAAGCCGGAATTATCAAAAAGAACAATATTTATTTTAACTCCTTCTTGAATGCTCGTTACCAGCTCACTATGAAGCATTAAGTAGCTTCCGTCTCCTACCATCGCATACACTTCTTTATCCGGCTCAGCCATCTTAGCGCCCAAAGCAGATGCAATTTCATAGCCCATACATGAATATCCGTATTCAAGGTGATACGTATTACGTTCATTTGAAATCCACATGCGCTGAAGGTCACCCGGGAGGCTTCCCGCTGCACATGTAATAATAGAATCAGGTGCAATTAGTTCATTTACTTTACCAAGCACAGTCGTTTGGACAAGTTCAGTGCTTAGGCTATCTTTATACTCCGACAGGCTGTGATCAAAATGCCCTTTAATTTCTGGAATAAATTCTTCGCCTGTGTATGCAATATTTTTTAGACGAGTCAGCTCTTGATTCCACTCTGATTTGGCTTCTTCAATTTCAGTTTCATAGCCTGATTTATAGCCTTCTAATGCAGACGAAAGAGCTTCAAGACCCACTTTGGCATCCGCGACAATTTTAGTAGCCTCCAATTTTGATGCGTGAAATTCAGAAATGTTAATGGTTAATACATCCGTCTCAGCGTAAAACAGCTTTGAAGAAGTCGTAAAATCTGTAAAACGTGTACCCACGCCAATAATTAAATCCGCTGATTGCGCTATTTTATTAGCAGCGCTGTTACCCGTTACGCCAACTCCTCCTAGATTTAAAGGATGATTGCTTTCAAGCCCGCTTTTTCCAGCTTGTGTTTCACTAAATGGAATATGAAACTTTTCAGCAAATGCAGCAAATGTATTCGCAGCCTCTGAATAACGAACGCCGCCGCCTAAAATAAGAAGAGGCTTTTTCTTTGATTTAATCAGCTTCACTGCATTTCTAATACTTTCTTGCGAAGGCTCGCGGCGTTCAATCAGGTGGGTACGCTCACGGAAGAAACTTTCTGGAAAATCCCACGCTTCCCCTTGTACATCCTGCGGCAGCGCGATTGTAACGGCTCCTGTATCTGCAGGATCTGTTAATACACGCATCGCATTGATCATAGCCGACATCAGCTGTTCTGGACGGCTGACTCGATCCCAGTACTTGCTGACAGACCGGAAAGCATCATTTGTAGAAAGAGATAAATCGTGCGTTTGTTCAATTTGTTGAAGTACCGGGTCCGGCTGGCGAGTGGCAAACACATCGCTTGGCAAAAGCAGCACCGGAATATTGTTTGCAGTAGCTGTCGCAGCCGATGTAACCATATTCGCTGAGCCGGGACCAACGGAAGAAGAGCAGGCCATGATTTGCTTTCGATGTTTTTGTTTTGCAAAAGCTACCGCAGCATGAGCCATCCCCTGCTCGTTTCTGCCTTGATACACTTCAAGCTCGCCTGGGTTTTCCTGCAGCGCTTGCCCGATCCCCACCACATTTCCATGTCCAAAAATGGTGAATACTCCTTTAATGAAACGCTCTTTTTTCCCATCAAACTCTACATATTGCTGATTTAGAAATTTTACTAAAGCTTGACTAGTTGTTAACCTTATCGTCTTCATATACCTTCCTACCTTATCTTCTGAAATTAATCACCATCAGATTGATTTTTCTACCCTTTTTTCACATTTTTAAATGAAATCGATTTCATTTGGTGTAATAAATGAGGTTCTATCCTTTTACTTCCTAGCTCTTTTCTTTGTTTCAGCTGCTATTTAGCGATGAGACAAATACTTTCAGCCCCTGCACTTTTTAACGCTTAAAGATGGAGAAAAGCTCGAAAATTCATCATAAATTCCACCTTCAAATGAAATCGATTTCATTTGGTGTTAAAAAAATATTTTTCAAACTCCATCCTTAACTTTCCCATCATTTTTCCATACTCTGTCTTACCTGTAAAACCAATTTTATTATACATGTAGCTTCGTTTGATGAAATCGATTTCATCTGATTTTAAAAGCGCTTTCTTATCTATGAACCTAGTTTATAATATTCAGTTTACTTTGTAAACACTTTTTTAAAAATTTTGTTAGTTTATCTTTTTGTTTACTGTAATCGCTTTCTAAAGAAGCGATTACAGTAAACAAAAAAGATAAGGCATACTTCTTTTGTATGCCTACTAGCTCTTAGTCTAAGCGTATGTATAATCACTCAAAAACATTTATTCTTCCGCATGGACAAACGTAATCTCATTTTCTTTTGCATAGTGCTGATAGCTGACGTCCACTTTATCTGTAATTAAATAATCCACTTCATGCAACTGACAATAGGTAATCATTGCATACTTATCAAATTTTGTATGATCTGCTAATAAAAACACTTTCGTACTTCTTTTTATGACGGTTTCTTTAATTTCACTTTCAACGGGCGATGAATTGGTAACCCCATTTGATATGGAAATACCCGTAGAAGCCATAAATACTTTATCAAAGTTGTAGTTCTTTACAGGATTGGCATGGTTAAAACTTGAAAATGATTGAGTTTCACGTTCAAGGTAGCCGCCTGTAGAAATTACTTTTAACGCATCAAAAGGCAAGGCTTTTACTATCACATCTAAACTATTGGTAACAATCGTGATCGATTTGTCTTTTAGAAATTCAATCATTTCTAACGTAGTGGTTCCTGAATCAATAAAGATTACGTCTCCGTCTTCTACATACTGAGCTGCCGTTTTGGCAATCAAACGCTTTTGAAACTGATTTCTTGTTTGTCTTTCATTAAATGATTCAAGCTTCACATGGTTAACAGCTACGCCGCCATATACTTTTTTTATATGCCCTTCATCCACTAACTTTTGAACGTCGCGTCGAATCGTGTTTTTGGAGACTTCAAACACCGAAACCAAATCATCTAATGAGACAGATTCATGTTCAAAAACATACTCTTGAATTTGTTGAATTCGCTTCGTTTTTAACATTTCTACCTCCCCCGTTTACCTTGCTTTTCGCTTTTTTGTTACTTACTATTATAACCTTTACAAAAGGCATTTTCTAGAAGTGTAACCGCTAAAACAAAGAGAGATTGAGACATGACTACATCAATTCCAGCTAAAGGCAAACAAGTTAGATACATAAGCTAGTAGGGATCGTTTGTTACACCGCTGTTGATTTCCATGCAAGGCTTCGCATTCCGCAGGAGTCTTCGCCTTGCCCTCCAATCATCAGCTAGAAGCAACTCAATGGATTAAAACCCTACCAAAGAAAAAATCCGAACGAGCTGGATTTTCTATCAAGAATCTCCATTCATCGTTCGGATCTTGCTTCAACTGTAATGCTTTTATTCCAGCCTCTTTTTTATTAAGCTTTATGACTTGTATGAAACTCTCTCATTTTCTCTTTTACAGTCGCCATCACCGCTTTTTTTCCCGGTGTAAGAATGGTTCGGGGATCATACACGTCACTGTCCCTTTCCAACGTGTGACGAACCGCACGCGTCCAAGCCTGAAGGCACTCGGTGTTCACATTAATTTTCGCATGTCCAAGAGCTATTGCTTTTTGAATTTGATAGTTTGGTATACCGGAACCGCCGTGTAAAACCAGCGGTACATCTGTTAAGTCAGCTATTTCCTTCATTTCATCAAAGCCCAGCTGCGGTTCACCTTGGTACTGTCCGTGAACTGATCCTAAAGCGGCCGCCAAAGCATCTACTCCCGTTTCTTTTACAAGACGCAGACATTCAGCGGGATCAGCGTACACGATGTTGCCAATAAGCCCGTCTTCCATGCCTCCGACTGTTCCAACTTCGGCTTCAACGGAGACATACTGAGCAGCAGCATAGTCTACTACTTGCTTAGTCATGGCAATATTTTCATCAATTGGGTAATGAGAACCGTCAAACATGACCGAGCTAAATCCAGCGTCGATAGCTTTTTTACATCTTTCTACGCTCATACCGTGATCTAAGTGAAGCGCAACAGGAACGGTAATATTCATTTCCTCTAACAAGCCTTCCATCATGCCTACAATGGTTTTAAATCCGCCTAAATAGTCCACAAGCCTGTCTGAAACGGCGGCAATGACAGGGGCTTTTTCCTCTTCGGCAGCTTGTAAAATAGCCTGTGCCCACTGAAGGCTGTTAATATTATACTGACCAACCGCATAGTTTCCTTTTTTAGCTGCTTGAAGCATATCTTTCATTGATACTAGTTTTGAAGATACTAACGTCACTGACTGACACTCCTTATCATGAATATGATTTTGTTGTTTGAAAGCTGTAGTATTCCGAGATAGCCTTAATGGTTGTCTCTTTAGCCGTCTTAATTGCTTCTTCCGCGTTTAATTGATAATATTCAGGTCGGAATAGCTCTACAGATACCGCGTCATTATAGCCTTTTTCTTTTAATGTTGAGAAAATAGCATCTAAATTAATTGCTCCTAGACCTGGCCATACTCGGTCTTCGTCTGTTAAGAAGCCAATAGGAAAATCTTCCGTGTCATCAATATGAACGATAAATATTTTAGAAATATCCGCTTGTTTTAAGTCTTCTAGTTTTGATCCCATCGCATGGAAGTGGAAGCAGTCAAATACTAATCCTACGTTATCGCGGTTTACAGCTTGCACAATGTCATACGCTTGACCAAACGTATTAACCGTACACTGAGGATGACCTACAAACTCAACGGCGATTTTAACTCCGTAAGGTTCAGCCAATTCCGATAATTCATTCAGCACTTGTACGCAGCTATTTTTAATCTCTGCTTTTACGATTTTTTGTTCTGTTACTAAAGGAACGGCTACGATATAGGGAGCGCCTATCTTTTGAGCGGTTTCTAGCATACTCTTAAACTCTTCTATCACTTCCTGGTACTCTTTTTCACTGCGGTTATTAAAGAAAACTAAAGCGTTCAGCGCTAGCGGTTTAATATGATTTGTATTAAAAAACTGCGCTAAATCATCCATTGAATGACTTTCTAAATACTCAGGGAGTTTATCCATTGTGCGAATTTCGATATAATCATATCCGTGCTTGCTGCAATATTCAAGGTCCTTTACAAGATTTGAATTTTCTAATGTTGTTGCTTCGTTAAAACATAGTTTCATAATGATTCTCTCCATTCTTTACTTAAATAATTTTATTGTCATTCATGACGTCAGCGTCTTCATTATCGTAGCTGCGGAACCTTTGTTCCAGTTCTTCAAGTGTAAGCCCTTTTGTTTCCGGCAAAAACTTTTTAACAAATAAAATTGCTCCTATGCCGAGTACAACAAAGACAAAAAACGTAGTGGATAAGCCAATGCTGGCCAATAAAACAGGAAACGTTAAACCTACAAGGAAGTTAATTCCCCACAGACAAAATACGGTAACACCCATCCCTAAGCCTCTTAATCGTAAAGGGAAAATTTCTGAAAGCATTAGCCACGTTACCGGAGATATAGCTCCTTGCTGAAATGCGAGAAACGTAATCGTTAGTGCTAATACGATATATGGAAGTGCCTCGGACCCTTCAAATATAAGAGAAAATATACCAATCAGCAGCAGGGCAGTAGTCGTCCCTACCAATCCTGTTATAAGCATTGGTCTGCGTCCAACTTTACCTAGCAGCCAAATTCCTACAAACGTGGCTAAAACGGAGATGACTCCATTTCCGATATTTCCAATAAGAGCAGCTTCTGTTTGAAAACCCGCGTCTTTTAAAATTTCAGTGCCGTAATACATAATGGAGTTTACGCCGGTAATCTGCTGTACAACAGCAATTCCAATACCAAGGAAAACGACTCTTCGAACCCACGGAGTTGTTAAGTCTTTAAATGTTGCTTTTTCCATTTTTGCTTCTTGTTCGTAAGCGCTCTCAATCTCCTGCAGCTCTGATTTGGCTCTTTTACTTTCTCGTATCTTTTGAAGAACCGTTAGCGCTTCGTTATTTTTCCCTTTTGACACAAGCCAGCGCGGGCTTTCTGGTACTCTAAGCATGCCAAAGAATAAAAAGACAGCTGGAATAGCAGCGATTGGCAGCATATATCGCCAAACGTGAGGGTTTTCTCCTAGCATATTTCCGATAATCGCGTTAAACGTAAAGGCAAGAAGTTGACCAGTAACAATCATAAGTTCATTTTGAGTTACCATTTTCCCCCGGCTTTCAGCTGGTGACATTTCTGCTAAATATGTCGGTACGGTAACAGATGCGCCCCCTACAGCAAGTCCTAATAGAAAACGGCAAAGAATCATAATGGCTGCGTTTGGCGAAATTGTACACCCAATTGTGGAAACAAAAAATAGAATGGCGAGATACAGAATCGTTTTACGCCGCCCGTTATAATCTGCTAGCCTGCCGCCTACTACCGCACCAAATGCAGCACCAAATAAAAGCGCGCTCGTTACAAGACCTTGAGTAAAAGAGTTGAGATTCAATTGATCAGATTCAGACATATAAGGCAGTGCCCCGTTAATAACTCCCGTGTCATATCCAAAAAGCAGTCCACCAAACGTAGAAACTAAAATGATCGTACGTAAAAATGAATGTTGATTTCCCTGTTTACCCATGCTAATTCCCCCGTCTTATTTTAAGAATGAATAACTAACTTTTCGTTAATGTACTTTCGGGCCATTAAAGCATATTCCAATGGATGTGCAATAGAAGGATCCTGTTCCGCCTCAACCACAATCCATCCTTTGTAATTGTAATCAACTAACGCTTTATACACGTTTATAAAATCTACACACCCATCACCCGGCACGGTAAACATACCGGCTAGAAACGACTGTAAAAATGACTTTCCTTCTTTTTTGCACTGCTCCAGCACGTTTCTTCTTGCATCTTTAAAATGAACGTGTTTAATACGATCTATATGTTTATGTAATAGCTCCATATAGTCTCCGTCAGAAACGTAAATATGTCCCGTATCATATAGCAGATGAACATGATTTGTGTCGGTTCCTTCCATTAATCGGTCAATTTCAGCTAATGTTTGTACGCCTGTCCCCATATGATGATGATAGACAAGACGTAAACCGTATTCTGTCGCAATTTTCCCCAGCTCATTTAATCCTGCACATAAAGCTTCCCATTCTTGATCACTGAAATAAGGCTTTTCAGCAAAAACGTTTCTTTCAATTCCTTGAACACTGTAAGTTTGCTCAGATACAACCGCCACATCAGCATGAACTTCCTGCAGATACTGACAATGTTTGTGAAATAAATTTGACGTCTCCTCTATCCCATCACGAATGATAAAACTGCTAAACCATTGACCTGCAATTCTTAAATTTCGCAGCTCAAGCTCTTTGTTTAATATGCTCGGTTCAGGAAAAAAACCTCCCACTTCCGTTCCTTGAAAGCCCGCTACGACGATATCGCTTAACAGATGCTGCAATGTGTTTTCTGCACCAATTTCAGGAATATCATCATTTCTCCACCCGATTGGAGCAATTCCCCACAGAATATTTTCGTTTCCCATTTTGATTCCTCTTTTCCCCTTATTGTGTAATGCTGCCTCACTAGCAACAGAGAGTGATAAAACTTACCAATCTTATAACTTTACAAATGAAATCGATTTCATTTGCAGATAAAAAAACTCGTTTGTTATGTGTTGGTTAAATATTGGTTAAGTTTGAATTAATACTAATATTAAAAACGCTTTCAGTCAATAATAAAATTTCAGAATTTTTTATACACTGCATCTACTTAAAAGCTTATTCTTTTTAAAAATGCTAGTTATAAAAGATATCATATCCGCTTATATAACTACATAAAAAAGCTTTATCTACTGTTATTTCAACAGTAAACAAAGCTTTTATCAGCAAAGTTATATTTCTTATTTTAATAGTATGATTATTTAGTATGAATTTATGGAATAGATTTATAAAAAAATGACCTGCACCTTTTATAATCAGTTTCCTTTTACTTTTATAATAGCTTCTCCGTAGCTTGTCATTGACGTTTTAAATTCAGTTATGAACTTCTCTACTTTTGAAATAGATTTTTTCATTTCATCGTCCCCTTTGCCTATTATATAGCTCTATTATCAACAATTGTCTGCTGTTTGACAAAGTCAGTGGAAACGGAAACATTCCACATGAAAACGTACACATATCTGTTAAAACAGGAAAATATTCTCATTTGCTTAGTATTTCATCATTTTTCTTTCTTTTTTGGGGCTCTTCTTACGTGTTTCGCTCATCCAACAAAAGGATTTATGAGAACTTTCCCTTAAAATCGGCTTTACACTTCGTTCACATTCCCTCGTACCAACAGCAGGACCACTATGCGCATTAACAGTAGCCTTACCTTTTCTTCCCCTTCCATTTTTTATCCAAATTACCTCTTGCCTTAAAGTTAACTTTAATGATTAAGCTAGTTTTATAGTTTTTAAAATACAAAAAAGGGGAAATACCATGCTGATTAAAAGAATGGCGGTGCAGCTTTCTGAAGGACTTCAAGCTAGACATACGGCTTTATTTGCACGTGAAGCTTGTTCGTTTCAAAGTGACATTTTTATTGCGAAAGATGGAAAATGTGTAAGCGGAAAAAGCATCATGAAGGTCATGGCTTTAGCTGTTAAAAAAGGAGATGAAATAACACTGCTGACAAATGGAGTGGATGAACATGCCGCCGCTCGCGCCCTTGAAGAGTTTCTTTTAACTAAACATAGATAAAAAGCTGCTACACTATCCCTTACTCTCCTTTTTTCATAAAATCATAGAAAGTAAAATTTTTTCAAAAAAACTCTTGCTTTAAAGTCGACTTTAACGTTTAAGCTAGTGTTGTACTTTTAAATACATCAAATGACGAAAGGATTGTGTTTTTACTTATGTGTAATCAACATACAACAACATCACGTGTTTTAAGTGCGCCGCATGCAAAGGCAAAATTCGAGAACACGACAATTGAACGCAGAGAACTGCGAGCAGACGACGTTTTAATTGATATTAAGTTTAGCGGTATCTGTCACTCTGATATTCATAGTGCATTCGATGAGTGGGGCGGCGGGATGTTCCCGATGGTTCCTGGTCACGAAATCGCAGGAGTAGTTGAAGCGATTGGCGAAAACGTAACAAAATACAAGGTTGGCGATCGCGTAGGCGTTGGATGTTTCGTTGACTCTTGCGGAGAGTGCGAGTACTGTGTGAACGGTGACGAGCAATACTGTACAAAAGGCGTTGTTCAAACGTATAATTCGTTGGATTACGACGGAAACCGTACATACGGCGGCTACAGCCAAAAAATCGTCGTGAAAGAAGGATTCGTTGTTCGTATTCCTGATAAGTTAAGTATGGATGCAGCAAGTCCCCTTCTATGTGCAGGTATTACAACATTTTCTCCGTTAAAGCACTGGAATGCCGGTCCTGGCAAAAAAGTGGCGATCGTGGGAATGGGCGGTCTTGGACATGTAGCGATTCAATTTGCACATGCAATGGGTGCTGAAGTGACGGTATTGAGCCGTTCTAACAATAAAAAAGAAGAAGCTCTAAGCTTTGGCGCAGATCATTATTTTGCAACAAGTGATGAGACAACATTTACTGAATTAGCGGGTCGCTTTGACCTTATCTTAAACACAGTATCGGCTAACCTGAACGTGGATCAATATTTATCATTACTTCGCGTAGATGGAACGCTTGTTAACGTTGGCGCACCGGCTAACCCAGATCAGTACAGCGTATTCTCACTTATCACGGGACGTCGCAGCATTGCTGGTTCACTTGTAGGCGGCATTCGTGAAACACAAGAAATGCTTGATTTTGCGGCTGAACACGGCATTGCTCCTATGATTGAAGTCATCGATGCAAATCAAGTAGATGAAGCTTACGAGCGCGTTCTTCGCAGCGATGTTCGCTATCGATTTGTTATTGACATTTCTACACTGTAAATTAGAAAAAAGCGGGCAGCTAATTGGATGAGCTGCCCGCTTTTTATTTCTTTATAAAACACGAAAAACAACCGGTAAATTAGGCTTTAGATGAAAGTTCTTCCTGATACTTTTGTTCTAATTTATCATAGTAATCAATTTTCGTTTCCACTTTTCTAAAAGCCGCGTCCAGCTCTCTTTGTTTTTCCATCATTTTCTCTCTATGCTTTTCAAATATCTGCTTGCGCAAACCGATTGTATCATCGCCTTCTTGTGTTAATTCAACAATTTTACGTAATTCTAAAAGGGCAATATCCGTTTTTCGTAAGCAAATAATAAATTCCAGCCACTCGATATCAGACTCGCTAAAAATACGATTTCCGTTTTCATCTCTTTTTATAAAAGGTAAAAGCCCCTGCTGTTCGTAGTATCGAAGCGTATGCGTAGGCAGCCCTACCTTTGCAGCGGTCTCTTTAATATGATATTCCATTCCACTATACCCTCCATCGCCATTCTTAGTACGGCGTTTGCTTTATGTATCTAAGCTTCCCTTTCCAAGGGTGCTTTCAACTCATCTTTTAGATTTCTACTATACGATATATATAATAGATTCCGCTATTTTCTTTGCTACAAGGTAACTGTATAAATAGTATCATAAACATTAAAGTAAACGTTAAGGCAACTTATAAAGAGCTGCCGTGAAGTCAGCAGCTCTTTTCATTTTTATATAAAATACGATTAATCTGCGGCCAGCACTTTACTTAGTTCATTTAATAAATAATCAAGGGTTTGACTGATTCGAACTGTATTACGGCTTGTAAAACCTTCTGTAAGTCCTAACATAACCATATGCTCTCTTGCTGTTTCGATTTCTGTCATTAAGACTTGCATGACAACTCCTTTATACCACTTCACAGCTCATCACCCCTTTTTACTATACATATATCTCATATGCGGTAATCTTAAACCTATCATACAGGTTTTTGGGGGTGAATAGCGAGTTTTAGAGCTTCAACAGTTTTATTTTTTATAAAGTCAATATACTAATATAATTATTGAAATAGAAAGTATCACTCCACTTTCTGCTCGAAATTAAGAAAAAGGCCTCCTAAATGGAGGTCTTTTCTTATTTCTTAGAAAGCAGTCTAATACAAAGCCTCAGCCTCTAAAATATTCTCTGTAATACGAACCTTTCTCACACTCTATCTCATAGCGCAGCCTCGTTTGCTTTCTGTAAAGCTCTTCGGACAGCTCATTAAATTCACCTTCTGTGATAGATCCATGAATTAAATTGTTGAATAAATTATTAAGATGTTCAGTTAATTCTTGAAGTTTTTTTTCTTTCAATGAACGTCACCCTTTAAAATAATTTTCATCTCCTAAAATTATATCAAATAAAACGTTTTCATACGATATATTTTTTACTGAATTATCGTATTAAAGTGATGAAAGTATTTTTTAACCACCGCAAAACAGTCGAAAGGCTCAGATAAATCATTAATCACATGATTTCAGCAAAAAATTAGTGGATAAAGACCACAGACAAAAAGGCAAATGGTATCAACCGTTTTGACAAAAGCATAGGATGAAAAGAAAAATTAAACGAGAAAAGGAGAATGAGTATGCACTATACACCTTATTACCATCAGTGGCAGAATCCAGTGTATTACGGCTGGCAGCCATATAGTTATTATGTGCCGAATCACTATCACACCAGCGAACAATTTCAGCAAAGAAACGGTAAATTAAAGGACTACGGACCAAGGCCGTTTGTTATTAACATTAATGAAGCGTCAAAGCAAAACAATACGTACCGCACTGCTTTATGGACGGGAACACATTTACAAGTGACGCTAATGAGTCTTAAGCCCGGTGAAGATATCGGCTTAGAAATCCACCCTAACGTTGATCAATTCCTGCGTATTGAACAAGGGCAAGGCGTTGTTCAAATGGGCAAAAGTAAAAACAATCTAACCTTTAAACGAAAAGTCTACGATGACGATGCGATATTTATCCCTGCCGGAACGTGGCATGATGTCACCAATACGGGTACCACTCCGCTAAAGCTTTACTCCATATACGCTCCCCCAAACCACCCATTTGGTACGGTTCATGTGACAAAAGCAAACGCTCTGGCTGAAGAACATTAAAGATAAGCAGAGCGTTATACAGGATTGGAACGCTTTTTCAGGATCAATACTAAGTGAATAGATGGATGTTGACTAAAAAGCTCGCTAGAAAATCGGTGTATGACCTTTTCTAGCAGGCTTTTTTTAAACTTGCTATACATAAAGGATTTTGTAGCCAAGGAAAGAATTATACAATAAAATAATCTTTTTAAACCGCTTAAAATAACTGAAAGGCAAACAGACGATGAAATTATTTTATAAAGTTCCCAAATCAAACGTACATCCTTCTCTTAAACTAGCAAGAAAAATTCTATATATATCTGTAGAAGCAGTCATTATGACCATGCTTGTGATTAAATCTTTTACTGTGGCCTATGAAAACGACATAAATTTAATTCTCAGGCAGCTAAATGAACTAAAAGCTTCCATTGGTGGATTTGGCATAAACGAATCGTTATTTTGGTTTATGATAAAATGCAGTATCTTCACCATTGTTACATTCGATCTTTGCTTATACGTCCGAAAAATGCTACAAAGAAACAAAAGAGCTTTATGATTTATACGCTAAAGCTTTTACATTGGACCGCTATTAATTTCCGTGCAAGGCTTCGCTTTCCGCGGGCGGTCGATGAGCCTCCTCGTCGCTTGCGCTCCTGCGGGGTCTCACCTGTTCCGCTTTTCCCGCAGGAGTCTTCGCCTTGCCCTCCAATCAACAGCTAGAAGCATTTAAACACATGAAACCTACATTCAGCATACCAATAAAAAGCCGAACAAGTTGGATTCACGATCAAGAATCAAACTCGTTCGGATCTTCCTTTAGCAAAAACACTTTTGCCCCTGCCTCATGTTTAATAGAAAAATAATAAAAGTAGAGGCATATTACACCTCTACTTTCTGTTTAGAAATCTACATCGATATCTTCTTGAATGGTTCCGGTCACTTTTTCACTTTTAATTAATTGACCTTCTTTAAATGTTTCTTCTTCCTCATTTTTAACGGGTTTCAGCTGTTTATAGGAAGGAGCTGACGCAGAGCCAAGCTCTTTTTTAAGCAAATGAATTTCGCCTAACAGCTCGGTTCTTAATGAATGAATTAACGATTGAAAATCTTCTTCCCGGCTGTCTTTCTGCCCGTTTTGTTCCACAAGCTTCGCTACATAATCCTGCAGTTCCTTTGCCTGCGAGGCCTCATACTCCTCACGATTTGCAGCAAGACGTGAATTCATTTCTTTTTTTAGTAAGTCAATTTCGTCCAACAGCTCTTTTCGAAGTGAATGAACGAGCGTCTCCACTTCATTTTCTTTGCTCTTTTTTTGCAAGTCTTGCTGTATGAGTCTTACTATATAGTCCTGTAGCTCGCTTGCGTGCTGTTTTTCTTTCAGAAATGATGACACTTCTGACGGAATGTCAGCAGTGTCGATTGTGAAATTTGCACGTTCATCTCTATTACTTACGGTCTTTTGTCTTGCTCCTATCATATCTGCTGATAGATTGCCAGCTGTCAGAAACGCATTTGATAGTAAGTAAAATGGTGCAGCCATTTGGGAGCTTAGCTGACCGTACCAATCATCTAGTGCTTCCTTAAGGCGAGTGTTTTGATGACTCATATATGCTCCCCCTTTTTAAACGTGAACTGCGTTTGTTTCATGTCTGCTTAAAATTTCAAGACCGTATAAATTTAATTTGCGCGTCTCCGGCAAGAAAAGATGATTTTCTTCTCTGATTTCTTCCCCGTACATGTTATCAATCTGTTCTGCAATAAACTGTTGAAGGATAGGAGCCAGTCCTCCAATATAAATATATTTATAGACTTTATCTTTTGGCGATGGAAATAGATTTTCAACTTTCGTTAATAAAATTTGCGTGTATTCTCTAAGCGAAGCGTGAATAGGCTCCGTGAGATCTACTTTTTTCCCGCTATTGCCGTCTCTTTGCTCCATTTTTGCTTTATGGATATTGGCAATAATAAACTCTTCTAATGAACGAACATCATCAAAATACTCAAGCAGTTTTTCATTTCTTAGCTTTTCAATATGCTTCAAATATGAAATATCCGTAAGACACTTCAGCGAATTTCTGCTTTTAGGAGCTTGTAGTCCCGCAGGAAGAAGCGCAAGGTCAACCGTGCCTCCGCCCAAATCTACAATTAGCGTTTCAAAATGTTTGAATGCATTTGCTTCTTCTCTATCTTGTAATTCAAAATCTTTTTTGATCGCCCAGCGAGCCACTTCGCTTTCAATACGGCATTTGCTCGTTTCAATGTTCACAGTAAGCGTTTTTTCTAATCCAGGAGTCAATACCGTAACCGTGTGCTCTCCTTGAAAACGTTCGGCCATCTTCTGCTGCATTTCACTGAATTTATTTGTTTTCTTAAGCAGCCAAATCGGAAGCATAGTCGAGAAATAATTAATCGTCACATGATTATCCTCTTTGTCTTTTCCTTTAAGTATGTTGTAATAAGCAACTGAAGCTAAAAACATCACATAAGGAATATCAGATTCAGTTTTATTATGTAGCTTATTAATATGGATATTGCCTAGCACGTGTTTCTCTGCTGCGTCTCCTACTAAATAATACTTTTCTACTCCTTCGATTGTTGTAGAAATCAGTAAATTTTGAAGAAGTAATTCCGGTTCATTTACACTTGAAGGAAAATGCCCCTCTGCCTGATCTTTTGTGACTTCTACTACGTTTGTAGGAATTTCATAGTAATAACCATCCACTAGCGTTTGAAAAATTGAGTTACCAAAATCAACGTTTTGACGTTTGATATCCATCCTTGTTTCTCCCCTTTATCTTTTCGTGACAACACTAATAAGTATATATTTTCCTCATTTGTTTGTCTAAGTATTTAAATAATTTATGTTATTCTAAATTGACAATTAATTAATTTTAGACGGCTAATGTAATTGAAAAGCACTTGGAATGCTTCTTTTTACCAGTACCCATTTTTACAAAGAATGTAACATGTGACGCTGTGACTTCCCCTTAACTTTTTTGCAATATAAGCCATTCAATCACCAGCTAGAAGCTGCCACATACATGAAACCTACGTTCACCCTAACAACAAAAAAAACCAAACCATCAATCAGATTAATAGTTCGGATTTAACGTCAACTAAAATATTCTTGTCCCAGCCTCTGGGCTTTTTTATTTATTAATAACGCCATTTGTCTTTTTTTCTTTGCGGGTTTTCTGGCAGTTTGCTAAAGCCTATTTCTTCAAGGCCTTTTTCTAACGTCGCTCTTGTTTTGATTGTTCCAAAATCGACGCCTAAATCCACAACGGTTTGCGCGATTTCCGGACGTATTCCGGTAATCATCGTTTTAGTGCCGATAAGCTGTAAGGCTTTTACAATTTGAAAAATATTGTCCGCTACCATCGTATCGACGATAAGAACACCTGAAATATCAAATATTAAATAACTCAGCTGCAGCTGAGCGCTTTTTTCTAAAGCCGTTTCCATAATAAGCTGCGAACGATGCGTATCAATTTGTCCAACGATTGGCATCACAGCGATTCCTTCAGAAAGAGGAACGATGGGAACTGATAATTCTTCTAGCGCTGCATAAGCGCGTTTTATGGTGTCCGTATTATGTTCTTCGTAGATTTCGACAAATATATGATTAAGCTCATCAAGCATCGGATCAATTTTTTTACTTACATCAAGCATCGTAATAGGAGCGAACTGCTTCTGCTGCAGCTCTTCTGTAAAAACACCCCATATCACTGTTCGAAACAGCGCAAGTGATTTTAACGTTTGACTCAAAGAAAGTCCGTTTTCCACAGCCACTTTTCCTATATCTGTACCCCACTGAACGATTTTCTTTAAAACGACCGAGCGCTCTTCGAATAACGACTCGCCTAAATACTCAATGAGTTCTGCTCTCCATTTTAAAACTTCGCTTTCTTCGTGGTAAACCAGCTTCCGCTTATATTCAGAGTCCATCAGATCAGAAAATTGTATCGCTAATTCCTGTTTATTATCGATAATTTTCTTCCCTATATATAACAACTCATCCCTCATTTTTTTCTTTATCTCCTTTAGTTAGCAGAATTAACGATTACATTTTATAACAATAGTTATATCACATACAATATAAAAATATAACCGAAATAAAAAAATTGTTAGGCCCTCCCTATTTACTTTTACCCCTATTCTTCTAATCGATATACCTACCATAATATGATTGAAATTTCAGCGTTTGGGTAAAAAACTACTATGAATTTATTTCTATACTTATAAGGGGGCTTTTTCAATGAGTAAACATAAAGGAACCGTTAAATCATTCAACGAATCAAAAGGATCTGGATTTATCACACCCGAAGACGGATCAAAAGAAGTGTTCGTTCATTCCAACGCGATCGACCGTGAGGAATATAAAAACCTGGCAGAAGGACAAAAAGTAGAGTTTGAAATCCAAGAAGGAGCTAAAGGACCCAGCGCTATAAAAGTATACCCAGTTGACTGATAGAGTGACATTTACATACAGGTTATGGGTAGACTGTCGAATCAAATACTTTTCGAACCCAAAAACACCTCTTCGACTTTTGTTCGAAAGAGGTGTTTTTTTATATGATGCAACTAATTCTACATTCAAATTGAGGCATAACTAAATCCATCCAATCTAAAAACGAACAAATGGGATAAAGCAGCTAGTATGAATCACTTGTTCCAACGCTGTTAATTTTTTTGCTGGCGGCCGATGAGCCTTGCCCTCCATTCAGCACTTAGAAGCCCCTGCATATATGAAACCTACCTTCATCAAAACAATAAAAAATCCGAACGCGTTTGATTCTCTATCAAGAATCAAACGCGTTCGGATCTTCCTTCAACTAAGCTGCTTTTATTCTAGCTTCTTTTTTAAACTACTTAATTCCGTAATATTCTTCAAGCGTAATGCCTTTACTTTTAATCGCCTGCGCCACTGGTTTGCCTACATATCGCAAATGCCACGGTTCATATTTATAGCCCGTTACCGCATCTTTTCCTTTTGGATAACGAATAATAAATCCGTATTCTGCTGCGTGGGCATCGAGCCAAGCTGCTTCTTTAGTTCCGCCAAAGCAGTCTTGAGCAGCACATGTGCCGTCTTCTTTTGTTACATCAATTCCAAGACCCGTTTCATGTTCACTCGTGCCTGGCAATGCGCTATAAGTTGCCGCTTTATCATAACCGTCTTTTTGAACATACGAACTAAAAAGCGCGCTTTGCGTTGCATGTGAACGGTAAGCCGATACGCCAAGAAGCGTAACGCCTTGTTTTTTCGCACCCGCAAACAACTGTGCAATAGCAGCGGCTGCTTCACTTCGCATTTTTTTCTTTTCCGTTTGTTCTTTGAATGTAAATGGAATCGTTGTATATACTAAATCTTTCGGAACGTAGTTTTCCGGAAGCTTGTTTTGTTTATTCACAACAACTTGGATGCTTTCAGGGTTCGAAACCACTTTCATGCCAGCTAATGCTCGTACGTATTGACCGCTTACATAGCCAACCTTACCTTGATACGTAATTTTCAGCCAGCCGTTTGCTGCTTTAGCCGTTACGTCGAGCTGTGTGCCGGCTTTAAGTGTTGCCATGACAGCACCAGAAGTTGAAGCAGTTGTTCGAACATTTAAATTCGCTGTCGCCACATAGACAGAAGCTGCGGGAGTAGGAGCTGGAGCCGGTTCAGAAGAACTCGTTGATTCCTTTACGTACTGCGTGCTCACATAGCCCGTTTTGCCTTGATAGCTTACTTTTAGCCAGCCGTTCGCTGCTTGTTCTGTCGACGTTAGCTGCGTGCCTTGTTTGATCGTTACAACAATCGCGCTTGACGTCGAGGGACCGCTTCGAATATTTAAATTTGCCGTCGTTACATAGGTTTTGATCGTTGAACTCGCTGACTTTTTAACATACTCACTGCTTACGTAACCCGTTTTGCCTTGATAGCTTACCTTCAGCCAGCCGCTTGCTGCTTGTCCAACTACCATTAGCTGCGTGCCTTGTTTGACCGTTGCAATAATCGCGTTGGACGTCGATGGGCCGCTTCGAATATTTAAATTCGCCGTTGTTGTATATGTTTCCGCCGCTGCGCTTGCGACAGTTGGCTCACCGGTAAAATGTAAAGAATGAAGACCTAGAGTTCCTGCCCCTACAAGGGTAAAAGCAAGACCTGTTACCGCTAGTTTTTTGTAAAATCTTTGTTTGTTCACTTCTGCCATTTTTTATACCTCATTTGCAAAATATAATAGAAATATATGCTGCTAGTTTAATAGGTTAAGTGAAAACAGGATCCGATGTTTAAGCTCAACCTTAAACTAGCTACATTAAATAAAATCATTTGACGTCTAGAGGCTCTATACATTTGTTCGTTCCAGCTAGCACGTATCTTTAGAATACCGGATAATCGTGTCAAAAGTATATCAAAATATTTCAAACTTGTTTCCAAACTGATACATTTTCAACAAAAATAGAATAATAGAGCAGAAACAGCAAAAAAACCCTTACGTTTACTCTCAACTGCTTAGGGTAGAAAATAACTAAAAACAAAGATTGAGATGGTGATAAAATGAACACGGCAACGGATTTTTCCTCAACTGCGTTTCGAGAACCTCACACATTAAAACAGCATATTTTTGATACGCTTCATTTCTACTACCCCGCTTGTATTGACAAAAAAAACGGCGGATATATCCATGAATACTACGACGACGGCACCGTCAACAACACGCATTCAAAGCACTTAGTAAGTACGGCGCGCTTTATTTATATCTTCAGTGTAGGGGCTCTTTTAGACGGACCGGATTGGTGCAAAGAAGCAGCTCAGCACGGCATTCGTTTTCTACAAAACAACCATTATGATAGAAAGCACGGCGGGTATTTTTTTGAAGTAGCCGATGACGGAGAAGTAAAAGATGATTCGAAACAAGCATATGGCCACGCTTTTGCTCTTTTAGCTTCTTCCATCGCGTATCAAGCCGGCATTTCAGAAGCAAAAGAAACAATTGAACAGGTACATGACGTGATGGAAAAGCACTTTTGGGAAGACGTGCACGGCTTTTACCGAGATGAATGGGACGCGCCGTGGTCAGCTTCTTCTTTATATCGCGGCCAGAATGCAAATATGCACATGTGTGAAGCGATGCTTTCTGCCTTTGAAGCAACAAGAGATAAAAAATACTTGGACCGAGCGTACACGCTTGCAAAAGGCGTTACTCAGCAGCTTGCTGAACGATCTGGCGGCATGGTTTGGGAGCATTATGATACAGACTGGCAGCCAGATTGGGACTACAATAAAAACAATACAAAAGATGAATTTCGTCCGTACGGCTTTATACCAGGACATCAGTTTGAATGGAGCAAGCTGCTTTTATGGCTTGATCGGCACCGTTCGGAAAACTGGATGACAGAACGTGCAAAAGATTTGTTTGATAAGGCCTGGAACCGGGGCTGGGATGCTAAGTACGGAGGTCTTTACTTTGCGCTGTCGCCTCAAGAAGATGTCATTGACCGGGATAAAAACTACTGGGTGATGGCTGAAGCCATTTCTGCGGCTTCACTGCTCGGGGTAAAAACCGGAGACAGCGGATATTGGAAAGCATACGATGCCCTGTTCTCCTACTGTCAGAAACACTTTATCGATCACACATATGGAGGCTGGTATCAGCTGTTAAATCAGCAAAACGAACGCTACAGCTCGAAAAAAAGCCCGGCTCCTAAAGCCGATTATCACCCTGTGGCAGCTTGCTATCAAACGCTGATAGCACTGAATTCTCTTTGAAAGAATGATCATGAAGAAACCGTTTTCTTCCAAATGCGTTTATTTCTTTTATTTAAGGGAATTTACTTACTAACAATCATTGTTTACACATTTTAGAAAAAGCTCGACTATATATATGCAAGGAGTGAGGACGATGTATTTTTACGCGTTAGCACAAGGAACAGATTCTGGAGATCCAGTAACACTGCACCATGAGAAGCAATTTTCGAAAAAAGAATTTTTAGAAATGTTTAATGAAGCATTAGATGAGTTGGATACGCATCCATCTCCAAGCGACGTCGGTGAATACCTTTGCCGTGCGTACGGATTTCAAGAAATTGAAATCGAGACGGGTGTTGTATGCTACTGCGCTCCGTTTAGAAAGCTAGACGACTCAGATATTATAGAAGACCGCACGTACATGGACGCCACGACAGGGACACTAAAATACAACTAATTAAAAAGAAAGGTTGGATGCGTGTGAAGACCGTACAAAACATTTATCGAACGAGTGAAGCTGTACCAGAATCGGGGGCTTACATTTGTGCGGAAGGTGAAATTAAACTCTTTCAAAAAGATGATCTTTTTACACCTTGCCCACACACACGTGAATCAACGACGTGGAAGCCCATAGATGACGCCTTTTCAACCGGAGAATTGGTTCCGCAAACCGGTCGCTATACCGATGAAAACGGCAATCAAGTAAAGCTAAAAGAAAACGATTTATTTCCAAGATGCCTTCGTTCAGGTGAGCCTACGACGTGGAGGCGAGGATAACAGCCAACAAAGCAGCCGCTTATTAAGCGGCTGCTTTTATTAAAGCTTATTTAAAAAATGAATTCTTTTTTCTTCCTTTTAACAGATCGCCCGTCCACCCTTTCATTCGTAAATAAAGATAAATAGCCACGGTCGACAGAACAATCAAAATAAGCGCATAGACATAGCCAAACTTCCAGTCAAGCTCGGGCATTCCTTTAAAGTTCATTCCCCAAAGGGCTCCAAAAGCCGTTAAAGGCGTGCTGATGGCAGTAAGGAGCGTTAAAGCTTTCATAATTTCATTTCCTCGATGAGTAGACACAACTTCTTCTAATTTAATTAACGCGTCAAATTCTTTTTGATATTGTTCAATCAGCGTTAAGCCAATTTCAATTTTTTTACACATCCGCTGATATTCGACCGTTTGGTTAATTTTTTTATGAAACGCTTCTTCTATTCCCATGGTGACTTCTCGAACAGAACTGATTAAATTTGTCCATATAAGCAGGTCGTACCGCGCTTTATGAATGTCATCCAACACGTCAATGTTATTATTATGGCGCACTTCCCACAGAAGCTCTCTGAAATGACTTTCAAACTGATCAAACCCATTTAAGTGTTTTTTCATAATTTCGCCTAAAAGAATAAAAAAACTTTCCGCCGTGTTAGCAGACTGCTTCATTCGTTCAATCATTCGTTCATGATTGGTGTTCTCTAGGATTTCCAAATCAATTCCTGCCGTTATAATAAACTCCTCGGTAATATAAAAATGAAACGAATCGTAATCCCTTTGATCAAACGACTTCTTATGATAAATCAGCGAACCATAAATAAGCTCGCTTTCTCCTATCACGTCTACTTGAATATGATTAGAATTTTTCTTTTGAAGCTGCTGGCAAAACCATTCATCTCTTGGATACTGATAGTCTTTGATTATATCAGCTATTCCATCTGCTTCTTCTAAATCAAACTGATACCATTTCCACTGATCGTTCGTCACGGTATTCATACTTTCCCTCTTTCCCCTTTTATTAGAATTTTTCCCTATATACAATCACTTAAAACCTAACATAAAAAACAAACATACATTTCATATCCATCTTTATGAAAAAGATGCTATAATAAATACGTTGCGCACCTGCGCATGCTTTATAAGTTTGAGAGGAGAATAACAGTGAAGAAAGATATCGCTTTACGTTCTTATCTGCTAGAAAGTGCACCAACTATGACGGAAGAATGGTATGAATCTTTGGACAAAAAATCTTCTGAAGGCGTATATACCTCTAATGATCCCGATGTCATTCAACGCTTAAAAGCGCAAAACTATGAATTTCATTTATATATTAGCAACGTCTTTATAGAAGATGAAAAAAGCTTTTTTGAATCTTTTAACACGTGGCTAAATAAAGTTGCCAAAGACCAACAGCATCTTAGAACCCCCATTCAAAGTATTATTAAAGAATTTATGAACGTCCGCAAACAACACTGTGAGTATATTCGCCGGTTTGCAGAGCTTCATGATGACATCACTCAGCAGCACATCGATGTATGGAATGAAAAAGTAATAAGAGTGTTTGATATTATTATTTTGAAATTCATCACAGAAGCGCAGGAATATGCATCAAACCGCCTCCGCTCTCAGCAGGAAATGATTCATGAATTAAGTTCACCTGTTATTGTGATTAAAAAAGACGTGGCTCTTTTACCATTAGTCGGCGATATTGATACGGCAAGAGCCAAAATGATCCTAGAAAGCACGTTAAAACAGTGTGCAAAGAAGCAAATCTCTCATTTGTATATTGATCTGTCAGGAGTTGTGATGATCGATACAATGGTCGCGCACGAGCTGTTTCAACTGATAAATGCGCTTGATTTAATCGGCGTTAAATCAATTTTATCCGGCATTCGTCCTGAATTAGCCACTACTGCGATGCAGCTTGGTTTAAGTTTTGACCATATACGAATTAAATCGAATCTTGCTCAGGCATTAGAAGATGATTCAAAAATTGTAATTGCTTCTAGCACTCATTAATATAGGGATACAAACAAAAAACAGCCCGAGAAGGCTGTTTTTTATTTTTTATGATGAATGTTTTCAGAACCTGATTCATCTTTCGTTTTCGTTTTATTTTTCTCTTCTTTTTGTTCAAGTCTTATATCTTCCAACGGCATAGGATCGACCGTTTCTTCTTCTTTGAAACGTTCAAATAACGTTTCGTCTTGATCTGTTACACGCTGTTCCGTTTCATCTCTTTTTTTTGGTGTATTTGAAATAGATCTTTTCTGGCGTTCTCCCATCTTTTCTCCTCCTTTACTATAGGTGAAGCAATTATGTGTTCATGAAATCTCCGCCGTTGACATGAAGCGTTTGACCCGTCATATAAGATGAATCATTTGAAGCTAGCAGTACATAGCAGCCTACGTGCTCCACAGGATGCCCAGGTCTGCCCATCGGTGTGTCTGTACCGAACTCTCCTACTTTATCACCCGAGAAAGTAGACGGGATAAGCGGTGTCCAGATTGGGCCCGGCGCTACAGCGTTAACGCGAATGCCATCTTTGACAAGCGCTTGCGCCATACTGCGCGTAAAGCCGTTGATTGCACCTTTTGTCGCCGTATAATCGATCAGCTGAGGATTTCCGCGGTAAGGATTAATTGACGTTGTATTAATAATCGCACTGCCTTTTCCTAAATAATCAAGCGCTTTTTTCGTAAAATAAAAGTATGAATAAAAGTTCGTTTTGAACGTTCGTTCAAGCTGTTCACTCGTAATTTCTTTAATGCTTTCTTTTGGATGCTGCTCTCCTGCATTGTTCACAAGGATATCAAGCTTTCCAAGCTCACTCACTGTTTTTTCTACCGCTTCGTTACAGAACGATTCGTCTCCTACGTCTCCTGCAATCAGCAAGCATCTTACACCTTCTTCTTCAATGCGGGCTTTTGTTTCCTCGGCGTCGCTATGTTCGTTTAAGTAAACGATGGCTACGTCCGCTCCTTCTTTCGCATAAGCAATGGATACAGCTCGTCCAATTCCGCTGTCTCCCCCGGTAACTAGCGCTACCTTTCCTTTTAATTTTCCTGTACCAATGTAATTGTCATCCTCATAAATAGGGAGAGGATTCATCTCACTTTCGATACCCGGCTGGCGGTCTTGCGTTTGTTGGGGCTGACCTTGTGTTTGTTGATCTTGTAAATTCATTTTAATCTCCTCCTATTTTTGATGGAACTTTTTAGTATAGTTTAGGTTTAGCCTTCTGTTTTGAAGTTCAAACATCTTTTTTTAAAAGTTTATGAAGTTTCTATTCTCTTTTACTATCTTAGAAAATTCATAGAAAACAAGTTTAAAGTTGGAAACAAAGGCTACAGAATGAGTAGAAGATGTATTTCAGAAATATCTTTTATCAGGAGGTTTGGTTCGTGTATGAAACACATTCAAGTAGCAGAAAACCAAGAGGAGGCAGTCTGCGTCATCCATTCTTTTTTAAAGAAAGGATTTACAAGCAAAGATATTTATCTGCTGGCCTACGATAAAGAATGGGCTCAGAATTTAACGGAGGCAACACATACAAAAAAGTACAGAATGGCAGAGCAAGGTATGTTTGAAACGGCGGTAAATAAGCTTCTTTCAAGAGAAGATGAGCTTCTTTCAAAGATGGCTTCGCTTGGCTTATCCAATCAAGAAGCAAACCGGTATAAAGAAGAAATGAAACAAGGAAATATCGTGGTTATTGGCGCACAGAGTCAATCAATTCCCTACTAAAACAGCGGAAACGTTTTTTATTAGCTTATAAGGGTATTTAGTAAAATAAACCATTGTCTATCAAGAAAGGAAGTTATAACGATGTTAAATTATTTGGGAATTCAGATAGGCTCTCTTTACTTTCCTACTAGTATTTTGCTTATCACGTTTCTTGTATTAATCGGCTTTTTTATTTATTTCCTCTCTAGAAGAAGAAAAAACCGCCATGAATCACGTGAGCAATCACGAGGAAAATAAAAGAGAATGCCAATTTAAAAGCCCTTCATGCAGAAGGGCTCTTTGTACTATAAAACAGGCAGATATTTTCATAGCGCGGGGTTACATAAAAAGGTGGACGAGGTCCTAAAAGCGGCAGCTCAATTATTAATACTGCTTCAATTGTGACGTATAAAGGCTATGAACAGTTAATTGACTACACGGCAACTAAAGGAGCCATTGTTGGTTTCACTCGAGCGCTGTCCAATAGTGTGATTAAAGACGGCATTCGCGTAAACGCAGTAGCTCCGGGCCGCATTTGGACACCGCTCATTCCAGCAAGCTTTTCAGCTGATCAAGTAACGCAAGTAGACAATCCGATGGAACGCCAAGGACAGCCGTTTGAACTTGCTCCAACCTACGTGTATCTCGCAAGCGACGACTCACGGTTTGTCACGGGGCAAACGCTGCATGTAAACGGCGGAGAGTGGGTTTCTTCTTAAAAATCTCAATATAAAAAGCGTGAAGCCAAGCTCCACGCTTTTTCATTATTTACGGGATTCTTTTTGCAAAGGCGATTTTTCAATGGAACGCGTAAACCGGTAAACATCAAGTTCTTGTCCTACCTCTGAAGGCAAATACCCAAACGTTGTGAAGCTGTCTACTGATTCCGGCTCAAGCGATAGAGACAATAAATTGTTTTGCGGCTGAGATGTTAAAAAGACGTAGCTTCCTTTTGGGAACGTCACCGTTTTTTTCTTCACGATTGTTTGCACGTCTACATTTGGTTTGTTTTCGTAGGCTTCATTTTCAATACGGCTGCTGACCGAATACGCTTCTACTGAAAGAGCCGTTTCTTTCGTTAACTTGAAGCCTTTTACGCCTTGTCTCTGCAATTTTGCTGCTAACTCTTCATGTCCTGCCTTTAAAATGTAAGCAGTTGGACGTTCGCGGACAAGCGTTGGCGTTGCCGCTTTGGCACTATAGTACGTCACAGGAATTTCTTTAACAGACGCGCTTTCCACATCAACCATTTCTAACGTAGAGTTTGGTATTTTTTTATTTTCACTGTTCACAACAATTGGATCATGATCATTTGCATTTTTTCCTTTTTTGACAAGAGCCGCTTTTTCTTTTGCAATCAGCGCTTTAATTTGTTTGGCATGGGCGGCTGTTTGCGTAATGAGCTTTTCTTGTGTAGCAATTTGGGCACTCACTCGCCGCGGAAAATCTTCTCGTCCAATGCCAATTCCTCTGCTTTCCACTAAAAACGAAAACGATGGATACAAGCCTAATGAATTTCGACCAATTCTCGGTTCAACTGAGCCTTCTTCCACTTCAAGCTGCCCTTGTTTATTCACTTGAGACGTATAGTATACTTCTCCTGAATATCCTTGCTTTTCAATGGCTGTAAGCGTACTATTCACAAACAGCTCATCAGACACGTCTCGAATGTTCTGCGGAATATTTAAGTTTCGACCAGACTGCAGTAAAATATCGTGATACTTCCACACGCCTTCTTTACCGATATTTTTAAATCCGCTGCTGTAAGGCGTATATTCATGAGCGTCGATGACAACTTCTGGTGAAAAACGGTTAAATTCAGCTCGTACGCTCTGCACTTCCGGGCTTTCAAGCTTTATGTAGTCGCGGTTTCCATCTAAATTATTTGCTAGCTGGCGCTTGAATGCATAAGATCCGTCTGGATTAATGCGCGGGACAATAACAATGTTCACTTTATTTAGCACATCTTTTCCAAAGTCTTCTGTCAAACGCGTTGCCACGGCGAGTACAGATTCACCGCTTGCCGGTTCATTTCCGTGAATTTGACTTTGAAGCCAAATCGTTGGTTTTTTAGATGGTTTTCCATCCGCAAACTTCTTTTCCTTTGAAAAATACAGAGCTGGAATGTCACGCCCTTGCTGTGACTTTCCGATAATCTTCAGCTTTACGTACGGACTTTTATGAGCAAGCTTTTGGACATAGCTCATCATTTCTTCTTGAGTCGTAAATGCGTCTTGTCCTTTCAGAAATGCCGGCGTCGCTTCATTCACCTTTATTTCCGGATAAAGCGCTTTAATTTTTTTCGGCTGACTATAGTCTTTTCCGTAATAAGGCATCTCAGCTTGTACCGCAAGTGGCGACAGCAATAATCCAATCGACAAAAGAGCCGGCACGGCCGTTCGTTTTACAGTTTTTTTCATTCATTTACTCCTCCCCATCCCTTTGATTAGACATTTTAAATTTTTAAAATATTTAAAATGTTTCATAAATAATTATACCGTTTAAGGAAATAACTTCAAGATAAGGGAGCTGAACCTTTTTGACTATTTTAATGTAAGAGAAGAGTGCGATTTTATAACAAAGAGATTAGGACATAACAAAATCAACTCTATATGAAGACGACTACTCAGGATAAATGATCTCAACCGCTTTTCCCGCAGGATCCTTCACCTTCAATTAACTGCTAGAAGGAATGAAACAAATGAAATCTCCGTTCGCTATAACAAAAAAATGCACCCCTAATCAAACATGTTGATCAATGGTTCATTTTTCATTTCAGCTAACATACGTTTGTTCCAGCCTCTTTTTTATGTATGAACTGCTATAAAACTTAGCATTTCCTCGAGCCCGTTTTGCGCTAGTCTAGCTGTTTCATATTCCATGCAGCTATCTCTCCTATATTCATTTCTTTACGGATTCTAGCGTTTCTAAATCATATCGGCCAATTTCTTTGTTGTTTCTCGTGATGACGAGTTTTCCATGCCTCGCTACCTTTTGGAGTTTTTTTAATTTCTGATCGGACGGAGCCATAGGCATTTCTTTGTTTTTAACAGTCGCGCCCAGATCGTAGTGCACATCGACTTTTCCTTTTTTCATATAGTCAAATTCTTCAATTCCCATACCTGTACCGAACTGCTCATGCCCCTCATCAAATACATTAACGCCTACTGTATTGATAGATGCTTTCTTTAAATCTTCATTCGGTATAATTTTAGCTTCTATTTCGTCTTTATCATTTTGATAGAATTTACGCTTGCCTTGCTGCTTCATTTTAAACTCGTAATACAGCGCTTTTGGTTTTACATCGACCATTTTTCCTTTGCTCTCTTGTATACCAACTTTTCCAATTAAATTGGCATCATCTGTTATCTTGACTTTCACTTTTTGAATGCTATAGCCGCTCTCTTCTTTGCTAGCAGAGTTTGAGCACGCTACCAATGACATTGCCAAAAAAGCACTCAATGTGCCCACCATAAATTTCTTCACTTTATCACTCCCTGAGGATTAATATACCATAAAAGGAATTTAAATGGATGTTTCTCAGTCGATTTTGTAAATAAGTAAAGAGGCAGCAACCTATTGACTTAAGTTTCCTTATCAACTCTATAGAAACATAAAAAACTCTCTCCATAAGGAAAGAGCTACTCTATCACAAAGTCCGCTTCTGCTTTTACTACTCCGTTTACAATAACAGAAAGCGTATGCGTGCCGCTGTAATGTTTTCTTGTACTTAAATCTTTAAACGCATGCTTTTTTGTGACTGTCAGCGTTTGACCTGCTTTTGCTTGAACATTTTTTAGCATAAACACTTTTTGAGTGCGGTTTCCTTTTGCTTTTACGTAATGAATTCCGTACTCTATGCGAAGCGGCATGGGTTTTTCCACGGATAGTTCAAAGGAAAAGTCAATGCTATCACCGATTGTAATAGTATGCGGCTGTAAGCTAAGCCCTGTGACAGTCACGCCAGGATCATCTCCATAGCCGAAAAGAGACAGAGCTTCAGGATCTCCTTTTTTCAAAAGTGAGCGGCACGCATGTTTAACGATCCAGTCGGTTTTAACGTCTTTTCCGTACCAGCTTTTCACCACATCAAGCATCCAGTCTTTTTCTATGTAAGAAATATCATTTAAATGATTGGCTACGCTTTTTCGGACATAGAGCGATTCATCGCATTTTAACTGTTCTAAAATCGGCAGCGTTTGTTTTGGATCTAGCTTTAACGCAGGTACTGATTGTCCCCACGGAAGTCTAGGCCGGCTCCCTTCGCTTGCTAATCTGCGAATATGATGGTTTTCATCTCCTGCCCATTCAATCATTTGCTGGAGCATTCGATTTTTATCTTGAATTAAAAACGGACGCACCGCAAATTCTGATGTGGAAAACGGCGTAAAAAAAGCGAGTGCTTTTATTGAAGCTTCCCAATCGTCCAATCCATACAGTTCAACGTAATCTGGAAAAATCGTGCCTTGAAGTCCTCCTACCGTTGGAGCCACTTTATAGAGGATATGAAGTGCTTCTTCATAATCTCCCGGCAGCACTTCATGCATGGAAAGCGTAATTCTTCTCATGCGCTCTTTAAGCGCCAAGTCTTGCCAATCTTGTTGAAAAACAAGCGCATGAAATGCTTTTTTATCAAATGAACTCATTTCACGTGAAAAAGCGTCGCTTAAGTGCGTAATCAATTCTTCATTAAACACGCTTTTACGTAATTCTTCAGCCATACTTATCCCTCTTTTCCAGGCAGTATTTTATTTTCTTTTGAATAAATCGCCCGCTCGTACATCCCTTTTTTAAAAATTTGCATGAACAGCTGCTTATTTTTAACTTCTTTAAATCCGTACTGACTGTACAAACCGTGAGCATCTTTTGTTGCCAATAAAATTTTTCGTACGTGTTGAATCGGCTGATAGCGAATCATTTCTTGTACCAGCGCTTTTCCAAGCCCATTGCCTCGTGCGTGCGGAAGAATAAACACATCCGCCAAATAAGCAAACGTCGCAAAATCAGAAATAATTCGTCCGAACCCTACTTGTTTATCGCACTCATCATACACGCCAAAACAAACGGAGTGTTCAATGGACGTTTGAACAAGGTGAAGCGGAATTCCTTTTGCCCAGTATGATTCATGATGAAGGTACTAGTAGATGACATCTATATCAAGCTTTTCTTTATTCGTATGTATGGTAAACTGATGATTTTCTTTCATGCTGCATCCTCCTTGCTTCTCTATCATAGCACAAATGTTCGCAACAGAAAAAAGCCTTTTCTGTAAAAGGCTTTTTTGCTTAGTATGATATTTTTTTAGAAACAGAAGCATTTTTTCTATAGCGTCTTACGACTATGTAAATAAGCGGACTGCCAATAATCGTCGGCAAAAACCAATAAGAAAGTGCCGGAAGCGTGTTTAACAGCGGAATACTGTCTCCAACATTTACAAGCAGTGCGGTAACAGCTCCGATATAAGACACCAGCATACCGCGAATATGATGCTGAAGCCAGTTCTTCCATTTTCGCTTGCGTGCTGCATAGCCATAAATCGCTAATCCGTATGAAAACACGGCAATATAAAATAAATAAGCAATTTCATTCCATTTCCAAATCGCTAACATGATAGCTGTGGCAGCTAGTGCTGCATAAGAAGCGTGATACACTTCTCCCCATTTGGTATGCCGTCCTTTTTTCTTAGCCGCTAGCATAGACACCATTCCTGAAAGCAAACAAATCATGCCGAGTCCAATATGGATACTTAATATAACTCCAAATAAATCCAACGTGCTCTCTCCTTTTACGTACTTCTCTCTTATATCTTCGGCTAGCGGACTTTTTTTTAACAAAATATTCCTATTTACTTTCCAACTCTTTACTTACATGATGCATATGCTACACGTTAAAAAGCGGATAGGCAGTGGAAAATGCTCGAATTAGCGGATGGCAGCTGCATGTATATGAAGGATTAAAAATCATTCCGTTCACTTTACATCTTCCGTTTTAAATTGTCATTCCTGCTCTTTTACTGGTGATCGCATTTTTAAGAAATCGAAAAAAATACAGTCTGTCCCTATGAAAAATACCGCAGAAAATTCGTAGTATGTTCATTTCTCTATTGGATTTAATCTCCTAAAATTATACAATATAGGTAAGAAGTAAAAAGGAGAACAGTATGATTGGATTAATTCTTTCTATTTTAGTATTTAACGTTCTTGCTTTTAAAACAAACAAGCGCTTCACTACAAATCAAATTGTACACATTTGGATGTTCACCATTGCTGCTCAGCATATCTTTGACGTCTTCATTAATTTCAAATTTCACGGCTACTGGTATTTTACACAAGAAACAGACTGGCAAGGTATTTTCGCCTATACTGTTCTCATTCCGCCTGTGAACATGCTTTTTCTTACCTACTATCCTTTTGCCGGAAAGCTCACAAAAAAAGCCGCCTATATTTTACTTTGGTCGGTTGCTGTTTTACTTTATGAAGTAGTGGCCCTTCTCCCTGCTCCTTGGGGCTATTTTCACTACGGATGGTGGACGTGGTGGTATTCGCTTTTCCTAAATCCGCTGTTGTTTTGGATGGTGGTGCAGTATTACCGGTGGGTGTGTAAGTTGGAGAGGGATTCTAAAACAATATAAGGAATCAATAAAAAAACAGCTTTTCTCCAAAAGAAAAGCTGTTTTTTTATAAAATTTATTATTTTAAAGTACTATCCTTCTTCTCCCTCACAAACTCCATCACAGGCCCCACAATAATGCAAATCCCTGCGATAATCAGCCAGCCAAACGCAAGATACGTCCAGCCTTTAAAAAAGGAAAGCGTGTATTGATAGCCCGTTAAAAACATCACGCCTGGAAACAAGAGGACAAACAAAAATGTAAGTCCAAGCGCCCAGCGCGTACAAAGCTTTGCGTCTTTATTTAACTGTTGTTGTGGATCCATACGCCACTTCCTCCCTTAATGGTTCATCTCCGTGTTCATCAAAGCTTTTAAATTTATCTTTTAGTTCATCAAAGTCAAATTCTTTTTTAGCAAGTAAGCCGTGTCCAATTGATATGACCCCGCTGATGATAAAAACGGTAGAATTTCCAATAAGCATTGGATACAGTCCGCCAAGGGCTTCTACGTTAATGTGACCGTTAATCAAGTAAGCAGATGTGTTCCATGCGACAACGCCTCCGATCATTCCTAACAGCGCACCATAGAATGCACCTGTGTTCGTCGCTTTTTTCCACATCAGTCCAAGCGTAACGGGAATAACGGCTCCGCTGACGAAAATACCCATGGCCATATAAACAAACCCAAGGCTAATTCCTAAATAAAACAGTAAAATGGAAAACACGCCCATCGCCAGCCCGAAGCCAAGCGTCACTTTTCGCGATGTGCTTAAGATTTTTTTACTGCTTGCTTTCGGGTTGATAGAACGCAGGTAAATGTCCGTTACGATAATATTGGTAATCGCCGTTAATTCAGCTGCTCCTGTCGACATTACTGCCATAAAAAGCATTGTTAAAAACAAAATAGAACCTAGATTTCCAAGCACGTGTGACGCCATAACCGGTGCAATAGAATCTGGTGAATCAACGGCAATTCCAAGACCAGCCGCGCTTACGCCGAGGAAAGTGGCAACCGCAAATGGAATCGAAAACCAAGCAATTCCGCCGTAAATATACGCTTTTGAAGCAGCGCTGTTTTTACTTGCAATGGCACGCTGCCAGTAAGCTTGATCCACAAAGACCGTACCAAAGTTCCCGATAATATTAATCATTCCAAACAAAAGCCCCGGCACCGATGCCATCGTAAGCATATGCTGTGACTGAGGCAGATTTTTCAACCCTTCGTACACGCTTGTTACGCCGAACTTATAATAGACGGCAGCAGCAAAAATAAATAAAATAACGAAAATAAAAACGGTGTTAAAATAATCAGCAACAAATGAGGCTTTTAAACCGCCAATCATGGTGTAGATTGTAAACGTAAGAGGAATTAAAATAGCGGCAACAAAAATATTCATCCCGGTAAGAGAGTTTAAAGCAATGGCTCCTCCTAAAATAACCATGGCGGTCACAATAATATTTGTCATAAGCGCAAAACCAAGCATTAAACGATGATTTTTCACGTCGAAGCGCTGTGCAATAAATTCTAAAAACGTATGAGCATTCGGTGCTTTTTTCTTCAGGTTAATCGCGACAATGGCAAACAGCAAAATTTGAATGCTTGCTCCCGCTGCGTACCAATACGGTCCGCTAATTCCGTACTGATAACCTGTGGAAGAAGACATCATTAACGTAGCGGCCCATGTCCATGCAGCAATAATAGATGCACTCGCCAGCCCAACGCCTACATTTCTTCCGGCTGTACTAAACTGCTCAGCCGTCATTTCCTTTCCTTGACGGCGCTGCATTATGATTGTGACGGCTGTAAAGCCTCCTCCAAAAATCAGTAAAATCAAATAACCCACGCTTGATGAAAGCATCTTATCCCTCCTCTTCCTCTTAATGTTATATTTACTTACATTAATATGTAAATAAAAGTAACATTTGTTAATAAAATACCACGCCACAAATTTATTAACAATACTGTATTTTCTGATTATTTAAGAGTATAATTAATTGTTTTCTCTATTCACACACAAAAAAGCCGGCACATTCGCACCGGCTTAAGCGTAAAATTTCGTTTTTAACATGTTTTATTTCCTTACATGAACGAAATAATAAAAAAATAAAAAACGATAGCCCTTGAGGCTATCGTTTTTTATTATTGAGATACCATTACTTTTTGGCGAACGTGCTCTAAGTGATCACGAACCGCTTCTGCTGCTTCTTCTGGGTCTCCATTTTTAATCGCTTCAAAAATGCGCTCATGGTCGGCGTCAGTTTGCTTGCGATTTTCTTTTTGGCTTTTATTTAACGAATAAGCAAGCGCTTTTCGATACAAATGGCCTAAATCTTCTACAGCATGAAGAAGGAATGAATTATGAGCTGCTTTCACGATATCATGGTGAAAACGATAGTCCGCTTCATGTCCAATTTCTTCACTGTTATGAACCGTCTTTTTAAATGCTTCTAACGATTCTTTAATTTCAATCAGTTCTTCATCTGTGCGGCGCAGCGCGGCTAAGCTTGCTGCCTGCGACTCAATGATAATACGCATTTCAATTAATTCAAGCACTTGATCTGCTTCAACCATTTCAAACGTCATTGGATCAAGCATACCCACTAAGTTTACACGCTTTACGTAGCTTCCTCCGCCTTGTCTTGATTCAATCAATCCGCTGGCAGAAAGAACGCTTAGCGCTTCACGAATTGGTGCGCGGCTCACTCCAAACATTTTGGATAACTCATGTTCCGACGGCAAACGAGACTCTGGCGGGAACGTTTTCTCTTTAATCATCTTTTTTAATTGATCAAGCACTTGACTAGACACTTTTTTACGCTCAATAGGTACAAACATACTTCTATTCCTCCTCCAAGTAATTATCTCTCTCTCTTTTTATAGTGTTCATCGGCTCCAGTATAACTGTGTGTATTCCGATTTATGTAAACGCTTCAATCTTTGTATTACAAGTATACATTATTTCAATTCAAATGTGTTGATAAAATTTTACTATTATTGTTATTATACCATGAAAACAAGTTATAAATGAATAACGATTCATGGTTTTTTGACATAATACCACTATCTTACATATAATCCGTATACAATCATAATCGCCGCGTCCGCTAACGCATGACTAATAATTGCCGCTTCGGCACCATATCGCTCCCTTATACACGCCCACGTTATACCTGCGAAAAAAACGCCTGCAGCCGAGATCCAATTAAAAGGAAACGCAAAAACGGGCAGAATAATAAACAGGTGATAAAGCGTATAAAAGCTTGATGTAACAATGGTTGAAGCGGGTAAGGGCAGATGCTTCTTCACTTTATTCTGTATATATACGCGCCAATACATTTCTTCCAAATAAGGATTAATAAAAATCAAAATGACGGCTAAAATGATCACTTTCCATCCGCTAAATCCCCATATTTGCAAAACCGCTTGCATATCTTCTACATGAAAGATTTTACCAGAAAAAAGCAGGCTACTTCCAATTATCACAGCGGCACATAGAACTCCGCTGAGAGTTCCCACATACAGAGATTTTTTTGTAAGCGCTACCTTCAAGTTAATTTTATTATTTGCATATAAAATCATAAACATCCAGCCGTAAAAGCACACAAATGTTACCAACACATTTTGGATAAGCCACAAACCGAAAAAAACAAAGATTGTAGGCATAAACAGCAAAAACAAAAATTTTATCACGTTTATGGCGCACCTTCTTTAAAAGCCGCTTTTCTTTTACCTAGTAAACCTTTCGTATTCAAAAGGTTTACTATCTTTTATCTTATAAAAGTCCGGGGGTATTTTCAATTATTTTTTAATTCCTGCTCCAGCTCACGAAGACTTTCAGCAAGCTTTTTCTTTTCTTCTTCAAAGTGAGCATCATTTCTAAAAGCAGGAGCTGAAGTCTCTGTCTCTTCATTTTCTTTTAGCCAATCCGGCGTCAATTCCTTGCGAACAACGCGCTTTTTATTAGCGTAGGAAAGCGGCTTTTCAGTCTGATGACTCGCTAGCGTGCGCTGTGATGTTACATAATGCTTATGAAAAAGATGCTGTTTAATGTAGGCAAATGCTCGAATGGTATCGCCGCTGTATTTAGGCACGTAGTGATCAAATGCTTCATGCAGTCCAGCTAGCGTCTCTTCTATAGGTATTTCGCTTTTGGCGACTTCATACATATGCTTCAAGTCACTAGCTGAAGGATACACCCCTCGGTTTCTTCTAGCAATAAAAGCGGCTTCTAACGTTTGTACATAAGCGTCATGCGCGGCTTCTTTTCTTTTTATTTGATTTGTATTTTCTGCTGTAGTCTCTGTTAATGAAGCCTTCACTGTGACGGGCTCCGCTGCTTCAATTTGACTCTCCCCTTCTGTCAAATTGACATCTTCGAGCTCTTCAAACTCATCGCTTGGCATAAGCTCTTCTAGTTTCTTATAATCAATCCGGTACCAAACGGTGTTGTTAAATTTAGAGCGGTTGTACTTTCCTTTTATAATCAACCCTTCTTTTTCAAGCTTTGAAATGATGCGTTGAATCGTTGAAAGCGACCAAAACGGAAACTGCTGCAGCCACTGCTGATTGGTGTTGTATACCCATGTATATCCGTCCTGCACGTTTACGCTTTTTTCAAGCCAGTAGTGAAGCTGCTGAAGAAACAGGGCTCCGTTCACTCCTACTTTGACTGCCAGCGCCGGCAGTACAATTAACGGCTGATCTTTTAATAATAATTTACTCATTATATCATCTCCTTTGTTATGTAAAATAGCTACTATATATATACAAAAAAAACAAAAAAACGGGGATGACCGTTTTAAAATTATGTTAAAATATAGAAAAAATGAGGTGGGCATATGATACGTCAAGGCAGAATTGGCGATGAAGCAGGCATCGCCAATGTACACGTAGAAAGCTGGAAATCAACTTATAAAGGACTTGTTCCGGATTCTTTTTTAGATTCATTGAGCGCTGAAAAGCAAAAGCCCGTCTGGAAAAAGCAGCTGGAATCAAATTCTATTTTTGTTGCAGAAGAAAACGGTCAAATCGTAGGCTTTGCTTCTTATGGCAAAGAAAGAACCAGCAAGCATCCTTTCTATAAAGGAGAACTGTATGCCATGTATTTACTCGCAGAGCATCAGCGAAAAGGAATTGGAAAAGCGCTTATGCATAAAATAGCGCAAGAGTTGGCAAACCAACATATACATACGATGCTCACATGGGCTTTTGAACAAAACGGCGCCTGTCAGTTTTACGAAGCACTTGGCGGAAAAAGAATCGATCGTGCTGAGGTTGTTATTGAGGGGACATCTCTATCTGAAGTGGCTTTTGGATGGGACACGTTTAAAAATTTGTAAGACAACTCTCTGGACAGATTTTTTTCTTCACGGTAAACTGTTTAGTTGGTATAAAAAGAAAGGATGACTTACCGTGACGAATTCTACTTATCGAAACATTATTCTGCTGGTTCTTTGTGTCACAGCGGGTATCGTCGATGTGATTGGCTACTTAAGCCTTGGCCATATCTTTACTGCAAACATGACCGGAAACATCGTGCTGCTTGGATTAGCAATCGGAAACTCGCTTGAAACAACTGTTTTTCACTCTCTGACAGCTTTAGGAGGCTTCATTATAGGAGTTGTAGGAGCTGCAATTTTAGTTGGAAACAAAGAAAAAACGTTTTGGCCTAAAGCCGTAACGATTGCGCTTGGAATAGAAGGATTAATTTTACTTGTTTTTGCACTTTTATCTTCGTTTTCTCCTTCTTTACACTTAACTTACTTATTTATTTTCTTATTAAGCTCAGCCATGGGTCTTCAAACAACGGCGGCTCGAAAGCTTGGCGTAGCCGGCATTTCCACAACTGTATTGACAGGGACGCTTGCTAACTTTTTTGAAGACGTAACGGCACGGTTTCGCAGTTCTCGCTACCGCAAAACGTTTAACACCGATGCTATTCTTCGCGCCCTGTCTCTTGTGCTTTACTGCTTTGGTGCTGTTATCGCCGCGCTTGCAGAGCCTGCTTATAAATTTGAAATTATTTGGCTGCCCATTGTGATTTTGTTAGCCATTATCATTTTTGTCAGCACGAAGTTTCACTCTGATTCAGAAAAAAAATAATAATGATAAAGACCCGTTTCGATAAAGAAACGGGTCTTTTATTTTCCTGACAGTGCCGCTAAAACGCCAAAAATGATTGCTGCTACAGGCCCTACAATGAATAGTCCAATTAAAATCGATCGTATGGCTTCCCATAATGACCGCAAAGGACCTTGCTTAGACTCTGCTTTTTCCACTCTTTCCTCTAGGTGTTCGACTCTTTGCTGAAGCTTCGCTAATTCCTGCGTAACATCTATTTGTTCGCTCATCGCTCAAGCTCCTTTTTACTCTACATTACCATATACTTCCTTACTAAAACTACTATTTATTTGTGATTACTTCAATGCCGATTTCGCGGTAAGCATTTAACACGGTTTCGTTCACATGTTCTTCTGTAATGAGCCAATCTAATGAGTTTGCTGAACTGAACGTGTACGTTGACGATGTATTGAGTTTTTTAGCTGTTACAATAGCCGCTACTTCACTCGCACTTTTAATCATTTGACTTTTAATGTGCATTTCTTCAAGCAAAGGAATGCTCATACCGATTTTAGGATCGATTGCGTATACGCCTAAAAAACAAAGATCCGCTCGAATTTGTTTTAACGTATCAACCACGCTTTGTCCTACCGTGACCATCGATTCTTTTCGAAACGTTCCTCCAAGAGAAACAACTTCTACAAAGTCATGTTCCGCTAGTGCAACGGTAATTAACGGACTGTTTGTAATGACGGTAACCTTCAAATTCTTTGGAAAAGCTTTGACGAGCTGAATATTTGTTGTACTTCCGTCCATCAAGAGCACCTGCCCGTCTTTAATTAACGGAAGCGCCGCAACGGCAAGCGAATGCTTAACATCCATCAATTCACGTTTTCGCTCTTTGTAATCAACCGCAGACGTGGAACGAGGCAGTGCTCCTCCGTGTACGCGCTGCAGCAGACCAAGCGCGTCCATTTCCCGCAGATCTCTGCGGATTGTATCTTCTGAAACATTCAGCGTTTGGCTAAGCGTGGTAGCCACAATTCGCCCTTCTTTTTCAAGCAAATTCATAATTTGTTTGCGTCTTTCTTGTTTTAACATTGCTTGTTCACCTGTTTTCTTTCTGCTTTTTACTTTATTATACTTGTTTCTTTTGTAAAAACAATGTAAAAACGCTTGATTATCAGTGTTTTTTCGTTTATTGTAGGATAAACAAGATAAAACACGTAAAAACAAGTAATAATAACCAAAGGGAGAGATAGTTTATGAAGATGATTTTTACAGATTTAGATGGAACTCTTTTAAATAGCAGCAGTGAAATTAGCACAATTAATGCAGAAGCAATTAAAAAAGCGCAAAAACACGGAGTTGAAGTCGTGGTTGCTACGGGGCGCGCTTATTTCGACGTGCAGGAAATTTTAAAAAAAGCTGATCTTTCAAACCTTTGGGTGATTGCCGCAAACGGAGCGACTATTCATGACCCGAACGGACAGCTCAGACATTCTGTTCCGATTGATGCACATCACGTCAAAGAAGCGCTTCAGTGGCTGGATGCAAACGAATTTTACTATGAAGTGTTTGCTGAACATGCGATTTATACGCCAAACTCAGGCCGTGAGCTGCTGGCCATTGAAATTGACAGAGTAAAAAGCGCCAATAAAAATGTGGACGAAGAAAGACTTCATCACGCTGCCGCTAAGCAGTACAGCCAAACGGGATTTGCCTTTGTTGCATCGTATGAAGATATTTTAAATACAAACGCGGAGCTTTATAACGTATTAGCTTTTTCATTTGATGATGAAAAACGAAAAAAAGGCTGGGATCACTTTAGCAAGCAGCACGACATGACGCTTGTCTCTTCCGCTGATCATAACTTTGAACTCGAACACAAAGATGCGTCAAAAGGAAACGCATTAACCTACGTTATAAAAGAGCTTGGCGGCTCTCTTCACGATACCATTGCCATTGGAGACAGCTTTAACGACGTATCAATGCTGCAGACGGCTGGAAAAGGAATCGCTATGGCAAATGCGCACGTGGAAATTAAAGCATTAGCTGATGATGTTACATTAACAAACGATGAAAACGGAGTGGCTTCCGTTATTGAAAAAGTGTTAGAAGCACAGCTGGAAGCACATTAAAAAAACGCTTGGCGTATGCCAAGCGTTTTTAAATGGTCATGCGGTAAATACCAACAAACCAGCTAAACAGCGCAACTAAAAACAACAGCGATGCGCTGGTTTTCTTTCTTTTTTGCCACTCGATTGCTCCTAAAACTAGCATGGTAAACCCGAGCAGTATATTTAAAAATGAAAGGAACTGGTAGCTGTGAGTGAGCATGATATAAAGAGCCAGTCCAACAGTAATAATTGAAAGAATAAGCTGTAATGCTTTTAACAAAAAATCTCTCCTTACTTATAATTCACTTCTTCATTCACACACGTCACTAAAGGCTTTTTCTCAAGACCTAAAAGCAAGTTCTGTACGGCTAAATCTGCCATGCGATTGCGCGTCTCGTACGTAGCACTTCCAATATGAGGTGTTACTAACACGTTTGAAAGCTGCAGCAGCTTGTGATCTGCCGGAAGCGGCTCTGGGTCTGTTACGTCCAGTGCGGCATACGCAATTTCTTCATTTTTCAGCGCTTCGTACAGTGCTTCCGTATCCACTAATCCTCCGCGCGCTGCGTTCACAAAATACGCGCTGCTTTTCATTGCTTTAAATTCCGCTTCTCCGAACATGCCTTTGCTTTCATTTGAAAGGGGTACTAAGCATACGATACAGTCAGCTGTGTGAAGAAGCTCTTCAAACGAAAGGTACACAGCATCAAGCTCTTTTTCGGCTTCATGCTTGCGGCTTCGATTATGGTAAACGATGTTCATACCCGATGCCTTTGCGCGTCTGGCCACGGCGCTTCCAATATCGCCCATCCCAACAATACCAAGCGTTTTTCCAAATAAATCAACGCCAAATACCGTTTCCCAGTTTCCTTGTTTCACTTTTTCATAGCCTTCATGAATGCGGCGAGCTGCTGACAGCAATAGACCAAACGTTAAGTCTGCCGTTGCTTCTACTAGCACACCTGGCGTATTACTAAACGGCACCCCTTTTTTGGTGCATGCTTCGACATCTACACTGTCATACCCGACGCCCGATTGAGAAATAACGCGCAGATTCGGCGCTGCTTCTAACAGCTCTTCGTCCACTGTGATGTGGCCGATATTAAAAAAGCCGTCGGCGTCACGAAGCCAGTCGCGCAGCGTTTCTTGTGAAATCTTTCCTTCTCCTTCCCACATTTGAATATCGCAGTGCTCCGCTAGCTTTTCGTAAGCGTTTGGCCACGTCTTTCCAGACATAACAACTTTGTATTTCCCCATGTGTATCTCTCCTTTTCCTTGTTCACTCATATGTATGAATAGCAACTAGCTATCCTATCATAAGCCTACTATAAAGATGAAACTTTTTCCATTCAGTAACCGTATTTATGGTAAGGGGGAATACGAATGTTTGAAGATGAAATAATATTTGAAGATGATCCGTCCGGAGATGACATTGTTTTTGAAGGTGATGTGCCCGATGACATAAGCGGAGGCGCTTTTTTTCCAGATGACGCGTTATTTAACGGAATGCCTACGTTTGTGATGCTGTTTTTTGTTATTGTTATTGGTATTTTTCTATTTTCTATTTTTAAAGGAATCGGCACATGGAGTAAAAATGAGCAGTCTCCCCGTCTCTCCGTAAAAGCAAAAATTACGGGCAAACGGACAAACGTCCACCGCCATGGCGGTCATGCTCACGAACATCATCACTCTCACACGTCTACAACTTACTACGTAACCTTTCAGTTTGAAAGCACCGACCGCTCTGAATTTACTGTTTCAGGCCACGAATACGGCATGCTAGCAGAAGGCGATGAAGGAATGCTGACGTTTCAAGGAACTCGTTTTTTGGATTTTCAAAGACATCCAAGTGAAGAACATACAGATGCTTAGCTTATGACCTCTTGCTTTTAGAGGTCTTTTTTACTGGAATGAGGCATTTATACAGCAAACGACCTATTTGTGCCCTTTTTACATTCTACAAGAACGTTATTCAATACAAAAACATACCGTGTAACACATTCATTTAAACAGGCAGGTGATTTTATGTATTCTCCTTATTCAGGCAGCGGTCTCTACTACGGACATTACGGCGAAGCCCCTCATTCGCACCCTATTCAAACAATACTGGCACAATACTGGCATGAAACCCACTATCCAGGTCCACACAAAAAATATGTACACGTGTATTATCTTAACCCGGCTTCTCTTCATTATTATCCACCCTATCAAAGGTTTTTGTAAAAAAATGGTGTTTCAATTGAGTTTTTTTATTGTAAAATTAATCCATATACTTATTTATTGGAAAGGAGGTTAAAAACAGTGCGCAATTCGACAGCAAAAAATAATGTGATAGTCACTACTTTGCTTTCCGCCCTATTTTTCTGCTTTACTTTGGTTCTTGCTTCGCTTTCTCCTCTAGCAGATTCAGGCCCCAATGTTAATACGTTTGGTTCAACAGGACTGTGGTTATCTCTTGGCATGATTCTGTTTTTATATTTGTTACCTTTAGCTTTTTATATGTTGGGGATGCATTTCTTAAAATTTGTCATGGCCGCTTTTTGCAGCATTGGACTTTTAATCGCTGCTAGTACTCTATTACTGATGCCGGCTCTGTTTTTATTCGGATTAGAAGATTTCTCAGGAAGCTTAGCTTCAATTATAGGAATAATGATTTCTTGTTTAGGTTTGCTGATCACGAATATTGTATGGTTTGTTGCTGCGTTTAAAAGACCGTCAGCCACCGTGCAGGAAAGCGTTTAAAATGGTGAAGAGGTTCAGGCATCTAAGTCCATTTTGCCTAAATACGAACAAATTGGAGAGATGAGCTGAACTGCTTGTTACACCGCTGTTGATTTCCGTGCAAGACTTCGCTTTCCGCGGGCGGCCGGTGAGCCTCCTCGTAGTTTCCGCTCCTGCGGGGTCTCACCTGTTCCGTTTTCCCGGGAGGAGTCTTCGTCTTGCCCTCCAATCATCAGCTAGAAGCAGCCATATACATGAAACCTTTCAATAAAAAATTCCAACGAGTTGGATTCTCCACCAAGAATCTCAATTCATCGTTCTAATCTTGTTTCAACTAACATACTTTTGTCGCAACCTCTTTTTATAGCTCGGTAGGCAAGTAGTGCAAATACATATCTAAGCAGTCTTCGTACTGCGACAAAACGTCCATTGTTTTTTTATGAGGTTTTGTATAAATAACTGGATAGTCAATTTCACCCCGTATATAATTCGCTGGGAAAGCCAGTTTTTCTTTTTTTAGCGAAAAGTCGGCCTGCACTCCTTCTTTATTTCCTCTCGCATCCAATCGAATCCATCTATCTTCACTTTTAATGTAAACTGCATTTAAAGCATGAATACAGTAGCCTGTGTCTATCGTATCTCCAAGTATCAGCCTTTGATAACAAAAGCCTGCAGGAATCCCTTCTGCACGCAGCAAAGCAGCTAATAGATTACACTTGCTGTAACAAATTCCTTCCTTTTCTTTTAAAGCCTCTGAAGCGGTTTTCGTGATGATTTTGCTTTGAATATCCCAGGAATGAGATACTTCATCTCTCACAAACTCATATGCTTTTTTTATGTACGCTAGGGAAGAATGAGGTAAGCCACTTTTGAGTTCACGCATCTTTTGTTGAATCAAAGGATGTGTAAAGTTCACTTCTGGAAGTTCTTGCGTGTAGTCTTCTTTTTCCAACGATTCACAAATTAATTTCATTTACTTTTTCCTCCTCTTATATTCATCATATGTTTTTTTATACATAATATTGAATTTTATTACATATTTTTATATAATGAAAGACCACTTAAACGGAAAATGATAGTAGATACGAGATTGAAAGAGGTTTTGTTTTTGGTGACGTTATTTTTAACAAATGTGCTGCTCGGTCTTTCGATTGCCCTCCCCGTTGGCACGGTGACGATTGAAATGACAAAGCAAGGTTTAAAAAACGGGTTTCTTCACGGTTGGGTTGTCGGACTCGGGGGCATGACGGTTGATTTATTACTAATTGTACTTCTTTACTCTGGACTGGCTTCTTTTTTATCGGCTCCTTTTATACAGCTTATCATGTGGCTTATAGGAGCGCTTTTTTTACTTTATATTGGCTATGACAGCATTAAACATGCCGACCATGATATAACGGCTCCTGGAGAGCACATAAAAAAGTCATTTGCCTCTTCTTATGTGAACGGGATCTTTGTTGCGATTTCTCCTAGCAATCTCATTTTTTGGCTCAGCGTGTTTGGAACGGTGCTGACCAATTCGCTTCAATCCTCTCATTCTTTTCATTTCTTGCTGATTGCTGCCGGAATATTAACAGGGATTTTAATTCATGACCTAGGCTTAATGACGATTGTCTCCGGAACTAGAAAAGTGCTGAATCAGCTTTATATTAAATGGGTTTCTATTGCGGCAGGATGTATCTTAATCGGTTTTTCATGCTATTTCCTCTACCGGTTTATTGAGAATCTGCGCATGTATTTTTAATATGACGTGCTATATTCCCTCTTTATCTAGTATAGAGAGGGGATTTTTACCATCTATCAGGGGCTATCAGACAAAAAGTTCACAATTTCGTCACATTTCTATTGATTTTTTTCTCTTTTTATACGAAAATATAAAAAAGGGAGGAAATATCATGAAAATCAAAAAAGCACTTCGCATCTTTATTGGATCAAACGTCCTTGTATTATTAACATTTGGCCTTCTTCCAGCACTATTAGTTAACCCTGATATTGACCTAATTCAATCATTTATTAATTATATAGGCAAGGATTAATTCCGCTTAAAATAATCTAAATTTTCAATCTATTATTTTATAAAAAAAGACAGCGCAGGCTGTCTTTTTTAGTAGGTTTACACGTTTATTTAGTTGAAAACAGCTTTTTAACATCCATTTTTTGATCTTTAACAATCGTATATGTCGCCTGTTTTTTATCTTCAAAGCTAAACGCTTTTATGTAGTCATTATCGTAAATCGTTAAGCCGTACGCGTCTTTTCCGTTTTCAACGATTTTTACCCAGTAAGCCTGGTCAAACTTTGGGTCGAGCTCCTTGCTTTTTTTTACTTCTACCTCTGACAAAGAGTGTACGATCTCTTTTATATTCTTTTTATCGTCTACTACACGCTTTCCTTCGTCTGTATCTATTTCAATACGCGTAACCTTTGCTTCATCTACTTTTATGACGTCTTTTAACTGATGGGCTTTCCCGGTATATGTAAAATAAAATACGACGATAAATAAAAGTGCAGCTATAATAATCGTTCTTTTTTTCAAAAGGAACCTCCTTTTCTACATCACGCTGCATTCACGTGATACACCTTTTTATTCCTCCTGTTCCGCAGCCCTTTAGTAGAATGCTGCTTCCTACAAGTAAACTATACGTTAATCCCGGAACAGGAAGTACTAACGTTACCATCAACAGTAACATGCCCGTACTTGTAAGAGCTACTCCGGCAGCTCGATTTTTCATTCATTTCACCACCGTTGCTCTGTAAATCTCTTTTTATAAAGTGATAGAAATAATATTGATCTACTATTTACTTATGTGCTTTTAGCTTATAGTACAGAAATGTCAAAACTTCTACTAGTAAGATCACTACTTCACATTACCTTCTCTTTTTAACTAACTCATCATGATTTATGAAATAAAAACAGCTCATCTACTGTTGCTCCCAACTCCTCAGCCAGCTGAAAAGCTAGCGTTAAGCTTGGATCATACTTATTGTTTTCAATTGCATTAATCGTTTGTCTCGATACGCCGCATACTTTTGCCAGTTCGTCTTGAGACATCTTTTTACTTTTACGCAGTTCTTTAATTCGATTTTCCACCATTCATCACTCATCTCTAAAGTGTAAAAAACTTTTTACACCCATATCTTATATTATTTCCTTTGTTACTGTCAAATATGTTTGACAAAATAGAGTCTTTTACATAACTGAAATAGAGGTTGGAACAAAAATAGGTTAGTTGAAGGACAATGCGAACGAGTTTGATTAAGAATTCACCTCGTGCTAATTTTTTTATAGGTACGGTGAACGTAGGTTTCGTGTATGTAGGTGCTTCTAGCTGATGATTGGAGGGCAAGGCGAAGACTCCTGCGGGGAAAGCTGAACAGGTGAGACCCCACAGGAGCGCAAGCGACGAGGAGGCTCAGCGGCCGCCCGCGGAAAGCGAAGCCTTGCACGGAAATCATTAGCGGTGCAAGAAGCAATTCATAGTAGTAACATTAAAGCTTCTTACTCATATTAAACCACTTGACGCCTGCATGCTGAGACTCCGCAACTCCTTGATTCACATATCCGTTCTTTTCGTAAAAAGGAATCAATTCTTCTTTACATGTTAACGTAACCGTTAAGCGCTGTTTGTTCTGCGCTTGTTTTTCAAACTCCCTTAGCAGCATACTGGCAATTCCTTTGTGATGATGCTTGGGATTTACAACGATTCCTAAAATACTTTGATAACCGCCTGTCTCAGGGTTCGAAATCGTTTTTTCAAACAAATCATCCGTAATAAACGGTGCTGAAATGACGGGACCGTTCACATATCCGATTATTTCTTCATTTTCTTCGGCAATGATAAACGTATCAGGAATGGTGTTAATCCGCGTGATAAATGCATCTTTTGAGGCAGCTTCTTCGGATGTAAAGCCTTTGTTTTCTAACGTAATTAATTGGTTTAAATCTTTTTCATCCACTTGTCTTATAATCATTGGAACGTTTCCTTTCATTATGTATTTCTCTTTTTTCTCTAAAAGCTTCTATTACATATAACTATCTCTTTCTACTATATATAAAAATACCCAAACAAAAAAGGATTGACCTCTGCATCATACAGAATTCAACCCTACTTCGCTTTTTAATTAACGTCTTGATTATTTAATAAATGCACCAAACGGCTTGCCCACCGGAAGCACAACTCGACCGTAGTGAGTATTTAATACAGCCGCTGCAGATCCATAGAATGAAAACAGAGCAATCAATAGCTCTGACACTGCTGCTAGTAAGTGCGTGTACTCATATGCCACACCAAATGTACTTAGCGATAATCCAATAAATAAGAAATCAATTAACACAAAAATAATAAATAATACTTTATGAGTGCCCATTGCGCCAACTGTCATAAAAACGCTGAAAATTAAGTAGCCGACAAAAGCAAATGCGAGCTGCTTCGGATCCGCTTCTTTTGCGAGCGCTTCCCCAAATGCTCCAAGCTGAATAAGCCATGTCATGCCGACACCTAACCAAAATAACCCAAAGGCACCAAAAGCCGTTGCGCCGAAGGTATTATTATGTTTGAAATCTTGCATAGACGCGATTAGCTGCCCTATCCCGCCTAAAAAAATTGCCCATGGCAATACCAATGAAACACCATCGGTTACCCCAAGCTTTTGAAACGATGCAACAAGTGTCACCATGGCAAGTCCGAATAGGCCTAGCGCTGATGGATCTGCTGTTACAATTTTAACGTGCTGCGTACTGTTGTTACTCATGTTTTACCTCCCTGATTTTAAAAACACCTTTAAAAAGATACAAAAATCTACGGGAAGTGTCAATGGATATTTTTGGCCTTTAAAAAACCCATCAGATCAAGCAGTGTAGCGTTTACACTGCTTGATCTTTACTTTCTTGTTATTAAACGTTTTGTAATAAATTTTGTCTTGTTTGTTTTGCAGACTCAACCATCACTTTTAAAGCTTCAACCGTCTCGCTGATTCCTCTTGTTTTAAGGCCGCAGTCGGGATTAATCCAAAATAATGCAGGATCAAGCACCTTTAGAGCGCGGCCAATGTTTCGTGTCAGCTCTTCAAGCTTCGGCACGCGCGGACTGTGGATATCATATACGCCAAGTCCAATTCCTTGATTGTACGTATGTTCTTCAAACGCATAAATTAATTCACCGTGGCTTTTAGACGTTTCAATGGAAATGACGTCGGCATCAAGCGCTTTGATCGCATCGATAATCTCTTCGAATTCCGAATAGCACATATGCGTGTGAATTTGCGTCTCATTTTGCACGGATACCGTGGCTAGCTTAAATGCGTACACCGCGGCGTTTAAATAATTTTCCCAGTTTTCTCGTTTTAACGGCAGTCCTTCACGCAGCGCGGGTTCATCTACTTGAATCATCGAGATGCCCTGACTTTCAAGTGCTTCCACTTCTTTTCTAAGAGCAAGCGCAATCTGATTTGCGACGTCGTAGCGCGGGATATCATCACGCACAAACGACCAGTTTAAAATCGTAATGGGACCCGTTAGCATTCCTTTAACCGGCTTATTGGTTAGAGACTGTGCGTATACCGTTTCTTTGATCGTCATCGCCTGCTCGTACGATACATCTCCGTAAATAAGCGGCGGCTTCACGCAGCGAGAACCGTAAGATTGTACCCACCCAAACTTCGTAAACTGAAAGCCTCCTAATTTTTCACCGAAGTATTCGACCATGTCCGTACGCTCAAACTCTCCGTGCACAAGGACATCTAAGCCGATCTCTTCTTGAATTTCAATCCACTTTTTTATTTCCTTGTTAATGTACGCTTCATATGCTTCATCGCTTAACTCGCCTTTACGCCACTTTAGACGCTCTTTTCGCACTTCTTTTGTTTGCGGAAAGCTTCCAATCGTTGTCGTTGGAAGAAGCGGCAGCTGAAACGCTTCTTGCTGAACGCGCTGACGTACGTCAAACGGCGCTTGGCGCTCTGCTTTATAGCTGTGCAGCTGCTTCAGCTCTTTTTGCACGTCTTGATGATTTCGAAAAGATGATCCATTTAATGCTTGAATTGCCTGTTTGCCTACGCTTATTTCTTCTTCTATTGCTTCTTTTCCTTGCTGTACCGCTTTCGTTAACAGCGTGATTTCCTGTAGCTTTTCATCTGCAAAAGAGAGCGCATTTTTCAATACTGGATCAATCGTCTCTTCATTTTTCACCGTGACAGGAACATGTAGTAGACTTGATGAAGGCTGCAGGATTAGACGATCTTTTGATACGGCTTCTTCAATTTCACTGATCGTTAAAAGTTGTTCATCCAAACTTTCACGCCAAATGTTTCGTCCGTCAATCACTCCTGCTGCCAGCACTTTATCAGTCGGAAAACCATATTTATTAAGCGCAGTGAGATTTTCTCCTCGGTCATGCACAAAGTCTAAACCGATTCCTTCAACAGGAAGAGACACGACTTCCTTATAGTAATCAACGCTGTCAAAATACGTTTGCAAAATGACTTTTACATTCGGTGCCGCTTCCTTCAAAGTTTGATAGACTTCTTTGTACAGCGCCAGGTCTTCTTTTGATAGCGTTGTAGCTAAAATTGGCTCATCTATTTGTACCCACTCTACTCCTTCTGCCTGCAGCTCCGCTAAGATAGTTGCATAAAGCGGAACAAATTGTTCAACTACTTTTTCAAACTCACTTTTTTTATATCCTTTTGACAGCTTTACAAATGTTACTGGACCTAAAATAACGGGCTTGCCTTCAATATTCAGCTTCTGCTTTGCTTCTTTGTAAAATTGAAGCGGGCGATTTTCTACAAGTGCCGGCGTACATTCCTCAAGCTCGGGTACGATGTAGTGATAATTTGTGTTAAACCATTTTGTCATCGTAGAAGCTACCGCACCTTTTGTTCCTCGGGCGATGTCAAAATACGTTTCAAGCGATACCGGTCCTCCGTCATAATCAAAGCGCTTTGGCACCAAACCAAACATAGCGGCTGTATCTAACACGTGATCGTATAAGCTAAAATCACCGACTGGAATCAATTCAATTCCTGCATCACGCTGTTTTTTCAGATGCCCTAGACGAAGAGCCTCAATTTCCTGCAGAAAGATATCTTTCTCTAGTTTTCCTGCCCAAAACTGCTCAAGCGCTTTTTTCCATTCTCGTTTTTCACCAATTCTTGGATAACCTAAGTTTGAACTTTTTACACTGCTCATTTTTTCCACTCCCTGTATATTTTTTATCGATAAACTAAAAAATCTCTCTTTTCGAAATGAAAAGAGAGATGATACGCATACTTAACTAAAGTTGAGATAGCCTGTTTTTCTCAACACGTATTCCTCACTCCTCTCTATATCCCGTAGAGCTTAAGTGCATACAACAGGCAGGTCTCCTGACTTAGGTTCATCGCTTCTTATCCCTTCCCATTTCAACATGAAACAGTGGTTAATAAGTTGCTCCCCATTACAGTGGCGGGACCGCGCCGGCTTTTCACCGGTCTTCCCTTTTAAGCTGCGTACATTCGTTCCACAGCACCTGATGCATTTTTATAAAATTGTTCATTCAAAACATATTCACATAAAATAAAAAGCCTCTCTATCACGAATAGAGAGGCATAGTATCTATGAAATCCTCTCTTATTTTTCAAAGCTGTACGCTTTGCAGGATGTAGCACCTTTTTAACAAGAATGTTAAATGGTTGCCGGGCTTCACAGGGCCAGTCCCTCCGCCTCTCTCAATAAGAGTTTTAATTGTTTATAATATTTTGAATGTAGAGTCATCTTAACACCTTACATTTATGTTGTCAAAAGAAATTTCAAAAAAATTAGTTTTTAGGAGGCGTTGACGCTAATTTTTGCCTTAACAATTTATAATCGTCTTTTCGATGTGTTTCGATTAAATCTTTTGCTCCTTGGTGATATCCTGACGAATAAATGTACTCTACTGCTGTTTCAATAAGCTTTCTTTTTTCTTCGGCACACTCCCGGTCCATTAAGGGGAACAGTCTACCTAAAAGGTCATTTAAATCTTCCTTGATAAAACGATTAAGTCCTTCTTGCATCTTTTCGTTTGCCATGATTGCTCCTCCATTTGCTGTGTATGTTCTAAGCCTCTATAAACAGGCAGTTCACTGTAAATTTTAAGATAAAGTTAAGTCATTAAACAGTATATCAAGTGAATGTTTTTCTTTAATTACATATGTAATACAAATATATGACAAATATAGAGAATATATCATCATTTATTATCTATTATAACGTTTGACTGCGCCTTCTGCTACAAGGTTTCGTTAAGAGTTATGCACATTTTTCCAAAAGAGGTTGAGACATAACGAAATGAATTCAATCTAAAGGCAAATGGGATACATGAGCTGAACCGCTTGTTACCCCGCAGTTGATTTTCGTGCAAGGCTTCGCTTTCCGCGGGCGGCCGATGAGCCTCCTCGTCGCTTGTGCGCCTGCGGGGTCTCATCTGTTCCGCTTGTCCCGCAGGAGTCTTCGCCTTGCTCTCCAATCAACTGCTAGAAGCAACAAAACAGCTGAAACCTGCGTTCACCATAAAAAAACGAACCACTAATCAAAGTGTTTGATCAGTGGTTCGTTTTTCACTTCGGCTAACATACTTTTATCGCAGCCTCTTATATTTAAAGCATTTAAAACAATTAGACGTATTTATTACGCTCAACTCGATTTAAAGACTTCCTTGCAGACCGAGCTGCCATGTCCGTTTCAATTTGTTCTAGGCTACGCCCTTTTGTTTCAACAACTACAAAACGTATGAAGAATAATCCGAGAACACAAATGATTCCGAACGTTGAAAAGATAACGCCTAAGCTAAATTGATCAGCTAAAATAGGGAACACAAGCCCTACTGCCAGCGATCCTGTCCAGTTAAAGGCAGATGAAATCCCAGCACCGATTCCACGTACAGAAAGCGGGAAAATTTCTCCTACAATGATCCACGTAAGCGGCGCCCAAGAAAACGCATAGCAAAGGATAAAGCAGCAAAGCGCAATTAACGTAACCCAGTTCACGACGACTTCATTAACGCCTAATGCTCCTAGAATAGCCGGTGTGAAAAATGAAAGAGCCATACCCGCGCCGCCAATTGTAAGAATGGTACGGCGGTTGAATTTATCAACAAACTGCAGAAAAATAAGGGTTGTCACCACAAAGATTACCCCAACGATGACCGTAAAACCAGCAGCTACCTGCGGGGCTAAACCAACTTGACGAGCAATGCTTGTTGCATAATAAACAATTGAGTTTGAGCCTTGAATCTGCTGAAAAGTTGCCATTCCGACACCGATAATTAAAGCTAGACGAAACTTTTTCTGAAACAGCTGTTTAATGCCTGATTGTTCATGCACAGCTACGCTTTCAATTTCAGACACTTCAGCTTCGACTTCCGCTGCTGAGGGACGAAGCGTGCGCAGTACTTCACGCGCTTTATCTGCCATTCCGTTTTTAATTAAGTAGCGAGGCGACTCTGGAAGCTTAATCATACCGATGCATAAGACGATTGCAAAAATACCGGCGCTGCCAAGCATTAATCGCCAGCTGTTTGGAACCGGCTCAAAAATAAAGGCTACGATATAGCTTAATAATAATCCAATTACAATCATTAGCTGATTTAAACCTGAAAGCTTCCCGCGAATATGAGCAGGTGCGATTTCTGACATATAAGCAGGAACTAAAGAAGAAGCCGTTCCTACTGCTGTACCTAAAAAGACGCGCGCAATCGTTAACGTAATTTCCTCCGGTGCAATCGCTGAACCGATAGATCCTAAAAGAAAGATGATAGACGAAATTAAAATTAATTTTCTTCGCCCAAACTTATCCCCTAATAATCCGCTTAAAATGGAACCGATAATTGCTCCGCCCATTAGCGACGAAACTACAATTCCCAGCCAGAGCGGACTTAAATGAAACGCTTCACGGATATGACCTTCTGCACCAGCAATAATCCCAATATCATAACCGAATAAAATACCGGCAAATGAGCCGAAGAAGAAGATAAACTTACTTGATACTTTACTCATGATTATAGATCCCCTTTTTATTGTCGTAGTTTTGCTTCCTATCACACAAATTTAAAACGCTTTCATTTATCTCTAAAAACGGCGTTCTTTTACTAACGCTATATTTTCATTTCCGAGGAAGCAGCGCTCCCTCGGAAATGTGAATGCTTACTTAATAATGACGTACTCTAGATCAACAAGCTTTGCATAGCTCACGATTTGATCCGTCGTTAAATTTAATGAAAGAACCGTATGATGGCCTCCTCCGTTTTCAATCCACGCTTTAACGCCTTCTTGGAAGTTCGGCTTAATGTTCCAAAGCACGCGCGCTACCGGAAGATTTGGAGCAGGAACTTCCGGCTCAAATGCCGATACTTCGTTAATTAACAGCTTGTAATGCGTACCGAAGTCAGCCATGGAAACCACTACGCCTTCTCCTTGTTTACCGTCAAACACTAAGCGGGCTGGATCTTCGCGGTTACCGATACCTAGCGGAGAAACGATTAGTTTTGGCTTGTTTACCGCTAGCGTCGGGTCTACTTCAAGCATGTGTGATTGAAGCACAGACTCACGTCCGGGAGCCAATTCATACGTATAGTCTTCCATAAAGCCCGTTGACTGATTATGGCTCATTACTTTAAGCAGGCGGTCAAGCGCCGCTGTTTTCCAGTCTCCTTCACCGGCAAAGCCGTAGCCCTGTGCCATCAAGCGCTGTACGGCTAGACCAGGGAGCTGTTTCATACCGTATAGATCTTCAAAGTTAGTGGTAAAGGCGCTGTAGCCTCCCTCATCTAGAAAACGTTTAATCGCAATTTCATAGCTTGCCTGTACTTTTACGCTAGACTCCCAGTCTTCTGCAGAATAATCGCCGTAAACAAATTCGTACGCGTCGGCATATTCAGCAAATAAATCATTGATTTCTTCTTCCGTAACGGCATTGACATATTGAACAAGGTCACCGATTCCGAAGTAGTCAACCGTCCAGCCAAATTGAATTTGTGCTTCAATTTTGTCTCCTTCCGTTACGCCGACGTTGCGCATATTGTCACCGAAACGCGCAACTTTAATGTTGAAGCTTTCGTTATAAGCAGCGGCTACATCCATCCATTGTGAAATTTGCTGCTGTACTTCAGGGCGCTCCCAGTAGCCTACTACGATTTTATTTTGTTTGTTCAAACGTGCGTTGATAAAGCCGTATTCACGATCACCGTGAGCGGACTGATTCAAGTTCATAAAATCCATATCAATCGTTTCCCAAGGAATGCTTTCGTTAAATTGTGTTGCTAAATGAAGCAGTGGTTTTTGCAGTAGTTTGGTACCGCGAATCCACATTTTTGCAGGCGAGAACGTATGCATCCACGTGATTACACCGGCAACTTCATCTCGGTAATTCACTTCTTTCATCATGCTTGTAATTGTATCAGCACTCACAGCTAAATCTTGCAGAACAATCGGATAAGGCAAGACACCGCTTTCATTTAAAGCATCGGTCATTGTTTGCGCGTGTGCTTTTACTTCTGCTAGCGCTTCTTTTCCGTAAAGATGCTGTGAACCAACAATAAACCAAAATTCTTTTTGAGCTGTTTTTAACATGATAATCCCCTTTTCTGTATGTAAGTCTTTTATTGTCCTTGCCCGTAATATGCGTTTTTTCCGTGTTTTCGTAAATAATGTTTGTCTAATATACGCTGCGGCAGCTCTTCAGCCAGCCCGTTTAATTTTTGTGTAAAGAAGTTCATTTTGGATACTTCGTCTAATACGACGCTGTTCATTACCGCCGATTTGGCATCTTTTCCCCACGTAAACGGCCCGTGCCCTTGAAGTAAAATACCAGGAACCGCTAACACATCTAAGCCGCGCTCTTCAAATGTTTCGATAATCACCTTGCCCGTTTCCACTTCATATCCGTCATTCACTTCTTTTTCGGTCAAAAAGCGCGCGCACGGTACGGAACCATAAAAGGTATCGGCATGTGTCGTTCCCATTGCCTGCACATCAAGTCCTGCTTGAGCCCAAATGGTCGCCCACGTTGAATGCGTATGGGCAATACCGCCAATTTGCGGGTAATGTTTATATAGTACGGCATGCGTCAGCGTATCAGATGACGGATTAAGCTCACCTTCTACCACGCGACCTTCTAAATCAACGACTACCATGTCTTGCGCCGTCATTTTCTCGTACGTCACGCCGCTTGGTTTAATCACAAACAAACCGCTGTCTCGGTCAATGGCACTTACATTTCCCCACGTATACTTGACCAGTCCGTGTTTTGGCAAATCGACGTTCGCTTGAAATACTTCTTCTTTTAATTTATCTAGCACACTAACTCCTCCCGTTCTTCGCTGTGGTGCTCTGCAGCTGCTTTTTCAATCACTAGCCCTTTTTTATATCTTTTAATAAATGCTTCAAACCCTTTTACGTCGAGTTCGTCAGGATAAATTTCTTGTGCGGTCACTTCTTTAAAGACTTTATCATCCAAGAAATCTTCTAAACTTTCATTCTCACTTTTATTGAGCATATAAGAAGAAAGAATAGCCATTCCCCACGCGCCTCCTTCTCCTGCTGTGTCCATGATAGAAACAGGCGTGTTGATTGCCGCTGCCATTATTTTCTGGCCAACTACCGGCGTTTTAAATAATCCTCCGTGCGCTAAAATGCTGTGAATCTTTACGTTTTCTTCTTTGACTAAAAGATCCATCCCTATTTTTAAAGCGCCAAAAGCTGTAAAAAGATGTGTACGCATAAAGTTTGCTAGATTAAAATTACTTTTTGCTGAACGGACAAATAACGGACGTCCACTTTCTACTCCGGTAATATTTTCACCTGAGAAATAGCCGTAGCTAAGCAAGCCCCCTCCATCAGGATCAGCTTCTAGCGCTTTATTTAACATCACTTCAAACAATTTATCCGACTCTACTTTTTGTCCCATCGCCTCCGAAAATTCCCGAAACAATCCGAGCCAGGCGTTTAAGTCGCTTGAGCAGTTATTCGCATGAACCATTCCAACTGGACTGCCGTTTGGCGTGGTAACCAAATCAATTTCCGGATAAACGTTTGAAAGCTTTTTATCTAGTACAATCATCGCAAAAACGGATGTTCCTACCGAAACATTTCCCGTGCGTTTTCTTACGCTGTTTGTCGCCACCATTCCCGTTCCCGCATCTCCTTCTGGAGGACAAAACGGAATGCCCGGCTGCAAATTTTTTGATTGATCTAAAATGCTGGCTCCTATCGCTGTTAATGTACCTGCTTGCTCGCCTGAAGTATGAACTGCAGGCAGAATATCTGATAGTTGCCATGGATATCCTTTGTAAGAAATAAGCTCATCAAACTGCTTCATCATATCTTCACTGTAATTTTGCGTGCGTTCATCAATTGGAAACATCCCCGAAGCGTCTCCAATGCCAAGCGCCTTACTGCCTGTCAGCAGCCAGTGAATATAGCCGGCTAGCGTTGTCATGTAATCAATGCGCGGCAGATGTTTTTCTTGATTAATGATTGCCTGATACAGATGCGCAATGCTCCATCGTTCAGGAATATTAAATTGGAAATGTTCAGTTAATTCTTTTGCTGCTGCGCTTGTTGTTGCATTACGCCACGTTCGAAACGGAACTAGCAGCTCACCCGTTTTATCAAACGCCATATATCCGTGCATCATAGCTGAAACGCCGATGGAGCCAACTGTTCGAATGGTGATCCCGTAGCTTCGTTCCACTTCTTGCTTCATTTCACGGTAAGCACTTTGCAGACCTGTAATAATATCGAGTAAGTTGTACGTCCAAAAACCGTCTTCTAAGAGATTTTCCCATTCATAACTGCCTGATGCGATCGTTTCAAAGTTTTCATCGATCAGCACCGCTTTAATACGAGTAGATCCAAGTTCAATTCCAAGGGACGTTTTCCCTTTAGCAATTGCTTGTTTTATGCTTTCTTGAGTTGTTTTCACGTTTAATCTCCTTTCTGATAGCTATAAAAATGCCTATAGCAGTAAGGAAGCGCTTTCCGTTTTATGTAACGCTGTTTGAATTTGTTAACAACTTAAGTATATTTATTTGTACGTACATTTGTCAATATAAAAATTATATATGCACACAAATACTTAAAACATCCTACTATTCCTTTCTTAAACTTTTAAAAAATCGGTATTCAACCCTTAAATCATTTTCCTTTCGATTAAAAATCAAGGAAATCTTTTCATTCATTCACGTTCATGATAAAATATGTCCATACAAATTTTCCACATAAAAAAAGTTGAATGTATACAACTACGAAAGAAGTGAAAACATGAAGCCAAAATATCAGGTGATTATTGAGGATATAAAAAGCAAAATTCTTTCAGGCGATTACAGCATGGGCGAACAAATCCCGACTGAATCGGTCATGCAAGAAACGTATGGTGTCAGCAGACATACGGTTCGAAAAGCCATTTTAGAGCTGTCGAATGAAGGATTTTTAAGAAGCGAAAAAGGATCTGGCACCTATGTAAGCAATCAGTATCAATCCAAATCTAGCGGGGCTTCTGCCAACAAAACAATCGGTGTAATTACCACGTATATTTCCGACTATATTTTCCCTTCTATTATTCGCGGAATTGAAAGCAGGTTAAATAAAGATAATTATTCGCTGCTGCTGGCGAGCACGAATAATGATGTGGAACAAGAAAAAAAAGCGCTGGAAATGATGCTTTCTTACGGAGTAGACGGTCTAATTGTTGAGCCTACAAAAAGCAATTTGTACAATCCAAACATCTCGTATTATTTATCATTTAAAGAACAAGACGTTCCGTTTACAATGATTAACGCCTATTACGAAGAATTGGATGTTCCATTTTTTTGTCTAGACGACGTTCAGTCAAGCTACCTCGCCACAAATGAATTAATTTCAAAAGGACATACACAAATTGGACTCATCGCAAAAATGGATGACCTGCAAGGAAAGTACCGGATGAAAGGCTACATAAAAGCGCTTGGTGAAGCAAAGCTCCGCTTTCAGCCTGAGCATATTTTGTCTTTTAACACCGAAACAAAGCTTGATTTGTATGCTAATTTAAAAGAATTTCTTACTGAAAATCAAGACGAAATGACCGCTCTTGTCTGCTATAACGATGAAGTCGGATTAGAAGTTGTAAATGTATGCAGACAGCTTGGCATTTCCATTCCGGACAAGTTGTCAATTATTGGTCAAGACAATTCGTACATCGCTAAAAATGCAACGATTAATTTAACAACGTTAACCCATCCGCAGGAACAAATGGGACACGACGCGGCGGATTGGATTATTAAAAAGCTGCAGGGCAAAAAAGAGTTGCCAAACGAAACTTACTATCAGCCTGTGCTAATTGAAGGTGAAACGATTAAAGAGTTAAATGCGAAGCGTGATGAAGTTCGTTAAAAGAAGGCTTCTTTAGGGGTCTATAAAACTTCTTATGAGAGAAAGGGATGCACATTATTATGCATCCCTTTCTCTATGTACTGATTCCCTTTATAACGGAGCCTGAATATTGAGATATACTCCTTTTTCTATCCTTTGTTTTGCGTCTTTTATTACTCTTTTAGCGGTAAGTGATAACTGAGATACGGGAGTCGCCCCATCTGAACTAATAACAAGAGGATCAACCCAGCGCATTTTTGTCGTTTGGTGAACATCATAACAAGACGCTGTTCCTTTTTGTACTTTGCTGTTAAAAAGAGCAGATAACATCCCTTCAACGCTGCTATCTCCAGCGTTTTTCAGCAGCCCAATCACATCGTCATCCTGCTTTAAAAAATCTTCGATAGATAAAATATCTTTTTGCAAAGCGAGCTTGATAGTTTCCGTCAGCTGATGATTTCCAAACATATTAAGCGGATTCATAAAAAAGCCAATCACTTCTTTGTAGTAAGCATCTACAAACCACTCTGCCGCTGATAAATTACTGCACGCCATTTGTCCATTAAATACGACAAGCTGATCCAAAAACGCATGCACTTCTTGTAAAGTAATCTCCCCGCATACGTACAAATCCCGCAGCGTATAATCCACGCGGTCAGCGCATAAGTGCGGAGCTTGCTGTTCGAGCAGCGTCCACTGGCTTTCATCGAGTAAGATATCTCGCCAGTTTAAACCGGCGCTTTTTAAAATAGAAGGAATAGACGACTGAGTCACAATTTGTTCGTAAATCATTTCATGATAATTTTCTTCTTTTTGTCCCAAAACATAGTCAATCACATGAGAAAATGCCGTATGTGAAACGTCATGTAATAAAGCCGCTATTTGCTCTTCCAAAGAGCCTCCGAGTCTATTTACAAGCATCATCGCACCAACGGAATGATCATATCGAGTAGTATTCCAGTTTTCATTTACAAACCGGCTCGCTCCGCCTTGGTAAATTCCTTTTAAACGCTGTACAGGATCACTTTGAATGAGTTCTAAAAGAACGCCGTCTGCTTCAAATTTCCCGTACAGCTCATCATAAAGTATGAGCATATTTCTCTCTCCTTTTACTAGCTATTTTGGACTTATTTTAATCTAACTTGAGACATCGCAGGGTTCCATTTGCCTGTAACTAAAAACGACCTCGTCTTACCAGAGGTCGTTTTTTATTATTCACTCGACGCTTTAATTCGATCAAAATACTGCTTTGCAGGAAGCAAACCAAGATTTTTTTCTTTCCGTATATATTTAATAACATCAACGTCTCTTCTGCCATTTCGAATCAAAAGATTGACTTTATTTTCAAAAGTCTCGTCTTTCTCTATTTCTAGCTGCTTCCACTCTTCATCTAAATTACGTTTAGGTGTTTTGAGCAGGAATATCACTAATATAACAAGAACGCTACTTGTGGTGATATAAAGCCAAAGCCAATCGAGAAACCAGCTGTTAATCACATTCACTATGATGAGAATGGTGAAACAAGAGTATAGCCTTGTTTGATACTTATTAGCTTTTTTTGAATCTATTTTATTAAAAAATATCCCCACCGTCAGCCTCCTTTTAGCATTTCATTGGCGCTTTTTTCTATTAATCTCTTTTTGTGCATGAAGCAAATCTATATCATACAAATTACCATTTAACCTAACAAATAGCAATCAAGTTCACCCTATCATACTCTTTATCTCATTGACTACTCATAAAAAATACAGGACTTTTCGCAAAGCCCTGCACGTTTATTTCATATTTAAATAAGGTTAAACATTTTTACGACTTGAGCAACCGCAAACGTAACGCCAATCGCAATCACTGTTGGAATCGCAAAAGCAAGAAACGTCCACTTTGCATTTTTGGTTTCTTTATAAATATTCACAAGCGTCGTTCCGCACGGAAAATGCAGAAGCGAAAACAGCATCATGTTAAGAGCCGTTAGCCACGTCCAGTGGTGATCAAGGAAAATTTGTTTCAGTCGAGTCGCATCTTCAATTTCAATTAATGAACCCGTTGATAAATACGCCATTAGTAAAACTGGTACAACAATTTCATTAGCCGGCAAGCCAATAATAAAAGCAGCTAATATATAGCCGTCTAGTCCCAGCGACTTAGCGAATGGGTCAAGAAACTGAACAAAATGCATTAAAATACTTGTGTCACCGATATAAATATTGGCCAATACCCACGTTAACACCGCTGCGGGTGCTGCAACAATAATCGCGCGTTTTAACACGAACAGCGATTTATCCAGCGTCGCACGCACAATTGTATCTACAAATTTCGGCTTGCGGTAAGGCGGGAGCTCTAGCGTATAGTGTGTTGGTACTCCGCGCAGCGCCGTTTTAGACAGTGCCCATGATACAAACAGCGTCACAACGATTCCAAATAACACTGTTCCGACTACCACAAGCGCCGTTACGAATGTTTTAGCGCTTCCTGTAAAGCCGGTCGCCATAAATAAAGAAGCTAATAAAATCAGCGTAGGCCATCTGCCGTTACACGGAACAAAATTATTCGTTAAAATCGCCATCATACGTTCACGCGGCGATTCAATAATACGAGTCGACATAATCGCCGCGGCGTTACATCCAAACCCCATCGCCATCGTTAGCGACTGCTTGCCGTGTGCGCCTGCTCGTTTGAACAAACGATCCATATTAAACGCTACGCGAGGCAAGTAGCCGTAGTTTTCTAAAAGCGCAAACACCGGGAAAAAGATAGCCATTGGAGGCAGCATGACACTAATGACCCATCCTGTACCTCGAAACAGCCCTAATACAAGAATTCCGTGCAGCCATTCCGGCGCATGAATCGCTTGAAAGAAAGCTGTTAAATACCCTTCGGCCCACCCAAATCCTTGTGCGATTAATCCGGAAGGAACATTTGCGCCGGCTATGGTGATATAAAAGATAATCGATAAAATGCCAAGCATAATTGGAAATCCCCAAATTGGCGAGGTAAAGACTTTATCTAGCTTTTCTGTACGCTGAAGCTTTGAGCGGTCTTGGTACACAACTGATTTTTTACATATTTGCTGTGACGACTGATAAATGCTTGCCACCATATTTGAACGATGATCTTTTTCTTTTGCCAGCTGGGCATAGCGCGTTAATTGTTCCATTGCTAATGAGTTTTCAGGAGTTAACGGATTTCCCATATGCGCTGTTCCTCCTTTCTGTGTGACTGATGTCTTGCTGCTGACGCTGCTGAATCGTTTCTAAAAATGACGTATCTCCATCAAGAACCCGTAAAGCAATCCAGCGCAAAGGAAATTGATTTCCAACAATAGAAGCGACTTGAGGCTCTAGCTCCTTTAGTGACGCTTCAATTTCTTTTGTGTACTGCACCTGGTAAGGGTTAAGCTTTACCTGCCCTCGCACGACTTCTTCAATTGCATCGAGCAAATTCGTAATTCCTTTTTTATTGCGAGCTGATATAGGCACAACCGGTACGCCTAACGATTCAGCGAGCTTTTTTTCGTTAATCACAATTCCTTTTTTCTTTGCTTCATCCATTAAGTTCACGCAAATCACGACGTTTTCAGTCATTTCCATCACTTGCAGCGCTAAATTAAGATTTCGCTCCATGGCCGTTGCATCGACCACTACAACCGTAACGTCAGGTCTTTCAAATAAAATATAGTCACGCGCTACTTCTTCATCTGCCGAATTTGAATAAAGTGAATACGTTCCAGGCAAATCGACAATTGTGTAGAGCTGCTGGTGGTGTTCAAACGTCCCTTCTGCTTTGGCTACCGTTTTTCCCGTCCAGTTTCCCGTGTGCTGCTTAAGACCGGTCAAGCTATTAAATAACGTACTTTTTCCTGTGTTCGGATTTCCTGCTAATGCAATACGATACTTACTCATCGTCATCACCTACTTTTTTTACATAAATTTTTGAGCTCTCTTCTTTTCTGAGACCAATCGTTGTATGACTGACTTGATAAGCAACAGGATCTCCTAACGGGCTTTTTTGAAGCACTTTGATAATTGCTCCTGGAATAAATCCTAAATCTAACAAGCGTCGCTTTAAGGCACCTTCGATTTCGATTCGCTCTAGCTGTACCGTTTCACCTATCGTAAATGTAGACAATGGATAATTATTTACACTAGCCATCTATTTTTCGTCCCTTCTCATTTTTTACCTAAGGTTATATTTTTTTCATTAGACCAACTTTTAAGGTAAAAAAATAGGCCCGTTGATTTTTAATAGGGTATTCTGCTGGTGCAGAAAAATGAACATGTCAGCATAATTTATTTAAAATTTTCAGTTTTTATGTGTCATAATACCAAAAGTTTACCACAGGAAACTTTTTTAGTCTAGGGTAAATAACTGACTTTTTTCTTCTTTCTACTAAAGGCATAAAGTGCGCCGGTCTATTTTATTTAATCATTTAATAAGAGGAATCAAGTCGAAAAATAATTTAGTAAAAACGAATTGATAAAAGTAAAAAACTGTAAAAATATGCTATACTAGTGAATGGGTTTTTTTTGAAAAATAAAGTATCGATTAGCTTTAAAACCTACAAAAATCACTTTAGGGGGCTTTTATGAAAAGGTTCAAAAGAGTTAGCGCAGTTGTTTTAGGTTTGGCTTTGTTATTCTCACCGCTTGCTCCGCAAACAGTTGCAGAAGCAAAAGTTGTGTGGGGGAATCAGGAACTGGTTAAAGGGCAAATAGGACGCGTTACCGTTTTAAAGAACACGAATCTTTACAACATCAAAAACAACAAGTTAGTAGCGGCTAGAAAAGTGACAAAAGGGCAAGTATTCCGCGTGTATTCTGAGTCCAGCAAATTTGGTGGTCTGTATGGGGTATCAAAGGGTACCTATGCTCAAAAGTCATCAAGTATTAAGTATGAAAAAGCGCCTAGTGACAAAATTCAAGCACTAGGAGTAACGGTTACAAAGAAATCTTTAGCAAGCAACATTCGCTATCCGCAGGTATCCGGCCTTATCAATAAACCATTTGAAGCTAGCTATAATCGAAAGTTTTTAAACATTGCGAAAGAAGCACAAAAAGAACACAACGAGCTAAAAGAACAAGAAAAGGAAGACCGCAAAAACGGCTGGGCACCAGGTCCTTATTCTCGTAATATGACATACTCTGTACCTTACAACCAAGATAATATTTTAAGTGTTGCTATTACGAATGATGCGTATGCTGGCGGTGCTCACGGCAACGCTTGGATTGATACTTATAATTACGATTTGTTGAAAGCTCGACAAATTAGCTTAAAAGATATTATTAACAACAACACTAAGTTGAATAAAGTTAATAACTATATTCGTAATGAAATGATTGCTCGCAATAAAAAAGGTGCTCAGTTCTGGGTTAATGAATTTAAGTCTGTAAACTTAAAAGAAGATCAGTTTTACTACACAAGTAGCGGCATTGCCATTATATTTGGTGAGTATGAGTACGGCCCGTATTCTAACGGCATTCATACGTTTAAAATTCCGTCCAGCGTTTATAAATAAGATAATCGTATAAAACAAAAAAGAAGCCTGCGAACCATCAGTTCATAAGCTTCTTTTTCTTTTTTTCTGCAAAATAAGCGGAGCAAAAAAGAAAGGTTATTCCTAATCCCCTTCCCTTTTACCATCATTTTTTTGGATATTGCAGAAAATCAAATTATACAGCCATGGAAGAACTCAGGGCTGCCTACATTACGCTGCTGATAGCCGAGGAAAACTGCTTGTTGAGGTATTTTTATAGTGTTTGAAAAAGAGAAATGGTCAGAACTAACGTCAGCAAGGAGCCTGCGGATGTTAACATCATTATTTTTCGGTTACTCTGATTCTTTTCAGGTTTTAAAAACTCTTGAATTGCTACAAACCAGATAACAAAAGTGATTAAAGAAAGTATCCCCATAGACATACAAGCCTCTCCATTCATATATGTATTTAAATTTTCAACACATCTAATCAACAAACTTTCCAGACCAAGTTACTAAAACAAATGCCACTACTTATCCAATATTAATATAAAATCCCATAACCCTTTAATGCATTGTGTAAAACCACAATAGAAAAAATCGAAAGCGTAATTAGTCATTTACAAAAACATGATGTAGAAATCGAAGAAGGACCCGTCAAACGAACAGGTGCTGTAGGCCCGATCTTTTCTGTTTATGTAAGAGATCCTGATCACAATTTGATTGAATTATCAAATTACGTAGATTAAAGCGTCCTTATTAAAAAAGGCTGTTTTCATAAATATTATTGCTATATCGTAGGAACCCAAAAGAAAACTCGCAATAGAAGTTTGCAAGTTTTCTTTATTATGTAAGGGACCTTGATTCCTATAAAATGCGCCTTTACAATCTAATTAACAACCAAATTGATCGTATCTTCCTGTATTGTATACTGCCCCATTATTTCTCCAATACCAGCAATTAAAAGGGAATCACCAGTTTCCAATGGTTTATCCTTTAATAGGATGAGTAATTTATTTATATTTTTTAATCCATCCGCACAATAGGTAAGAGATGGTTGTTGAATAAAGTATTCTTGGTTATTTATCCTTACTTTTATATAATTTTTATGTAATAACCTGTTCTCAAAAGGGACAATATTCATCGGATCAAAGGATAAAGCAATGATTTCTCCTTCGATAAAAAGATGGGTTCCTATCTGTGCTTCGAATTCATCAAGTTCTTTCTTCCTTGATTCAATTGCAAAATTTACTGCTGCTTCTGTTTCCGGGCTTATTTGAACCTCTTCAATTGCCTGTTTTCGAGGGGCAATATCAAGAAATTTGATTAACTCAAATAGTGTTGTTTTAGTACCAAAAAAACTTTCCTTCCAATCGGGTGACAATTCATCCAGCAACAAACACATAAATAAGCCTGAACTGTAACAGCTCCGCCTTATATTGGAAGTGGATTCAACGGCGTTTATTAGATTTTTTCCATACCTTTCTAAAACTAAATCATTAGCGAGCGAAGATTTTTCTGAAAAAGCCTTTATTTCAACGTACCAGGCAGGTCCTTCAACAGATTCAATTAAGTTTTCATATGTTAGATGCTCTTTTATTCCTTCTGCCCTTCTTTCCCTTAGGCTGATAAACTCGTTCAAATACTGCTTCTTTTTACTGATATCAGTTTCTAACGATGCATTATAAAGATTTTTTCTTTCTCGATTTCGAATGTCTACATTCTCTTTTGTTAAGGGATAGGTTATTCCCAGCATTTCATCAGGGAAACATTTTTCACTCTTTATATACTGATTTCCGTGGAATAATTCGTGGATCAATATTGAAAAAAGCCCTTCATAGTCATCGTACAATTCCATATCAGCAATAGCGGTAGGATAGCCATCAAATAGAATAAGCGTATTTCCCACAAACTGCTCGCCCCGTTTTAAAATTTCATATGATTTAGGAGGAATGTTATTATACCTAGGATGATTGAACAGGATTACACTGTTTTCGTCGTACAATGCATAGGCAACAAGTTCAAAATTTGGCCAATACCTTTCTAAGTTCATGTTAGTTAAGTCCTTGGCAATTTGATTCAGAAAATCATTCATTCTTTTCATCCCCAATTGGTAATTCCCTAAGGAAAGAGAATATTCTTTTTTAGAAAAAAGGGCTTGTTCAACTTGACTGTCCCGTTAGTTGAATAAGGTTACTGTCATTATCCTAATTTTAACATATTTTCTCAATATTTAGTTTGGTGTCTAGGAGAAAAAGAAATGATTAAAAAATTGGACCATTTCGTGTTAACGGTAAAAAAGATTGAAAAAACAACCTTATTAAAAAAAGAGAATGCACGAGGCATTCTCTTTTACATGGCTATATAAGCCCCTTCTGCAACTATAAATTTTACTCTTTAGACTTACCTACCTCTACTTTTTTCGTAAACATTTTCATGTCACCGTCTACCGTCACGTGAGCGGTAATCATATATTCGCCGTCTTCTTTAAACGTATAGTCCGTGCTGTATACACCTTTTCCTTCGTGCGGTGCTTTTGTCATTTCTTGATTGATATAGCCTTCTTTTTCAACTTGGAACTGCACGTCATCGGCGTTTTCCACTTTTTTATCTCCTTGCGTCACAAAGACTTTAAGCTTGACTTGTTCATTTGCTTGAATTGATTCCGGTACTTCAATCGTTCCTTTTACTTCTTTTGAACTTGAATCATTTCCTTTTGAACAGCCTACTATAGCTATCATTAAAACAAATAATACGATGCTGAGTTTTTTCATTATGTTGTTCTCCTTTGTTATGTAAATGTGAAGTCTTCCTGCAATTTCATATTATACTCATTTATCCGGTAAAAAGAGAAAAAATGCTTATTGTCCACATAAAGTTCTTATTTCTACAGTAGCTTTTGCATCTTTTCATTTCTCTACTCGCCCTTCGCTTTATAAAAAAAGCTGAAGAAGCTCATTGCCTTCTCCAGCTTTGCCTTTATCTCTGCGGTTCTTCTAACGTGTACGATGAGAGGGCGTTTTCTACCCATCGTACAAAATCTTTGCTTGCTCCCCAATCAATATTTAATATCCCTTCTGCGCTTCCTGAAGGAATACACTTTACTTTGTTTGGACCGGACACATTTTCTAAAATAATCGTTAGTGATCCTCTGCCGCCGGTGCGGAAAAAATAGCGTTCAAACACAAGCGTACACATCTGCTTACCGTCTCCGAGATCATAATATTCCTTGTATAATAAGTCACTTTCGGAATTATTTGCATTCACAAGCTTTTTTGCTCCATCAAAAGGAAGCAGCGTCGTTTTAAACTCAATTACCTTTTCCATCACTCAAGCCCCTTTCTATCGCAACAGATAGATACTACTTCTGTTTTTATCTTTAAAAAACCTGCCCGTTATCTTTATAAACAATATGGTACAATAGAAAAGAAAAGAAATTGTTTGAACGGAAAAAGGAGCACACAACCTCAATGAATACACGAGATGAACTTATCCAAGATGTGGTTTCAACGATGCGAAACCAAACGAAAAAAATGCAGCTGTCGGTTATTCCCACTTTAAAATCATATATTCCTTTAAATGAATTTTTAGCGCTTCACATGCTGTATAAAGAAGGGAATCATATCGTTTCTGAGATTGCAGAGCATATGCACATCTCAAACAGCAGCATGACGTGCGTCAGCGACCGTCTCATGGAAAGAGAATTTGTCACGCGCGTACGCAGTCAAAAAGACCGCCGCGTTGTCTACTTATCCATTACGGATAAAGGAAAAGCATTTGCAGAAGAAATGGAAAAAGTACTCACCAAAGAATATGGTGAAAAGCTTAGCCATTTTACGGATGAAGAATTACAAACGTTTCTTCGCTTGTTAAATAAAATGGATATCTAATAAAAAACCAGATGCACGCTAAGCAGGCATCTGGTTTTTATTTTGGTTAGTTGTTGTTTACCTTCAAATTAAAGGCGTCTGAAGTTAAATCTTTTGACCAGTCTTTTTCATGATCACTTACATATGGAATAAATCTAAGCATAATAACGTCTTTATCATTCCGGTACTCTCCGTCCATCTCTAGCACCTTGTCTGTTCCTCCTCCACTGCCGCTTTCAGAAAGGTTTCTTCCATTTTGGTCTTTTATGTCTACACCGACATCCGTTCCGCCTCGGATGCTTCCGGTTGACGATGTAAACGTATAGTGCAGCTTAATCGAAACAGGGGATACGCGAACTTCTTTGATGGACAATACGCCTTTTATTCCTTTTTCATTAATCGGAATTTCTTTATTCAACGGATACACTTTTGTATCAGCGATGATTTTTGAGCCGTTTACGCTTGTATGAACCGTCCAATTTCCTTTAATTTCTCCGTAGGAATCCCGGTAGTTCCCGCTTTTCGTCTGAGCAGGATTCTTTTCAAATTCTAGACTTGTGAACTGCGCACTGATTTGATAGTTTTTATTTGGATCAATATGATCTAGTACATTGTAGCCTTCCACATCGATTTTCCCGTCTCCGTCCGTGTCCGCTTGCGTTAGTTTTAAAGCGTACAGATAGTTCCAGCTTCCGTCTTTGTTTTTGATTGGTTCCTCTCTAATACTGGAAGCCGAATCAAAAAACGACATGTTGCCAATTTGCACGCGCAGCTCTCCCGGTCGAATTGATGCGTCTCGGTTAAGCCCTAGTGCAGTTCTTCTAAATTCATCTGCGCTGATCGTTAATCCAAGCAGCACCTGTCCGTCATCCAGCATCAGTTCATTTACTTTTACTTGAATGCCTTGGTCCGTGGCAGTTTCATTTACCGTTTTTTTATAGCCGCTAAAACTGCCTTCAGGTTTGTTCATAAGCAGCTCAATTTGCTGGCCAATTTGCTGACTGATTCGCACAGCCGATGCCCATACCGTTTCGTTTTGCATCATTACAGGCGTCACAGCAAGCAGCAGCACCGCAGCGGCGATCAGCGGACGCGCTTTTTTTCGAGTCGGCTTTATGTCACGTTTTAAGCGTTTTTTCATACGCTTTTTCTCTCTTGCCGTTAGCTCAATTTCTTCATATTCATCAAACTCTACAGAAGATCCATTTAATAAGTCATATTGATTTTTCATCTTTGTCCCTCCTTATTTCTTATTTAAAAATCGCTTTTAACTTTTTGCGTCCGCGCGACAGCCGGTTGTATAAATTGCTGATGGTGGTCTGCTGTTTTTTCGCGATTTGTTTTAGCTCGACTTCCTGTAAGTAATACGCTTTAAACAGCTCACGGTCTCCTTCATTTAAGTGACTTAAAAGTTCTTCTACGTCGCCTGCTTGGACGGCACCTCCTGCTTTTTCATCAAATTCCGCTTCGCCAAGCGCTTCGTGCTGCGTTTTTATGTATTTGCGCTGATAGTCAATGGCTTTGTACTTAGCAACAGCTGCAACCCAATTTTTAAACGTATTTTTCTCCGAATCAAAGCGGTGTATATGATGCCACACCGCTAACAATACGTCGTTTACACACTCTTCTTCGTAGCTTTTCAGCGTGCCTAAATATTTGCGTACAATGGCCGTAATTAACCCTCCGTACTGATCGATTAACAGCTCTAATCCTTTTTCTTTTTTTCGCGTTATACACGCAACAATCCAGTCATCTTCCATGACATTGCTCCTTTCCGCTTGCTTTTACATCTATTAATACGAATTCTTTTTACAAAACCTATCAATCTTCCTAAATTAAATGAAAAATAAGCTTGTTCAGTATTTCTCTCGCTGGTAAAATAAGCTAAAACCTTTGAAGGAGGTCGCTATGATTACCTATCCTTTTCTTATATCCAACCCAACCATCGGCATAACCGCACCTTCTTCTGGTGTACCTCAAGCTCTTCATTCCATGTTTTCTTTATCGTGTGAACGCATGAAACAAAAAGGCTTTTCTGCTATACCGGGAGAAACCGTTTGGACGCAGCATAAAGCAAAATCCGCTTCTCCAAAAAAACGCGCGAATGAGCTTCAAGCCATGATTGCTGATGAAAACATCGATATCATTATTCCTCCTTGGGGAGGCGAGCTGCTGATTGAAATTCTTGAACATCTAGACTTTACAAAATGGACAGCAAAATGGGTGCTTGGCTATTCTGACACCAGCGTTCTTTTGCTGGCTATTACACTTAATACCGGGATTGCAACGGCTCATGGAACCAACTTTGTGGACTTGCGAGGAGAATACTGGGATCCAACGAATGCGATGTGGCAGCAGGTGCTGACGACCCAAAAAGGAGAAAGCGTGGTTCAAGTTTCTTCTGATTGCTATCAAAAAGAATGGCAGCATGACAACCCGTCACCATGCGTGTTTCATTTAACCGAACAAACCGCTTGGAAGCATACAGAGTTAAGCGACGTGCACATCGAAGGGCGTCTTCTCGGAGGATGTATTGACGTGATCAGGCACTTAGTAGGAACTCCTTTTGGAGACGTAAAAACGTTTCGAGAAAAATACATTCCTGCTGAGCCGGTCATTTGGTACTTTGACAACTGTGAACTGACGACCGCTGACCTTCGCCGTTCACTTCTTCAGCTTAAGCTAGCGGGCTGGTTTAATAACTGCTCAGGTATTTTATTCGGCAGAAGCAGCGCTAATAAACCCGTTGATTCCTACACCGCTGAAGATGTGTATCATGACCTTGCCTCTGATTTACATATTCCAGTTATCTATGACATCGACTGCGGCCACCTCCCTCCTCAGCTCACGCTTATTAACGGCGCGTATGCGAGTGTTAACGTAGAGAAGAACAAAGGCACAGTCGTTCAATACTTTACATAAAAAAACAAGAGAACTTTTTTGTTCTCTTGTTTTTTCACATATCCGTCATCAGTAATATAAACGTCCCAAATAAGAAAAAAGTTGCACCAAACCACGAGTGGTAGTGCTCTTTTTGCTTTCTTTCAAACTTCCATTCTTCGAATCCTCGAATTACGTAGAGGAGAAAAAAGAAAAGAAACATAAAAACGGAGGTGTAGGCTGGAGGTATAACGAAGATGAGCATTAAAAACGCAGCAAGCATCACCATTTCAATTGTGACAAACAGCGGACACCTTCCTTTAAAGCTTCTCCAATAACTTTTTTTCATCTTTGTATGCAGCTTTTTTCGCATGACAAGATCCAGAAAGATATAAACAACTGCCAGAATCAGCAAATACACAAGCGTCATTTTCATTCCTCCTTCTGACCTAAAATATCCTTATACTTCCATTTTAAAGAACTTTCCATAAATTTCAAGGCTCTAAAAAACTTTATCCAACTTATTAGTGCAAGCATTCATATATTCAAAAATCGCTAATATATTGACTAATGTACAGGTTAAATTCTCTGTATAAACTCACCTAGAGGGGGACATCAAGTTATGAGAATAAAAGAAGTGAAGCAAGGTGCACTCGCAGCGCTGAAAAACCGCTGGGGATTTGCCGTACTGCTTACGTTCGTTACGTATCTAATTGCTGCTGGTATTCCAGGACTTATTGACTTTTTAATCAACGGATTTCCAAGCGGGTCCGAAACCGAATACTCGCAGTCTACCTTAGCTAATATTGTATCCCTGCTGCTCGTACCGCTCTTTTTCTCTTACTACTGGGTACTATTGCGTCTCGTGCGAGGAGAAAGTGTACGTGTAGGAAATGTGTTTGATTCGTTTTCATCTGCGGGATTATACTTTAGAACCCTCGGACTTTACTTGCTAACGATTATTTATACCGTACTATGGAGTATTTTATTAATCATTCCCGGCATCATCAAAAGTCTTGCCTATTCACAGGCTTACTACGTATTCCGGGATAACCCAGATTATTCGGTCAACCAGTCTATTACTGAAAGCAGACGGTTAATGAACGGCTACAAGTGGACCTACTTTTTACTTGTTTTAAGCTTTATCGGCTGGGGAATTTTAAGTATCATCACGCTTGGCATCGGGTTATTATGGCTCGTTCCGTATGTCACGACTTCGCTTGGCGTATTTTATGAAAAGCTAAAAGCAAATGAAACTGAAGTCGCTGAATAAACGAAAAACCGTATTCGAGTTGCGAATACGGTTTTTTTATGGATAGCTTTACGCTGCCTGGTCTCCTCCATCAGAGGGCTTTAACTTTTGATTCTTTGCTTTTTTATTCACTAAATAAATACTGATAATAATAAGCACCAGCCCTACAAGAAGTGACGACGTAAACGGTTCGTCTAAAAAGAGCGTGCCAATGACAATTGAAATAATCGGAACAAGAAAATTAAAGGACGCCACTTTGCTGGCCTCTCCTTTACTGATTAAATAAAAATAAATGAGCCACGCAACAGCAACGGAAAACAGTGCTAAAAATAAAAGCAGCAGCATAGATGATGAATTCCACACCATATGAGACCATCCTTCCACTCCGCTTCCGGCTGCTGTCATAACCACTCCGCCGATAAGACTTTGAACGGTAATAAGCCAAATGCCATCTACACTGTCGCTAATACGCTTGATATAAACGGTTCCAATCGCCCAGCTCAGTGCCGTAAGGACAGCTAAAAGAATTCCAACGGCTGAAGCATTGGCAGATAATTCTCCCGTGCTGATGGTAGCTACACCTACAAAGCCAAGAAGCAAGCCCCCTATCTTCACAGCGTTCATACTTTCTCCAATCCACAGCCATGCAATGATGCCGATGAGCACCGGCTGCAAGTAGACAATAACGCTGAAGACCCCTGCTGGCATAAACATAAGTCCAATCGTTTGCAGACCGTAGAATAAGATTGAATTAAATAGACCTGACACCATATATTTACGCCAGTTCTGCTTCCAGTGAAGCTGCCTATATCTTGGCAGTGCGACTGCTAATAAAATGATTCCCGCACTTAATGACCGCAGTCCAGATAACAAAATAGGCGATGAATAGCCAAGCGCCAGCTTCGACATCGGCCACGTTAATCCCCAAATCAGTACAAGAGCAGCTAAAAGAATTCCATTAATAAAAGATGATGACTGTTTCATACAACAACCACTCCTACATATATGAATGTAAATGACTCACGCATTCATTCCTCCTTGTATACTACGCTTCTTTTTTGCTCACTTCAATTGCACGCCTTTAATGTACTTCATGGATAGCAGTTATAGTAACTGAGTTTCTTTTATGACAACGTATCTTTCTTCTCTATATGCTCATCCAGAAAAAATAAAGGGCATCGCTAGTGACGATATCACTTTTTATCTATAGCTTTTATACATCCTAAAAGCCCTGAAGCCATTCAGCTGCTGGGTTTCTGCTCCCCTTTTTCATTTAGCTTACATATTTTCTAATAAATCTATGAATCCCCTAAACATTTCTACCTAGATAAATTGTCAGAATTATTACAGAGAAGGTGACAATTCTACTTATATCGCCCTTTAATATTAAAACTATGTTACAAAATGTCGTAATTTGGAATTAGATGTTTACTTTTCCTGTCAGGATTGATAGACTCACAGTTGTGAATAAAACAAGTTATGGAAAGGGAGAAAGAACATGCTAAAGAAAGCAAATCGTACAGTTATGAATATGGGGTTAGCAGCATTACTTGTTCCCGCTGCCCTAACATTTAGCACAACTTCAGCAAGTGCAAATGACGGAGGCGCTGCACCAGCACCCGTACAAGAAAAGGTAACGCCAAGCGTACCTCAACAACAAGCAACTACTACTACTAATCAAAAAGTCATCGTAAACGTGAGTGCGTTAAATATTCGTCAAGGAGCTAGCTTTTCATCTCCAGTCGTTGGAACTGCAGCACAAGGTCAAGAGTTTGCTATTTTAAAAGAAGCAAACGGCTTAGTTGAAATTGCACCAAACAAATGGATTTCAAAAAGCTCAAGCTACGTAACAATTGCATCAGGTAAACCAAGCGCAAGCCAAGTAAAAGGTGTAAGCACATCAACTCCTTCTACTTCTACAGCATCTTCATCTACATCTGCAGCACAAGAAACTAGCACACCAGCACCTGCTCCAACAACAAGCACGGCTTCTGGAAGCACAGTAAATGTTGCACGTAGTTTAGTAGGATCACCTTACCAATGGGCAGGAAACACACCAAGCGGATTTGACTGCTCAGGCTTTATCGCATACGTGTTCAACCATAGCGGTCACAGCATTTCACGTACAAGCGTAGCCAACTACTGGAATATGGCGACAAAAATTTCGTCTCCACAACCAGGAGATCTAGTATTCTTCCAAAACACATACACAAGCGGCCCATCTCACATGGGAATCTACATCGGAAACGGCCAAATGATTCATGCTGGTTCACACGGTGTAGCTGTAGCTGACCTAGATGTTTCTTATTATCAAGATCATTTCTTAGGATACGGACGCTTCTAAGAAAAAAATGCCCTCTAATCGTTAGATACGTTCTAACGATTAGAGGGCATTTACTTTTTATCGCTGCGCGACGGAAAGCGCCTTTTCAATGCGCGTTTGAAATTTATGCTTCCAGTCTTCAGCTAGCTCAGCCACTTCTAAAGCCCGCTTCATCCCTTCTACATCTTTTGGATGATGGAAATATAAATCAAGCGTAAACCAAACGGATACTTGGTTTGGATGAGCTTCAATCAATTTCACTTCTGCATCTTGCGTAATCGTACCTTCTTTCAGCACGCGGCAAAGATAGCCAGTATAGCTTGTCTCAATCATTCGTTTTAGAATTCCTTTAACGCCCGTTCGCTTTGTAATCGTGTCGCATGGATTTCGTCCTTGTGTTACTTGAATAATGGCGTCTCCTACTTGATAAACGTCTCCAATGCATACTTCTTTTTCAAGCATGCCTGCTACAACAAGATTTTCTCCAAACGCAGACATGGGGAGCTCCGTATCAAACTCTTCGTTCCATTTCTTATAGTGCTCATATGAATATACGCACACCGCACGATCCGGACCGCCGTGATACTTTAAGTTCGCTACGCCGTCGCCTTGGAATCCTTCTTTTGCTAAAAACGTTTCGTCTACTTGCTTCTTGCGTATGCCTGTACGTATTTCTTTGCCGGGACTGTATGCCATTTGTTCAGGCATGCCGGTTGCTAAATGAATTATTTTACGTTGATTCATTCGTATCTCTCCCTTCCCCGTTTCCCCTTACTAATTACGTCATATTTTACCACATTTTAAAGATGGATCTCTTATTTTTCATATATTCCACTAAAATCTTGGCAATATCATGAAAGTTTAAAAAATATTTCACAATTATATTAAAAATATCTTCATTTCCTCTTTTTCTTTTGTTCGAAATGATTTAAGATAGTAGAGGCTGTCGAAATATAAGTTATTATGTCAGTTCTGCATGTTTTTTTACATATTAGCACATAGTAAATATTATTTTACAATTACGTCATTTTTTACAATGGCCTAAAAAATTTTGCCCATTTTTACTAAAACTAGCGTGAAAGTCCTGATTTTTATATAAAATAGAGGCCGATTTACATAGTCATTTCTATGCACGTCCCTCTTTTATAAATATAGAATACATGTAAGGAGAAAAGTAAATGTCAATTTTAATGGGAATTATCGGGATTGTAATTGTCTTAGCAATTGCATTCCTCATGTCAAACGACAGGAAACTTATCAACTATAAAGGCATCGCAGTTATGCTTGTCATCCAGCTTGCTATCTCTGCTTTTATGATGAATACATCGATTGGTCGCAAGGTGCTTGACTTTATCACAAGTGTATTTACAAAGATCTTATCATTTGGTAACGACGGAATTTCGTTCGTGTTTGGAGATCTTGCAGGAAAAGGCATTTTCTTTATCCAGACGTTAGTTATGATTGTATTCGTTTCAGCATTATTAAGTATTTTAAACTACTCTCGTATTTTACCCTTTGGGATCAAATATATTGGAGGACTTGTTTCAAAAATTACCGGACTTCCCCAAATTGAAAGCTTCACAGCCGTGAATGCGATGATCTTTGGTGATACAACGGCGCTAATTGCGGTGAAAAACCACATCGGAGGTTTAACACCAAACCGTTTATTTATCGTTACAACAACATCTTTAGTATCCGTTTCTTGTTCAATTCTTGGCGCATACATGCAGATGATTCCGGCGGAATACGTATTAATTGCCCTTCCGCTAAACGTATTCTCTGGCTTAATCGTTTCTTCTATCGTTGCACCAGTAAAAGTAGAAGATGAAAACGAAGTCGATATCAAAGCGCCTGCTAAGCAAGGCACGCTGTTTGAAGCAATCGGTGACGGTGCCCTAGACGGCGGACGCGTTGCGTTAATCGTAGCAGCTATGCTTGTAACGTACGTTGGTCTTTTAGCATTAGTGAACTACGTATTAAACGGCGTAATTGGATTAACCGTTCAAGATATTTTAGGCTATATCTTCTACCCAATTGCCTTTATCATGGGTATTCCGGCAGATGAACTAATGAGAGCCGGCGGCGTAATGGGAACAAAAGTAGTAGCAAACGAATTCGTTGCCATGCTTGACTTCCAAAAAATGATGCCTCACCTTTCTGAAAAAACGGTTGGGATCGTATCAGCTTACTTAATCTCATTTGCCAACTTCAGCTCAATTGGTATCGTTCTTGGTACGATCCAAGCAATCAACGGCGAACAAGCTTCACGCGTTGCGAAGTTTGGCTTGAAGATGCTGTTAGTAGCGACAATGGGATCGATTTTAACAGGTATTATGGTTGGATTGTTTATTTAATGAAAAAGCACTCACTTTTAGTGAGTGCTTTTTTGTTGGGGGTGGTTCTTTTTGGGTTATATCTGGAGCGTTTCTACAATGTTGAAATTTATTAAATATCTCTGTTGACATACTCCGAGTTATCAGCACTATTATCAAATGCTTTTTATCTTCATTCTAATAACATTTAAATTAGTTTTACATAATGGATTAAAGCAATATCTCTTATTCAATAAAAAAGACAGCTTGCTTTATCAGCAAACTGCCTTTTTTGTAATGACCCGTCCGGGATGCGAACCCGTGTTATCTTTTTAAAAAGATAATCTCTTGACCACTTGACCAACGGACCAGATAAAATTATGAAATGGCAGAGAAGAAGGGATTCGAACCCTCGCACCGCGTTAACGATCTACTCCCTTAGCAGGGGAGCCCCTTGAGCCACTTGGGTACTTCTCTGTATGAATCTCCCACTGAGATACTGTGGAATAATAGTAGGCCTAAGGGGACTTAAACCACCGACCTCACGCTTATCAGAATTGGGCTCTACCAAAATGAGCTACTTCCCGTTTATGGCGCGCCCGAGAGGAGTCGAACCCCTAACCTTTTGATCCGTAGTCAAACGCTCTATCCAATTGAGCTACGGGCGCTTACTAAAATGGTGCGGATGAAGGGACTTGAACCCCCACGTCATAAGACACTAGATCCTAAGTCTAGCGCGTCTGCCAATTCCGCCACATCCGCGTGTGAAAAATGGTTGCGGGGACAGGATTTGAACCTGCGACCTTCGGGTTATGAGCCCGACGAGCTACCGAACTGCTCCACCCCGCGATAATAATAAATATACAATGGAAGAGGAAGAGGGATTCGAACCCCCGCGGGCTTTGACACCCCTGTCGGTTTTCAAGACCGATCCCTTCAGCCAGACTTGGGTATTCCTCCATATTTCAGGTTCAATGGTGGACCTTGTAGGACTCGAACCTACGACCGGACGGTTATGAGCCGTCTGCTCTAACCAGCTGAGCTAAAGGTCCTTTCTAAGCTCTTTATTAGAATGTGGATACGGCAATCGGATTTGAACCGGTGATAAAGGTATTGCAGACCTTGACTATGCCACCAATAAGTATGGAAGTTATTTATAGTCAGTTACATTTATCCGTATGCTACCCCTTCATATGAAACATGGACTAGTAATTTAATAATTAATATCTGTTTCGCTACCAACAAAAATCATTTTACTTTATAATTTCGCAGAAGTCAACATCTATGTAAGTTGTGTTTTAATACTTAATTTTGCAATTATTAAGTAGGAACATACACCTAAATAAAAAAACTCTGTAACAAGAATCATAATTCTTGTTACAGAGCTTATTTTTATAAAAAGGTTTGCGTAATCGCACTTTCTAAATCTCTTGTAGAAGATTTTAGGTATCGTTTTGTAACATTCACATCAGAATGGCCTGCTAGTTCGGCAACTGTTGCAATATCTATCCCTTTCTTAACTAACTCATGACAGAAAGTGTGGCGTAATTTATGAGGATTTACATTATATTTTTTTAACATGTACTGAACCGTACGTGCAGACATTCTTCGATCAAAATTAGAGACAAATAAAGCTTCATGATTAGAATCAAGTGAATCAATATATTTCTTCAAACTATTCCTTGCTTCTGTAGAAAGAGGAACAAATCGCTTTTTACATCCTTTAGCATTACGGATAATTAAAAAACCGTCAGATTTGTTAATCTCTACGTCTTTACGATTCAAAGCACAAATCTCTGATACCCGAATCCCTGTATGTAATAAAGTATATACAATAGCAATATCACGAAGGTTTCCCTGTTGCTTTACTTCAGATAAAAGGCGGTCACGCTCACTTGCTTCTAATGACTGTGGTACAACCTCGTTATTTTTCTCTTTTTGTTTACGTTCAATATTTTGAACAATTTCTGGTTTTTCAAGAAAGCGTACAAAAACGCTAATTGTTACAAAAGCTTTTTCTATAGTCGACGCACTTTTATTATTAGATTCAAGGTTAATCATATAAGTTTGAACATTATTTCTTGTTACTTGATCTAAATGTTCACCTTCACTTAGAAGCCATTCATGAAATTGGTTTAGCACTGCTCGATAGGTTTTAATCGTATTATCAGATTTGCCTGATTCCATTAACCATTGGCTAAAGTCATCAATCAACGGAATAACTTCTAGGCTATTTTTTTTCACTCTAAATCCTCCTACATATACTAATAAATTACGTAAAACATAACATTTAATTTCGTAGAAATCAATTTAAACGAAATTAATATACAAAAAAACAGCCCATCATTGATATGATGGGCTGTTTTTTGCCTGACAACGTCCTACTCTCACGAGGACAAAGTCCCCACTACCATTGGCGCTAGAGAACTTAACTTCCGCATTCGATATGGGAACGGGTGTGACCTCTCTGCTATCGCCACCAGACCTATTAAAGATAGTTTTCTTAACACTAAATAAAAATTGCTAAGTAAAAACACCGTGCACCCGTCATTGACATGATCAAATAAGCGTTACTTGTACAGTTAGCTCGACTGGGTTGTGCTGCAACACACAGAAGAAACTACTTATGGCTGCTTCCTTCCGGACCTGACCATGTTCATAGGTTTCTGTTGTGCAGGACCTAGTTGTCAACACCACTTGTCCAAGTCAGACCTTACCTGACTCATACCTCTGTTAGGAATTAAACCCTGCTAAGGCGGATTGCAGGTTACAGGGCACCGCCATCTCCCCGTCTAGCACGGTATGTATAGTTAAGGGATTCCCACCTATGTCGTCCTCCCAATCTGTTTTGTGAACCCGCGATCTCGCAGGTGGGTTTCCGCATATTAACGTTCCAGCGATCCTGTGTCAAAGACAGGCATGGCATCCGTCAACAAATGTAGGAATCCCAAATAAACAGTACGGTTCAAAACAAATAGGGCATAACGTGCATCGTAGGATAAGTATTTAATGTGTTTATTGATGATATAGATTATCCTACAATAAAATTTCGTAGAAGTCAACATAAACGAAAAAGTAACTCCTAACCTGCAATGTTTTCTTATTTGCTTGATTTACTGTTGTTGGGAAGGGATTTCTTTGAAAGATGGAAGTTATAAGGAGTCGTGTTTCATTATATTGAGTCCTCCATTTAAAAGTAAAGTTCATTACGGTTAGATTTTTATACATCCTTGATCTAACAACACTTTTCTAATGTAGTTACTTTTTCTTCTTATCCTCTCTCCATAAAAATGAGAGAAAAATAAAAAAAGCCTACATAAAACGGCTTTTTTATTCTAAGAGTAAATTATTGTTCTGCTAGTTCAGATATAGAAACACTTTGCTTATTATTTGGTTCATCCAGGTTATGAATTGTAGCTACCCCATTTCGTTGGTCTACATGCTCAATGTAAATGCTTTTCCCGTTATATATTACATTGGCCATGTCCACTGAATCAGCAATTTCTTGTGCTCTTTGTGCATCCATCTTTATCTAGCCTCCTTTTTATTTATGACAGTGACAGTATTTGTTTTTAATTAATTTTTATGCATTTAATTCCTCAGTATAAAATCAATTTTAATTTTTTAAATGGGACATAAAGCAGTAAAAAAACTATCTCCTTTATTATTTGAGATAGCTTTTTATTTTATTATTCAATTTAATCTTCTTCTGGAATCTTAATTAAAATGGCTATAGCTATTGTTGCCAAAAATATAACCCCTAAAGTTAGCAATAGACTCGTACTCATGTGCCTCATCTACCCTTCTCTCTTCATCCCTATGATTCCATTTTAGCAGAGGAAATTAGGTAATAAAACTGGAAATGATAGCGCTTCACTAAAAAATTTATACATGTTAAGATAATGTAGTTGTTTTAACTCAACCAATGTATTCAACTTTTTGCTTGAATAGAGCAAGCTACCTCTTTCCTATTTTGGGGTAGCCCTTTTTTTATCGTGATAAAATAAAATTTTGTTTTGGACCTATTCCTTCCTACCCTCGGTTTACATTCGTTATTTACGAATCTGTTCAATCTCTTCTTCTGTAAGCTCCGTTAATTCAGATATTGTTTGATTATCCATACCTTTTTGCACCATTCTTAATGCTACTCTCTTAATAGCTCTTTTTTCCCCTTGCTTTTCAGCTTTTTTTAATGTCAATTTTTCATCTACTTGGAATTCCTGGTTTACTTCATAAGTCATTAACATTTGTGGATCCTCAGTTACACGTGCCCATTCATTCATCGCGTTTTTCAACGTTTGATCTTTCTCCATTACAACTTCCTCCAAAAATGAGTAAAATCTTCATCTCTTGACACATTAAACAACAGTAATTGTTTTACTAATTATGTGTCTCTTTTACGATACTATTCTCACCTATTCCAAAATCAAATTAATCCCATAAAGCTTGTCCGTTCACCCTAAAACTAAAAAAGAGTAATTACTGCATTAGGTGAGGTGTAGGTAGTAATGTAAGATGTGCTCGGTTGTTTATATGCCGAGGTTAGCTTGGTGATAAATAGGGTTTTGATTCAGAAGCAACTAACAAATTATTTATTTAATTTATATGTTTTTTCTTATAGTTGCACATATTAAAAACAATACTAAATGAAAGCGAGATGAGATAAGTAATGTCAAAACAAGGGACACAGAAAAAGAACCAGACAAGAGAGCAAGTAGAGAAGCAAGATAAAAGAAATGATGTCGAATTAGGTAATGAATTTCAAACTGGCAACACAAGTTACCAGAGCCAGAAAAAAAGTGGACGCCAAGTAAATAAAAAATAAATTTAACCTTTCAAAGATAATAAGAAACCTCAGTTCAAATTTATGACTTGAACTGAGGTTTCTTTTATAGAGTGAAGAAGAATTATACGAAAAACAGGCACCAAGCTAAAGAGAATTTGAATTCTATTATGGAAACAGAATTCAAATAAAAAAGTGTAACTTAACATAACCACTCTTTTCGAAACTTATAATAAAAACGACCTTTTTATGAATACGATATTATCTTATATCTCTTTTTATATTTACCCTCAAATTTTCTAACCTGATTCTCTGTATAAAAGTGTGCTACTTTATATTCGTCGTTATTATAGGCTTCTGCGATTCTAAGAGGTTGTTTAACATCTTTTGGATAGTAAGTCGGCATTATGGTCGATATACGATTATAAGTCAGAACACCTGTATTTTTGCTTTTTTTACGATTTAGTAGATAAAGTCCTTTAAATATTGCTTCAAATCGTCCCGAAGAGGTTTTTGCATATGCGAATAGCGCGATCTTCTGATTCAGCTGATACATTCTTTTTTGAAAGTAGGCTTCGTTCTCTTCTGGAATTGTATTATATTCAATAAATATTTCCTCATTTTCAAGAAGTTGATTGTTCCACGTTTCGTTAGGGAAAAATTTTAATCTTTTAATATCTGTATCTTCTTCAAACTTATGTGGTGCGCCGCTTTTTTGAATTCCGTGAGCATAGCCAGCTCCAAACACATTGCAACAGTCTGCAACTAACCGTAAAGAAACATTGTCATCAGCATCTATATATCCTTGTTCAATATAAGTATTTGGATCATATTCCTTCTCCAAATCCCATGGAATAAACCATTTCTCCTTTGTTAGCAGATTAATTTTTTCTACTACCTGGTCGATCTTTTCGTGAATCTTTTCAAGAGATTGAGTAGCATCTATTCTGATAAATTCACAATCTAACGCATTCACAATATCGTTTTTTCTAATTTCATCCAGTGTTTGATTTATATCATTCTTATGATGGGCTTCATCAATTTCAATAGCCAAATTAAACTGCGGAAAATACAAATCAATTAATCCGTATTCAGCCTTTTGGTTTTTATTTGATCGTACTACATACTGTTGAGTATTTATTTTTATATCGTAATTATCAAGCAAATGCCAGATCCTTGTAATGATATAATTTTCATCGTTTTTTTTATTCGTTTTCGCTAATTGTCTTTTAATATAGTCATATTTGTTCATTACTTTTCTAGGTCCTCTCTTTTTCCTCTGCTGTAGCACTATAAAAATGAATGCCTAAATAACCATATCCAAACGGTAAAGGCAGTGCAACTCTTTTGATGAACTGTCTACTGGACCTTGCCATTACGATTCCTCCCTCTTGTTGCTATAAGTTTCTGCTAGTTATTTTGAGGTACATACTCACATACTTTTTCTAACATTTACATATTGGTAAAATAGTTAATATATAATAAAATTAACCGCAACAAACATATCGAGACTTAATTTCAGGATAATAAGTCCCTATTAGTGTATATTAAGCAGTTTGATCTAACCTATTATTAAAATAAGGAAATTCAATATTGTAATATAACTATATATATGTAAACATTAAACATGTATTTTAAATACATAATAAAGGCATGTTTAATGTTTACAGGAGGAAATGTACTAAAATGAAAAAATTTTTTAAGATTGGCTGTTTAGGATTTATTATTCTAATTGCACTTATTGTAGTAATTGCTGTCGTAGCATCAGGTGGAGACGATAGTGGTTCTGGATCTAGTTCTAACTCTTCAAAATCAGAAGAACAAAAAGCTCATAAAGTAGGAGACACTTTTACAGTAGATAATAAAGCGGAAGTTTCTGTAACAAAAGTAGAGGAAAGAGAACAAGTTGGAAACCAATATGCAAACAAAAAAGCTTCTGAAGGCGGTACACTTGTTGCTATTCAATGGACTGTTAAAAACATCTCTGACAAACCATTAGGTGCTTTTTCAACCCCAACAATTAACCTCGTTGATGAAAAAGGTACAAAATATGACGCTGATATTGATGCAACATCAAATTATGCAGTTGAAACTAACATTGATGATTCTAAGATTGCAAGTGATTTAAATCCGGGTATCAAAGTTACGGATGTTGACGTATTTGAGGTTTCAAAAGATAGCTATGCAAAAGGTACATGGTATATTGAAATAAACGGAAGTAAAGTTCAAATTAAATAATATTTTTCCATAGAGTAAAAAGCTCACTAAACGTTCAACGTTTAGTGAGCTTTATTATATTTATACTATTATCTATACCCGTGAGAGAGTATATGGGGAAACGGTCTTTTTTTCTGCAGAGAATGTTGAATAGTAGCGGGATACTATATACTTGTTTCAAACAAATTCAATTTACGCACCAAAATTATAAATAGAGCCCTTTAATGTAAATAGATGCGATATTCTTAGCAATTTGTTCTACAGGATGCTTATATTCATTACGAACAATTTCCCAAAGGTACATTTCATTGGTGAAAAACCACCCTCTTGCTACTAACTCGTTATGTACATCTTTACGTGCTAATCCATTGCGCTGCGCATAGGCAATGTCTTCTGAAATTCGTTGAATAAACTTTCCCCGAATGTTCTTCCATTTCTCTGAAACGAGAGGAGAAATACCAATAGCCTGCTCAAATACTTGCAGCATTTTTTGTTCATCCTCAGCCATTTTTAAAAACTCGTTCGTTTGTTTATGAATCATTTCTTCTGCTTCATTTACAGATGCGGGTAAAAATGCAGCCTCGGCAATTTCATAAAATTTCTCCATAACATTCTCCATTAATACAACTAAAAATTCTTCTTTTCCTTCGAAATGAACGTATGCAGTACCATACCCAACCCTTGCCTTTTTTATTATTTGAGTGATAGTTGCTTTGTGAAAACCTTCTTGTATAAATACTTCTCTTGCAGCTTCTAATAATTTTTGTCGAGTCTTTATTGAACGTAAATGCCGTTTATCTTCAATGTTATTCTCATTCATTAAGGTTCCTTCCTCCCTATCCGTTTTACTCTCTAGGATATAGAAGTTTTCACAAAACGAAAAGAAATAAAGATAATTTATTACAAAAATTATTTTTTTAATTTTCAAAATTATATTATTGACACTGTGTCATATTCTTTGTTACGATTCTTCTAGGATACATATTAAGTAATGCAGAGGAGGAAAATTATGCAATTAAATACCTTTAAACCCACATTAGAGCATGCCAAACAGTTAGATCAAGAAGACTCCCTTTCAAGTTTTCGTGATGAATTTTATTTAAAGCCTGATTCCATATATATGGATGGAAACTCATTGGGGCTTCTTTCTAAAAGAGCTGAACGCAGACTTATAGAAGTGTTAAATGATTGGAAAGAACAAGGAATTGATGGATGGACTCAAGGGAAACACCCATGGTTCTCCTTGTCCGAAAAATTAGGTGAAATGAGTGCGCCGTTAGTTGGGGCTTCTAGCGAAGAAGTAATTGTAACTGGTTCGACAACAGTTAACCTTCATCAGCTTGTAGCTACTTTCTACAACCCAAAAGGAACGCGCACAAAGATTTTAGCTGATGAACTGACCTTCCCATCTGATATTTATGCGCTTCAAAGTCAGCTGCGAACCCATGGATACAATCCAGATACTCACCTTATACGTGTAAAAAGCCGCGATGGCCGTTTTTTAGAAGAAGATGACATTATTGAGGCTATGACCGATGAGATTGCTTTAATTATCTTACCGACTGTACTCTATCGCAGCGGCCAAATATTAGATATGGAACGATTGACGGCTGAAGCACACAAGCGTGGAATTTTGATTGGATTTGATGGCTGCCACTCTATTGGTGCGATCCCTCACTCCTTTAGTAAATGGGATGTTGATTTTGCATATTGGTGTAATTATAAGCACTTAAACGGTGGACCTGGCTGTGTAGGCGGTTTATATGTAAATAAAAACCATTTTGGAACAGCACCTGGTTTAGCAGGATGGTTTAGTTCAAAAAAAGAAAAGCAGTTTGATATGGAGCACATATTAACACCTGCTGATTCAGCCGGTGCTTATCAAATTGGAACACCCCATGTTTTAAGTCTTGCTCCTTTAATTGGATCGCTAGAAATTTTCACTGAGGCTGGTATAGATAATATTCGAGCTAAATCTCTTAAAATCAATCATTATTTAATGTATTTATTAGAAAAAGAGCTGAGTAACTTCAATTTTACCATTGGAAGCCCTAGAGAAGATAAAAAGCGCGGAGGGCACGTAAGTCTTGAACATAAGGAAGCAGCGCGCATTTGTAAAGCATTAAAAGAGAATGGTATCATTCCAGATTTTCGCGCTCCCAATATTATTCGTCTGGCTCCTGTTTCTCTTTATACTTCTTATACAGAAGTTTGGGAAGTAGTACAAACTTTGAAGAAAATTATGAACGATAAAGAATATGAAAAATTTAAAAATGAACGTGAAGTAGTGGCGTAAAACCTAAACTACTTGTTTTTTACCAAGAAAAGTAAGCGCTTTCTAAAACTTAAGGAAGCTATTTGACGTGGATATGCAGCCAAACCATTATTTTGAAACTATGAGGGAGATAAAATATGAAAACCCACAATACTCAATTGCCAAACAAAGATGACGCAGAAAAGGGATTAAAACGAAATCTAAAAACAAGTCAATTGACAATGATTTCGATGGGCTGTGCAATTGGAACTGGACTTTTCTTAGGCAGTGGACTTGCGATTCAAACAGCTGGACCTAGTGTATTGGTTAGTTATGCTTTAGGAGCTTTTGTTGTATTACTTTTAATGGGGTGTCTGGCAGAAATGACAGTGGCCCACCCTACTTCTGGATCGTTTGGAACAATTTCCGAAAAATATGTACATCCCCTGGCAGGCTTTTTGGTTCGCTATTCATACTGGATAGCCAACGTTCTCGCCGTTGGAGTAGAAGTAAGTGCAATAGCCGTGTATATGAAGTACTGGTTTCCAAGCGTTCCGGGTATTGTCTGGATTTTAGTGTTTGCTACTATATTAATCTATGTAAACGCAACCAGTGTTAATACGTTTGCTACTTTTGAGTATTGGTTTTCTATGATAAAAATTAGTGCGATTGTGGGCTTTATTCTTTTAGGGTCCTATGTTCTGTATGGAACAGATGCACGTCCTAATATGGGTACAGGTAATTTTGTAATTGATGGTGGATTCCTTCCTTTCGGGTGGTGGGGAATGTGGGTAGCTGTCTTTATTTCCCTCTTTAGTTTCTTAGGAACCGAAATGATTGCAGTTACAGCTGGAGAAGCAAAAGAGCCTGATATAGCCGTTCCGAGGGCTTTAAAAGCAACTGTGTTTCGTTTAACTACTTTTTACGTTTTGACTATAGGCATCATGTTAATGATTGTTCCATGGAAGTCAGCTCAAGTTGATAAAAGTCCATTTGTGAAAGTAATGGAAATTCTGAATATCCCTGCTGCCTCTGGAATTATGAATTTTATTATTTTAACGGCTGCTTTATCAGCTATGAATAGTCAGTTATATGCTTCCACACGTATGATGTTCTCCCTCTCTCAAAGTAAACATGCACCAGCTTTTTTAGGGAGACTAAGCAAAAAAGGTGTACCGCTATGGGCCCTTGCTGTATCAACCCTGGGCATTTTTCTTGCGGCAGCAGTTAATGGACTGCTCCCAAGCTCTTCGTATGCCTTTATGATGGGTATTTCAATGTTCGGAGCTATGTTCACATGGCTTATGATATTTGTTTCTCACCTCTACTTCCGAAAAAAATGGGAGAAATCTGGCGGAAGAAAATTACCGGTAAGAATGCTTGGCTTCCCCTATTTTACGATTTTAGGAGCCATCTTATTACTCGGTTTAATGATTACCACTTGGTTTACAGATTTTAAAATTATGCTTCAGTTTGGAATTCCTTGGTTAGCTTTCTTATCCATTGCTTATTTTATCTCTAAGAAAAGAAAAGTTAACCATCATTTTGCAGAAGATATGGCTAATAGCAGCTTAAAAGAAGAATTAAAGGAATTACGTTAACGTTCAAGTTATTTTACATAAAAACAAGGGGGATACAAAATGAAAACGACAAATAATAAGGCATCAAATGCAGTTGAACTAGAGAAAGAACTTCAAACGGACTTTCAGAAATCTATGTCGTATGGAGACTACCTGCACCTTGATAAAATATTATCTAGTCAGCATAGACTTTCTAATCACCATGATGAAATGCTGTTTATTGTCATCCATCAAGCTAGTGAACTATGGATGAAATTAATTTTACATGAGGTAACAGCTGCTATTCAGTGCATCCGTGGTAATAACCTGGAACCTTCATTTAAAATGTTATCACGCGTTTCAAGAATTCAGCAGCAGCTAATTCAATCTTGGAGTGTTCTCTCTACGCTAACACCGGCAGAGTACATGGAATTTAGAGATAAATTAGGTCAATCTTCTGGCTTTCAATCTTATCAAAATCGCCTGATAGAATTTGCTTTAGGAAATAAAAATGTCCATACACTCTCTGTTTACCAGCATGACGCGGATTTGTATCAAAAAATGCAAACGGCTCTTCATGAGCCTAGTATCTATGATGCTGCTATTCATGCTCTTATGAAACGCGGATTGCAGGTAGATCAAGAGGTCTTACAAAGAGATTGTTCACAGCCTTACGAACCGAATGCCAGCGTAGAGGATGCGTGGCTTACTGTATACCGTAACGTTGATCAGTATTGGGACTTATACGAATTAGCAGAAAAATTAGTTGATATCGGAAATCAACAGCAAATGTGGCGATTTAGTCATATGAGTACAGTAGAAAGAATTATTGGAAACAAACAAGGTACAGGCGGATCTTCTGGAGTGAATTACTTAAAGAGAGCTCTGGATCAGCACTTCTTCCCAGAACTATGGAGCCTGCGAACGAAGCTATAAATATTCTATAAAAAGATAGAGAGGTAGTAAGAATGAGCAAATGGATTGATATTTCACAGCCTCTAGACGACAAAATAGCAAGATGGCCTGGTGATACTCCCTTTTCTTATGAAGTGAATTGGAGTAAAGAAGAGACCGGTTCTGTAAATGTTGGAAAAATAACAATGAGTATCCATACCGGTACTCATATCGATGCACCTTTTCATTTCGATAGTGATGGAAAAAAGGTTATTGATTTAGACTTAGATTTATATATTGGACGTACAAAAGTTGTCCATATCCCAGCTAATAAAAGCATTGGAATAAATGAATTGTCAGATGTTAATTTAAAAGGTGTTACACGCTTATTGATTCGAACAGACGCGTGGCAAGACCGAAGTGTTTTCCCGGAAACCATTCCTTACATTGAACCAAGCTTAGCTTCTTACTTAGCTAAGCTTGGCATTCGCCTGCTAGGCATTGATCTGCCTTCAGTAGATCCACTCGATAGTAAAGAACTAGCGGCTCACCATGAACTTGCATACCATAAAATTCACATTTTAGAAGGTGTTTTACTAGATAAAATCCCTTCAGGAGACTATGAACTAATCGCACCTCCTCTTCCTTTAGTTGAAGCTGATGGAAGTCCTGTGCGCGCGCTGCTGAAAAAAAGCGACTATTAAAAGAGCGATTCTTTTCCCTTATACAGTTTCTGATGTATATAAAAAAGAGCGGTATATAAATATACCGCTCTTTTATTATAGCTAATCAACTTATTTCTTCTTATTCATATCTATTTCTTTCCTTGATACTCCTGCAATTCCCCAGTGCGAAGATGGAACCTCGGTGACAATGATCCTTACTCTCTCCTTTTCAATGTCAAGGCTGTTAGAAATTGCTTCGGTTACTTCTACTAACATGTTTTTAATGTCTTTTTCTTCTCTTCCTTCCAAAAGGTGAACTTGTACAATCGGCATACTATCGACTTCCCTCAAAGTTTTCTATACAACAAAAGGTCTTTATATTCAGATGAAATAATTATTAAAAAATTCTAGTTAGCTGCAGCTGAATGATACGCTGCCTAAATCAGCGAACTGTGCATGGATACTATCACCTGATTTAAAAGAAATTGCTTCAGATACCGCTCCAGTTAATACAATATCCCCTTTTTTTAACCCTTCTTTATGTTCACCTAGTTTATTAACCGCCCAGGCGACAGCTTTGGCAGGGTGTCCTAGCACGGCAGCACCCGCGCCTACCGTAGCAACCTCTCCGTTTTTAGACATTACCATTCCGATATTAGCTAGATTCACTTGGTCAGGCTTTATCCAATTGCTCCCTACAATAAAACGTGAAGACGAACAGTTATCAGCTACTACATCAGGAAGAGTAAATTTAAAATCCAAGTAACGGCTGTCGATAATTTCAAGAGCTGGTGCAACATATTTTACTGCTTTTAAAACATCTTCTTCAGTTAAGTTGGTTCCACAGAGGTCTTCCCCCATTAAAAAAGCAATTTCAGGCTCAGCTTTTGGATGGATCAGCTGATTAAACACTATAGGTTCCCATTCAAGTCCCAGCATGTCGCTTGTTAAGTATCCATAAATCGCTTCATGTACCCCCATCATTTCCTGCTTAGCTTTACTTGTTAAACCAAGCTTTACACCTACTCGTTTTACACCGTCTTGCACTTTTCGTTGGATCAATTGTTTTTGCAAGCTGTAAGCGTCATCAATTGTCAAATCAGGGTAGCGTTCCGTCACTCTTGTTACTTCATACCCTTCTTTTTCTGCAGATAAAAGATAGTCAACGATTTCTAAATTTGCGCTTCTCGTTAAAGGCATTATCACATTTCCACCTTTCTTTGAGCTAACTCAGCAGCCACGTCTAGAATCATATCTTCTTGACCGCCGACTGCTTTTCTTTTACCAAGTTCAAGTAAAATATCACGTAAATCCAAATTAAAACGCTTTGCAGCACGCTCTGCATGAAGTAAGAAACTGGAATACACGCCTGCATAACCCATTGCGAGGCTGCCTTTTCGAATCTCTTGAGAGCCTGGCAGGATAGGTCCTACTTCTTCTTCAGCCAGATCCATTATTTTATATAAATTAATACCTACATCTATTCCTAAACGGTTTAACACGGCTATCAATGCTTCAGTTTGAGTGTTACCTGCTCCGGCTCCTAAACAACGAACACTTCCGTCTATTCTCGTGGCGCCTTCTTCAATAGCAGCAAGCGTATTTGCAACAGCTAACGAAAGGTTGTTATGAGCGTGAAAACCTACTTCAACTTGAAGAGAGTTACGCAGTGCTCTAACACGTTCACGAACTTCATGAGGCAAAAGAGCTCCTGCTGAATCAGTTATGTAAACTCCTTGTGCCCCATAGCTTTCCATTAGCTTTGCTTGCTCCACAAGCTTTCCTACGGGTGCTGAATGGGCCATCATCAGAAAACCGAAAGTTTCCATCCCTAGTTTCCGAGCATATTCAATATGCTGTGCAGAAACATCTGCTTCCGTCACATGTGTAGCTACTCGGACTAAGCCTGCCCCAAGGCTATTTGCTTGCTTCAGCTCATGTACCGTTCCAATTCCCGGAATTAAAAGAACAGCAACGGTGGCTTGTTTCGCTTCTTCTACCGCAGCCTCAATTAATTTCATTTCGTCAACGAGAGACTTTCCGTATTGCAGTGTTGAGCCTCCTAACCCGTCCCCGTGACTAACCTCGATATAGTGCATCCCTGCATCGTCCAGCGCTTTCGTGACACTTTTTACTTGGGCTTCTGTGAATTGATGTTTGACTACGTGACTTCCATCTCTGAGGCTGACCTCTGTAATCTTAATAGGCTTATCACTGTTACGTTTCATTCGTTATAGCCCTCTCTTTCTTTATTCGTCCATATAAGCTCTCTTGCAGTTTATAGCGCGCATAATCTTCCGCAACCTTCGCTGCAGCAGCCGTCATAATATCTAAGTTACCGGCATAAGAAGGAAAATAATCTCCGGCTCCAGTTACTTCTAAAAAGACTGTTACTTGATCACTATCAAATAATGGTTCTTGCTTTAAATTATAGCCTGGTACATATTCTTGTACTTTTTTGACCATATCCTTGATAGCCTTTTGAATAGCTTCTTTATTCATATTTTTCACTTTACAATAAATTGTATCGCGCATTAAGATAGGTGGATCAGCCGGATTTAAGAGAATAATAGCTTTTCCGCAGTCTGCACCGCCTACTTTTTCAATAGCTTTTCTGGTGGTAACAGTAAACTCATCAATATTTGCTCGTGTTCCTGGTCCAGCGCTTAGGCTAGAAATAGTAGCCACAATTTCTCCATAAGTTACATCTGCAACTTGGTTGATTGCATAAATGATAGGAATCGTCGCTTGGCCGCCGCACGTAATCATGTTTACGTTTTCTGATTCAAGATTTTCTCCAAGGTTAACAGGAGGACACACAAAAGGTCCTTTAGCAGCAGGAGTTAAGTCGATAACCATTTTCCCTAAGTCTTTTAAAATCTTTGCATGTCTAACGTGAGCCTTAGCGGATGTAGCATCAAACACAATTTCTGCCAGGTCTGGATTTTCAGCAAGGGCTTTTATTCCATTGCTGTATGTTTGATATCCTGCTTCTCTCGCTCTTTTTAGACCATCTGAATCCGGATCAATTCCAAGTACAGCTGTTAACTCGATAAATTCGCTGCGCTGAAGCTTATACATCAAATCGGTCCCAATATTTCCTGAGCCAATAATTGCGGCTTTTACTTTTTCCACTACTCTTCACCTTCTTTCCGATATTATTCAAAACGTACGGATATCGAACCAAGAGAACCGAATTCTGCTTTCACTACATCCCCGCTCGCAACTGGCACTGCTGAAGATAGAGCCCCTGGTAAGATTAATTCGCCGGCTTTTAAACAAATATCGAAATCAGATAGCTTATTTGCCAGCCATGCAACCGCATGTGCCGGATGTCCAAGGGCAGCTGCTCCAGCTCCTGTTGCGACGAGCTCTTTATTTCTATAGAGAAGCATACTAGTCGTACGTAAATCGGCTTGTTCAATTGTGGAATATTTATTCCCTACCACTACTTTGGCAGAAGAGCCATTGTCTGCAACCGTATCGACTAATTTGATTTTCCAATCGGCAATACGGCTATCAATGACTTCGATGGTCGGCACGACGTATTTCGTTGCCATTAAGACATCTAAATAGGTAACGTTTGGCCCTTTTAAATCTTCTTCTAGAATAAATCCAATTTCCGCTTCAATTTTTGGAGCCACCATTGAATGAATGTTGATTATTTCATTATCCGTTACTTTCATATCATCAAATAAGTGTCCATAATCAGGCTCACTAACTCCTAACATATCTTGCATTGCTTTACTGGTTAGACCAACTTTTTTACCAATAATTTTTTTTCCTTCTTCCAGCTTTCTTTTTACAATCTCTAATTGAATATGGTAAGAATCAGCTACTGATAAAGCAGCATGTCGTTCTGTAATAGGAGAAATTGGCTGATTCGTCTTTTCTGCTTCTAAAAGTTCTTCTGCAAGCTCACTAATAAGTGTACGCATCTATTAATCACCTCTTTTATAGAGTTAAAGTTTCATCGTAATTGTTTTGGCTTCGGTATAAAATTCAAAGCTGTGCCGGCCGCCTTCACGGCCAATTCCACTTGCTTTTGCTCCACCAAATGGCGTTCTTAAATCACGAATATACCAGCAGTTGATCCAAAGTAATCCAGCAGTAACTCCTGAAGCAACGCGTTGTGCTCTTCGTAAATCATTTGTCCAGACAACCCCTGCTAATCCATAAATAGAATCATTGGCAATTTGAATTGCTTCCTCTTCTGTTTTAAACGGAATGACAACAAGTACAGGACCAAAAATTTCTTCTTGAGCTACACGCATTTTGTTATCTACGTCGTAAAGAACAGTCGGCTCATAAAAATTTCCTGTTTCTAAGCCTTCTACTCTTTTTCCTCCGCATGCCAGCTTAGCTCCTTCCGCCAAACCAATTCGAACATATTCATCGACCGTTTCTAAGTGACTTTGTGATACAAGTGCGCCCATGTTTGTCTCTTCACTCAGAGGATCGCCTACTTTAATATTTTTTACCGCCGCTGTGAACTTTTCAAGAAACTGCTTATAAATGCTTTCTTGTACAAGTAAACGAGAACCTGCTAAGCATATCTCTCCTTGATTTCGATAGATTGCTTCGATAGATCCTTTTACTGCTTCATCCAAATCCGCATCTTCAAATACAATATTGGCTGATTTGCCTCCAAGCTCTAACGAAACAGGAATTAGGTTTTCTGCTGCATTTCGCATGACCGTTTTTCCTGTATTACTTTCCCCTACAAATGAAATACGGCGAACGGACGGATGAGTAGACATAGTAGTCCCTACCGTATTCCCTGGACCTGTAATAATATTCAATACGCCAGGAGGCAATCCAGCCTCATTAGCAATTTCTCCAAGCATCACTGCACTTAACGGTGTATAAGAAGCGGGCTTAATAACCACTGTATTGCCAGATGCCAAAGCAGCTGAAGCTTTCCATGTCATCTGCATAAAGGGTAGATTCCAAGGGATAATGAGGCTTGTAACTCCCGCTGGTGAATACTTGGCATAGGACATGACATTATGCTTTTCGTAATGCTCATGTACCATATATTTAGCCATCTCGGCAAAGAAACGAAAGTTTTGAGCTGCTCGTGGAATATCAAACTCTCGACTTTCTTTAATAGGTTTTCCTACATCTAGCGTTTCTAAATAAGCTAGTTCATCTACTTTTTCCATAATTAAGTCAGCCATTTTACAAAGGATGGCAGAGCGCTCTTCAACAGGCATCTTGCTCCAAATACCGCTTTCAAATGCACGCTGAGCTGCGTCGATAGCGCGCTTTGCATCTTCTGTGCCACCATTAGCTACAGAAGCTAATTTCTCATTCGTTGCTGGATTAAAGGTATCAAAGGTTTGACCGGATAGAGCGTCTACGTATTCTCCATTAATAAAAAGCTTTGCATCTTTTACCGTCATTTTTTCAATAACTGCCTCTTTACTCATCGGATATCCTCCTCATCCTCAATCTCTAAAACCATTTCAATTTCTACAGCTGTGTTATTGGGGAGCTGAGCCATTCCTACAGCTGAACGGGCGTGTTTCCCTTTATCCCCAAATACTTTTACGAGCAAGTCTGAAGCGCCATCCATTACTTTAGGCTGGTCCGTAAAGTCCTCTGTACTATTTACAAAACCAAGAATTTTAACGACACGCTTCACTTTGCTTAACCCTTCTAACTCGTAACTTACCGCACTCAATAAATTCAGCATGGATTGCTGAGCAGCCTTATATCCCTCTTCAATTGTTAAATCCTTGCCTAACTTGCCGTGATATTGATCTACACCTTGGCCAGCAGTAAACAATAAATTACCTGTTCGTACACGGCTGACGTAGTTTCCTACTGAAGGACGAACCTTTGACAGCGTTAAGCCAAGTTCTTGTAATCTATTCTCTGGTGTTTGTACTGTTGGCATAAATGTCACTCCTTTTCTCTTGCCCGATGTTTAAAAACTTCGCGGCATTTCCACCTAACATATCTAATCTTTGTTGCTCAGTTAAATCCAGCGTTTCATCCAGAACTTTTCCCGGAACAACTTCACGCAGTAAAAATGGATAATCCGATCCCATAAAGATTTTTTCATGTCCAAAACGTTCAATCATGTACTTTATGTTCAGTGGATCGTAGTTTAACGAATCAAAATAAAATTGCTTTGCATAGTAACTTGGAGGATGTGTTGTCAGTCTAAGGTGCGGCCATACTTCCCACCCTTTATCTAATCTAGGAAGAATATAAGGGAAAGATCCTCCTCCATGTGCAAAACAGACTTTTAATTTAGGGAATTTCTCCATAATGCCACTCCATAGAAGAGTTGCAGCCGCTAGTGCTGTTTCACTTGGCATTCCTACCGTATACATAAAGTTATGGTTTGGCATTCGATCGCGGCCTAACGTTTCCCACGGGTGAATGAAAATGGGCACTTCCCACCTTTCAGCCATTTGAAAAAACTGAATGAAAGATGGATGGTCTAAATTTTGGCCATTGACGTTTGTCCCAATTTCAATTCCATGCAGTTTTAATTCATTCACGCATCGTTCCATTTCTTTAATAGCCGTAGGACCGTCTTGCATAGGAACCGTCCCTAAACCAACAAAGCGATCAGGGTACTTAGCAACTGTTTCTGCAATAAAATCATTTTGGATTTTAGCCATTTCTAATGCATGTTCGGGCTGAGCCCAATAAGAGAACGTAACAGGGATAGGAGATAACACTTGAATATCTACTCCTTCTTTATCCATGTCAGCTATACGTTTTTCAGGGCTCCATACTTGGTCCGTTACGTCTCTGAAGTTTTTCCCTCCGACCATAATTGATGCTCCGCATGTACATGTACGTTCTAGCACGGGCCAGCGCTCACCGCCATATTTTTGAGCAAAATCAGGGAAACTTTCCGGAATGATATGTGTGTGAAAATCTATTCGCATTTCCATTCACTCGCTTCCGGTGCCATAACATGATTACACTTTTTACATGTGCGTAATTCTAAGCTGCTGTTGAACTCATGAATGGCTTCTTTTACTTGAACTTCAATATTAGTTAGCTGAACTTTTACCCGATGCATCTCGGCATCACATTCATCACAGAACCATACAAAGTCTTCTAACTCCCCTTTACTTCTGTTTCGCTCGATAACAATACCGATTGTGTCTGCTACACGATGTGGAGAATGCGGAACGTTTGGAGGAAGTAAATACACTTCGCCTTCTTTCACCGTTACAACTTCGCGCTTGCCTTCTTCATTAATGATTTCAACATAGCAATCACCTTTTAATTGATAAAAGATCTCTTCAGAAGGATCTACATGGAAATCACGGCGTTTATTGGGTCCTCCTAAAACCATAAACATCAATTCTGAGTCTTTCCATACTACTTTATTGTTTACGGGTGGTTTTAATTGATCTTTATGCTCTTCGATAAACTTCCAAAGATTTAATGGTTTAGATGATTGAATAGTATTTGTCATTGAGATAAGCTCCTTTTAATAAATTTTAATTTTTAAAAAATAATGGTTGGTTTGATTGCACTTAAAATACTAAGATCTTAAAATATGATTAATTCAGGATTTCCAGCTCGCTTACTTGTAGCTTTTTCTGCATGTAGACAACTTCATTTGCTAAATTCTTAATGCGACCTAACACTTCTGGATCGGCTACCTCATTCTTTTGATTAAAGTGAGTCGTATGAGCGTATACATAACTCGGTGCCACAAAAGCACGAAAGTAACCCGCAATAGGCTTTAACTGATTTTCAATGACTAAATAATGCTGATAAGTACCGCCTGTGGCAATGAACCCCATTACTTTATTTCGGAAAACCTGAGGATGTATTAAATCAAATACATTCTTAAGAGCACCCGTGATTGATCCTTGGAAGATAGGTGAACCAATTACATAAAAATCAGCGCTAGAAATAATTTCAATGACTTTTTTAGTATCTTCTGAATAAGCAGAGGGATCGCGGCCATCACAAAATTGGATGGTGTAATCTCGTAAATTTAAAAATTCAATTTCGATATCTGGATGCTGCAATTTAGCTTCTTCAAGTACTTGTTGAACAACAGCGCCTGTTTTAGAACCTATAATCGTGCCTGATATGCCTAGTAATTTCATTTTCACTTTCCTCCTTTTAAAAAAGTTCCATACTTATCTTCAAACACTCATTTTTTTATACATATTCCTTTTGTAAAGACCAACCTAATAAATCATTTGATTGGTCAATTGCGCCTTGCTGGATTAGCTGGCGAATTCTAGTAGAAGAAATTCTTGTTCCTTCTGCACAACAGACAGGTGGGATGATATCTACGAGAAAGTGCTTTGCCAGCAGTTTAATATCTCCTTCTCTATTTCGGCCGAAACGAAAATCGTTGCCTACTATGATCTCCGATGGATTAAGCTTTTTTAAGTTACTGATAAAATCAATTGATGGACGCTTAGCGTATAACTCATCAAAATGGATAATAACTGCGTAGTCTACTCCTAACTCAGCTATCAGACGTACCTTTTGATCAATAGGCGTCAACACTTGATCTTGTTGAAAATGAAAACGAGGAGGAGGATCAAATGTATAAACAACGCTAGGTATCTTTAACGCTTTGCTTCGAGTTACAGCTTGCTTAATTACTGCTTGATGTCCTTGATGGACGCCATCAAATGCACCTATAGCTATTACTGATGCTGGTAAAGTTAGTATTCCATCCTCATACCGTTGCATCTTTACACCTCCCTTATTAAGAACGTGAGGAACCTAGACCCTGTATCTATTAATAAAGTTCATTTTTAGATAAAAGCAGTATGGGTATCAGCTATTTGTTACTTCTTTCTTTTTAACTTCTGTATTTAAAGCAGCATCTACCATGGCAAATGAATGGCTGCGCTTATAGCTATTGTAGAAAATAGCTCTTTTACGGATTGGATCTCCTGTATAGTATCGCTCGTATTGAAGTAACCTTTGGCCAAATGCTTCTCCACATAAATCCCACGCTAATTTAAATAATTGAACGCGATCTATAGCAGGCACCCCTTCTCGGCCTCCATAATAACGATTTAAATCCTCTCTTAATTCAAGATTTTCAAAATCTGCTCCTGTAGGAGACATCAGCAAACCGCCTGCACCAATTGTTTGCATGACTTCAATAGCACGAGGGTACATTGTAGGAAGCAATCCACGAATTGTTTCTAAAGCCGTTTCGTTTGGAAGAGCTTCTCCTTTTTCATTAATCGTATACTCATACTCTGATGTTCGAAGCAAAGCCCTAATGGATTCTACTGACTGTATCAACTCCCCTAAGCTCTCTTGAACGTTTAGATATCCGTCTACACCAATTGCATCCGCTACTTTACAAGCTACTTCCGTTGCAAATTGAAGTTTAACTAATCCTCTTACGCCAGATTGATGTGCCGGTTGCTGAGCGATTCCTGTTTTAGGATAAAGAAGATTGGCAGCTTCAATATTGTTATATAAAAACACTCGGTTCCAAGGAATCAGCACATCGTTAAAAATCAAGACTGCATCCATCTCTTCAAATCGAGAGGCTAGCGGATGATCAAACACTGATCTTGTTCCGTCTTGCATAGCTTCTCGGCAAAGAATTCGAAGTCCCGGTGTATCAATCGGCAGCGCAAAAGCAAGTGCATAACGTTCATCGCCAGGTTTAAACCCTGGGAATGAATAGACAATCACTTCATCGGTAATAGGTGAAAGTGTAGCTAGCATTTTAGCTCCTTTTACAACAAGTCCATCCGGTGTTTCTTTTACAGCACCTAAATGAGTAAAGAGATCTTGCTGTTCATGTGAGGCTTTGCTTCGGTCGTTCTGCGGGTTGATAATAGCATGAGTTAAAAACAAGTCATTATCACGAATATAACGGTAATAATCTCTTATATTTTTGCCCCACTGTTCATTGTAATGATCTAGGAAACTAGCATTATGAAATAAAGAAGTGACTACAACATTTAAGAAATCCGGTGTTCGTCCCATCAGTCCAAAGGTAGCTTTTGCAAATGCTTCAAACACTTCTCGGCGAGCTACTAAGTCTTCGTAGCTTTTAGGAATTAAGAATGCATTTGATATTCTTTCTCCCGTTTCTTCGCAAATATGAGTAATTTTCTCTTGGTAAGCCGGGTCATGCTGCATATCGTACAACTTCGCAATTTCTAAAATAGGCTGTTGAAACACCTTTTCTTCAAATACATTTGTAATTTTTCTGCCTCCTAACCAAATTTCTGGCTGGCGTGATTTTAATGCATCAATATATTGAGCACCTGTACGAATCCCCATATTTGTTCATCCCCTTAAGGTTTAATAGTAATTAATTGAATTATAGTATTTGAATTTTTTCAGGGGTGTAGCCTCGTTAACATTTTTTTAGAGTTTTTTATTTTTGGAATGGACGGAGTAGCTCGAATAAGAAATTTATATTATTGCATTTACGCATTTTTCGCTTTAAGATATTGTAGAGAGCGTAACGTTTTTATAAAAATATTGGCTTATTAAAAAAGAGAGCAAATAAAGCGCATATTATTGTAAGCGCTTACTTATTTTGTTTTTTATAGCAACGTAAATAAAATATCCTACCCTCTAGTGTGTTACTTGATCTTACAATTGTCTTTTGAATTTTTTAGGCGTATCTTATATTTTGATTAAGGAGTGAGTATGATGTCTATTCTCTTCAATCATGAAAATAATTTCAAAAACTACTTAATGTACGGAAAAAGGCAATATATGAAACAAAAAAATGTGGTATATGAACAAGGAGACATTGGAAAAGGATTTTATTACTTGGACAGTGGATTAATTAAAGTCCACACCTCTACCCCATTAGGAAAAGAACGCGTATTAAACATTGTATTGCCAGGTCAATTATTGGGAGTCCAAGCAATGGACCAGCAAGCTCATTTCACTACTGCTACTACGGTAAAAGATTCTGTACTATATTATTTTAGTTATGACGATTTTAAAAAGCTTATAACTATTCACCCGCCCATACTAAACCTTATTACAAAGAGTATTATTCAAAAAATGCATATCTTAGCTGAACAAATTAATTTACATGCGTTAACTACCGAGCAGCAAATCGCCACTGTGCTTTTAAACATCTATCATGACTTTAAAAGCTATGAAATTCCTTTAACACAAAAGGACCTAGCAACGTGTACCGGTTTAACAAGGATTACAGTTTATAAAACGTTAAAAAAATGGAAAGAGAAAAAACTAATAGATAGTAAAAATAAAAGATTTCTAATTAAGAACCCGGATCTGTTAAAAAACTATCTCTTTCAGTAATAAACGCTTTGGTCACGTTATCAAAGTAAGGAATAATGCTCGATGCAGTAAATGTTTCTGTACGCTTAAAATACACGTTTATAGAAAGGTGATTAAATGGTAAACCTTCGATACATATGGCGTCCCTTTTTAAAGTATGGACAGATGATAAAATTAGAAGAAAACACCACAATCTATTATCAAGGAGAAGTTGGTAAAGGATTTTATTATTTAGATAAAGGCAGTGTAAAGATTACTCTCTTAACTGAGAAGGGAGCAGAACGTACGGTTAACTATGTTCCTGAAGGGATGTTATTAGGGGAAAACGGTATTAATAAAGAGCCTTATTTAACAACGGCCGTAACCACAGCTCCATCCGTTTTATATTATTTTACTAATGAAACAACGTTAAAAATATACGAGGAGGAACCGAAAGCAGTCATTCTCTTTACAAATTCTCTTCTCTATAAGTTTAGACTGCTAGCAGAAATTATTACGTTTCTTAATCTCCCCGTTGAACAACAGATGGCTCATTATTTAGTAAAGCTCGTAAAAGAAAATGAGGAATTTCCCTTTAATCAAACATCTTTTGCCCGCTACGTTGGGACTTCCCGCATTACCGTGAATAAAATCATTCAAAAATGGAGTAAAGAAAAATTGATTGAGCTGTCTAATCAAAATATTTATATTAAAAACATCAGTAAACTTAAAGAAATAAGAGATCAAAACAGCAAAAACATAGGCGATTTAGATATGCTAATGCTGCCATTAATGTGATTATACTAGCTTGGATTCAGTTTTTAATTCGTTTACGTGTTACAGGAATTTCCACACTTAAAATGAAGCAGTTTTCTGATTTGCGACAGAAAGGAGATTCTACTATTACTGCAAGAAAGGAATTGTTAGAAGAACATTATAAAGATGTCTTAAGCAAGATAGAGGAACTAGAGTTAAATTCGCAGAGAATTGAAGAAAAAATTGCGCACTATAAAAAATTAGAGACAGTGGAAAACCAACAATAAAAAAGACCTTGAAATACATCTTTCAAGGTCTTTCTTATTGTACCTAATATAACATTAAACAAAAAACGCTGAATTTATATATGTAGCAGATTTGAAGTATTCCCACCTAACACTCTGTCTGCAACTTCTCCACTAGCTGCATTTGAAAAATTTGTGTGTCTTGAATACCGGCTTTTTGGAGTTCCTGTTTAAAGGATTCTCTTTTTTTTAGTTTTAATAATTAACAAATCTATACTAACTTTCATTAATAATAGAGACATTAATAGAAAACTCCTCAAAACTTAATTGTCCCAAGGCAAACTTCATACTTTCAACAAATATACGTTCATTTTTAGTTAGCTCACGCTTTGCTTCCTTTTCAATCCATTCATGCTCAACGTCTAAAACATCTAACACATGCTTTTGTTTTGAAAAAGCCTCATAGTATCTTAATCCAAACTTTCTTTGGGAAACGGCATCAATATGAATGCCATCTGGATTTGCTGTTAAGCCTTTTGATGTTACAAAATAACAATTTTTTTCAGTATGGGCAACTTTAGATAATATCTGGTTTATTTGTTTATATTCTACAGCGCTTTTTCCAAATCCGACATCTCCAAGGTAATGTCCTAACTCACCGATAATAATCGGGATATCTGGTGCATTCAATTCTTCTCTCAAGTGTTTAAATAATGAAAGCAATTTATCTTCATACGTCTTATAACGTTCTCCGTAACTGTCGCTTTCTCCTTGATGCCACAGAATTCCCACTAACTCACTTGTTTCCATTGCGAATTTTGCTTCAGAAATCGTGTGTCTTGTTAATAGTCCGTCAATTGTCCACTCATCAATTGAGCTTCCTCCCTCGGCACATGGTATTACCCCAATGGACTCGCCTGGATGATCCTCTGTCCAAGCTTGAGCAAAAGAGGCTGCCGGCCCAACACCAGATATGTGACGATCAAAATTAAGTGGTTCTGCCATCGTTTGCCACCTACCGTTTCTCAACATATGTATATGCTCATTATAAATCGGCGGTACATCCTCAATAAACCCTCTGCCTGCCATATTTGATTGTCCAATTAATAATACAGATTTCATAGAAATACCTTCTTTCTTTGCCATGTTAATCACTTTTTTCTAATTTGCTCGTGGTTATACTTATAGAATTAGTTACACTTTGATATACAGCTTAATTAATGGCCTCAAGGGCTTGTTTCAAATAATCCATTTCAGAGGTTATATCATCTATCTGTTGGTTTAACTGACTTACTTTATCAAGAGTATTCTGTGCGTCTAATAAATTAATTTCTAACATCAAACGGCTTGCTTCACTCTCAAGTTCTAGTCTCTTTGCAAATAATATCTCGTGCTTTTTTATAATTTCGGATTTTAAATTTTTAATATTGTTTTCTTCCATACTTCTACCTCACTAACTTGTAATAACAGTATTTTATTGAAATGTAAATTCCCCTATATAATTTAATAATTACCTACAGGGAGGTTTATATAGCATGGTTAAAATCCTCTTTTTCACTTACAGGAAAACCACATTTATTTCGCATTTACATAAGCTAAATAATAAGAACCAATTAAAATAAATTCCATTATTCACTTTCCTCGGATGGCGTTCATAAGTTCTTGGTGTTGACATTCAGATACATACTGAGCGTTTAGAAGCTTCTCTAACTGTTAAAAACAAATACAACATTCCAAAATAAGGGAAAATTTAAATCGTTTTGTTTTTTTTGCAGGAAAAGAAAGCGCAGTATATAAAGATAACAGTATGCATCAAAAAGTGTTGAGAACATTTTATCATTATTTTCTATCAGCACGAGATTCATAATTTGAGAAAAGAGCTTATATCAGTCCGTGTCTTAAGTATGCCTATTATATAGAATGGGTTACTTAGTAAATAAGGGAAGGTGATTTATATGTTAGGGGAAGAAGATTTAAAAGTAAATTGTATATCAGCTGCTATAGGTTTACTCATCCAACATAATATCATCACTCACCAGGAACTGGACAAACTAACTAAAACGAATTATCACGTTTTTTATCATTTTCTAATGGATAAGCTAATTGAAGAAGAGTTTAGTAAAGATAGAGTGGTACAAACATAAGTGCTTCAACAAAACAAAAACCGCAAGATTAAAAGAAAAGATCTCCTATTTTAAATGTGATTCTTATAAGGCTCCTTACATATTAGACATATATAATATGTAAGGGCTTTCTTGTTAAACAAACGCCCCCTATAGTTTAAATGTATTTCTTCACAATCTATCATTTTAAAAGTCATTTTATCAAAGGAAGTCTGCCAGTATTGTTTCAAAAAAAGTCCTCTTCTCGTTTCAGGAACAGAACCTATATTCAGTGGATTTTTATAAGCTACTTCCAAGTCTGATCCAGTTTATCTGAGTAGAAATGTAAGGCTTTTTTATAACTTAGTATTTCATTATCATTTGTCGTATTTAGTAAGCATTTCAGTATCAGTTCCATCGCTTTGCTATGTTCTTTTAAATTGTATAAGGTCATGGAATAAAACACTTTAATTACATGATTATCTGGGAACAATTCCATTCCTTTTAAAAATGTCTCTTTTGACTTTTCATATTCCCCCAAGGCTCTATATGTGCTGCCCAATCCCAATATTGCCCCTTCCATATCCTTAGAAGGTAATCCTATCTTTATGGCATTTTCGTAAAAGGGTACTGCCTTTTCTTCTTCTCCTAATATGTCGAAGCTCCACGCACATTGATAATTATATAAAGCATCGTCTGGAAATTCCTTAACTAATTCACTTAGCAATTCGTTAGATTCTGTGTGATTTCCATTCTTTCGTAACGCTAGTGCTTTATCTAATTTGTTATTCAACTTAAATCTCCAACCCTTCTTTTTCCCACTACTTATCTCTTAACATCCTTCCATATCCAGAAATTCAGCGTATTCGTACACTTTATCCAGATCTATTTCTTGCTTTAACTATCTGTTTAATTTTTAAAGGCTAATCCATTGGCCTGCAAAGCTGTTCTAAGTTTAGGTAAAGAAGCCGGCCCCATACCATGAAATTGTAATATCTCTTTTTCACTAAATGTTGATACCTGCTGCAAAGTAGTTACCCCGTTGTTTTCCAATGCTCGTCTTGCTGGTGCTGATAGCATGGAGAGAAATCCATTGTCAGGTTTGCGTTCTTGCTCACAGGTTGGGCAGGCCGGACAGTTACTGCTTTTATAATATTTGTGTCCTTTATGACAGATTCTTAGATTTCCCTTTTGGGTTTTCATTTTTAATCTCTCCTTTTCTCAAGAATTTTTTAGCTTTTATCCCCTGCCACTTCTCCAACGGATGGTTTATGAAGGTACAACACATGCTACGTATAGTAAGCTCATTACCATTAAATACGTATGAGTCTCGTTTCAGATAGTGTATCTCCATTACAAATCATGCTAACACCTTACATGTTTGCGTTTGAAACCAAGCCGTCCTCTATCTATATCCTTTCGAATGTTTTTGGAAGCAAGAAGAATACTGCTTTTTTTCTTATCCTTCTTAACTTCGACTGGACCTACTGCCTTTGCCGTTTCAAGCGCCTTTTCATGAAGTGGCAAATATGAAATACCGACTGTATAGATAAAATTATTCATAGCCGATTTGGTTCGATCTGGAGAATCGTGAATCGTGTTTTCCACTTGATTAAGCATATCGGCAATCTTGCTTTTGCTAAATTCATCGTCAGGACGATTACCCAAAAGCCAGCAGTAACAACTCCAACCTGCCGACATTTTAAGTTCTTCACCACTTGCCACCCATTTATCAGCAACAGCTTGCGCAAAATCGGTTTCTGACAAAGTTACTGCAACTACATAATCGGATAGCATGTAAAAATACGCTTTATCAATCCAACGCTCAAAATCCTCCGCAGTCATCTCTGTTGGGTCTGCAATGATACCAGCAAAATACATAGCATCGTAATTGCCAGAAGCGTAAAGCTGCTCAGCTAAAGCCTGGTTTTTCTTGATTTTCTTTGCAATAGGCTTCATTTTTCCTGTTGCCACTCCAAAAAGCGGATCGTGTGCACCATTGTTTATGTAAGTCTTTTTAATTCGTTCCGTACCAAGCGCTTCAAGTTCTTTCATAACCATTTCAAAATCCATCGTTCTGTACCCTCCTTCTTCTCCATTCGTAAACTGGATCATCTTTTCTTTTTAGTTCAGCTTCCAATTTATCCTGTAATTCCTAAGCTGCTTGGGGATCAGTTCACCTTTCATAATCTGCTCTTTATTTTCGCCAAAAAGTTGAACAGTCTTTCTTATCCAAAATATTAAACTCGATTATTTTTTTAAGTAATTCATAGTTTACTGGCTCAGTCCATAGAATTCGAAATAGGCCTTTGGTAGCACTGTATCCAGCCTGGGCAATGTCATGATTAAAGTACGCAATCCCTGTTTCTTCAGGTGAAACGCTCAAATGATGTTTCGCTGGGGAACAGCCGACGATAAATGTGCCATGATCAGTAAACATTGGCGTATTCCATTTGATTTGTGGTTCCAAATTCGGGAAAGTATTAGCAATCCAAGCCAAAACTTCCTCTGTTCGGTCACGGTGGTCAGGGCTATCTATACGCGCTAAATATTCTGCAAAAACTTCCATAGCATTTTCTCCTCAAATAATTTTTTTAATTTACTCTACTTTTATACAAATGGAACATCAGTCAGTTCACTTAACCTTATTTCATTTTTAACTCAAATACATTAACAATTTATATTAGCCATGTTTTAAATAAAATGTACTAATCATTTAATCCTTTTCCATTAAGAATGTTCGGAATGCATTTTTCAACTCTTGATGCTCGAGTCTTAGATTGTTTGGCCGCAGAAAAATAAAGAATATATGCTCTTTGCCGTCCTGGAGTCAATGTAGTAAAAGCATCTTTTAGAGCAGGTATTTCATCAAATTTATGCTGTAGCTCTTCAGGAATAATGAGTTCTTCAGGCTTTTTGACTTTGACTTTTAATCCGGCTTTTTCCACCTCAATAGCTTCATAAATATAAGCTTTTAAGACAGCTTCCTTTTCAACTATTTCTTGCACATTGGTAAAGCGAATTTGCCGCGCTCCTTGTACATTCTCCGTTTGTTGGATTAGAATACTATGAGAATCTTGTAACAGAGCACCTTTAGGAAACAGTAGCGCACAGTATTCTTTGAATCCATGTATTAAAACAATGTTTTTTTTCTCAAACGTGTAACAAGGGTTCATCCATTTATAATCTTCGGTCAACTCACAGTCAAGAACAATCTTTCTCAACGTCTCATATTCTTCTTTCCACTTTTTAGCTTTACTTAAAAACTCATCGACCTTAGGATGCATTTTACTATTTGTCATCAAGGAACACTCCTATTCAATTTTTTAATCTGTCTCTCTCGCAATCATACAGTCAACCTTCAATTCATTTAATGGTGTTACTATTCTTCAAATGTAGGAAATGCCCTTCTTCAACTGACTTGATAGTTATTAAAATCATAAATATTTTAACTTTATAAGAAAGAGGCTTTCGTTTATTTATCAAGCGTTACCCTTTCACCAGTCTCTGCAGATGTTCGAACCGCATCTAATAATTGATGAAGTTTAACAGCATCGTGGAAGTTTGGAATTTGACTTTTATGTTCAAATATATCTTTTGCCAACACCTTATAAGCCTTTTCAACGTAATCTTTTGGATGATTATCTTTTACCGAAGATACGTTTATCTCTTCAACATACACACTTTCAGTACTTAATAAATAAGTAGGATACTTAACCTTCTCTACTTTGAGATTACCAAATTGTACGTGACCGGATGAAGAATTCTGGGTTAAGCGAAAAACACCTTTTTCTCCTCTAATCTCTAATTGAAAAGCAGGATAAACTCCGCCTTGAATATGAACAGCAGCTGAAATGTTACCGTTGAGTGTTCCCTGTATTAAGATTTGGTCCGCTGTATCCTTTGACACCGTAACTTCTGCTCCTTGTATGAGAGCTTCTGTATAATGCGTATTCATTATCGAGGATAACTCTTTAAAGTCACCTAAGATGTAGCACAGAACATCAAGCGAGTGTCCACCATTGATTGTAAGAAGGTTGGCTCCATTTTCTTTTTTTAAGATATAGCTGTTTGCTTCATCTGTTATTCCACCCTTTCCTTGTGTCGCTACCTGCATGGTACAGGAGATAATTCTTCCAATTTCCCCTTGGTTAATAGCCTGCTTTACATAATTCACCTCGGGAGATTGTCTTGCTTGTAACCCAATCGCATGGTGAATGTCCACCTTATCCGCTAACTTTGCCAGTTTAATTGCTTGCTTAGTATCTACACCTAAAGGCCACTCGCAATAAATATGTTTCTTTTCCTCTATTGCTGCAATTGAAGCTTCGTAATGAAACGGAACTTTTACACTAACTACTACTAAATCAACATCTTTAGATTGCGCTAGTCCCTTATAATCTGTAAAGCTATGGGAAGCATTAAGTACTCTCGCACTTTCCTTGGCGGTTTCTGCTTTTGATGTTCCAATTGCGGTTATTCGATAAAAAGGGCTTTCTTTCAGTACTGGAATATGTGTTTTGCTCGCCCATTGATTATTTAAAGATCCCCCTATAATTCCTACTTTTATTAATTTCTCCTTCATTAGACATTCCTCCAACATTTTGTAGAAAACATTACCTTTTAATCAAGTATAATTAAAATGAATCACCATTTTAAATATTAAAATATGATAGCTATATCACTTTTTTTGATGGAGGGTGAATATGAATGGATATTGAAAATATGAAAGCTTTTGTTTCAGTGGCCGAATTAAAAAATATATCTGCGGCTGCAATAAAATTGAACCATCTTCAATCTAATATGACTGCCAAAATAAAGAAAATAGAAAGCTATTATAATCAAGAACTATTTATTAGAAACTCAAAGGGCGTTAAATTAACCAAGCAAGGAGAAAAATTGTACCACCAATTTAAAAAAATATTGCTTCTTTGGGAAGAAACTGAAAATAAGATGAAGAAACAAGATGAAAAACTCCGCATTGGCACCATGATATCAGTTGGGGGCACTCAATTCTCAAGCGCTTTAAACAAACTTTACAACACCTATCCAGATCTAGCAGTAACATTAAAAACGGGTTCAACCGAATATATTGAAAATCAAATTCTACTTGGACAAATCGATGTAGCTTATACAATTGGATCATTAAACAACCAAAAGATAAAATATAAAAAAGTAGGCGTAGAAGAAATGGTTGTCATTGGTCGCGATATTGATCAACACACGACATTCGATGACTATGTAAGACAAAAGAATATACTGGTACTTTCAGATAAGTGTTTGTACATGACAATATTAGATACTATTTACGCCAGCTTACATATTGAACAAGGTGACATGATCGAAGTTAGCGATCCAGAAACATTAGTAAAATTTGCGTTAATGGGCATGGGAATTTCCTTAATATCTAAGCGTATCGCAAACCGTTATAATATCCATAATTTTTTAGAAGTTCCACCACCTTATCGGTACACTGACTTTTATCTCATTTCCCGGCTAAATTATGAATTTACCCCTATCGAAAAACAGTTTATTGAATTGAATAACTTCCTTGGGGACACTTTTAGAAGAGTAGAAGTTTAATATTGAGGTTATAGTTTTTTCTGTAACCTTCTTTGTGATTTCTTGGCTATCATTGTTTTTTATATAGGTACAGTGAAAGATTTTTTCGTTTTACGTAAAGCGTATTCTTAGCAGCCATTTATAATAAAGAGCAAATCAATGTTTGATTCGCTCTTTATTAATCTTCCCTCATATCCAACATGTAGAATTCTACAGCGTTATCTTCATTATCCTTAAAATACAACCGCTTCGCTTTTTGCATATTAATATTAACCTCTTCTATAACCTTATGGTCGATACTAGCATCGTTTAATACTCTAATGGCAGAATCAAAGTTTTCTGTTTTTATATGTAAAGCAAAATGGACATGAATACCACCTTGTTCATAACTATTCACACCTACTATTCATACCTAATACTTCCTAAATATTTAACACCATTAATTTCGTTATCACTCTTTTTATTGTGCTGAAAATCATAAATTAAAATCATACTGTTGAAACCATCAGGCAAATATTCTCGATATTTTTCAACAAAGTTAGGAATTACTACATCATCATATGAACAGCCTTCCAATAGGTGTGAAAGCTTACGCATGTCCTGATTTGCATAATGAGCTTCGCTAAAATCTTCGTCAAAGTAATCAACTTTAAAGTCCTTTTCAAATTGTGAGGGTATAGCATCTCCATCTTCCGTATAAGCAACCAACAGATATTTTTCTAGCTCTTCGCTAGTGGAAAACTTACCAATCCATAAAGATACATAACCTATCTGTTCCATACAATCCCTCTTTCAAAAAAACATTTCTTACATTACAATCATTCTTTATACTTTAACTTTATACGAATTGAACATCAATTAGCTCACTTAATCTCATTTTGTTCTTTAAATCAAACACGTCATCAATAAAAACAAATAGCTCACCTAAGGAATCAACAAACTGAATAAATCCTGTCTCTGTTATAGATTGGTCTCTCTTATAGTACGTAAGTTAGACTTGTTTATTTGTGTGTAAGGCTTCAACCCTTGCCACTCTAGGTGTATAGCTTTAATAATTTTTGGCGGGGCAAATTGTTCGCATCATTTGTCTCAACAAAATATTCTAATTGCCATTTTTGTGTTTCCAAAGCTTGTTTGCTAGTTGGTTTATCCCATATCGGGTACACTCTAATTGCCATCTTGCCTTTTGTGGTAGCCGTTTTAAGAATTTTTTGTTTTAAAAGAACTTCTTTTGGAAAAATGAATTGTCCAAATCTATTTGTACTAGTAAAGGTATTAATAACTAATAGATCGGTAGCTTTTCCATACGAAAAGGCTTGGTTTTTATGAGCCGCATCTTTTTCCAAAAAGGATACAAACTGCCCTACCTTATTAGGTGTAGTTTTCGCCACCCTAAATCGTACGGATTTTGAATTTAACTGAAAGATACCAGCGCCATAATCTGAATTTTGAGTTTCTTCTCGAATAGCTTTTATAGCGAAGTGATTGGGTTTATAAAAGTTCTCATTTACATAGGTTAACGCCTCATAAAATTTCATTGTTTTTACCTCTTATGTTTATAGGCTTCTTCAATTAATAGTAAGTGGTTTGTATTTCTTTCCTCGAAATTGCGTCTAAATATCTTAAATATTCCAAAATGTTATAGCAAAGCTATCCTCGTCTTATAACACCTCTTGATCCCTTAAGCGTTACTTCCTCCCCTTAATATAGTTAATGTGCACATATTAACCTCATTTTTTTACTCTTGTTCGCGATCTCTTTGTATTACTGAAATACTTGGAGGTTCAGTTGAAACCACATCAATTATATGATTTAAAGCATGTATTCCATAGTGTTTAAACGGGCCAGGATGTATATCATCAGCTATGGTACCAACTTCAATAAAATCTAGATATCTAGACTTTGAATAAACTGCAAAAGCGCTTCCTTTATACATTTCATACTCATCTATTACAGTAAAACTTTCGTTTCTAACAGAGTATGCAATGTACCAATCAAATGTAAGTCGAATTATAGGAAGTGAGTAATCCACATCAATAGAGGCATACGAAGAAGGATACAAGTGAAGAAAAGAGAAGAAAATATCAGAGAGATTTCATTGCCTTGTTAGCAATTGGATTAATCGTTTATTTTATGTAACATACTATAATGTATAGAATTATTACTCACATGGAGGAGGAGCAGCATGATTCGAACAATAGCTATTACACAAGACCTACACATCAAAGAAGATATACCCCTTGATCACTTGTCTGATCCTTCAATTAAGTGGTTTTGGGTAGACCTTGCCTCTCCATCTGAGGAAGAAGCAAAAGTGTTAGAGACGTTTTTCCACTTTCACCCTTTAGCTATTGAAGATTGTCTTCACTTATTACAACGCCCTAAACTTGATTATTATGAGGGTTACAGCTTTTTAGTTCTTCATTATTTAAATAACAACACGTTAGATGTTGAAGAAGTAGACTTATTTATTGGAGAAAACTATTTAGTGACCTTTCACTTTAAACCGGTAATCAGTATTGAAACAGTACGACAACGCCTTTTACAGCATCCTAGTGGATTTAATAAAGGAGTGTCCTATATTGCTTATGCGGTTCTAGACCAATTAGTGGATGATTACTTCCCCATTGTGTATGAAATTGAGGATAAATTAAATGAAATTGAAAGCAGAGATGCCAAAAAATCAATTGCTTTACTGATGAATGATGTTTTTGATATCCGAAGTGATTTATTAAAGCTCAGAAAAACCATTCTTCCTATGCGTGACTTGCTATATCGCATTATTAATTCTGAACGTTTACATATACCTGCAGAGCAAAAAGCCTATTTCAACGACATCTATGACCACTTGATAAAATTAACAAGTATGGTAGAAGCCAATCGAGATATGACATCAGATATGAGAGATAATTACCTTTCAATTAACGCTAATCGGATGAACTCCATTATGATGACATTAACGATTATTTCCTCTATTTTCATCCCCCTTACATTTGTCGTAGGGTTATATGGGATGAACTTTGATCATATGCCAGAACTTCACTGGCACTACGGGTATTATATTGTTTTAGGAATTATGGCTTTAATGACAATTGGCATGATTCTCTGGTTTAAACAAAAAGGCTGGTTTAATGTAAATAAATAACCTCAACAATATGCTGACGTATCTTCCAAAAATGCTTAGTTAAAAGCAGCCCTAAAGAATGGGGCTGCTTTTTAAGATTTCCAATAATTATGAATAGGTTGACCAAAGCATATATTTAAAATAGATTTTTAACCAATAAGAATCTTTTCTTCTGCATACCGAATTTTAGCTTGCTTATTTGAGCGAATTGCAAGTACGAACCCAATAGTAAGAGGACCTACTCTACCAATAAACATCATAACCGTAATGAGAATTCGGCCGATAGGACTTAAGTCGCCTGTAAAGTTAGCACTTAATCCAACTGTTCCAGAAGCAGAAAACGTTTCAAACAAAAGAGTAGACATATCTACACCTTTTTCTGTAATTGTAAGTAGAAAGAAAATAATAGAAACAAAAATAATTCCAGAAGTAGCAATAGAAAAAGCTCTATAAACAAGTGATTTAGGAATTCGTCGTCGAAAAACATTAATCTCTTCTTTATTTGTCAATACTGACCATAAAGCAAACAATATTAAGACAAACGTCGTTATTTTGATTCCACCACCTGTCGAACCTGGCGCTGCTCCAATAAACATAAGCCCCATCATATACACTTTTGAAGGTAATGTGAGCGCCCCAATATCCACGGTATTAAAACCAGCAGTACGAGGAACTACTCCCTGAAAGTATGCTGCCCACCATTTATCGCCCATGCTCAATTCACCTAAAGTATGAGGATTATGATATTCTAAAGCAAAAATAATCAGTGTGCTTACGACATTTAAGAGGATAGTTGAAACTAATACAATTTTAGTGTGAAGAGAAAACTTCCTTATGTTTCGTTTTCGAAAAATATCTGCAATGACAAAAAATCCAGTCCCTCCTATTATGAAAAGTGACGTAATCATAATATTTACGGTTGGATCTCCTACCCATTTACTTAAATTATCTGGTTCCAAACCAAATCCTGCATTGTTAAAAGCAGAGACAGAATGGAATATGCCATAATAGATTGCTCTTCCCCAGCTCATTTCTTGCGACCAACGAATAGCTAGGATAAGGGCTCCAATCCCTTCCACAGCCAATGTAATTAGCACAACACGTTGGACTAATGCAATAACGCCTTGTAGCGAAAAAGCATTTAGAGATTCCTTAAGTATTAGCCTTTGTTGTAATCCGATTTTTTTACCTAGCACAATAAACATGAGTATACCAATAGTCATGAATCCCCAGCCACCAACTTGGATGAGCACAAGCAAAATGAGCTGTCCAAATAAAGTAAATGTAGTCCCCGTATCTACAACAGCTAGTCCGGTTACACATACAGCAGAAGTGGCTTCAAAGAGAGCATCAATAAAGCTTAAATGATGTCTATCACTCGTGGCAGCAGGAATCATTAATAAGCAGGTGCCGAGTAATATTAATCCTAAAAACCCGACGAACAAAATACTTGCAGGTTCCAGATGCTTCACTTTATGTTTTTTACGTGGCTTAGAAATTATCATATTACATTTCCCTTCAAAATATTTTGAGTAAAGATTTATTATATATCATACCCATTTATTTCAAAAGATGGTCATTGCTTTTATTGCCTTCAGTGCTTACGGTAAAATCCATTGTGTAAACTAATTTTTGTATATGATATATGTTTGATTACACTCAATATTTAATTAAGAGAACATAAAAAAAGAGCACATCCAAAAGGTTTGCTCTTTTTTATTGTTTAAATCTTACGCTGTTTGTACTCATTTCTTTTCTACTGCTTTTTGTTTCGTTATATAAGCAGCAGCTAAAAAAAGAAAGAACCACTTGTTCTTTGCCAAAGGCAAACAGAACGTTCCTTTTTTAACATTGCATTTTATCAGTTTATGTACTATTTCATTTAGTATCTATATTGCTGTTAGTTTTCAAGGATTTGCACCTTAAGAAATATTTATATATAAAAAAAGAAACCCTTGTCTATATAGACAAGGGTTTTCAAAATTTATTGGAATTGGGGAATACGTTATTAGTCTGGCCAGATTTGTAGATTCATATACATATATCTTCAAAAATAAATCTTGTATCCGACTATAATTTTATAAAATAACTTTAATATTTATCATAATCTGTTATGTAAATATTAAAGTATTTTATATATTATTAATATTTTGTCATTTATACTTAATGACGACAAATATGAACTTTTTCGAACTTTATTATTTTCTATTAATTCACGAATCACAATATATAGATGTCTGAAAAAATAAAGAAGGTAGAAGATTTTATGCGTGAAAAGTGGGTTCCTGAAGGAGCTGATTCAGGGCATCGTGTGCAATGTATCAGCTCCTATAAAATTAAAACATGCTCCCATAATCCTAGCTTTCCCTTTGCTGGAATAAATTCATCCAGCATCTGCATATCCTCAACTACCCAAGCATAACCTCCCACTATAAAGTTCCCCATAAAATAGTCATTCCCTGATACGATTCGACCATCCTCCAGAATCGCCCATGTCTCATTGTTTTCAGTTACCTTCAAACAATCTACAAGTTTGCATACAGCAATGATCTGGCCAGTTGGAAGATTCTCTGGTGTGTATCCGTGCTTACTAAGCAACGACTTTATGGCTATATGGTTAGAGGCGTCTTTATCTATTTTTTTACTTGTGTGAATGGCAAGTGGCCCCCGATAATTCGTTCTCCATGACCTTGTTTCATATGTTGCCTCTCTAAGGACAAAAAGGCTTGCCCACGGCTGGATCATTGATAAAACCTTCATTCTGACAGCCTCCAATCTATAGAAGTTTATTCTGATTATAGAGTGTCCCTTTAAAGGAATATTATGAGCAAAAGGCAGAATATCAGTTCACAGAGATCTAATTTATGAGGCATGAGTCATGACCAGTGATCATTAATATCATATATTAATCAGCGAACTATTTTTGTTGGGTTTTACAAACTCACTAGATGTGATTGGGCACGAACTTACACATGTAGTGACCCAGTTCACAAGCGGGCTAGAATATGAAAAGCAGCCTGGACCTTTAAACGAGCAGATTTAATGTGGTTTTTTATACCAATTGTGGAAGTTTACGTAACGGAAGGAATTCAACTGGTGAATCGATTCAACTAGGCGTAAGTAAAATTAATATTTATAGTGATATGAAGTATGCATATTTTACAAAAGCACGCGAAACTCTAAGTACTACCGAATACTGGGATTCACTTTATTTTCCGAAAAGCCAAACAAAAAGCGTTTGTCAGGTTGAAGGGTGCAATGGTAAACACAAGAGTTTAGGTTATTGTTCGAAGCATTATAAACGATTTAGAAGTCATGGAGATCCTTTTTTAGTTGCGCCAACGCACGGAGAGATTAAAAGGTTGTATTATAATATACACAATAGAAAATCTCCATATTTGCCCATAAAAAAAGTAAAGGTTTAACCTTTACTTTTAACAAGATACTTTATCATTTACTTGTAATAGATGATATAGCAGCATAGATTTGGAAAACATAAAAGTAAATATGGCTCTGGTGTGAAAAATTCAAAGTGCTTGAAAGTAAATTGAATTTTTTACACCAGAACCAGATAGATGATTAACTTCTTCATACTATTTGAGATTAGACTTGCCCATTTCTTGTTTGCTTCTAAATAGAAGTACTAAGTTCTCCTTTTCTATTTTTTTTTATCCATTAAGGTTTTTGCAGCTCTTAACGCTAAAAGATAGCTGTCAAAGCCAAAACCGCAAATTTGTCCCTGGGCAATTTCCGCAAATACAGAATGATGTCTAAATTCATCTCGGGCATGAATATTAGACATATGAATCTCAATAAACGGGACTTCAAGAATGTCCAAAGCGTCTCTTAATCCATAACTATAGTGGGTCCATGCACCAGCATTAATGATCACTGCATTCACTTTATCAAAATACCCTTGATGAATTCGATCAATCATTTCACCTTCTGAATTTGTTTGAAAAACCTCTAATTCAAGTCTCAGCTCTTTAGCTAGTTGAAACATACTCTCATTAATTTCATCAAGAGTAATAGATCCATAGATTTTAGGATTTCTTTTTCCAAACATATTATGGTTTATCCCATGCAACATCAGTACTTTCCCCATCATAATCACTCCAATGCTATTTAAAATAGTTAGTCTTCCATCCATGGATATACAGTTAATGCTTCTTCAACGGAACCTTCTTTTGCCTGGATCAGTTCCAGATTTAAACCATCCGGAAGCACCACCCAATTATGTCCTTTAGGTAATTCGATAACATTCCATTTATAAACTTCTTCCATAGCAGCCTCTAAATCTTCCACCATGATTCCTAAATGCGCCAGTCTTCCTTCGACACCTGAGAAGTTAGGGTCTGCGATCAGTTGAACTCCACCAATAGTCCATATTTGTCTAGGGTTATCTTTTCCCCCATCTATTTTACGAATCGGCATATTTAATGCCTCTTTAAAAAAACGAATGTACCATTCAATATCCTTTACACGAATAGCTGAATGTTCAAGATATGCTTTTTTCTGATAGGCCAAATTTCAGTCATCCTTCCTTATCAAGAATTTATGTATTTTTCCATCCAAGTTTCAATCCCTTTTACGTTCGCAACCAAAGCTTTATTAACTGGTGTTGCGACATTACTTTTCTCTCCCCATCGGACAATTGCTCCATTGATATAATCGATTTCGGTTTTTTGACCTTTTTCAAGACTTTGCAGCATAGACGTTTTAAATTCATATGGTAATCCTGCTGCTGCTTTCAACCAAATATCTTCGGGGTCCTCTGTTGATAAAATAATGCCGTTTGCTTTAGCAACATTTATACCCTCTAAAATAGCTTCAAAAGCACAATCTCTAATTTCAGGAATTTGGTATAAATCTCCATATGGTAATTTCGTAATACCACATAAAGCCCCCGTTGCCACATTAATTAAAAGTTTGTCCCAAATCATTCCTGTGGTATTACTACTAACCTCTGTTAATAACCCACATTTTGTCAATATATCTGCGACTCTCTGAATCCTTTTTGTTTTTTCGCCATTCATCTCACCAATAAAAGTAATCTTTCCCTTTGTTCCGGCAATCACATGTCCTGGTCCAAGTAATACGCCGCCAACATAAGTTTTTCCACCGATAACACGATCGTTGCCGATAACCTCGGCAATAGTTTCCTCATTTCCAAGACCATTTTGCAATGACATGACCAGTGTATCTTCCCCAATAATGGATGAAGCATTTTCAATCGCATTTCTTGTATGAAAAGACTTCACCAATACTATTACAAGATCCACTGCTCCAATTCCCTCACAGTTTGTTTGGGCATTTACCCTAACAGCCCTATCATTCGTTCCATCCCTAAGAATCAGCCCCTTTGTATTGATTGCATTCACATGATCAGCCCGTTGATTTATTAAATAAACATCTTGCCCTCCCTCCGCCAGAGTGCCACCAATGGAACTTCCTAAAGCACCTGCGCCAAGTACACAGATTTTCATTTATCTCACTCCTTTGCATTGTTTAATTTTCAAAAAACTTTAATATATGCTGTGCCACCACGCACAATTCTTTATTTTGATTGTAAATTTCAACCTTGGCATATGACTTCAATGATTCTTGATTAACTTCAGTAATCGTATATACAGCTGTAACTGTATCGCCAAAATATACTGGTCTTGTAAAACGTAAACGATCGTAGCCATAGGACACACTTGGCATTTCTGATCTCGCTTGGGTTTGAATTAATGTTGATGCCGTACTTCCAAGTGCAAAAGTTAATACCCCATGTACAATCCGTGTTTTATATGGCGTTGTTTTCATAAATTCTTCATTCATATGCATTTGACTAAAATCCCCGGTAATCCCAGCAAACAAATAAACATCTGATTCACTAATTGTCTTGGTATAAGAAACCGTATCTCCTACTTCAAAAGGAACTTTCTTACTCATAATCTTCCTCCTAGCAATGATTTAATATAGTATGAACAAATCTCTTATAATTCCATTTTATCCCAATCACTTTTAATTCCCATATCATCTGCAAAAAATAATCTGCTATGCATTTCTTTTAAGTCAGCAGAAATTTGAGGTCTAAATGACATTTTCTCAATGATTTGAGTTTCTATATCAATTCCAGGTGCGACTTCACATAATTCCAGTCCGTCTGTTGTTAAGCGGAAAACGGCTCTTTCGGTGATATAGAGAACTTCTTGCCCTCTTTTTAATGCATCCCTTCCATTAAAAGTAAGCTCTTCAAGTTGAGGAAGAAGTTTCTTAAATCGGCCTTCTTGTTCAATTTGCAGCTTACCTTTTTCAATCTTCGTTTTAAGGCCGCCGGCTGTCAGTGTTCCACAAAAAACAATCTTTTTTGTATTTTGACAAATATCTATAAACCCGCCTGTTCCCATGATTTTCCCATTAAATTTATGCACATTGACATTTCCTGCTTGGTCCAGTTCTGCAAAGCTTAAGAAGCAGACGTCAAGACCACCGCCATCATAAAAGTCAAACTGTGAAGGCATATCTAACAATGCATGGGTATTGATGCTTGCTCCAAAGAAAATGCCTTGTGCGGTGACACCGCCGATTGGTCCAGTTTCCACCGTTAAGGTAAATTGTTCATCAACACCTTCTTCACGAGCTACACTTCCAATTCCATCGGCAATTCCAACACCAACGTTTCCCACATTTCCTGGTTTAACTTCAAACAATGCACGCCGAGCGATCATTTTTCGATGATTAAGCGGAAGCCGGGTAACTTCACTTGTTTCCGCGATATAATCTCCCGACATAAAACGATTAACTCCACCCGTGTACAGCTGTGATTGTTCTTCATCAACAACGACAATATCGACGTTGTAGCCTGGAATTTTTATCGATTTTGGATGAAGAGTATTTGACTTTACTACCCTTTTTACTTGTGCAATAACAAGCCCTCCATTGTTATGGACAGCCTGGGCCATCGCTAAAGTATCCAGATACGCAATTTCATCTTCCATACTGATATATCCTTCACGATCTGCAGTTGTTCCGCGGATAATGGCAACATCAGGTCGAATCGCTGGATAGAACAGCCACTCTTCACCATTAATTTCCATTAATTTAATAAGATCTTCTTTGGTACAATCATTTAGTTTTCCACCCTTTTGCCGTGGGTCAATAAATGAACCTAAGCCAACATGAGTTAATATTCCAGGATGTCCAGCTGCAGCAGCTCTAAATAATTGACAAAGTACGCCTTGCGGGAAATTATATGCTTCGATTTCATTATTTTCAGCCATTTCACAGAGTCTAGGGGATTGTCCCCAATGTCCTCCAACTATTTTTCGTACTAGTCCCTTTTTGGCAAGTGGTGACATTCCTCTGTCCGCCCGGTCGCCTAATCCTGTTGTATGGATAAACGTTAAATCCTTTGGCAAGTGTGTTTCTTCATATCTTTTTGACAATGCTTCTATAAGCTTAGTAGGCTCTAATAGACCCCCACCAGCTCCACAGATAGCAACTATTGCTTCATTTGGGATATACTTTACAGCCTCTTCAGCACTAAGTACTGTCACTAAATTCCCCTTTTTCTTTGGCTTTTCCAAGATAGTCACTTCCTTTCTATTTTTTGAAACATTTGTTCCTTTACATAATCAACGGGCATTTATTCACATGCCCAATCCATTGATTGCTTTACAGCCAACAGATTCAGCCATTTCAGGCAATTTCATTTTTCGGGGATTATATATAACGTCTGAAACGATTAACTCTGGACGAAGCCATGATGAGTCTAGGATTATACTCTGTCCTTCAAGAGGATTCGCCCCAACCCCGGTTGCATTTGTTAAAATATCACTGCTTCCAATAGACGATCTAAGAAGTTCTGTATCTTCGATATGATGAACCGTTGCCTTACAATTACCATCGATTTCATTGTTAATAATGTCCGCATTTTTTAAAGCCCGTAGATATGATTCATCCTCCCGGTTGAAAATGTGAATTTCAGATGCACCGTCAATAGCACATTGAATCGCTACAGCGGAGCCAGCACCTCCCGCGCCCATAAGTGCCATTTTCTTTCCTTGAATGCCTACACCACTTTCCTTTAATCCACGTACATACCCTATACCATCTGTGTTATAGCCAATTAATTTTCCATTTTCATTCACGACGGTGTTTACCGCACCAACAAATCTTGCAGCTGGTGTTACCTCATCTAAGTAAGGTAAAATTTTCATTTTGTTAGGCTTAGACACGTTAAAACCACGCATGTTTAGTGCACGGAATCCTGCCAATACATCTTCTATTTGTTGATTCGCCACTTCAAAAGCCATATAAACGTAGTTAAGACCTAGTTTACGAAATGATGTATTATGATCACCGGTGATAAAGAGTGTCCAATGGGGGTTGCAATTAATCCTATTAATTGAGTTCTTCCATCAATTCGTCCTTGATCTGCCATAAAATAACTTCCTTATATTATCCTTATTTTTAATACCTAATTTAGATTAATCTAACTTCTTCATAACCAATACCTATGAAAACGATTACAATTTGATCATTTGAAAAACTTAATTAAATATGAACTTACTGCCTTTTGAAATCATTTTATTATACGTTGCAATCAATAATCCAATTGGTAATTATTATTTACTTATAGGTTTTGCCTATAATTTATCAAAACAAAGTGTATTTATTACTAATGAAACAGGGAGAGCTAATTATAACAGTTTACCTTTGTTATAATTAGCTCTCTTTTAATTACTATTTCAATCAAATTTGCTGATTATTATTTTCTATGATAAAGTCTCGAAACTGTTGAACAATTGGAGGCAAATATCTGTTTTTTCTAACTGCCATGTAAATATACTGCTGATAAATAGGCTCTTTAGTAGGAAGGATTTTTATATCAAAATAGTTCAATGTGGAAACAAGCGGAAGAATCCCAATACCTTGATTTGCTTCGACTAAACCTATCAATGCATTATCTTCTGCTACCTCACAAGAAATTTCAGGGACAATCCCTGCTCCTGCAAACAATTTATCTAAAATCGGTCGCAGGCCACTATTTTTATTAAAGCAGACAAGCTTGTAACCTGCGATATCTTTTAATTCAACAAATTCGCGTTCTGTCAGTGGATGATTCTTATTAGTGATTAACACGATCTCTTGTTTGGCAAGCGGTAGCAATTCAATATCTGGTTCATTTTCAATGTTAGTACAAAACGCAATATCATAATTTTCTTCCTTGAGACCTTTAATGACCATTTGTGTTGTCCCCTGATAACAGGAAAAAGCAATTTCCGCATTAGAGTTTTCATTTACAAACTGTTGAATCAATGACGGTACAAAATTGGTTCCCAATGAATAAATAAAAGCAAGGTCGATTACACCAGAGGTTGTACTTATCAATTTTTGAAGGTTTCTCTCCCCCTTTTCAATTTCAGTTAGCCCTTTCTCAACATACGGTAAAAACGATTGTCCAAATTTGTTTAACTTTACATTACGCCCTTTTCTTTCAAAAAGCTTAACACCTAACTCTTTTTCAAGTTCTGAAATAGCTTGGCTAAGACTGGGCTGTGTAATAAATAGCTGCGAAGCTGTCCTTGTAAAATGTTCCGTTTTAGCTAATAATCGAAAATATTGTAATTGTTTAAGATTCAAACGTGCCAATCCCTTTCAAAAGGATTAATCTCACAAAAATATGTTATTAATCACTTTTTATTTTTTCTCTTCTCTTTTTATTATTTTACTATGATGTTTCAAATACAATAAATTTTCACTAGATTGATCTAAAGTGGTTCTTTATTAACATAAAAATCAAATCTCAATATGTAATTAAGTAGATTTGATGCTATCTGTAAGAACAAAAAAAACACAAACCACTATATATGGTTTGTGTTTTTGGAGCTAAGAAATAGCATTAAAAGAAAGATTGTGTAATAACATAGTAACAATTTAACGCTTTAAAGAATTATTGTATTCATAAAAATTGTACAGAAAATATATAAGCATTTAATGTTAACACATTTTAAATAATGTAATCTTTATTAAAGACACAAAATGAAAGTTTTTTATTTTCAATTTTATTTATCTTATTAAAAATACATTAACGTTACATACTTGTAATTTTTCTATTATTCCTTTTTTCTTTTTCATGCCTAAAAGAAAAAAAGGAAAGTTAGGATATATTTTTTGCTTAGTTTGACAACTATCTTATTTTTAATATTATTTTCCCTTTCGCCCTTCCTGACTCCGCATATTCCATCGCTTTTTGAGCATCTTTAAAAGAAAAGACCTTATCAATTATAGGTTTGATTTTACCAGTCTCAATAAAATTTGCGATTATACGTAGTTGTTCTCCACTTGGCTTCATAAACAAAAACGTATATTGAACATTATGCTTTTTTTCAAGCCCAGTAAGTTTATGACTTGCTGCTGAAAACAACAACGTCTTAAAAAAACCGGAACCATATTCTTTACCAAAACGAGCATTCGGTAAACCCGAAACGGAAACAAGTTTTCCTCCGTCTTTTATAATACCAAATGATTTTTCGAGTATCTCGCCCCCAAGTGTATCGAATACTGCATCATAGTTTTTCAGTATTTCCTCAAATTTTTCTGTCTTGTAATTTATAATTTCATCTGCACCAAGAGATTTTACTAAATTCGCACCAGCTTCACTGGCAGTCGTTGCAACAGTGGCACCCATTAATTTAGCCAGTTGAATAGCAAAGGTACCGACACCACCAGCACCAGCTTGAATTAAAATCCTTTGTCCCTTTTTTAATTGCAAAATGTCTGTTAGCGCTTGATAGGAGGTTAACCCGACCAGTGGAATCGATGCTGCTTCTTCAAAGTTCAAATTTTTAGGTTTTAATGCGATATCATCTTCATGAATAGCGATATATTCAGCAAAAGTACCGATTTTACTCTTACGTGGACGTGCATATATTTCGTCACCAGCTTTAAAACGAGTCACTTTTGCGCCAACCTTTGCAACGACACCAGAAAAATCATTCCCTAAGATAAGAGGCATCTTATATTTAACTAATAATTTCACTTTCCCATCGCGTATCTTAAAATCAATAGGATTAATACTAGCTGCATGAATTTCCGCGAGTATCTCATACTCACCAATTTCAGGCGTGGGCATTTCCGCCAAATGCATTGGAACTTTCCCATACCTATCAATAACCATTGCTCTCATAGCCTATACCTCTAAATAACGTGTGTTTAAATTTCATCATTTCTATAAAAGTTCTGCATGAACTTATCAATATCTAACATAAGCGTTTTTAATAAACCTAATTCTGTACGTACATTGATATAATAAAAGTTTTTTGTCCCTTCCTTACGCATTAAAATGACACCAGCATCTCGTAAAACCTTCAGATGATGGGAAACAGCAGGTCGAGAAAGATGGGTTTGTTCAGTGATCTCACCTACGCGTAATCCTGTTTGACAATCCGTCCCCATTAGAACTAACAAGATCGATTGACGTGTTTCATCACCAATTGCTAATAGTACTTTTTGACAATTAATAAAATCTTCTTTTATCATATTTAGTTGGTCCTGTTTATTCATTCGTAAAATACCTCTAATAATCAGTTTAACGGTTTAAGTTGATGAACCATATAACTGAATACAACAATATACTATTGTTATGTTAGGTGCAATATTGAGAAAGCAAATCGAGACGAATACATCTTAGAGGAGAAGCAACATTAACTTTTTATGATCAGCAACTAAAAAAAGGGGACTATGTTTGATGATTGCTCTAAGAAATAAAGCATTTTAGTATTCCACTTGATCCGTTAATTAAGATAAATGCTAGTTAACATAGTCACCATCTTAGAAACCAGACAAAAAATAACCCTTGTGACAAGGGTTATTTTTTATCTCAACAATTTTTGTTTAGTTTAAATATTTGATTATCATTACTTAATCTTTAACTAATTTTAAATCAGGAGCATGCTTATTAGTTTATCTACCATAGTATGCTAGCCATGACCTGCTTAAGAAGCAGATGAGGATTTGATGCCCCCTCTTTTGTACGCCATGCTACAAAACCGTCTGGTCTTATCAATACAGCTCCTTGAGAGGTAACATCGTACAATGCTTCCCAGCTATCCTCATACTCAACACAATCTCCTTGTGAACCGATTCCATAAACGTTAATAGGGACACCTAAGTGAGAAGATACATTTCGGGCAGCAGTGCGCCACGGGCTATTATCTTTTCCCGTAAATAAGACGAAATTTTCTCCTATTAAATCCAAGGTAGATATACGCTTACCTTGATACCTCAACCACATATGTGGAGCACATGTACCTGGTTTTCCGTTTAGCTCTAATTGGTCCATTCTATGTGTTGTATCGGAGTTTTCCTCAATAATGGCTGTTGAGTTATATTTATACCCTACAGTAACTGCAAGATGATCCATATTATTGAGGGTGCTTACACCTTTCTTAATAACACTGAATAACAAATTACTTGCATATTCCGTTGTTACTTCTGCAGCATAGTGTCTTTCATCATGATAAGTTTGGAGCAATCGTGAATGGGCTTGTTTGTGTATCACTGCAGCTAACTTCCAAGCTAAATTATGAGCATCTTGAATACCTGTATTCGAACCAAATCCTCCCGCAGGTGGCATAAGATGCGCTGCGTCTCCAATTAGAAAGACTCGATTATCTTGAAAACGAGTAGCTGTCTGTTCTGCAGCTGCCCAAGGTAAAATACTGAAGATGACAATATCAAGATTTGAAACTCCTATAGCTTTTTTTAAAATCTCACAGCATCGCTCTTCAGAAAAATCTTCTGGACTTTCGCCATTTGTGGGATTATAGGCCACGTGGTAAATCCATTCATCACGATTGTTAACGGTGATGAGCGCACCAAATACCTCTGGATTTAGGATTTGAATCCAGCCAAACTGGCTAGGCTTTAGAAAGCGACTTAGATCAGCCTGAAAATAGATATTAATATAATGTCCGCCGATGACTCCTCTTCCTGTAGTTGGAATTTTTGTATGTTGACGAATTGTGCTTTTAGCGCCGTCTGCCGCAACTAAATAATCACTTCGAATCTTTTCTTTTGTTCCTGTCTCTCGGTTTATTATAGTGGCTGTTACTCCTAAATCATCTTGTTGATACTCTATAAGTTCAGTATTATAGCGTATATGCCCTTTTCCCTCTTTAGCAGCTTGAAGAAGGATAGGCTCTAGTTCAATTTGATAACAAGATGCTGGCTTTGAAGGGCTCACCTTTTCAAAATTTTCTATTCTCTCTTTCTCAAGAGCCTTTTGGGAGTTCTCCGCAGTTTCTAATTTCTCAGGATCTATGCTTTTGATTGTCTCTACCGCAATCCTTCCGCGAATATTATCTAATGGTTCACTAGCAGTCCGAATAGCTGCCTCCAATCCAAGTTGTCGAAATATTTCCATCGTACGAAATGTAATCCCTCCGGCTTTTGGATGGATAGCTGTACCAGTGTGTTTTTCAATGAGTAAATAATCAACGTTATGACGTGCCAAAAAGAGAGCAGAGGTGAGTCCACTAAGACCTCCCCCTACTATTAAAACAGGAACATGTTTGTGTATCATGGAAATTTTCCTTTCAATTTTAAATGTACCCATGGGCCTTACTGAATTCAGTAATCAAACTATAATATAAAAAAAAATGAAATTGTAGACTGTTTTTAGGTTATGTTTTATAATGATAATAGAGTACGCCCCCAAACAAGGGGCGTTTTTTTCTATAACTTTTAAAAGAATACTCATTAATGTTAATGGAAACAACAGACACTTCCTGACTTTATACATATTCCATTCCATATTATCTTACTGTCTGTGTCCTTATATTTTATACATGTTAAGTTCTCATAATGGATTTTATCGGTATGAAATAGAAAAGAAACCTTTTAATTTTAATAAAAAGAAACCGTTTTCTTTTTTTGCTTTCTCAAAATGATTTGATAGGTTATAATAAATACCTACAAAAATATTAAATGATATGTAAGTAACAAGCAATTACACCCTTAATATTTAACTAGAAGAAAAAAACCACCATTCAAATTAGGTGGGTTTTTCTTCTTTAAATATATGTGATGCACATCCTTAGTTAACATAAAACACATTCCGGAACCCAACCAAGAAAAGCTTGCAGGAGAAGAACTCTTGAGATAATAAGAATAACAGCTTTTCATTAATTACTCATTATCAGCAGGCTGTGTGGAAATTTGCCAAGTAACACCAAATTTATCTGTTACTTGTCCATATGATGGGCTCCAAAAAGTTTCTTGAAGTGGCATTCCTACTTGACCACCTTCTTTCAGTTTTTCGAACACTTCTTTTGATTTTTCTACACTGTCTATAGTGATAGCTACCGTTACTTGTGATCCAATTTGGTATGGTTGACCCGGGAATGTATCAGAAAGCATCAGATCATTATCACCAACTTTTAAGTGCGCATTCATTACACGGTCTATTGCTTCTATAGGAGTAGGGAATTCTGGATTTCCGGGCATTTCTCCGAACGTTTGAACTCCAATAACTTTTGCATCCAATGCTTTTTCGTAAAATTTAACAGCTTCTTGTCCATTACCGTTCATAACTAAATAAGGATAAATTCCTAAAACCATTAAAAACACCTCTTTTAAAATTTTAGTTAGACTTTACTAAATCAAAGTTAGATGAAAAAAGAACTCACGTTTGATTTAGTCATAACTCTCACTACGTATCTATACAACAAATTCATTGGGTTATCCTGCAGCATTAGTTTATTAAGAAAAAAAGATACACGTACATCTGAAAACGTAGACTTCTATGTACACCATATACAAACCTAGTTACCATAAAACCATTTATGTTAATTAAAAAGTAAAAGCTACTGAACAGGGGTCAGTAGCTTTTTAACGAAGCATGTTGTTAACTCAACAAGTAATGAGGATTTCTAAACAGAATCTTCACAGCGTCATAAATAGTCTCCCCTAAAAACTATTTGTTATTACTCATTAAAAAAATGCTTATATAAGGTTAGTACAAGCAGGAAATATTATTTTACATTCAAATACTAGTACTATAATTTCAAAACGAAAATGGAGGCTAGTAGGATGCTGGTAAAAAAGATATTAAATGGAATTATGATGAAAGAAATCACCATTAAAGAATTAGCTGATTAGTATGATGTAAGTACTCGTACCATTCAATCAAAGATTAAGAAACTAGGCTATGAATGGGACAGTAAGGAAAGTATTTATCGCTACGTTGGAGAAGAATCAGAACCTTTGGATGTTGATTTTAGTACTCTTATTTCTAAAAACAGTAAAATGCCAGCAAAACAAAAGCTAGCCAATAATGAAATAGCAGCTAGTGTTAGCTATTTAAATGAAAGTGAAAGTAGTAATGGCAGCTTTGAAAAAGCTAGTACAGTAGATGCAATTGATTTGTTATTGAAAAATCCAAAAGACCGTTCAAAACGAGTGTATCGAGGTTTTTATTTTAATGATGATGTGTTACGTATTATTGATCGAGTCCCAAAAAGTTATAAATCAGAATTAGTGAATGAAGCTCTGAGAAAAGTGTTTAAGGAAAAGGGATTAGTAGACTAAAAAAAATGTATGCGGCATTCATGTTATTAAATAAGCTTATAAGGATTACCATGCTTGAGATCCAAACGAACAGATCCGTTTGGATTTAAATAATATTAATACTGCATTGAATTTACCGATATTATAAAACATTTCCTGGAACAGTTTAACACTAACCAAATAAACTGTTTCTATTAAACCATTTTGATGTTATTTGGCAGAAGTAAATAAAGCTAATACTTCTTGCTTACTCGTGTTTGTTTTACACTATATAATGAAAACAATTAATTGACTATTTTTATGATGAAAAGGTTGGAGCAGGAAATTCATCAATTTTGATACGAAGTAAACTATAAGGTTTCTCTCGTAAGTCTTTTCCATAATGAAATCTAGGCTGTCGATGTAATTGGTTCACAATGACATACAAATATTGATCCGGACCGATTGAAAAAGTATCCGGCCACAAAATTCTCGGATCATGTGCGATAGTTTCCATTATGCCATTTGGAAATATCTTACGAATACTGTTGTTTTCGTAATCTCCAGCATAAACAGTTCCCTTTGCATCGGTGATCATTCCATCAGAAGCACCTTTTTCTCCCCAATACTCCACATGATAAATTAAATCTTTATCTGGTATAGTTCGGTTCCTTAGAACTTCTGTTGGAATCGAGAAAAGATGACGACTGGTTAGTGGACAAAAAAATAAAACTTTGCCATCGGGAGAAATCGCTATTCCATCAGAAGCCAATCTAAATGGGGAAGTTGAGCCATCTATGTTTCTATTCATCAAAATTTCACCTTCTACCTTCGGTAAAAAATAGGGATCGGGTGAAGTTGATTTTGCTCCATTTAACCGTCTAAACGCGTTTCCATTTGATAAATCTACGACAATAATAGCTCCTGGTCCTTTTGAAGAAGAATCCGTTATATAGGCATAACCTGCTTTTCCAACACGAAAATCAAAACGGACATCATTCAGATAAGTTGTAGGTAGAACAACATCTTCTGTAAAGGTATATACTTTTCTTATTGTATTGGTTTCTAAATCAACAGCGACTAATTTCGCTCCCCCCTTAATAGGTTCAGAAAAATTAGGTGCTGCTGTATCTAATATCCAAAGCGTTCCCCTTCCATCAGCGACTACACTTTGGACACTGATGAAAGTCATTGTGATATTTTCGGAGTTAACCAAATTGGTTTGTAAATTGGGATAAGACTGCAATTTATCTTGAACAATTTCCGCCACTGTAAATTTAACATCGTCTCCCCATTTCGGAAAGCAAATGAAAATACGACCGGTTTCTGAAACAGTAACACCTGTAGGCATAGCCCCATAAAATGCATAAACTAGTTCTAAATTACCGAAATATTTTTCACTAGGTAACATAGGTTTCATAATATCCTCCTCAAACATTCAAACGGGATATCTCATATATATGATTTATATTTTTTCTAATGCATGTTTCTTAATAAGGTTTTCTATACGAAAAGATGATTGAATTGATTGTTTTCGAAATTTAATAAGTCTCTCAGAAGAAAGGAAACATTTTAATTTAAAGGTCTCCAGATGAAGTAGAATTCAATTAGCAGGTAGCGAAGTTCAATATTCCCAAATCAACGGTAAGCTGTTATAAATAAGAAATTAGGAAAATTTTCTTTTTAACTTTATGAAGAAATGTATTTAAGCTAAACCGCCTCTTTAGCAATTTAAGTCCCCTACTCTTTTATCATAGCTTTGCTTTTTAAAGAAATTTCGTATAAAGTGATGATTACCTAGAATACTGTATCAGTCAGTGGTTTAATAACATTTCGGAGGGAAAATACCAATGGACACAAAAAAGTTAAGAAATATCCATGCACTCGTAACAGGTGCTTCAAGCGGCCTAGGATTTTCCATGGCGGAGGCTTTGCTTCAAGCTGGAGCCACGGTGGCGTTAGCTTCTAGAGGTGGAACTAAATTGGATCAAGCAGTAGAGAAATTAAAGCGCGAGGGTTATCCTGCTGTTGGAATTCCTTTAGATGTTCGATCAGAACAATCCGTCAATAACGCGGTCAAATGGGTGAAAAGAGAATGGGGGAAACTCGATGTTCTCGTCAATAATGCGGGAATTGGGATGAGGACAGTAAACCCGCGTTTTTTAGTCGAGCCTCAGCCATTTTTCAAAGTAACACCAGAAGGGTTTCGAGATTTAATTGATATCAATCTCACAGGATATTTTTTAGTAGCTCGAGGGTTTGCTCCTTTAATGATGGAACAAGGTCATGGGCGAATGATTAATATTTCTATGAATCATGAGACTATGAAAAGAAAGGGTTTTGTACCTTATGGACCATCGAGGGCAGCCACTGAATCACTCTCATATATAATGGCCGAAGATTTAAAAGAATATGGAATTATGGTGAATATGCTTTTACCGGGTGGTGCCACTACTACCGGGATGATTCCGGACGAAGTTCGAAAAGAGATTGAATCAAAATTCCAGCTATTAGATCCAAGGGTTATGGCCGAGCCGATTGTTTTTTTAGCCTCAGCTGCTGCAGAGGGAATCACAGGTGAAAGAGTAGTTGCCACCGATTTTCAAGACTGGCTTCTCAAAAGAAAATAAGTTTTTAATCACAGGGACGGATCCTTTCCTCTTTGAAAAAGTAGAGCTGTCCCTGTGATTATTCTTTTATATTTTATAGAATGTCCAGCTCCAGCACGGGTATAAGCCAATCCGTCAAGAAAACTAAAGAGCAAACCTTCTCGCCAGCTTGTCTAGAGTCACGGTGACCGTTTGTATTTCAAATAAGTGAGAAAGCGATTGTACATATTAAGCATTTGCTACCCGTTAATTTAAGTGAAAATGTTCATAACCAGGAAACAATTTTATATCAAAATAGAACCTTGCTTATTCACTGTTTACTGATCTAAAATTGGAATTTCCTTAGTATAACCTCCTACATCAAAGATAAACTATCTTTGTGGAGGTGCTAAACATTGGGTCGAAAATTTGAAATAAACCTTATAAAAGTCCTTTATCTCTTTGGTATTAGTTCTTTTATATATTTAATAAAAAAACCACTTGCAAAGGAATGGCTCCTTGTTTTCTTTATAAAAAGTTACTATGCATCATTGGTCGATAATCTGGTTGTAAAAAGAGGCTATGTTCAATATCCCACCCGATTTCCAAAACAAGTTAAAACAAGTGTGTTGTTTGATTACATACTTTTCCCAATTACGTGTGTCTTTTATAATCAACTAACTAAGGATTCCCGCATCATTCAGTGCCTTTTAAAAGTTCTGTATTTCAGTATACCTATGAGTATTGCTGAGCTGTGGCTAGAAAAAAATACACGCCTTATTAAATATAAAAATGGATGGAATTGGACAACTACTTTTTATTCTCTCTCTTTTTCCTTATTATTGGTTAGATTTACAATGTCTGTTATAAGACGTATTTTTAATAATGAGTACGATTTATCTTAGATAGTGCTTGTTAATCAACAACAAGAGGCAAAAAAATATAGGAACATTTGAAGAATGATTAAATCTGCCTATTTGTTTCAATTATTCGCAATTTCTTCTCTACATTAACTTAAATATCCTACTGATTTTCTGTTAATAAACATCAAAAAAGGTCAGTTATATGGAGAATTTTTTTTAATGCGTTAAAGGTATCAATAGTTTCTTTAGTCACTTCGATAATTTTGTATGTAGTTACAATTCGATTGTTTCTTTTATCAGTTGATACAGCAAGTACTTTTGGTATTATAATTAAGGTTACTGTGCCTATTCTAGCTTTAGCTACAATCTTAGAGTTTATTTATTCTTTCTTTATCATCATCAATAGAAGAAACACATCAAAAAAGAGAGCTTTACTCTACAAGAGCAAATAGGTATTTGCTGTATTAAATGTGGAGGAGATCGCTGGCTAAGAAAGAAGAGTTATTTATTAATTTTGCATATGAACAACCTTAATACAATGGATACTTTATTTCTGCAATTATCTCATTTGATTCACACACTTTAGGCAGAGATTCTTTAAATGGGAGTATAAAATAACTCATGCATTGCTAACATCTCTAAAGAATTTACCTGTTAACTTGTCCATTAGGAAAATAAAAAAATCCATGAAATTATTTGAATTTCAAGGACTTTTTTATTATGTTTGTTATATGATATCCACTCACTTTAGTAATTCGTTAAAACAGTATAAAAGCCTGTCTGCCATATCGATTGCCCTTACTTTCAACCGACTTGTTTCTCAGGTGAATAACTGCTTTTGTTTTGTTTTTCGTCACCTGGTAATTTCATAAATATCATCAAAATAGCACTAACAAAATACAAACCAGCAAATATCCACATGACTCCGTGTACACCCATGCTACCAATGAATGTTCCTACAATTGCAGGTGCAATAAAGTAAGACATTCCAGCCCCAAAACTTACAATAGCCATAGCTGAGCCTTTCTTTTCGGGTGCTAATGAACTTACTAGAGCAGAGAGTGGTACATAACCACATAGAACGATTCCAAAAATTATGCCTACCACAGTTAATGCCCAGAAATTATGCCCGAACATTTGAGGAGTATAAAGCATAACCAGAGTCATTACACCGCAACCGACACTGCCAATCCACATAATTGTCTTTCGCCAACCTAACCATTTGTCACTGATATAAGGAATGACTAAGTTAAAAGAGATATTGGCCACCCACATAGTTCCCCATACTTGTAACCATTCTTCTGTACTGTATCCATATTCAGAGGACAAGTATAGAGGGAAAAAGATTGGAAGAGCACCTACGCCAGTGGAGTTTATTATACGAACAACTCCGCCTATTGCGATTTTTGGCTTTTCAATACAAATAGTTAGTCCACTGAGTAAACTTTTCAATTTTTCCTTGCCATTACCCTCACGTTCATGTACTTGGCCTTTTACAACAACAACTCCAATTAATCCACCGATTAACACCCATACGACCGCACTCCACATTAATCCGATATATCCGATTTTCGGAATCATATAAGCTGGAAAATAACTTCCAACAACATAAAGACCGCCACTCCATGCTGCCCAAAATAGCCCTATTGCCGTAGCTAAAATACGTTCAGGACTGCGATACGTAACCCAAACTAAAAACGAATAGCAAAATAAAGGATAACCAAATCCTCGAATAGCATAAGTCGGTAACATAACTGCATAATTATGCGGTTTTAGACCATATTCAATAAAAAGAATTTGACCTACTAACCAGATAACCAAGCCTGCTATCATAACCTTTCTTGGTCCCCATGCTTCTGTAAGGACACCCGAAAAGTAGGAGGCGATTGCTAATATAGCTCCGTATGCTGCAAAGAGAGTAGAAGATTGTTGAACGGTTAAGCCATGTTCAATAAGATACGGTGAAAGCCAACCATGTTCGAGACCATCTCCTACCATAAAAATTAGAGTTGCGATATAGCCCCAAATCATAGCTGATGGAAGACCTTTGGTGTTTTGCTCTCTTTTTGAAATCGCATTCATTTTAATCACCTCAAAATTATATATTTAACAATGCTGATAGTCACATTTACTCATTAGATGGTTCTCTTCAATGGTTAACGATAAATACCCGACTGGGTATTTATCGTTAATTATATAGAAAATATACTGTTACGCCCACCACATTTCAGTTAATTGTTCTTTAAATTGTGCGCCTTTTAATAAAGAGATGGCCTTACTTAATCCTTCATCTAACGAGGCTAGCATATCTTCATGTTCAATGGATATCACATAATCATATCCTACCGCACGAAGCGCACTCACCATATCTTTCCATACTTTTCCGTTTTGCCCATATCCTACGGATCTAAATGTCCACGAACGATTCAAAGTATCACTGTAATGTTTTGTATCTAATACCCCATTAACACTAATGTTTGCCTGATCCAAATACGTATCTTTTGCATGAAAATGAAAAATAGCCTCTTCTCGACCAAGTTTTTTAATGGCTTCTACTGGATTAATCCCTTGCCAAATCAAATGGCTTGGATCAAAATTAGCTCCAATACTTGGCCCAGCATGCTCTCTTAATTTCAAGAGAGTTTCAGGGTTATACACAACAAACCCCGGGTGCATTTCAAGCGCAATTTGATGGATACCGTGTGACTCTGCAAATTTCACTTCCTCTTTCCAGTAAGGAATGACTACTTCATTCCACTGCCAATCTAGGATTTCTGTATATTCCTGTGGCCAAGAGCAGGTTACCCAGTTCGGATTTTTGGCACCTGGGTGGTCACCTGGGCACCCAGAAAATCCATTAATCACCGGCACTTCTAAACGTTCAGCTAATAAAACTGTTTTTCTCCACACGTCATGAGCCTTTTTGGCAACTATCTTATTTGGATGCAGTAAATTTCCATGACAACTTAGACCACTTATTGTAAGTCCTCTACTTGTAAGGGCAGCTTGAAATCTTTTTAATTTCTCTGGGCTCTCTAGTAATTCATCGGGATTACAATGACTGTTTCCTGGATAATTGCCCGTGCCCAATTCAACGGCCTCTACACCCATTTCACATAGTTTGTCCAGCATCTCTTCAAAAGGCAAGTTTTGATAAAGAACTGTAAACACCCCTAATTTCATGCACGTACCTCCTGCTTTACCTTCACTTTCATCCATTTTTGTTGTTCATGACTTGCCAAAATGGCGTCGGTAATGCACATGGACATATGTCCATCTTCAAATGTCGCGAAAGTGGCTTTATCACTTAAAGGATTTTTACCTTCTCGAATAAAGGTATAGAAATTCAACAATCCATTTTTTAATGCATCTGGCCAGCCTTCATTATGGCCCCCCGGATGATGAATGGACGATTTTGCTTCAGGATTAAATAAAGTAGGATCTGCAAGAAGAGTTTGATTTGGTTGATCTCGATAGCCAATCCACAGCTTTTCTGGTTCTTCTTGATTCCAAAAAGCAGAATTTTGACTGCAAGCGATTTCGAAGCTTAGTCTATTTTTTCGCCCTGCACTTACTTGAGACACAGTAAATAAGCCTTTTACCCCGTCTTCAAAACGTACAAGAACAGATGCATAGTCTTCTGTGTTAATCGGAACATCTTCATATGCTTCTTCTTGTCCTTTTTGTCCCCCAAAAGTAGATCCTTGAGAAGTAGATTTTTTTCTTACTGGTATAACAGTTGCTAAATCAGCAAAAACTTCGACGATTTTTTTACCTGTTACATATTGAACTGTATCACACCAATGAGAACCGATATCCGCTACCGCTCGTGATTTCCCTCCGACTTCAGGAGCTAAACGCCAATTAAAGTCTGTTTCGAACAATAACCAGTCTTGTAAATAACTTCCGTGCACTAAGTTGACTTTCCCTAACTCACCGTTTCTGATCATTGTTTCTAATTGTTTTACAATCGGAAATTGGCGGTAGTTAAAGTTTACGCCATGTACGACCTGGTGCTCTTTAGCTAATTTCAATAGCTCGGCTGATTCTTCACTAGACATAGCTAATGGTTTCTCCGATAACACATGTTTGCCTGCTTGAATAATTTCTTTATTAATTTGAAAGTGAAGGTGATTAGGTGTACAGTTATGAACAACTTGAATCTCACTGTCTTTTAACATGTCACGATAATCCCCATAAGCTTTCGGAATTCCAAGTTCAACCGCTTTTTGTTCTGCTACTTCCTGCCCGTGTTCTGCTAATCCAACTACTTCTACAAAACCGAGTCTTCTGATAGCCTCAATATGAGTAGGTCCAATAAACCCTGTCCCAATAACTCCAACTTTTATTTTTTCCATTTCTTTCTCCACCTTAATAAACTTTATTTTCCATGATTTCTTTTACTTACGTAGTAGCTAAAAAGAGAATTAAAACCTTTATATATAGCCGTTTGCTGATCTGCCTCTATTGATCCGAATCACAAATCAACAACTCTATTTCTAATAAAGGCTAGTCTACTAGGACTAGCCACTACTAAACTATTATTTAAGCTTTCACTAAATTTTCTGTAAGATTAACCCATACACCTTTTTCAGCTGATTCAAGGATAGCATCTGAAATAACGGCGATTTGATAACCGTCTTCAAAATCTGGTGATACGTTTGTATCTTCAGCGATTGATTTGAGGAAATCATATGTTTCAATAATTTTTGTTTCCCCGTACCCAATTCCTAATGCTGGGATTGGCCATAGACCTTCTCCATATGGATGTGCAGGTCCTGTATAAACCGTTCTGAATCCGCGGCTATCACTTGGATCATCGGAGAAACATACTTGAAGCTCATCACGGCGTTCATAGTTAAAGTATAATGAACCTTTCTCTCCGTGAATTTCAAATGTTAAGAAGTTGTTGCGACCCCAGGCATTACGGGTCGCTTCAATGCTTCCTACTGCGCCGTTATCAAATTTAATTAAAGTTGAAAACTCATCGTCTACATCAACTTTACCTTTTGGTACATCAGCTTCTGCTTTTACAGTTCCTAGTTTATCTACAGCACCACTTTGAATCGGTCTTTCACCAATCCATGTCTTTGCAACAGCCATTACCTCTGAAATGTCACCCACAAGATATCTCGCATAGTCAATCACATGTGTTCCGATATCACCTAATGCACCTGAACCAGCTCGTTCTTTTTGGAAACGCCATGATAAAGGCGAGTTAGGATCCGCAGACCAGTCTTGCAGGTACGTGCCTCGGAAGTTTAAAATATTTCCGATTTTTCCTTCCTCAATGTATTTTTTTGCTAGAGCAACGGCTGGTGTTCTGCGATAGTTAAATGCGACCATATGCTTCACACCTGCTTCTTTTACTGCGTCAAGCATTGTTTTTGCTTCTGCTGCAGTTCGTGCTAACGGTTTTTCTGAAATGATATGTTTACCTGCTTTGGCAGCTGCAATGGCAATTTCTGCATGAGAGTCATTTGGTGTTACAATATCAATAATATCAATTTCAGGATCTTCTACTACCTTTCTCCAATCAGATGAATAGTTTTCAAATCCTAAACGTTCCGCTGCATCTTTTGCTAACTCTTCGGTCACATCAACGACTGTGTGTCGTTGAGGAACTGCTGGTGCCGGCCAAAAAAACATTGGCATACCTGCGTAAGCGAGTGCATGCGCCTTCCCCATAAATCCTCCGCCAATCATACCTACGTTTAACTTTTTCATTTTTATTCTCCTCCTATGAAAGTAGTCTATTTATTCTGATCTATTATCTTTTAAATAACATTTTCTATATCGTTATGGTAAATTAGACTTCAAGTTTCTAATATATTATCTCTGCTACTTTCTTCTTGACCTTAAGACTTATTTGCCGTTTCAAAACTTAATAAGAAGTTAAAACTGATTTCTGCTCCTTTTTTCGGATCATTATAGCTATCTAATTCTACTGTAAGCCATTCATCATATCCAATTTCATCCAGAACTTGGATCATTTGATCAAACTTTTGATGTCCTTCTCCTAAAGGAAGAAATTCTCCATTATAATAATCTTTGAAATGAATATATTTAATGCGATCTGCATATTTTTTAATTACTTCTACCGGATTCCCTCCACCTGCTTCGATATGCGCTGTATCCGGACATAAATTAATCGTTGTTAGTGCCATTAATTTGTCCAGCTGGTCTGGGGCCTCTACGTTTGTTCCTAAATGCGGGTGATAACTTGGAATAAGATTATATTTCTCCGCAATTACTATTACTCGATTAAGAGCATTGCCTAAATCAGTGTAATCGCTTTCTAAAATACCATTCGCACGGATAGCTCCTCCGCCAATTACTAGATGCTTCGCTCCTAGTTCAGAAGCAAGAGCTGCAACCTCTTCAATTTTTAATAATTCTTCTTCCAAAATATCCGGAAAAATAAAATTCCCTCCAGTGTAAACTCCAATAAAGTCTAAAGAGTAATGGTTCAGCAATGCTCTAAATTCTTCTTTTCTATCTTTAAATTCCATTAGATTTCCGTCAAACATTTCAAATCCTTTATATCCAACTTCTGCAATATCCTTTAAAGCTTCTTCTGTTGATCCATTTGCAAGGTAATAAAGGTCTTTTATCGAAGTGACTCCGGCAGGATGCCCTACTACCCCGCCCCACGTATTTGTCTGATATCCTAGTTTCATGGTTTCTCCCCTATCTTTAAAGATTCCTTATGAGTACATGGTGTATTAATACTGAGATTTCATCACCTCCCTAAATTAATTTAGATAAGAAATAATTGAGCCAAAATACATGTAATCGATTACAAAGCATTCTAGAAAAAGACTATATTTTTTAATTTATTATAAGAAGAAGGTGTTTTTACTATCTGTACTTGTACTCAATTGTACTTATCATAAACCTAAACTAAAAATCCCTTTTTAATCGGATATTAAATAATTCTTTTTCCAACCATTTGTAATCGATTACATCTTAATTTTTAAAAAACAAGAAGATTTAAATCGTCAGATACATTTTCAAAAAAGCTCTTATTCCCTTATGAAATATGTGTTGAGCATGAATCACGTATGATAAGCTGATCTTCCATTAGATATTGATGTCTTTCAATTTCTTCCTTATTCATCAACTTTATAAGTAATTTCATTGCCATCGTGCCCATCTCAAAAGCTGGCTGCGAGATGGTTGTAAGAGCCGGTTTGAAAATAGATGAAAATTTTATATCATCAAATCCTACTACGGAAATATCATGTGGAACACTTAATCCTTTTGAAGAAATAGCATTTATAGCTCCAAATGCCATCTCATCATTGGCTGCGAACACGGCTGGTGGAGGATGATTAAGATCCAAAAATTGATTCATTATATTAAAACCGCTTTCATAAGAAAAATCACCCTCCTGCACTAGAACGGACTCAATTGTAAGGTTGTATCGTGCCATTGTCTGATAAAATCCTTTTAATCGATCCTGGCCTATCACTCCATCTAGAGGACCTGATATAAACCCTATTCTTTTATGTCCCAGCTTAACCAAATATTCTGTTGCTTTTTGAGCCCCGCTGATATTATTAATAGAAACGGTGGGGATGGCTGAACCTTCTATATATTCACATGCCAAAACTACAGGATATTTGAGAGCCATTTCCTCAATGTTCTTCGATTTCATTCTCGCCGTTAGTAAAACCATTCCATCAGCTTTTTTTTGGAGAAGTATGTTTGAATACCCATTTTCTCTTTCCAAATCATTGCCCGTATCCCCAAGCAGAACTTGATATCCGTTTATGACGGCTACAGACTCAATTCCTCTTAATACCTTCGAAAAAAAAGGATTTGTTATATCAGGTACAATGACTAGAATGGTTTTGGTTTCTAATGTTCTTAACTGGCGAGCTAATGCATTTGGCTGATAGTTTAATTCTTTAATTACTTGTAATACTTTCTCAGTCGTTTCTTCCGTTACAGTGTTAGGTTTACTTAGCACTCTTGACACTGTAGCAGTTGAAACATTTGCTTTTTTTGCTACATCTATTATTCGCACCATTTTACGACTCTCTTTTCTTGTTCTTCTCTATAACAGAATTGTAATCGCATACAAAAGTATTGTCTAATTGGATTCAGACAACATTTTCTGAGATTCAAACTCTTTAAATTTCCTTTTAAGCGTCGTTTTTATCCATATAAACAAAAAAACAACAAATTAAAAAACTCAGCACTTATTGCTGAGCTCCATGTTTTATAATAATTTGTACCTTTGCAGATTGTCTACTTTATGCTTGGAAATCCTTGCTGTTTCCTTATAATCTTTAAAATAGGCTTTATACATTTGACCCGTTGCTTCGATTCTTGTTAAAAGTTCCACATTTATAATATAAGATCTATGAGATATCATAAATCTAGAATCAACGGCACCTTCCAAGCTAGTTAAAGCTTCATTTGTCTCGAATTTACCATTTTTAGTATGAATGACAGATTTCCGATCAAGTCTTTCAATAAAGATAATTTCTTCTAATGGAATAAAAATTATATTTTTCTGCTGTTTAATCATTAAATCCTTTTTAAATGAATGTTCTTTATCAACTAGTGAAATAGACACTTGGGAGGCTCTCTCTAAAGCACCATATAAACGATTTCTATCAATTGGCTTTAAAATATAGTCCACTGCCTTTACGTTAAATGCCTCAAGTGCATAATTATCATGACCAGTAATAAAAATAACTTGTAAAGCCGGGAAAAGTTCTTTACATGCTTTAACTGCTTCCATCCCATTCAATAAGGGCATTCCGATATCTACTAAAGCAAGATCCGGTTTTTCTTTCGTAACATAGTGTATCAATTCTTCACCGTTGGCGGCCTCTCCAACAATTTTATATTTGGATAACCCCCCAATAAAGTACCTTAACAATTTTCTTGAGGTAACATCATCGTCTGCGATCAATACTTTCATCTTGTTGTTCCCCCTTTTCCCTAGCGTTTCTTGATTTCGCAACACTTTGAATAATATCTGGAGCATCTTCATTATAAACGAGCTGCCAAGCATCAATTACATTTTCTTTCATTACTTTTAGAGACGGAACGGCTACATAGGGTGGCGCTTGTTTTCCAAGTAGGGCATACCCTGCTAGAATCGCTTCGGCGACTCCTTGCTGGTATGGTAGCTGGGCACCTAGTCCTTTAATAGGTCCATCCTGTGCAATTTCCAAGGCGACATTCATACCCAAATCCATTGTCGTAATGACTAAATTGCTTTTTTTTGCAGTACGAGTTGCCCTCAAAGCTCCTTCAGCCGGTATATCCCATACAACAAAAATACCATTTAAATCCTGATGTTCAGCAATCATATCGGATGCCACTTTTTCTCCATCATTCGAATCAGTAATTCCCCTGCGATCGACAATTTGAATATCAGGGTACCTTTCCTTTATAGTTTTTTCAAATGCTTCCGTTCTTTGTTTGGTTGCAAAAAAATCAGCATCATGATAAATAATCCCGACCTTACCTTTTCTATCTAATTTCTCAGCCATGATATTGGCCGATTCAATGCCATTTCCATAATTGTCAGCAGAAACAATACTTACATAATCTTTCCCATGCTGCAAACCATTCGGTGTATTGTCCATAAACACCAGCTTTACACCAGCTTGGGCTGCTTTTTGATATACACTTGCAGTCAATTCTGGATCAACTGGAATGCTCACCAGGATATCGGGATTTTTGGCTAAAATGCTTTCAATGTCAGCTACTTGCTTTTTCCATTTAAATTCTGCATTTGTCACGGCTACTACCTCAATGCCCATTTTCTCAAAAGTAGTTTGCATTCCTTCCAATTGAGACCTTGACCAATCACTTCCAGTATAATGCATAGCAATAGCAGCCTTATATTTCTTTTTCTTAATTTTTTTTAGCTCTTTCAAAGATAAACGAAGTGTTTTTGCTGAGACAGCTTCCTCGCCATGTGGCCCTGTACTTAAAATTTTATGATCTGGAATATTTTGATTAATTGTATTGTTTAGCGTTTCACTTAGGATTGTCAAAAACTCTTGTACATGAATGGGCTTTGTTAAATAGTTATCAAAGCCTTTATCCAATGTATATTGAATATCCTTTGGCATTGCATTTGCACTTACAGCGATGACAGCAATATCTTTCGTTTCTTTGCCCGCTTTTAAAATTTCAAATACTTCATATCCATTAATATCTGGGAGGTTAATATCAAGAAGAACCAAATCTATTTTTTCGTTTGCTACAATTTCTATTCCTTCTTTTCCTGTACGAGCTGATAAGAGCGTATAGGAAGGCTGCGATTTAATGATGTTACTTACTAAGTGCAAGTTGGATTCGTTATCCTCAATATATAGCAAACGATAGTTACCTTCCTTCCTATTATTTGTTGGAGGAAATTCAGTTTGTTCACCCCATTGTATGACAGTCTTTGAATCATTTGGAAGAGGAAGGCTAAAACAAAACTCACTTCCTGTTCCTTTATTGCTTGTTACATTAATATCCCCACCCATTAGATGCACCAGCTGTTTAACTAAAGATAACCCAATCCCTGTACCTTCTTCTTTTGTATTTTCAATTCTATAAAATGGAACAAACACTTTAGTATATTCCTCTACAGAAAAACCTACACCTGTATCTACGATATGAATGTACTGCTTATTCTCTTGTAAACGACAGAAAACGATGACTTTTCCATTTTCTTGATTGTATTTAATAGCATTATCAAGTAGATTCAGCAATATTTGTTTAAGACGTATAGGATCAGCAAGAACCATCATATCTTCCCATTGATCCAGTTGGCTATAAATACCAATATTCTTCTTCTTAGCCAATGGTTGTACAATATTGATACATTCCTTGATGACAGTTAAAAGATGAACTTCCTCTACAGAAATCTTTAAATTTCCCGTTTCTATTCTTGACACGTCTAAAATATCATTAATTAAACTTAATAAATGGCTTCCTCCACTTAAAATCTCCTGTACAAAATCACGCTGTTGTTCATTTAAAGATTCATCCATCTCCAATAATTGAGCAAAACCCAGAATTCCATTCAGCGGCGTACGCAGTTCATGACTCATCTTAGACAAAAAACTTGATTTGGCCATGTTCACTTTTTCAGCTTCTTCTTTTGCCTGAATAATAACTCTTTCCATTTTTTTTTGTTCTGTGATATCCTCAAACTCCCACAAGTAGCCTACAAAGTCATTTTTCTCATTTAAAGGAAAACAATTGTAGCGTAGTGTCATACCTGTATTTATTTTAATTTCTTTCGTAGTTTTCGTTCGTTTTTCTGTATTTTCGAGCTTAATTTTATTAATTTCTTTATCAAAAAGGTAATGTAAATCCGAAGCGCACATCCCAATATGGCAATCAATTTCACCCTTCAACTGGAAAAGCTCATAAAATCTCCTATTTAAGAGCCTTATTTTTTTATTGCAATCTGTTACTGCAATCCCACTATCTAACCAATCAATCAAACTACGCTGGAATGCATAGGAATTCATTAATTTTTGTTCTTGTTTTTTTTGAAGAATTTCCTCTTCCATAATCTTTTTGTTAGTAATGTCCACACAAGTTCCGACTACTTCAGCTACTTTATCCTTATGAAATAAAGGTCTTAAATAAATTACATAATAAATACCTCTAAATTTACCTTCATATTCAATGTACTGTCCTGCCCATGCTTTTTTGTAATAACTGTTTAGTAAATTGGCAGTGTCAATATCATCCCCATACAAATCATGAAGCGTCTTTCCGACGATATCCTCTCGATTAACCCCCAACGTATACAGTAATTCTCCCTCGGCAAAAGTATGAATAAACTCGTTACTTCTTTGTACAAACTTAAAAATCATCCCGGTATCAGTGCCTGGCTGTGAAATATATCTGAAATCCTTCATTTGTTTCGCCCCTAGTTAGTTAAAAAAATATAATATGGATTCTATGCGATAAATCCCTTACTTTACGTTCTTTACAGTGCTTGAAGATTAATTTGAAACCAATTATTCATTCTAATGATTATTGTAATCGCTTTACAAATTATACTTTTATTATTATAAGCTTCACTATATTGATTAGTCTAACAATACTTACCCATGAGGCTGTCACACCTTTATTAAAGAAGGAATGGATCAAAACAGGGGGGCGTCTTTTTGACATTCTTAAAAGGAAATATATGTATATTACTAATCCTTCTATAGAGTGTCACATAGAAGCATGGAATTATAAATGTCATTTTCCTTCATCTGTTCCTGCTGCTGTTGACGGGTTATCAAAGCCCCAGTGAATTCGTTTCATATGTAAATAATTTATATACAGATACTCTACTGCGTGTCCGCATAGTATCACAACTAAAGCAGCATTATTAAGAATTTCAGGATTAATTACATGAGATGTTTGGTTTGAGATATCGATTCCTACTTCATTCATTGTTTTTACGGCATTAGGATTTAAAGCATGAACTTCAAGTCCAGCACTTTTTACCTCCCACTATTTCCCTCGATACTTTTTAGCCTAACCTTCTTCCATGCCATATTTAAATCAAAAAGTTTGATGTAATTAAAAGAGTTCTTGTTCGACTAACCTATCTGTTAGCTAACAAGAAAAAGGACCACCAAAGCGTTTAGCCCTAACTATTACCAATTAATTTTCCGGATTATATGTACATTATAACTACTTAATACAATTCACCTATAAAAACATTACAGAATGTTTCCTCCAATATTCGGAACACTAACATTGTATTTACGT
>NZ_JAQMYN010000040.1:0-8550 GCF_028369225.1 Priestia sp. AB
TTTCCCTATTCCCCCGTATACAACTAATTTCTCTGGATGTTCTGCCACTTGTGGGTCTAGGTTATTCATTAACATACGAAGAACAGCCTCTTGAACCCACCCTTTTGTATTTAATTCAATTCCTTTAGGAGCGCAGTACTTGCGCAAGTTAACTGATTGAGTATTCATTATATAGTCCCCTTTCTGTTAATTAATAGTTTATTAAAAAAACACTAACAGAAACAGAAGATAATAATCAGAATATAAGTAATATTAAAACTATAACAATCTTTAATATTACCAAATTCTTCATTAATTATAGGAAAATAACTAGATATCTAGATAAATATTTGATTTTTCCAAGTAGAAGGTGATACACCAGTCTGATTTTTAAATACTCTACTGAAATAATTTGGGTCTGAAAAACCTATAGAAAATGAAATTTGCTGAATTGACAGTGATGTTGTAGATAATAGATGTTTAGCTTTATTTATCCGAACATTCGTAAGGTATTGCTGAAATGTTTGTGATGTTCTCTGAGATAATACATAACTAAAATAACTTGGACTTTTATTAACATAATCAGCTACTACTATGAGGTTTAAATCTGTCCGACTGAAGTGTTCATCAATAAACCTCAAACCGAGTTCAATAAAGTCATTTTGAGTATTTTTTTGCTGAGTTTTAACTTGTTCTAAAATTTTATCAATAAAAAGTAATAATTCCTGTACAACTTTAAAAAGTACTGGTGAATTAAGAACAATGTTAAAAATGTTTTGATATTGTTCCTCTAATGCTTGATTTTTTTCTAATCGATAGGATTTCATATGCCTCCGTATTTGTGCGAGAATACTAGTAAGGCTAATGCGGATTAACTCAGGTTCAGGGTACCCGTTAGGAAAATTAGTGAATTTCTCATAAAGCCAATTTTTTATAGGTATTAGGTTTTCTTCCTCTAACATTTTAATCCATATTCGTTGTTCTTCAGAATTTAATAAAGGATCAAATTCTTCAAAGCTCGGGAATTCGGAAGCCTTCATAACTTGTGTATATCCTTTGTAAAATACCATTTTTAACGTCTGGATACACCTCATATAACAGGCATGTAAGGAGTCCTCAACTTTATTTATGGCGTCAATACTAATAAAAACTCCCCCGTTTAGTAATTTGATTGAATTACTAATGAATCTAGTAGAATCTATGTACAACTTATCCATTTCAAAAACAGAAAAAAGACATACTATGTAATCACTAAATAATAAAACAACCGGTGTTTCCATAAATACGTATTCATTAATATACTTATAAAGTTCTTTTAAATCGTCTGGATACTCCGGTTTTATTATCATCATTCCTTTATAATCATTAGAAAACTTTACCTCAGTTTCTATCATCAATGATTGGTAATATCTATAATTTTCATCTTTATTTTCTAAATGAATAGACTTCTCTTTAAAATTTGATAGCTTTTTTATACTCTTTTCTAATGACTCTTTTAGTTTTTCAGGTAACAATGGTTTTACTAATAAATTAACAGCTTGAAGTTGAATTGCTTGCCGGGCACGTTCAAAAATTGCCTCAGTAGTGATAGCTATTATAACTCCTTGGTAATTTTCCACTTTTCTTAAGATAATCTCCCAACTGTTAGTTGAAAACATTTCTAACTCTAAAATCAATATATCTGGTTCACTTTTTTCAAATTCATTAATAAACTGCCTTGCATCTTCAACTAAACATACTTCATTAAATTTCATAGAATAAGAATTTATTAACCATTTAATACCTACTCTTTCTGTAGAGTCTCTATCGGCAATTATTATTCGCATTACTCTATCCTCCTAGAATTTAATAGGGAATAATTAGACTTAGCTATTTACTCAAAAGATAAATTGTAAAAAACTAAATCTGGATAATTCCTGCTCTTATTATATAAGTATATATAATACTTAGGCTCCTAGCACATAAGGTATTTAATGGAAATTGGCTATTCTTCTTTTTTTGAAATAGAGGATTAAATGGATAAAAAATAATCAAAAACGAATACTGTCACTTTTATAAATAAAAAGGAGGCGAGATAAAGGTGGATGTACAAAGAGCATAAGAAATTGCAGATTCAGTGGACATGGCCAATGTAATATATAATGGGAAAAGTATTTACATTGAGCATGTAGAAAGAGGAATAATCGCTTGAAGACAGTTAATTTAATAGAGAAAGAGGTTTATTCTCTAAAACGATTATATGGGGACATTAACTTTAAAGATAAAAATTTATAGGCAAGTTCTTTCTAAGAGGAGCTCTAGATTGGTTTAACTAAATTTTATTAATTAGTTATAGCTTAAAAGAAGGCGAGATGCTTAAAACAACCTTTATCTCGAATTGATTCTAAATCGAAATATAGCAACATAATTTACATTTCCATATAACACTTAACCCCATGTTATATATCATTTACATGGGGTTTAAAATTGAAAGAAATCATCAATATCTTTTGTTTTATCTACTTTTTGAACGGTGGCCATGATCTTTTTCATTACTCTAGGAGTTGGAATATAACCTTTGGTGTTACAAACTCGCCAAATAGTGTTTCGGGAAACACCACTTCGTTCAGAAAATTCACTTTGTGTAATTCCTTCTCGATCCAGCCAACGACCAAATTTACTGCGATTCGGGTTACGCCACCAAAACACATCTCTCACTCTCCTTTTTTATTAGCTTGTCCACTTTGCACCAAATTGAATCAAAAGTGTTTGAAAAATTAGGAATAAGGAAGCGTTTTTAGCATAGAATAAGAGAAATAAGGTTCCTCTACACATGTTGTCGATATTTTTGTCATAATCATATAGCATGAATACAGTTAAGACCGCCTTATACACTGATACATAATGGGCGGTCTTTGTTATGGATATTCATATCTAAATAGAAAAGAGCCTAGATTCTAAGAATAGAAGCAAGGCTCTTTTTTTGATTTCGTTGCAAAGAATACGTAGTAGATTATAAAATTTCACTTTTCTCTAAATAAATAACTTACGAATCAATTATTTAGAATGCTTAGCGCACTTTTTATTTCAGGCATTATTTAACTTACTAGCTATAGAATTTGTCTTAAACAGTCACTCTAGCTCCTTATCTACTAAAACTGGGCGATTCTACACTTGGTTTGATAAGGATTTTATATAACTTCGCTCAGAACGCCATGTACTGCGAGGTTTTTGCACTTTTTAAATACAAAAATAAGTGCAATTTCAATATGAAATAGACTACCGTTCCCTATCCTACACTTTTTTTATACAATTTTACGTACAATTTGTTCAACTCTAGTTAAACTTATACTTAAGAATGTATAAGTTTAAACACAGAATCGTCCTTGTAGTTTAACTTTAGTTAAACTTGTACTTGAGAATGTACAAAATTAAATGTAATATTAACCTTGTAGTTCAACTCAAGTTGAATTTATACTCAAGGTTGTGCAAAATTAATTACAGATTACAAAAGGTTATATCTTCTTTTGTGTAGAATTATATATTCAAAACTATGTTTGTTTGAAATTGGATAGTACTTTATGAAGAATTCCGAGAAAGTTTAGTAGTAGATTTGATATAATGTTAACCAGTATAGCAATCTTGGCGTAGAACAAGGTAAGGAGTGATTGATTTATGTCACAAACACAAGAAGAATTATCTTATCAAATAAAAGATGTTGCAGAGATTCTAGGATGGTCGCAATCCAATGTGCGAAAATATATGAAATATATGAATTTGCAGGGTAGTCGAACCGAGGGCGGTCATCGACGCTTTAGTCAGCAGGATCTAAATGATCTGATAGAAGCAAAACGTTTAAAAGAAGAAAATGACTACTCTTTAAAAATGATTCAAGCGCATTTTAACAAGGAATTGACCGATGAAATGATTGAGAAAAATGAGTCTCTTAAGTCATTTCTAGAAGAATCAGTAGAGGAACTGCAAGAACAAGTAGAAGGTAATACAGAAAAAATAAAATCAATGGCTGAGTTGTTTGATGGGTTTGTTAAACATACTGAAAAGCAAATAAAACAGATATCTGAAAATACTGCTCAAGAAATACTATCTCTTCAGCAATTAATGCGAACCTTGCCAGACATTAAAAAGTCTGAACAAGACCAACAAAGGTTGAGAGAGGTTGAAGCTAAAATAAGGATTCAAGCAAGGGAAGAAGCTGTTGAATTGTGGAATCAAAAACCGGAAAGTGAAAGGTTTATGCGAAGTGGTTTTCTAGGTCTGCAGAAAACCGAAAAACTAGGGGAAAGACAGGATTTTATTGAATCATATATAGATAAGAAAGTTCTTCAATATGTTCAAAGTGATGAAAGTGTTAATTAATATATGGTTTATCCGTCATGTGAAATTAAATAAGAAGTATGACAAAGTAAAAGAACCTCTTGCTTCGCAGAAGAGGATCTTTTACTTTATCCTATTTTTTTATGGTCTTTTCATAACCTATTTAAAGAGAATGACTCTTTTTTAATTCTTTGAGAGTAAAGGAGAAGAAACAATACGCTCATTTGATAGATATTTCTTTTCCTTTGAGAATAGCTTTAACCCCATAATATCAGGATGAACCTGCACGGTGATGGAATGATAATGTAACCCGTGATCTTCTACGCGAGAAAAACCATTGTTGAACTTCTCATTGTACTCAGGTTTGAAATGATTGATTAGAGTTGCTTCCGTTGCATCTAAAATTTGATTATTTAATTCCAGAGGAGGATTTTTTGTTAGCTCTTGTAGTTGAATTAGATCTTCGTCCTCATTATCTATTTCCTCTAATAATTGTAATTTGAACTCCAATAATAGAAGGGCTAGGTCTTTTTCTGGATATTCACGTAGAAGATCTGCTTCTAACTTCTGTAACGTAGGATCGGACATTAACTCTTCAGCAGGAAGGCGCTCTCCATTTTCTCCAAATGCTTGCCCAATATAAACAATCTCTGTATCTAGGTAATACTTTGATTCCTCAAGGTAGACATGAAGGAGATTTAACTCGATAGGGCCTTTCTCCTAACCTGTGAATACCATCGCTTTACGTGGCTTCTCATAATCAAATTCAAACTTTCTGTGATCAAATTCTGGCATATCATCCGAAATAATAGAAATATCCAGTGTCTCTCTAGAAGTATGTTCTCCTGTCCCAACTATTACGTCAAAACGTATATAATCTTCAAAGAATTGAACAGCATCTTCATCTATACTTAATTTGGGGATGAGTGTAGCCACGTAAATATTATATCTTCGATCATCTGGCGATAAATAATCTAAATCAAAAGGGTAACTCATGCTTAGATGATAAGCCCATGTTTGCAGCCCATAGTCTGACATATAGTTAGTATTCATAGCTCCCTCCTTAGATGGTACGTTATTTTTGATCGTCATAGACAACCGGAACGTTGTCCATTTTCATGGTTTTGGCCACAATATAACGACGATAGCCATCCTTTAAAGCCTTCGTTTCTTTCTCAATCGTTAACGGCTTGTCAAGGTGGCCTGTACGCTTCACAAATTCAATGACTTCTTCTGTCTTCACAGGGTTTGGACGTGTCTTTAAGAAGGCTTCAGGAACGATAATATCATCAAAACTCACAACATCCATTGTCCCTTTTGGCTGAATAGGTTGCTGCTTCTTCTGTGGCGCAGCCTTTTTCTCTTGAACAGGTGTTTCGTTCACTTCTGGCTGTACCGTTTTCGCTTCTTTTGCTACAGGGTCTTGTTTTTCTTCCTGCTTAGTAGCTGAAACCTCTTGTTGAGCCTTAGAAACCTCTTGTTGGGCTTCTTTCTTATCTTTTGACTCATTGGCTTCTTTATCGTTTTTATTCGGGAGAACGGTAATCTGGAAGCAGATGATACCAATTTCCCCAGGGCACTCGTCAACGGGAATATCTAACGTTGGTTCCCCTTGAATTAAGATTTTTTCATGCATAATACTCTTTTTTGTTAGTCCGGTTTTATTAAAGGCTTTCTTCGCAACAAACACGGTATACGAAATAAACGTACTCTTCTTCAGTCCTTTAGGCGCAGAAGGTGAACCTTTTTCACGCATATCAAAGGCAACGTAGCGATCGTATTCTCGTAATGGTCCTGTCGCAGATCCTGTTATTGTCATTTTATGTGGCATCGTGATCTCCTCCTACGTAGTTTTATATATTGATTATTTAGAAGTATGTTCTAAATAATAATACTCTTATTAAACATCAGCTTCCAAGGGATTTCTTCGCTTTTGAATTAGGAAGCTGAGCCTTTTAACTGGTCCTGTTGGTGCAATAAAGCTTGTTCCTGTGGTGTTAAGGCTTGTCCTAGATCCTGTTTTAGCTGCGCCATTTCTAACGAACTGTACGTAGAGCTGTGCTCTTGGAGTACGTTTTCTTCTTCTGGCGTTAGTTCTTGCCCTAAATCTTGCTTTAATTGAATCATTTCAAGCTGTTGATCCAGAGAGATAGCTTTATCTTGTGTAGGCTCTTTTTGCTCCTGTTCAGCTTGTAACCAAGCAGGAACCAATTCCTTGCGGATGATATGTTTAGGCGTAAATAAAGCTGTCTTAGCTTCAGTATGTATGTCTGACTCAGATGTTTGTTGATTTATATTCCCTTTTAGTAGATTTGTAAATTGATTGTAGGCAATTTGATAAACAAGACGGCACATGTCATCGAGTGATAGGGTAGTACCCTTGTGATTCGCTTCATGGACATATTTATCTAAACCAACAATGGCTGTATAAGCAACTTCATGTACGTGTTCTTTTACAATCTCAATCTCTGTATCTCGTTTTACTGCTTTTGCAGCATTTTGAATACGAGCATAAAAGTCTTTTAGTTGATGACCATATTTCCCTGCATACACATGATTTACTTTCTTAGGAACACCTACGATATAAGCAAATGACTGTGAAGCAGATATTAAATGATTATTTAAATGCTTTTTAGGTAAATCAAGGTTAATAAAGGGGGACGACGTTTTTTCGTCCTCAAAGCTTGTTGTGTCAACGTTTTCGGCACTTTCTGGACTTGTCACAGGAGTTGTCACAGGAGTTGTCATTTCTTCTTGTTGAAGCGTTTGAATACCTGTTGTATCATGTGCAAAAAAGATTTCCTCACAAATTTGATCAAAGTTCTTATGGCTTTTAAGGATAAACACATAGCTATCAGGATGAGCACCTGTTGTATCTTCTTTGATATAACGGGCCACAAGCATAAATGGTGTTGCCTTTAAAGACTTTACAAAACGAGACACGGTACTTTGAGATACATCAAACTTCTCCATAAGTGTTTTGGAGTGAATGGCTTGAATACCTGTAGCAACAAGGTTATAAATCACGTAATCTAACATTTCCATCCGTTTTTTAGGGAATACTTTATGTAGGGCTTCTTGTTGTTGTTTAAAGTATGTACGAAGGTTTTCTAAAAACGCCTCTTTCTTTTTACGAAGGGTAGGCTTTTCTTTCCATAACCATTTGAATCGTCCGTTGAAGGTATTTACATCGGGTAAATAGCAAGTCAATATCTTTGTCATTTGTTCATCTTCTCCTTTAAGGAACACAAAAAAGACACTGTTTCCCTGAAGAAAGGAAAACAATGTCTTAATTAAGATAAACTAAGCCCTTGAAATAGATGTCAATTTCATATAAAATAAAACCATAAGTTTTATTTTGTACAAAACTAACTCTATTAACAAGAGACTTCGACAAGTGTTTTCCCTAGTTGTGTTAGGGGGAACGGTTTAAGGGTGCTTCCAACACCTCTTAAACAGTTGAAGTCTTTTTTCTATTCCGGTCATTTTTGTTAATTTAATTATAGCGTTAAGTAGTCTTGTAATTCAATAAAAAATTAGCAAAATATATCAAAACAAGTATTTTCAGTTACGATCCGTTTGTTATTTCTTTAGGATTTGACTTTATCATAGGTGAATTTGTGGAATCTGGGGAGGGGTATTTTTTTACCCCTCCTCAAGTATTTAAAAGTATGTTATAATGCTAGATTTTTAATAATGCCGAAGGTTTAATGATTAGTACACTTTCAATGATAATCGTAAATGGTACTTCTGGGTAGGGTGATTTTTTGTAGTCCTTTTTTGGAAAGAGGGTGAGAAAAAATCACCCTATGCAGCATGTTAAAAATATGATAAAGGGGGGCAGTTTCTACCTCATGTAGAAGCTGCTCTTTTATTGAAGTCTGATTTTGGAGATTGTCCTAGAAATTTCACAGCATTCCACCATATTAATGTCGGCTTAATTAAAATTTCAAGGTGTCCTTCCCAGTCGAATTATTGATGAAAAATAGCTAATTTACGAACCTGATTTTTAAAATTTGTTGTCATGATTGAGCAGGTTTCTTTGCTTTCTCATTAATTTTTTTAACAGTAGTAGGATCAACATTTCTTATTTTAAGTTCCATATTTTATTTGGAATTCCCAAAATAGTGGTGCCCTTTTAAAAATAGAGAGAAGAGCATAAGGGGTTTTTGCCCCCACAGACTGTGTGGGATTAGGCAGAGCCTAACAAAACCTCGGGTACAAGGAAATGTTTGCAAGAACCCCCTCAGCGCACCT
>NZ_JAQMYN010000041.1:0-4801 GCF_028369225.1 Priestia sp. AB
TTCTTACGATAGTCACCAGAAATGTCCTTTGTGTAAAAGTCAGATGGAGGCTAAAAAACGCCTTATTGATAAAATCCCCCGTAATCCCCATAGAAGATAATATAAACCTATGCTTTTAGAAAGATTAAACACTCCCTATACATAAAAAGTCTTTGTTCATATTTGCTTTCTATTTCTATTGTATGTTATAACTAATTAACCTTGTATCGATCGTCTTGACTAAACCCCAGGCTTTTTTAAAGCCTGGGGTTTCTATTTAACTAATAGTAGATAACTCACGGTGTTCTAATTATAAAACCATAAAAAAAGACTCCTTCATAGGAGTCTTTTTTATCACTTTTGATTATGCTTTGTGAACGTTAGCAGCTTGTGCTCCACGTTGACCTTGCTCGATATCAAAAGTAACTTTTTGACCTTCTTCTAATGATTTGAAACCTTCACCTTGAATAGCACTGAAATGAACGAATACATCGTCTCCGCCTTCGATTTCAATGAAACCGAAACCTTTGTCTGCATTAAACCATTTTACTGTACCTTGTGTCATAATGTTGCCTCCTGCTGTGGAATACTCCACAAATGTATTACCACTCTTGCTCAATCATACTATTTCAAGATAAAAACTTTTGTTTAGGGTTTTTTCTTCTCTCAATCTTATACCGAACAAAAATAAGTTAACTAGAGTGTAACACATAGACGTATTGATAGCAAATAACGGAAATAGAACCCTAATACAAAATGTATGTACTATTGTAGCTACCTTATCCTTCTGAATTTGACTATTAAAAGAGTAAGAATTCCACCCTTCATTTTATGATAGCAAATAATTGCTTTATTCCATTTAATCGTTATAATCATACTTGTCTACGGACTAAACTAAACAGTAAGAAAGAAGTGCCATTATGAGAAAGTTAAAACCATCTTTTCAAACCCTAGTCAATGAAAATAGACATAACATACTAGAAGATAAAAAGGCCATGGAAAAGATTGAAGAAAAAATTGAAGCTCGCCAGGAGCAGTCTCTAAAGGTGAAAACTAAATAAAAGTAGAATAAAAACATCCTATCTAAACGGATGTTTTTTTTGTACTGCTGTTGCATTTCTAAGTGAATGTTTTTTACAGGTTTTTCTATCTGCTATGTCGAACCTAATAAGTCACGGGAAAGGAGCTGTTAATATGAATTCAAAAGAACAAAAGAAGTTAGCAATTATTAGGGAACTAATGGCGCATGCTAAAGACCGAATTGATTTATCCCCTGAGTTAGAACAAGCCTTAGAAAATTTAGAACTACAACGAAGAATGAAGCAAGTAGAGTTAGAAAGTAAGTTCCTAAACATGAACGATGAAACAATTTAATTCACAGTATCCGTCCAGAAGCATTTTTTCACCATTCACCATTTTCGTACTAGAACTTTCCTTATGAAAAATGCTTCCCCCTAAGAAAACAAATAAAAGAGCTGATTTATTCGCTTTTTATCTAGGTCAGCCCCGATTACTTATGTGTTTTTATAGCCATCTCTCCCCTAATTCCAGTTTAATTTAAATCAACTTATCCATTCATAACGATAGATAAAAGTAACTGATACTATTCGTTATTCAAATTACTACAAATTTTTCATTTTAAAAGTAGCACAATTAATATAATTGAATTTTCTGAAAAAGGCGAGGGGTGGGAGTTTTATGTATTGGGGGGACTATATCTATCAAATTTTAGCTATTAGTGGGGGCATCACAATAGGTGGAGTAGCAAGTTGGTTAACAGGGAAAATATCAAAGAAAGAAAAGCCCATTTAGGAATCATTGAATTTGATTGTTAGCAACATAAAGAGCTACCTCGCTTTGTAGGGAAGTAGCTCTTTAAAGGGATTTTCTATAAAATATATCGGTGGAGAGATTATAGCATATTCTCCTCACAAAAACCATTTTTGATGGGATTAGCATATATATCTGCATATTAAGGAAGAAATGGCGAATTCTTTAGAATCTTTGTTCCCCAAGGGTTCATTTTTGTGTGGGGTTCCGAATAATTAATTATGTAAGCTAGAATAACATATACAGTCAAAAAAACAAAAGCTACTGGACGGGGAGGACCAGTAGTTTCTCATTCTATTGCAAGGGTTTCGAGTGGATGCCTCACGGCGTCTTGAGTAGTTTGTTCATAATGGAAAATAATATTCGTGTAACGGAAAACAAAAAATTAGTGTCTTCTTAAACTTATTATTTTAGCAGCAGTGGTTAAAGACTTTTCTGATCCCTCTAACCGTTTCTTTGTATTTGCCAAAGATGTTTGAATAGGAAAAGGTGTAATGTCTAGATCTGCGACACTCTTTCTTTCGGTACATACCAGGTGACCTATACCATCTTTCCATTGAATCGTACATTTAAAATTCCCAAATAATTTGTTACTTGTTTGTAAAACTAAATATTCTGTTACAGGTTGGGAATTGGTGCTTTGTGACAGCATTAATATGACCTTATTTCGGTCTTCTTTATGAACGATATGCCATATATTAGATGTGGGATAAAAATAGGAATGTGTTCGGTTTGAAGAATTTAGAATTGTACCTTCTTTATTGATTTGAAAGTAAGGAATAGGAATCCATTTAGCTATACCAGTGTCCATGTTATAGCCCCCTTGCATTAATTAATGAATCTTGTTTACTTACAACATATCTAAGTAATCGTTGTATGTATTTCTGACATGCAAAAAATGGAGATGAATATATAAATTTAAAAAGCAGGCTGAAGCTCCCTTTTAAATTTTTGTACTTAGAAACTATATTATGGTAACTAAAGGTGTATACCATAACTCGTCTCGACAGTGGTGCTTAGGAAGAAAAAATCTCTTCTTCCCAAGCACCTATCTAACTACGAGCGTGCGTTTATCTATTCTCTTATCTGCTCCCAGATTTGCTGCGCAATTCCTATACAGTCTTCTTTTGTTAACGTACTATTAAATGACTGATTTAATATATCTGTTATCTCAATCGCCAGACTCTCAACGTTTGATACTTTGTACACCATAGGAAGGATCCATGTAGCTTCATACTCATATTCCTCAGAAGCATGCAAAGAGAGTGGATTCCATGTGTAAATAATTGATTGTATCGTTTCTTTTACATCATTAAACATTGTACTCCATTGTTGTCCTTTCATTCCCATCACCTTCTATTAGCTTACTCATTGTTATCTTTATTATAAATAAAAGAACATATAAAAGAAAAAATAGCATCTATACAATAGGCGTTGTCCGAATTTAGAATGAATAGCTTATAGAGACTTATCCACGTCTATCAAGATGATTGCTGTAAATACAGATACTGCATTTGATGCTTCATTTTTTTCTTAATTCGGCAAAGCGCATTATCTACTGTTTTTTGAGAAAGATGTAGGTTCTGAGAGATTTGCATATACGTTTGTCCCTTCATATATAGAGCGAATACATCTTTTTCAATAGGTGACAGTATTTCTTGTAACATTTGTTCCCTCTCCCTTTTATTCTCCCTTTCTACAGCAGCTTGTTCGGGGCTTACAGCACGTGGATGAGGAAGCATCTCCATAAGAATCAAATCATCTTCCAATCGCTTTGAATTCCTAGGCATGTTTAAAGAGGCGGCATTATTTAAGGGGGAATGTTTTTGACGAGCACTTGCCTTTATAGCTGTAATGAGTTGACGTGTAATGCATAGATCAGCAAATCCTCTAAATGAACTCATCCCTTCTGCTTTAAAATCGCGAACAGCTTTATATAACCCTAGCCTTGCTTCTTGTAAGAGATCTTCTCGATCTCCTCCTAGCAGGAAGTATCTTTTTACCTTTGAACAGACTAAATAATCATATTTCTTTATGAGCCCATTGAAAACATCTTCATCACCTTTTTGAAACGCTTGAACAATCTCTTCATCATTTAGGGTCATCTTTTCTTCTCTTATTTCTACGTCTGCTACCATGTTCATCTGCACTCCTCCTCGTGTCTTATGCTTTCTATGTACTTTACATTATAAAAAAGAAAAGGTATAAAAAATGTCGAAAAAACAAAGAGTAGAAAGAATATTTAGAGAGAGAGAAGTGAGACATTACATAAAACCTTATATATATGCCCAGTACAATAAGGATGATTTTTAATCCTGTTGACTTTTAAAAAGTTAACACGCGTTTTCTCCCATGTTTTATCCGTTGCTACTGGATCAACAATTTCGATATAGCTATTGTGAAAATAAGCAAGTTTGTTGTAGTACTTATTGATAATAATCAAATCTTAATTCGTTGGTTTGCTTGCTGCTTCTATCTTCCGAGTATGAAAAAAGAAGATTCTTTCGCCTTCAAACTTTTGCTTTTTTTTACGTTCCATTTCTTGTGCTGCATTCCTTTTTCCGTAGAATGTACTCCAATATTCCATGCAAAAAATTTCGTGAATCCATTTTATAATTTCTCTTTTCTCCCTTTGTCATAATCCTTTATCTCTCTTAGTACATCCCTCCTTTTTAAGCTGACTTTTAAAAATCCTCAAGAAGAAATGTTCTTTTCTTTCGCAATTTCATCTATTTTTTTAACGGCAATCAGATCGATATTTTGTAAAAACATATCCATGACATTCGTTCCTATCCTGTAAATTGTGGTTCCCCACTACAAAAGAGAGAAGAGCATAAGAGGTTTTTGCTATCATATAGGGTGATAGGCTAGGCAAAGCCTAGCAAAACGGTGATATCAGAGAAAGTCACTAAATGTCCCCTTTGAGTCCCGTTTTTTTAGTGTACGTCCCTTTTACGTCCCCCTTTAAAACACTAATGTCCCCTTTATGTCT
>NZ_JAQMYN010000042.1:0-3503 GCF_028369225.1 Priestia sp. AB
GGCAAGTACAGTACCCATCACTTTCCCTAAGATCTTTTGCATATATTCTGTGGGTAAGAAGTTAGGATAATAGGTATAAAGTTTATGATAAACTAAAAATAAAACAAAACTTCCTAACATACCCAGCAGAATTCCAAGCCATGCATCCTGTTTAGCTCTGATGGCGAGAGGTACCAGTAAAGCACTCCCCAGCTCAAACAGGACCATTAAAATAAAGAGCTGACTGGCACTAATTTTTGCTTTCTCCATTTAACTGGTACCTCCTTTCCCTTACTTTTGATTCTCTTTTACTCCTGAAAGAAACGATTTATTTCGTAAGCCAGCTCGACGTACATAGGCTTCTACTGCGATATCTACATCTAACTTTGGAAAGTAGACATCATTCCATTCTGTTTTTAATTTTTTAAATTGATTCGGTCTAGTACGGTGAACTACTTCGCCAAATCCCAAAATATCCGTTTTGTTTTTTTGTGCATGTTCAATAGCTACCCTTAGCTCTTTTTTAATTTCTTTCCTCACAGATTGTTCGATTTTTGTAATAACCTTCGGATTGGTAATATCAACAGGTACCTCCATGTCGCCGATATCTCCTTCAACACGTGTATGAATAGAAATATGAGGTTTCCCATTCTTCACTTGGGCAGATACACTTGTTTTTTGTCGTACACTTTGATAAGCAATAGCCTCTTTCTTTCCTGCCCAATCAATATTAATATCCGTTCCTTGAATTTTATCGAGAATCCATACCGTCCCTCTTGCTGGTTTTCCATATAGCCAATCCACTAGCTTCCCCTGTTTTAAGACAGCAATTCCGGAAGCACGAAGCGTTGCCGCGGGTGCACTTTCCTGAAGGTTATCTAGCTTTTGTGCTTGCTGGGGATTACCAACTAGACGAAATCCTGATACGACAGTTCCTCTTCCAGGGGACTCAATGCTCTTCATCACTTCTTGAAGTGATGTTTTTACATTCTCTCCCCATTTTCTTTCCGTAAATTCTAAGGTTTTTAGCACTTTATTCGCTGGAATTTTATCAACTGGCGTTAATGTTTTGACAAGGTCAGCTGCGGTAGAGTTTCTCGCAATCACAAGAGTGGAAGTATTTCGAAATTCCGGATCCCGATCTAGACCATCGATTAACGTATTAAGCCCTTCTTTTCTGGCCAGTCTTTCTCCAACTACGACTAAGTTTGTATGAGCATAATACAATCGTCGAGAGATTCTGCCTGAAGCCCGTCTACTTGCTTCTACTATATTATCCCCTGAAGCCGAATAGATGGTAATAGGAGGGCTTTGACTGCCTCCTCCTCCTTGCATACCTCCTGCCACGTTTCCTGGATTAATAATTTGAAGTGTTAAGTGAAATCTTCCATCTTTCGTTTCATCGATACCCATGGCTGATACAATAGCAAGGTCCGTTAATTCTTTTTTACTCCAGCAACTTGTAAGCAAGAGCGTCATTGCTATCATTAATAAAAGAAAAACCCCTTTACGCTTCATTGTTGTCACCTTCTTCAAAATCGCGATTCACCATACCTCGAGATGCAGGAGGGTGTGGGTGTTGATTTGTCCCTTCTCGAATCGTATTAGCAGTAATCAATCTCGGTCTTTGTCTCAGTGTCCACCATGGTAATCTCACAACGGTATCTCCATTGTTTACGGGGATGAAGGGAGCAAATGGAGCCATATAGGGTACTCCAAATGATCGTAAGCCGCATAGATGGACAACCATCAATAAAAGGCACAAAATGATGCCATAGAAACCAAATGTTGCTGCACCAATCATAAACAAAAAACGAATTAAACGGGCCGAAATCGCCATATCAAAAGATGGTGTGGCAAAACTAGCAATGGCTGTGATTGATACAATAATAACCATTGCTGGTGAAACAATACTTGCTTGAACGGCTGCTTGACCGATTACAAGGGCCCCGACAATAGATACTGCCGAACCAATAGCTTTAGGTAAGCGTATCCCTGCTTCGCGTAAGATTTCAAAGGTGATTTCCATAAGCACAGCTTCCACAAACGCGGGAAAAGGAACGGATTCCCTCTGTGCCGCAATAGCTACAATGAGCATGGTTGGAACCATTTCCTGATGGAAGGTTGTAACGGCGACATAGGTAGCTGGCGCGATTAACGAAATCATAAACATAAAAATACGCAAAAGACGAATTGAGGTTGCAATGTCAAAACGAGCATAATAATCTTCAGCCGATTGGAAGAATTGCATGAACAAAGCAGGCGCAATGAGTACAAATGGGGTTCCATCCACAAATATAGCAATTCGCCCTTCTAACAGGTTCCCTGCTACAACGTCAGGTCTTTCCGTGTTGTACATAGTTGGAAAAGGAGTCAATGTTTGATCCTCTATTAGTTGTTCAATATATCCTGATTCCAAAATGCTGTCGATATCAATTCGATGTAATCGCTGACGAATTTCTTTGACGACTTTATCATTGGCAATGCCATGTATGTACATAAGCGTCACATCCGTCTTTGTTACACGTCCAACTTTTAAAGACTCCATCCATAAATCTGGGGTCTTAATGATGCGGCGTACCATAGCTGTGTTGGTCCCAAGAGACTCTGTAAATGCTCCTTTTGGTCCTCGTACTACCATCTGGGTAGTAGATTCCGCAATGGAACGCTTCTCTCCACCTTGGGTACTAGCACTCAGTGCCTGATCTACTCCATCCACTAAAATAAGAGTATCTCCTGCCATTAAAGATGCAAATAAATCATCCAAGTTAGTGATGGAAGATATGTTTCCAATTGTCATTATATCTTTAGAAAGCAGGTCTATCGCATTTTGCTGATTTATTACTTCTTTATGATCATCCTTCATCATAGATTGCAGTAGATACTCTTGAATTGACTGATTGTCTACAATTCCTTCTACATAGACAATCGCCGTTTTAATGTCAGAATCCCCCCCCATTTTTATCTCACGAATAACAACATCTGAACTATTTCCCGTTTTCTGCTTAATTATGTTAAGGTTGCCTGATAACGAAATCTGTATCCGTTCTATTTGATGATCAGTAGTTTGATTCTCGTCACCCTGTGGCCGTTTCTTTTTTGGTTTGCGATCTTTAAAAAACGAAGGCATAGATTTAAGCACCCTTCTTTCAGTTTTTATTACTTTAACCATATAAGAGTTTTTTATGTAAAAATTAACAATAAATATTTATGTATCATCATAGAAGAAAGGGAAGAACCTATTATATGGAGCGTGATAGATATGAAAATCATAGGTATTAGCCTTTTAATGTTGGGATGTTTAATGGGCTTTTCTTTAGGTATTGATATGGTTCAAGGATTTGATGTGTCTCAGGCGTTGTACAACGCTGTGAGTCCATTTAGGGTAATGGAAGTCGCTGAATTATTTGTACTCTTTTTTCTTCTTTTTCTTTTTTTTGCTGAATCTTTATATCTTTTTATGAAGAAGAAAAATCAAAGCAAGTAACCATATACTCACCAATTATCATTTTTAAAAATAGGAA
>NZ_JAQMYN010000043.1:0-3008 GCF_028369225.1 Priestia sp. AB
AAGGAAATTAATATTTTATTTTCTATTTGCAAAGCCTGTTAAAAAATTCAAGAATACATGAACTCCTGCTTTAACAGTAATTCCTGATTTATCACGTAAGGGATCTAAACATACAATATCCATCGCTTGGACTAATGGGTGTGAACCAGCAATATATATCGCTTCGAACAGTTCATCCGTTCTCATTCCTCCTGTAGTTCCTGCTGGTACACCAGGGGCATAAGCGATATCAAGAACATCCATATCTACTGTAAGATAAATGACATCCACTTTCTTAGCTAAATCGTCTAAGGCTTTTTCAACTGTATTAGAGATTCCTGTTTTTCTAGCTTGAAGTAAGGTCACGTAATTAACCTTGTGGGTATCTGCATACTCTTTGAGAGCTTTAGAGTTATAAAACCCATGGAGGCCAATATTCCAAACGTTTTTGCCTTCAACGGTACCACTCTCAATTAGGTTTCGAATGGGTGTTCCATTTGATGGTCCGTTATCTTCTAAACTGCGTAAATCGAAATGTGTATCGAATTGAAGAATCCCTATACGTTGTTCTGGATGCGACTCTTTCCAGCCTTTTACTAACATAGCCGTAATCGAATGATCTCCCCCTAACATGATAGGCAGTGTATGGGGGTGATATTTCCGCATTGAAATCATGGCTTCTTTAATATACTGATGAGAAAGTGAAATATCTGTTACATGCTGTTTGACATCGCCTAAATCTAAAACCGATAAGGAGGTCAAATCCGTATCATATTCAATGTGATACGGATTAAACGATTTCCATAGTTGTCTCATGGCAAGGGGTGTTTCACTTGCCCCTGAGGCACTAATAGAAGATCTCGAAAGAGGGACTCCCAAAACGGTTACATCTACAGCTTGAAAATCTATTTCATCTTGCACTTCAAAAGTCTCGATCCAATCACTTACCTTAGGTTCAGTTGAACGCTGTCTTCCCCAATGAAAAGAGGGACGATTAAGTTGTGGGTACGGGTACGTCACGTAAAGCCCCACCTTCCACCATCACTTGTCCTTTTTTAATCACAGTATCTACGAGGTTCACTGCATAGTTATACTGCAACGTTTGATAATTTGGTGCATCAAATAAAACAAGATCCCCTTTCTTTCCTACTTCGATACTTCCAACTTCATCAGCTTTTCCAATGGCATGGGCTGCATTAATTGTACATGCTGTTAGGACTTCGGCTGGCGTCATCTTCATCGTAAGACATGCTAGATTCATAATAAAAGGCAATGATTCAGTAGGTGATGACCCTGGGTTACGATCAGTTGAAAGGGCAACCGGAACTCCAGCTTCAATCATCTTTCTTGCATTCGCAGGCTTCTCCATTAAAAAGAACGCTGTACCTGGCAACAAGACTGCAATAACACCACTTTTAGCCATTTGTTTAATACCTTCATCGGATGCTTGTAATAAATGGTCGGCTGAAACAGCTCCTACTTTTGCTGCAAGTTCTGCACCGCCAAATTGAACAATTTCATCTGCATGTATTTTTGGCTTTAATCCGTAGCCTTTTCCTGCCTCAAGAATTTGCTCCGACTGTTCAACTGTGAAGACTCCTTCTTCACAAAAAACATCGCAAAACTCAGCTAAATTTTCTTCTGCAACTCTTGGAATCATTTCCTCTATCACTAAACGAACAAACTCGTCTGGATTTTCTTTATATTCAACTGGAACAGCATGAGCGCCCATGAAAGTAGAAACTAAATCAACAGGATGTTTTTCATTTAGCTTTTTTGCTGCCCGTAGCTGTTTCAATTCATCTTCCAGTGTCAAACCATATCCACTTTTCGCTTCAACCGTCGTAACTCCATATTGTAGAAAACGATTCAGGCGTTTAGAGGTTTCTTGGATCAGTTGCTCTTCTGTAGCTTCTCTTGTACTTGTTGTTGTTTGGAGAATTCCTCCGCCTGCTTTTAGAATATCAATATATTTAGCTCCGTTTAATCGCATCTCTAGTTCCTTTTCACGACTTCCCCCAAACACAATGTGAGTATGAGCATCGATTAGACCTGGCGTAACAATTTTTCCTGAAGCATCAATCGTATTGATATGTCCATTCAACGTATGAACATATAGTTCTGCTTCAACATCCGATCCAACAAATGTAATCATTCCATTTTCCACTACAACACTGCCATGTTCGATAATACCGATATCGGACATATCTTGAGCACGTTTTGGTTCTTTACTTCCACCTCTAACTGTAATCAGTTGTGAGGCACGTTTAATATACGTAATAGATGACATAATACTCACTCCGTTCCCTTTAGTCCAATGTTGGAATATTCATGCCTTTTTCCTTGGCTGTTTGAATGGCTAACTCATAGCCTGCATCTAAATGGCGAACAACCCCCATACCAGGATCTGTTGTTAATACGCGTTCAAGACGTTTAGCCGCATCTTCCGTACCATCTGCTACTACGACCATACCTGCGTGAAGAGAATATCCCATGCCTACGCCACCACCATGGTGAACAGATACCCAACTTGCCCCTGCGGCTGTATTAACTAGTGCATTTAAAATAGGCCAATCTGCTACAGCATCACTGCCGTCTCTCATCGCTTCTGTTTCGCGGTTTGGCGAAGCAACAGACCCTGCATCTAAATGATCTCTACCAATAACAATAGGTGCTGAAAGTTCTCCAGATGCAACCATTTCATTAATAATTTTTCCAAATCGTGCGCGTTCTCCATATCCTAACCAACAGATACGTGCCGGTAATCCTTGAAATTCAATTTTTTCTCTCGCCATTTTAATCCAGTTACAAAGATGGGTATTATATGAGAATTCACGTAAAATAACTTCGTCTGTTTTGTAAATATCTTCTGGATCACCTGATAAAGCTACCCAACGGAAAGGTCCTTTTCCTTCACAGAATTGAGGACGGATATAAGCAGGTACAAAACCTGGAAAGTTGAACGCGTCTTTTACGCCTTCATCTAACGCTACTTGACGAATATTATTTCCGTAGTCGAAAGCAATGGC
>NZ_JAQMYN010000044.1:0-3006 GCF_028369225.1 Priestia sp. AB
CAATGGAACCTTTAGCTATCAGCCGAATCTTAATTTCAATGGAAGCGACCAGTTTACGGTGCTGGTATCAGATGGTCAGGGAGGAACAGATGTTTCCACCGTAACCATCAATGTCATACCAGTAAATGATGCACCAATTACGTCCAATGTCAGCTTTACCATTGCCGAAGACAGCACGTTAATCAATCAAATCGTGGCAGTAGACCCAGACGGAGATCCATTAACGTTTAGTTTGCAAGCTGCACCTGGCAACGGAGTAGCCTTAGTGAATGCTGACGGAACCTTTAGCTATCAGCCAAATCCGAATTTTAATGGGACCGATCAATTTACGGTGTTGGTATCAGACGGTCAGGGAGGAACGGCCGTTTCCACGGTGACGGTGATTGTCACGCCGGTGAATGATGCACCAACGGTGCCAAACTACACGTTCAGTACACAAGAAGACAGTCCTGTAGTAGGAGCCATAGTAGGAACAGATGTGGATGGAAATCCTCTTAGTTATCAGCTTCAAAATCCTCCAACGAATGGAGTAGCAGTTGTCAATCCAGATGGAATGTTCAGCTATCAACCGAATGCAAACTTTAATGGAACGGACCAATTTACCGTATTAGTCTCAGACGGCCAGGGAGGAACAGCCGTTTCTACTGTTAGTATCAATGTTTTACCTTTAAATGATCCACCTATTACATCTAACTTAAATTTTACAATTAACGAAGATACTACGTTAGTCAATCAAATAATTGCGGTGGACCCAGACGGAGACTCATTGACGTTTACTCTACAAAATTCTCCAACACACGGGGTAGTCTCAGTAAATCCAGATGGAACATTCAGCTATGTACCAAATTTAAACTTTACAGGAACGGATCTATTTACAGTGCAAGTTTCAGACGGTCAAGGAGGCATAGCGGTTTCAACAGTTACAATTACTATCTCTCCAATCAATGATACACCAACGGTGCCCAATTATACGTTTAGTACGCAAGAAGATAGTTCCTTGATCGGAGCGATCATTGCCACCGACGTGGATGGAAACCCTCTTAGTTATCAGCTTCAAAATCCTCCAACGAATGGGGTAGCAGTTGTCAATCCAGATGGAACGTTCAGCTATCAACCGAATGCAAACTTTAATGGAACGGACCAATTTACCGTATTAGTCTTAGACGGCCAGGGAGGAACAGCCGTTTCCACTGTTAGTATCAATGTTCTACCTTTAAATGATCCACCAATTACTGCTGATTTAGCATTTACAATTAATGAAGATACAACTCTCACAAATCAAATTCCAGCGTTCGATCCGGATGGAGATCCATTGACATTTACTTTACTGAATCCTCCTCCAGCAAATGGAAGTGTTGTATTAGGGGCAGATGGCGTATTTACCTACACACCAAACCTGAATTATAACGGAATGGATACTTTCGGTGTGTTAGTCTCAGACGGTCAAGGAGGAACTTCCCTTTCTACTGTAACCTTAACGATTGTTCCCGTAAACGATCCGCCGGTAGGTGGAGATAGGGCTGTTACAACGACTATTAATCTTCCTGTTACAAGTAGCATACCTGCTTCAGACCCGGATAATATTACACTAACCTATACTCTTCAGCAAAGTCCAGCCAATGGCAGTGCTATTATAAGTCAAGATGGTACCTTCACCTATTCACCTAATACCGGCTTTATAGGTAACGATCAATTTACTATATTAATAACAGATCTAGAAGGAGCTACCGCACTGTCAAATATATTTGTGACGGTACTACAAACAAATGGATCAACGACTACACAAGATTTGCAAATCTCTACGAATGAAGATACGCCAGTAACAAATCAAGTGATCGCTACTAATGTAAGTGGGAACCCACTTATTTATACTATTGAAAATGCACCTATTAATGGAATAGTCACAATCGATCCTAATACAGGCGTATTTACGTATACACCGAATGCGAACTTTTACGGTTCAGATGCCTTCGTGGTATATATAACTGATAACTTGGGAGGAAATGCTACTTCATCAGTTGTTGTTACAGTTCTTCCTACAAACGATCCTCCAATTGTTCCAAATTATCAGTTGACCACCAATGAAGATACAGCCGTAACCTCTCTGGTAATTGCGACGGATGTTGACAATAGTCAGCTTGTCTATTCGTTACAGAATAGTCCAGCAAATGGAACGGTAAACGTAGGATTAGACGGGATGTACACTTATACTCCTAATGCAAATTTTAATGGAACTGACCAATTCACAGTTCTCGTAAGTGACGGTCAGGGAGGAACGGCTGTTTCTACCATCACCATTACAGTTATCCCTGTGAATGATCCACCAATTGGTCCTGATATCGTTACCGTGACCACTAATGAAGATACAACGGTTGCGGGGCAAACGCCAGCGTTTGATCCAGATGGTGATTCCTTAAGCTTTACTTTACAAGATCCACCTAGAAATGGAACAGCAGTAGTCAACGCCGATGGTACTTTTACGTATACACCAAATCCGAATTATACAGGAAGCGATTCGTTCAGTGTACTCATTAGTGATCCATCTGGCAGCTTTATCGTTACAGATGTATTTATTGCCGTTGTACCAGTAAATGATCCACCAGTTGTCCCAAGCTATACCTTTACAATAAATGAAGATACAGTATTAAATAGCCTAGTAGCAGCAAGTGATATTGATGGAGATTCCTTAATCTATGCTTTATCAGCGCCTCCTACGAATGGAGCGGTAGTCGTGAATCCAGACGGCACCTACACGTATACGCCAAATGAAAATTACAATGGGATAGATAACTTCAGTGTCGTAGTAAGCGACGGCCAGGGAGGAACGGCTGTTTCTACCATCACCATTACGATTCTGCCAGTAAATGATCCACCAGTAGGGCCAGTGGTGGTAACGTTGGGCACAGATGAAGATATACCAGTGTCCAGTCAAATCACAGCCTTCGATCCAGATGGAGAAGCCCTGACGTACACCTTACAAGATCCTCCGACAAACGGCGTGGCAGC
>NZ_JAQMYN010000045.1:0-2862 GCF_028369225.1 Priestia sp. AB
AAATGGCTTCACGAGTCGTATAAAGCTTGTATTAACGCGGTAGCTATACTGAATTAGATACTGATTAGATAATGAAGTCGTAATTCTTTAGATACTATGTAGCAACTGTAGTAAGCTTGCCTGTCTACTCGGAAAATAAAAAAGAACCTTTACTGCAGTAAGGGATCATTAGATGATGATGTAACAGATGCTGGTTTTTTGTATGCGGAGGATTGGTCTTGTGGCTTCTCTTTTTATGAAATGGACAAGAGTTCAAAAGTTGTCACTCCGTCTAAATTAGAACATAATGAGCAGCAGTGGCAGCGTGAAGGATCGTATATTTCGGATTTTAAAAATAAGTAAATAAAATTATATAAAAAAGAGAAGGTCTTTAATCTTCTCTTTTCCTACAACATCAATGATTAAGCTTTACTAAAAGGGCCTTATACTGGATCTAGATACAAGGCTTTTTCTAATGTCATTCATTATAGTTTATTAATTACAATTTATAATTTATATATAATTATCGATCCTTAAGCATCTTATCGTTATAACCAAACAGCCATGTCAGAATAAATGATACAGCAAAGGCAATCAAATTAACGAAAATATAGGTGAAAATCTGATTATTTAAGTATAATAATAATCCTGGAATAGCTGTAACAGACATTCCTGTTGCTTTTAGATGAAAAATCGAGGCTAAGAATCCCCCAACTGCTCCTCCTATAAGGCCCATTATAAAGGGTTTAAAGAACCTTAGGTTTACTCCAAATATAGCCGGTTCTGTAATTCCTAAAAAGGCTGAAAATGCTGATGGGAATGCTAATGCTTTCACTTTTTTATTTTTAGATTTCAATCCAACTGCTAGCGTTGCAGCCCCTTGAGCTACGATTGCGCTAGTAATTAACGGATTGAATGGATTAAATTTTGTATCAGCTAATAATTGAATTTCAAGTAAATTAAATATATGATGAACGCCAGTAATTACAACAACTTGTTGTAGGCCACCAATAATAATACCAGCTAAACCAAACGGTAAATCTAAAATTGCTTTTGTGCCTGTTAGAATTATGTTTTCTAATGAATGAAAGACTGGTCCTATAGCGAAGAGACCTAATGTAATCATGACCAATAATGTTAGAAATGGCGTGAGTATTAAATCAATTGAATCGGGCACTTTTTTACGAATCCAACGCTCTAATTTTGCCCCTATAAGACCTACAAAGAAAGCTGGTAAAACAGAACCCTGATACCCTACAACTGGAATAAATCCAAAGAAGTGAATAGGATGTGCGTCTCCTGAACCTACTGCATATGCGTTTGGAAGTGCTGGATTTACTAACATTAATCCCAAGACAATTCCTAGAACAGGGCTTCCACCAAATACTTTAAAGGCTGACCATGCAATTAATGCTGGTAAGAATGCAAAAGCTGTATCTGTGACAACTTGTGTAAACATTATAAAGTTTTCAGGGATATCATTGGGTGTATAACCTAACCAATTTAACACTGCTTCTTGCGTTAGTACCCCACGTAAACCCATAAATAATCCGGTTGCAACAAGAACTGGAATAATTGGAACGAAAACGTCACCAAAGGTTCGGATAGCTCGTTGAAAAGCGTTGCCTTGTTTCTTAGCTTCTGCTTTTACTTCGGATGTAGACGTGCCTTTAATACCCAACTCATTCACTGCTTCATATACTTTATTAACAGTTCCTGTACCAAAGATAATTTGGTATTGTCCTGAATTATAAAATGCACCTTTTACTTTCTCTATATTTTCGACTGCTTCTTGATTTACTTTTGTTTGATCATGTACCATAATACGCAATCTTGTTGCACAGTGAGCAAATGACGAAATGTTTTCTCTTCCACCTATTGCCTCAACTACTTTGCTAGCTATGTCTTTGTAACCCTTTTCCACTTGATGATAACACCCCTTTGATGATGATAGTATAATGAAACTGTTATAAGAAAAAAACTAATATTTCTGATTCGACTGTGGCTATAATTCTTGCTATCTATAAAAGATATAGCCCGAACGAATAGGAACCGGTTCCAAAAAAACTAAAAAAACAACATATATATAATTAAATGTTTCCTTTCGTAGGAGCCAATTTCGTTAAATAAGAAGTCAACTTGGAACCGGTTTCTTTCGCTTATTATAGTTTATGAAATAAGGAAATGTCAACGCTTTCTTTTGTTAGTCAGGGATTCTAAATTCCGGATCTTTAAAAACAAACATAGCTATATAAAAAAGAAGGTACTTGAAGGGCGTCATTACGCATATAAAGCTTGTATTAACGCGGTAACGTTACTGAATTAGCTACTGATTAGGTAACGAAGTCGCAATTCTTTAGATACTATGTAGCTACTGCAGTAAGCTTGCCTATCCACTCAAAAAACAACAAAGATTTTATTTAACCGCAACTTAATATTTAAAGAAGGATTTTTTTTATTGTTATTGAATCTATACGGGACGGTTTATTTCAAATCTCAATTGCAGAGAGGGGAAATGATAATGGCCACTGGAAGAGAACGGGCGGCAAGGAGTATTTTGGGTCAATCAGGATTGAGGAATAGGAATCCAGACAACGCTACGTTTGATGAAAAAGGAACAAAGCCTCGCACCTCAAATTTTGAAAGAGTTGCGACTCCTCGTGAGGGTTCTACTCGAATAGCAAGGATGGCAGAAGAATATAGAACTGAATATAAAAGAGTAAAAAGAAGAGAACAATTTTTGCAAGACACAATAGATTTATTAAGTGATTGTAATAACAAGCAGTCCGTTAGAGAGTTAAAGGAATTAATTAATTTAGCAAAAGAGCGATTAATAATGTATCAAGGTAAATAGAAATTATTCCTTTTTTTATTACTGATATA
>NZ_JAQMYN010000046.1:0-2783 GCF_028369225.1 Priestia sp. AB
AGCTGCTGGAGGATTGGCCAATAAGCTACATGCAAAAATTGTTTTAACACATCCAACAAATACAAATCAAACGGTAAAAGATTATCTTGCAAATGATACACTTCCTACGTATGTATTAGGATCATCTGGTACACTTACAGATAGCGTGTTAAGTGGGCTTGGTTTCCAAGTGTCAATTGCAGAGTCGCCGTTATATATTCAAGCTACTGTTGATACACCTATCTATGATAATCGTAGAGGTAATTTAGATGAAATTGCAACTTTATCTAAAGGACAAGCGCTTGAAGTGGCAAAAGAATATGATGAAAATTTTTGGCAGGTGAAATGGGCAAATACATATGCATATGTACCAAAAAATAAAGTATTAAAAACTACTAAGCTACTATTTACAAATACCAATAAAACTTATAAATCTACAAATAAAAAAATTATCCCACTGCGCGATAATGTAGAAGTAATAGATAACACGAAAAAGGTTAAGTTTGCTACTTTAAAAGATAATCACCGATATCCTGTTATATCAAAAAAAGATAATATGTGGATGATTGATTTAGGTGGTCGATACGGTTATGTAGATTCTTCAAAAGTAAAAGAAGATAAAGGTGTACCTATTTTAATGTATCACCATGTTTTAGATGAAAATGAACTTGGAAGTTATAAGAATATAGGAACGACGGTTACAACAGAAGCATTTATAGAAGAAATGAGTTATTTACATAAACAAGGTTTTACAACAGTGTTGAGTGATGATATTGAAAAATATGTTAGTGATAAGATTAATTTACCTGCTAAAACAGTGGCTATAACATTTGATGACGGACTACTTTCTGTAAGAGATAATGCTTACCCTATCTTAAAGCAATACGGAATGAAGGCTACAGAATACATCATTACATCTCGTAACAATCATCCAACAGAAATTTTTAATGGAACTGCTCCAAGGCTCCAATTTTTCTCACAGGAAGATATGTTAAATATGAAAAACGTCTTTGATTACCAGGCTCATACTCATAACCTTCATAATTTAAATAGCGAGAAAAAATCTGATGTAATTACCAAACCTTATGAAACTGTCAAAGAAGATATTAAGTTAAATAAAAGCATTTTAAATGCTCATTCTCTTGCTTATCCATTTGGTCATTACAATGATGACACCATTCAAATCTTAAAGGAATTAGGTTTTTCTAGCGCAATGACAACTAAACCAGGATATGTTAACGTTGGCGATGATCCTTATCAATTAAAACGAATTGGAATTTATCAAAGTACTACTCTATCTAATTTTGCAACTATTGTACAGTAGACCAATATTTATCTATTGAGAATGACCTTACCTTATTCTACAGGAGGGCGTTATGAATAAATCAAGTAAAGTTTTAAGAGGTTTTGGGATTGTATTGCCGATCCCTTTGGTATCTACAGTAGTATTTTTTCTATTGGCCCAATCTGATCCGTGCTACATCGATAAAGCTATGTGGTCATTGGGGATATTTAGTTTAGTAGTTGTTTGTTTCACGATGTATTTTAAAGAAGTAGTTATCAAGGGAAATTGGTCGAATATCCCTTTTTTCTTTAGATTTGTATGGTGGTTAATATTTATGATGAATAGCTTTAATTTTATATATATCTATTTATGACAACGTTTATCTTTTGATAAACGTTGTTTTTTGATCCAAAAAACTTCAAAATGACTCTCTAAATCCTAGATAAATTAATACTATTAGTTTAAAGAATTATGTGATTTACATGGGAAAGGAAAATGTGGTAAAAAGGAAGTATTATTAGCTTAATCTTGTTTTCAAAGTTAGTTGTTATCTACAGTATATCCTCAGTTTTCGTATTATGTTGGGATTCAATTTCTTTCGAATAGTAAAAGTTATTGCCCTTCGGATCAAAGTGATACACATGATGAGAAACAGGTTTATCGACTGATGGCGTCTACTTAAAATCCAAAAGTATTTCTTTATAAACTATTTTTATTAACTTCATAAGTTAGCAACTTAAAGAAAATAGACTTTCTATGTCTCTAGATAGTAATTTTTGCACGAGAAACCTTTAAGGCTATTGGAGATTTAAGAGAGTTTTTAATTATAAAGTATAAGAATAAAACTTTATAATCTCTAATAATAGCAAAGCCGCATTAAATAAATGACTAATTATATAAAAATAACCCCCAACTTTCTAAAGTTGGGGGTTATTTTTATTCAAAAGGTACAGAAAGACTCATGTAAGTCACTTTGTTAGAATCAGGATCAATATCTACACTAAAGTCGTAATTTCCTACTTCATAGTAGAACGTTTTAATACCATCTTCAGGGTAATAATCTGAGTCTTGAGGTTTACCTAATGCACTGATAAGTTCTGACTCAGTCATATTAATTTTGTCTTCGTATGCATCAATATAATCTACTTTTTTAGTTTTATAGTCAAAGTAATAAGTAAAAACGTCATAGTCATAATACAAAACTTTTTCTCTAGAATTATCGTACACTTCAATTGGTTTACCAAACTTACTAACTACTTCATTTGTAGTTGCACCAATTGCTACATCCATAGTTGGTAACTTACCTTGCTTAAGAAGGTCCTTAGATAATAAAGTTTTTGTAATATCTACATCATAACCAAGACCAGTTAATACGCTATCTGTAAGTGTACCAGATGATCCTAATACATACGTAGGAAGTCTATCTGTTGAAAGATAATCTTTTACCGTTTGGTTCGTATTTGTTGGATGTGTTAAAACAATTTTTGCATGTAACTTATTAGCTAGTCCTCCAGCAGCC
>NZ_JAQMYN010000047.1:0-2747 GCF_028369225.1 Priestia sp. AB
GTCATAGTGGAAGTACAAATGGAGGCAGCTCCTCTGTAGGAAAAGCAAGTGCTCCTCTTCATGAAGAAATCCAAACTTCCGGTTACGGCGGAAGTGCAAGTGAAGGCGGTTCTTCTGTAGGAAATGTGAGTACACCTGTTCATGAAGAAATTCAAACTTCCGGTTACGGCGGAAGTACAAGTGAAGGTAGCTCTTCTGTAGGAAATGTGAGTACACCTGTTCATGAGGAAATCCAAACTTCCGGTTACGGTGGAAGTACAAGTGAAGGTGGATCTTCTGTAGAAAGTGTGAGTTATCCTACACCAACAAGAGAACCGTCTGTTTCCATGCCGACAGGGATGGATCAAGCCCAAGCACAAGTGGCAGTTACACAGGAACCTCGCCAAGGAAAACAACCAATTGAAAAAGACACAGTTCCTGCTTCAACAGACGATATTCCAATGCCAGATCAAAATCGGATAGAAACACGCAATATTGCACAAGTGGTAAAAGATAACTTTAAGGGAGGGGTAGGAAAGGTAAAAGAACGTATTGATAATTCGCAAACAATCCACAAAACAAAACGTTCTTATCAAATTGGACGAAATACAGGGCGAGATTTACGAAATCTTGGATCAAAGAAACGAAATAAACCAGAAGAGAAGTAACAAGCGTTACTTCTCTTTTTTATAGGGAGGAGAAGAATCATGGCAAACTATAACATTCCGAAAGAAATCTCGACGGAATTAAAGATTAATAAATCACTTTATCTCTTCGATTTGTTGTTCATTATTGGCTTACTTATGGTCACGATGATGTTACGCTTTTTTATTCATCCTACGCTTCAAATTCCCTTTTATATCTTCATGGGCATATTTGGGGTGTTGATGATTGTAAGACCAAGTACGAACCCTAAAAAACGGATGTATGAGGTGTTATTGCTTACATTGGTACGAAAGAAGAGTACGTATTGTGCGATTGATAGGGAACAAGAATAAAAAGGGACGTATTAAAAATAAAAAAACCACCCCTGGTAGATAGAGTGGTTCTGAATGGAAAGTCCAAGTTGAAATTCTTAAACTTCACGTTTATTGTTACCATTTTATGTAAAAGATAAACGTAAATGGAGGATAATATATGGTAGAAATAAATAAATCTACGCGTCTTACAAGCGCTGAAATCTCAAACCTATGGAATACTTATATGAATGATAGTTTAAATATCTGTATCGTCACACATTTTTTACAAACAGTAGAGGATCCAGATGTCAAACCTCTTTTAGAGGAAACAATTAACGTAGCTAAAGGGCATCTAGTAGAAATAGAAACGATTTTTCAACAAGAGGGAATTCCTAAACCCGTTGGGTTCCCCATAGAAAAACATGTTAAATTGAATGCGCCCCGTCTTTTTACAGATGTTTTTTATATGGCCTATCTTCTACACATGAGTAAATTTGGAATGACTGCACATACAGGTGGTATTACATTGGCCTGTCGGAAGGATATCCATGATTTATTCCATAAATATGTGGAAGAGGCGATTAGCCTTAATGGTGCTACACGAGAAGTTATGAAGGAAAAAGGTGTCTTTATTCGACCACCTTATATGGATTACCCAAAGGAAGTAGAGTTTGTGACAGAGCAGAAGTTTCTGACCGGATGGTTTGGGCACAAACGATCTCTACTTGCACTGGAAACCTCTCATTTATATATGACATCACTTAATAATGAACTAGGTAAGGATATCCTTTTAGGATTTTCTCAAGTAGTGCAGGATGTTGAAATAAGAAAGCATTTTATACGTGGTACGAAATTCACCTCAGGTATTCTTTATGATACCCATAAGATGTTACATGAAAGTGATATTCCTGCCTCTATGACCTGGGATACGTGTGTTACAGACTCCACTGTAGCTCCTTATTCAGAGCAGATTATGCTTTGTTTTGTTAATGCATTGTGTGCCCTTGGAGTTGCAACATATGGGAGCGCGATGTCCTTAAGTATCCGGCATGATTTAGCAGCTCTTTATAGTAAATTTATTATGAAATCAGGAGCCTATGCTGAAGATGGGACGAATATGTTAATTGAGCGTTCTTGGATGGAGAAACCTCCTCAATTTATTGATCGTGATAAATTAATACGTAAGAATACAGAAAGTTAGAGGAACCATGGTTTACTAGTCATTTCACTTTTGTAGAAAAAAACATTTTTACTAAACAAATAGTGTAACAACGTACAGTCAGAACGTGTTTTCATTGAAGCACGTTCTTTCTTTTTGTCCGTTGCTACAAGTTACTACCTAACAGTTACTTACATTGGTAAGGAAAAAGAGCACATATTGTGCTATTGACCGAGATGAATAATAAGAGGTTATTCATATTATAGATAGAAAAATAAAGGCATCAGTGTTTGGAAAGGAGATCACATGTTAAGAAAAAAACTTATTTCTGAATTAGCTAATAAAGTATTGAGCTTAAAAACAAGACACCCCATACGAGTAGGAGTTAGTGGAATTACATCCTCAGGAAAGACAACACTTGCTAATGAACTCACTGAGGAACTTCAAAATAGGGGAAAGAATGTGATTAGAACAAGTATAGATCATTTTCATAACCCGAGATCTATTCGTTACCGGCAGGGAAAAGAGTCAGCTCTTGGCTATTACCAAGATGCCCATGATTATGAATCATTTAAGCATAAGCTTTTAATTCCTTTAGGACCTGAGGGTAACTGTCATTATCAAGCAGCTTCTTTAGATTTAGCGACAGA
>NZ_JAQMYN010000048.1:0-2381 GCF_028369225.1 Priestia sp. AB
AAAAAGGAGGGTAATCAGAAATGGATATTCAAAAATTAGCCGATCATGAGTCATTGGATCTACATGAAGCTATTAATTTTAAAACCCTTTGCTTAGCGAAATCAAAACTAATGCAAGGACTTGTATTTGATGATGATTTGAGAGCATTGATGAAAAAAGATGTTGAACAATCGATACAAGCGCTGGGAGAATTACAGGCAGTTTATCAACGTGCACCTTTTGAAGCCCCTGTTCCTCAAAACCGGCCAACACCAATAATCAATTGAAAAGGAGGTAAATTCAGTGAATCATGACTATTTAGATCCTATAAACTCGCTACACGTACCAGAGCTCGCAGATACCACATTTGCGATGGACTTTCTTCTTCGTGCCAAGGAAGGTGTTCGCAATATCGCAGTCGCGTTAACGGAGTCCGCATCACCTGATGTTAGAACTCTCTTGCGAAAACAGTTAATGCAAGGAATTGCCATGCACCAAGAAATTACAGAACTAATGATTAGTAAAAAATGGTTCCATCCATACGAATTAAGTGAACAATATCAATTAGACCAACTCTCTGCCAACAATACATTGATGATTGGCAAAATGAATCTATTTCCTGTTGAGACCAATAGAAAAGGCCTGTTTGACCGAACACCTGATGAACACTAACACTGGAGGATATCTATCATGAAGGCAGTAACGTATCAAGGTATTAAAAATGTTGTAGTCAAAGAAGTTCCAGATCCAAAGATTGAAAAACGAGATGACATGATTATTAAAGTAACCAGTACAGCTATATGTGGCTCTGATTTACATTTAATTCATGGTATGATTCCTAACCTGCAAGAAAACTATGTGATTGGTCATGAACCAATGGGAATCGTCGAAGAAGTTGGTCCAGATGTGACGAAGGTAAAAAAGGGAGATCGTGTCATTATTCCTTTTAATATAGCATGCGGTGAATGCCTTTACTGTAAAAACCATTTAGAAAGCCAATGTGATAATTCCAATGATAATGGTGATATGGGTGCCTATTTCGGATATTCTGGTACGACGGGTGGCTATCCAGGTGGACAAGCTGAATATTTAAGAGTTCCGTTTGCCAACTTTACTCATTTCAAAATTCCAGAGACTTGTGAAGAACCAGATGAAAAGTTAGCAGTTATTGCCGATGCAATGACTACTGGTTATTGGAGTGTTGACAATGCAGGCGTAAAGGGTGGAGACACAGTTATTGTTCTTGGCTGTGGTCCGGTTGGTCTTTTTGCTCAAAAATTCTGTTGGCTAAAAGGAGCAAAGCGTGTCATTGCCGTAGATTATGTAGATTATCGTTTGCAACACGCCAAACGTACCAACAAAGTTGAAATTGTAAATTTCGCACATTTTGAAAATGCAGGAATGCATTTGAAAGAAATGACGAAGGGCGGCGCTGATGTTGTCATTGATGCCGTTGGTATGGACGGTAAAATGACTGATATGGAGTTCCTTGCGAGTGGAATGAAACTGCAGGGCGGAGCATTTGGTGCGTTTATCATGGCTTCACAAGCAGTACGTAAAGGCGGGACAATCCAAGTTACAGGCGTTTACGGTGGCAAATATAATGGATTCCCAATGGGAGATATTATGAACCGAAACGTCAATATTCGCTCTGGACAAGCACCTGTGATCCACTATATGCCATATATGTTTGAATTAGTTTCGACCGGAAAAATTGATCCAGGAGATGTCGTGAGTCATGTACTTCCACTTAGTGAAGCAAAGCGTGGCTATGAGATTTTTGACACCAAAATGGATAATTGTATAAAAGTCTTGTTAAAACCTTGAGGAAGGAGGTAGAAAAAATGAATTACGCTTTACATGAAGTTCTTGAGGTCCATGAAATGGCTGCATTTAAGACCAATTGCTTGACTAAGTCCAAAACGATGAGAGGATTAGTTACAGATCAGCAATTAAAAGATATTATGCAGCAAGACATAGATGTATCTACAAGACAATTACAAGAATATACTTCTATCCTTTCCAACGCTAAGCAGTAAAAGAGGAGATGAATGAACATGAATCCAATTATTGAAAATTTAACTGGCATGAATGCCCTATCGGATCAAGTGGTTGCAATGGATTTATTGATTGCAGCTAAAAGTGGAGTTAGAAATTGCGCCATGGCAGTTACGGAGGCCGGAACGCCTGAAATTAAAGAAATGCTCACTCGCCATTTAGTGGAAGCTCTTGATATGCATGAACAAATATCTGCATACATGGTGGAAAAAGGATGGTATCATGCTTGGGATACAAATGAACAAATCACTTTAGATTTAAATAATATCGATACGGCATTGAACTTACCTACTCTATAAAAATAAAATAGGAGCAGTTTAACATTACCAACCTAAACTGTTCCT
>NZ_JAQMYN010000049.1:0-1682 GCF_028369225.1 Priestia sp. AB
GAAGTCAGACCGTAAGGACTGGTGGAGCGCTTAGAAGTGAGAATGCCGGTATGAGTAGCGAAAGACAAGTGAGAATCTTGTCCACCGAATGCCTAAGGTTTCCTGAGGAAGGCTCGTCCGCTCAGGGTTAGTCGGGACCTAAGCCGAGGCTGAAAAGCGTAGGCGATGGCCAACAGGTTGATATTCCTGTACCACCTCCCCGCCGTTTGAGTAATGGGGGGACGCAGTAGGATAGGGTAAGCGCGCTGCTGGATATGCGCGTTCAAGCAGTTAGGCTGATGAGTAGGCAAATCCGCTCATCATAAAGGCTGAGCTGTGATGACGAGGGAATTATAGTACCGAAGTTCCTGATTCCACACTGCCAAGAAAAGCCTCTAGCGAGGCGGGAGGTGCCCGTACCGCAAACCGACACAGGTAGGCGAGGAGAGAATCCTAAGGTGATCGAGAGAACTCTCGTTAAGGAACTCGGCAAAATGACCCCGTAACTTCGGGAGAAGGGGTGCTCTGGTAGGGTGTATAGCCCGAGAGAGCCGCAGTGAATAGGCCCAGGCGACTGTTTAGCAAAAACACAGGTCTCTGCGAAGCCGCAAGGCGAAGTATAGGGGCTGACGCCTGCCCGGTGCTGGAAGGTTAAGAGGAGGGGTTATCCTTTGGGAGAAGCTCTGAATCGAAGCCCCAGTAAACGGCGGCCGTAACTATAACGGTCCTAAGGTAGCGAAATTCCTTGTCGGGTAAGTTCCGACCCGCACGAAAGGCGTAACGATCTGGGCACTGTCTCAACGAGAGACTCGGTGAAATTATAGTACCTGTGAAGATGCAGGTTACCCGCGACAGGACGGAAAGACCCCGTGGAGCTTTACTGTAGCCTGATATTGAATTTTGGTACAGCTTGTACAGGATAGGTAGGAGCCTGAGAAGCCGGAGCGCTAGCTTCGGTGGAGGCGTCGGTGGGATACTACCCTGGCTGTATTGAAATTCTAACCCGCGGCCCTGATCGGGCCGGGAGACAGTGTCAGGTGGGCAGTTTGACTGGGGCGGTCGCCTCCTAAAATGTAACGGAGGCGCCCAAAGGTTCCCTCAGAATGGTTGGAAATCATTCGTAGAGTGTAAAGGCACAAGGGAGCTTGACTGCGAGACCTACAAGTCGAGCAGGGACGAAAGTCGGGCTTAGTGATCCGGTGGTTCCGCATGGAAGGGCCATCGCTCAACGGATAAAAGCTACCCCGGGGATAACAGGCTTATCTCCCCCAAGAGTCCACATCGACGGGGAGGTTTGGCACCTCGATGTCGGCTCATCGCATCCTGGGGCTGTAGTCGGTCCCAAGGGTTGGGCTGTTCGCCCATTAAAGCGGTACGCGAGCTGGGTTCAGAACGTCGTGAGACAGTTCGGTCCCTATCCGTCGTGGGCGTAGGAAATTTGAGAGGAGCTGTCCTTAGTACGAGAGGACCGGGATGGACACACCGCTGGTGTACCAGTTGTCTTGCCAAAGGCATCGCTGGGTAGCTATGTGTGGACGGGATAAGTGCTGAAAGCATCTAAGCATGAAGCCCCCCTCAAGATGAGATTTCCCATAGCGCAAGCTAGTAAGATCCCTGAAAGATGATCAGGTTGATAGGTCAGAGGTGGAAGCGTGGCGACATGTGTAGCTGACTGATACTAATCGATCGAGGACTTAACCAAA
>NZ_JAQMYN010000005.1:0-446292 GCF_028369225.1 Priestia sp. AB
CTGGCCCGTTGGTCAAGCGGTTAAGACACCGCCCTTTCACGGCGGTAACACGGGTTCGAATCCCGTACGGGTCATCTTAAAAGCAGTTTGCATATGCAAACTGCTTTTTTTGTTTGTAAACAGAGTTTATTCTTTTGTCTAAACTTTATTTTCCGTTTTTCTATGATTTCCTCGCCCCAAATTGCATTTCTTATAGCACATCTATAAACGCTTGTTCTAAATTCCGAAAAAAAACCTACAATAGTAATAGCGGCATACTGTTTGTACAAAAGGAGGGGAATGCGTGAAAAAAATTGTTTGGTGGTCCATCGGAGTTTTTCTTGTGTATGGAGCGTGTATTTGGGTGTATTTATTCTATATAAGCGATACCTCTATTCCACAATCATTAAAAGGCACCAGCGTAGACCCGGCTACGTTTATGAATGGACGAGAACTTATGTTAACCGAAAAATATTCAAAAATTAGAGATGCGCTCTTTTTTATCCGAATTCCATATGAGTGGCTAGGGTTTATTTTAATTTTAGTGTTAGGTGTGTCTAAGAAAGTTAATAAGTGGTCTAAAGACGTCAGCCGTTTCAGTCTTCTCCAAACTGCTATTTATGTATTTTGGTTATCCGTTCTGCTGCTGATCTATTCTTTCCCTATGGACTGGATTAGCTATAAGCTTTCAACAGCTTATCATATTACGACGCAACCTTTCCAAGGATGGATGAAAGATCTTTTTACAGATTTTTGGGTAAACTATGCCACCATGTTTTTAGTGATTGCTGTGTTATATGCATTCATTCGTAAGTTTTCAAAAAGATGGTGGCTGTATGCATGGCTAGTATCTATTCCATTTACGCTATTTTTGACGTTTATTCAACCGGTGGTTATCGATCCGTTATATAACGATTTTTATCCATTAAAGAATAAAGAGCTGGAGACGAAAATTTTACATTTAGCAGACGAAGCTCATATACCTGCTAAGCATGTATATGAAGTAAACATGTCTGAAAAAACGAACTCCCTTAATGCATATGTGACGGGAATAGGTTCTAATTCAAGAATTGTGTTATGGGATACCACTCTTAATAAATTAACGGAACGTGAAATTTTGTTTATCATGGCGCATGAAATGGGTCATTATGTAAAGAAACATATTTATGTGGGGATTGCTTCAGCATTAGTTTTATCGATCGTAGGCCTATGGCTAACGAAACATTTAGCCGGCTTTGTGATTAAGAGATGGGGGAAAGCATTAAAAATTACTTCTCTTAGTGATTTAAATTCTTTACCGCTTATTCTACTTATTTTTTCTATTCTTACATTTGCTGTGAGTCCGTTAACAAATATGCAGTCGCGTCATCATGAACTTCAATCTGACACGTACGCTATGAACCTAACAGGAGATAAGCAAGCTGCTATTAAAACGTTTCAGGACTTAACGAAATCAGGACTGTCCCAGGTAAATCCGCCGTATTTAGTGAAGATTTTCCGATATGGTCACCCAACAATACTGGAAAGAATTTCATTTGTTGAGAAGTATGAAAGAAATGAATAAGTGATATAAGAAAAAGTAAAGGATATATGAAGCCTTTTATACGTAGGTATTAATAGAAAAGCCTCCTTGCGAGTAGGAAAAAAATTCTAAAAGGAGGTTTCATTTTCGGAAGTACTGTTATATAATAACGTATGTAAAATAAAAACTGTTTTATAACAATAGGGAGGAATAGTTATTTGTGATTGAAAAGATAGCAGTCTAAATTTTCAGCGTATATTCACCTCAGCTAAGTCTTGCTACATGTCCTTCAACTACTTACTTATTTCATCTACGTTCTTGCTAATATTATGGCAAACTGCTAATTTACTTCATCATGAAACAGACATATTCTAACTGCTGCGTTTTATATTTTTATGAATATAGAATTTTAAATTCATTAGGGGGTATAAAGAATGAAAGACATTCGTGTAAAAAACCTTGAAGAGAACTGGAAAAGCGATGAGCGTTGGAAAGGAATTGAACGTCCATATTCTGCAGAAAAAGTCATTGGGCTAAGAGGGTCCATTGATATTGAACACACGCTTGCTAGAAGAGGAGCCGAAAAGTTCTGGAACTTATTAAAAACAGAGCCATACGTTCATGCATTAGGAGCTTTAACAGGGAATCAAGCAGTACAACAGGTAAAAGCAGGATTAAAAGCAATTTACTTAAGCGGATGGCAAGTAGCTGCAGATGCAAATCTTTCAGGAAACATGTATCCTGATCAAAGTTTATACCCGGCAAACAGCGTGCCGCATGTTGTTAAACGAATCAATCAAGCGCTCCAGCGTGCCGATCAAATTCAGCATTTAGAAGGAGAAGGGGATATCGATTACTTTGCTCCAATTGTAGCAGATGCAGAAGCAGGGTTTGGAGGACAGTTAAATGTATTTGAACTCATGAAAGGAATGATTGAGTCGGGAGCATCTGCCGTACACTTTGAAGATCAATTATCCTCTGAGAAAAAGTGTGGTCATCTCGGCGGCAAGGTATTGCTTCCAACTCAAACCGCTGTGAAAAATTTGATTGCTGCTCGTCTAGCTGCTGATGTAATGGGTGTTCCAACACTTCTGATTGCTCGTACCGATGCTGATGCCGCTGATTTAATTACAAGTGATGTTGATCCTGTAGATCGCCAGTTTATTACAGGTGAACGCACCGCTGAAGGTTTTTATCGTACGAGAGCGGGAATCGATCAAGCTATTGCTCGTGGCTTAGCATATGCTCCGTATGCTGATTTAGTATGGTGTGAGACGTCTGCACCAAACTTGGAACAAGCACAAAAATTTGCAGATGCTATTCATGAAAAATTCCCAGGTAAAATGCTTGCTTATAACTGTTCACCATCTTTCAACTGGAAGAAAAAATTAGATAAGAAAACGATTGAAAAATTCCAAAGAGAAATCGCAAAAATGGGCTACAAGTTCCAATTCGTTACGCTTGCTGGCTTCCACGCTTTAAACCATAGCATGTTTGAGCTGGCACGAGGATATAAAACAAGAGGAATGGCAGCTTATTCAGAGTTACAAGAAAGAGAGTTTGCTAGTGAAGTAAATGGATATACAGCTACAAGACATCAGCGTGAAGTAGGAACGGGTTATTTTGATGAAGTGGCACAAGTAGTTTCTGGTGGGACTTCTTCTACAACAGCTTTAAAAGGTTCCACAGAAGAAGAGCAGTTTCAGACGCATAAATAACAAAAAAATCTATGAGTGGAATGGTCGGTTACGTCCACTCATAGGAAAGATTCTACTAAAAAAGATTCTTACAGATGTAAGAATCTTTTTTTATGTAGTAAACACGATTTAACAGACAGCTGTTCTTCCTGAGAAGAAAGGATCTGCCTGTTAAACGTACATATAAATCATTAACATGAATTAAGTTCTTAAAATATTAAGTAGATGTTTGAAGCAGGGATTGGTACTGTGCTGATAACTCATAAAAAGCAATTTCATCACGTTGATCTAATGCCGTGTTAATGTTTGTTTCTAACAGTTCTTTTTGACGCTTAAAAAGCGATTCATCAATTACCATTTCGATATAAACATCCAACATACTCACAGTATCAATTACTTTTTTCTTGCGAGCGAGGGACTTCATCATTTCCGTGTACGATTTTTCATTGTTCATACCTCATCACCTCTGCACCCTTTTTATTATTATATAGATTAAAAGAAGAAAAAACAACTAATTTTCTAAATTTTTAGATTTTTATTTTTAGAAATGATAAAGTAAGAGGGAAACGCTATTTTCGTTTTTATCGATTGACTATTTGATTTAAAAATGAATCCTTGGGGGCGAAGAAATTGAATGATTTAAAAAAGCGTACGGTAATGATAGAGGATTTGTATGAATTGAAGTCTGTTTATAATCCTCAGATTTCTCCAGATGGAAAAAGTGTAGTTTATACGGTTCGAAAAACGAAGAAAATAGAAAATGCGTATGAAACGCAGCTGTTTATGTTAGATCTTGAAACGAAAGAAACTAAGCAATTAACGTACTACAAAGGAAATAATCATTCTCCCGCCTGGTCCCCGGACGGCAAGTGGATTGCTTTTTTATCCGATCGCAGTCAAGCCGTTCAGCTCTACCTATTAGCAGTGGCAGGAGGAGAAGCAGAAGCACTCACAGATCTTGAAAAAGGCGTTAGTAATCCGGTGTGGTCTCCTTATAGTGACGAAATCATGTTTTCTACAAAAGTAGGAGAAAAAGCTGTAAGAGTTGAACAAAATCATGAATATCCTCAGCCTTACGAAGTGGAGCGTCTATTGTACAAATCCGATGCCAGCGGTTATTTAAAAGGTGAATATGCTCAAGTTGCCGTCGTTAAACTTAAAAACAAAAAAGTGACGTTTTTAACGGATGGACCTTATCATCACTCTGTTGGGTGCTGGTCCCCTGATACAAACTCAATTGTATTTTGCAGCAGCCGAGGAGAGAATCCGGATTTATCATTAACTATGGACGTGTTTATTTTGCATCGCGATACTAAAAAAGTAACATCTATTACAGGAGAAACAGGATATTTTCATCAAGTTTCGTGGTCACCGGATGGGTCATACATAGCATACATTGGAAATGAACGTACATATGGATCAGCTTCAATGAATGACATATACATTTATCAGATCTCTAACCAAAAAACAGCTTGTATCACTGCTGGTATAGACTTAGAAGTAGGAGATATGGTAGCAGGAGATTTGCACTTTGGCAGAACCGCATCGGGAATTATGTGGGGCAGTAATGAAGAATTTTATTTTGTCGTAAGTGAAAAGGGGTCTGTAGGCATATATAAAGGAAATGTGAATGGAAAGTTAGACCCTGTATTTATGGATAATGCTCACGTATATGGGATATCTGTTCTTCCAAATTGTGAGGAAGCTATCGTGGCAATCAGTACATTTACACGTCCCGGAGATCTTTATTCTCTAAATTTAAAAACAGAGGAATTAGTGAAGCTGACAAACGTTAATGACTCATTTTTAAAGCATGTGCAGCTCACACAAGCAGAATCTTTTTACGCGACTTCTACGAACGGTATACATATCCACAGTTGGGTAGTAAAAGCTGCTGCTACCAATGATGTATCTCCAACCATTTTAGAAATCCATGGAGGTCCGCATCTTATGTATGGTCATACATTTATGCTTGAATTCCAAGTACTTGCATCAAAAGGGTTCAATATCCTCTTTTCTAATCCAAGAGGCGGCAGAGGATATGGTCAAGCATTTACAGATGCGGTTCGAGGGGATTACGGAGGCATGGATTATACGGATTTGATGGCAGTGACCGACGAAGCAGTTAAGCGCTACTCTTATATTAATGAAGATAAGCTTGGCGTAACAGGAGGAAGCTACGGAGGGTTTATGACAAACTGGATTGTAGGAAGTACAAATCGATTTAAAGCAGCGGTAACGCAACGGTCTATTTCAAATTGGACAAGTTTTTACGGCGTTAGTGATATTGGCTATTATTTTACCGAATGGGAATTAAAAGCTGATATTTATGAAAATCCGGAAAAACTTTGGAACCACTCGCCGCTTCGTTTAGCGGAGAACGTTAAAACACCGCTGTTAATCTTGCATAGCGAACAGGATTATAGATGTCCAATTGAACAAGCTGAACAGCTTTATGTGGCACTGAAAAGAAAAGACAAGGAAGTAGAATTTATTCGTTTTCCCCAGTCTAATCATGAACTTTCTAGAAGCGGTAAGCCTAATTTACGAACGGCAAGACTAAAATATTTAACAAGCTGGTTTAAACGTTATTTAAAACAGTCTCAGTAAAAAGTGCATGGCTGTTCAACCAAAAATGTGTGTGCAAATAAAGGCTGTATGGCAAACGTAAAAGAACAGGAAAGGTAAAACGCTGTAAAACTTTTGTTTGGTAAAGGAAAGTAGTACAATAAGTGAAAAGTAGCACAGTTGTTTAAATAAGGAGAACATTCGATGGATTTTGAAACATTAAAGCATTATTTGACATTAGACGGCGTCCTCGAGTTATTAAAACAATATCAATCATTTGGAATCATTCCAGGGCTGCTGTTGCCTATTTTAGAAGCGTTCATCCCCATCTTGCCGCTTTTTGCGTTTGTAATGGCCAATGCTGCTGCTTTTGGCTTATGGTTAGGTTTTTTAATTTCATGGGTTGGCAGCTGCGTTGGATCACTGCTTGTCTTTTTGATTTTTAGAAAATATGGACAGGCGAGGTTTTTACATTTCATCAGCCGGCATGCGCAAATTCGAAAGATTATGATTTGGGTAGAAAGACACGGGTTCGGACCGCTGTTTATTATGCTTTGTTTCCCTTTTACCCCGTCTTCGGCAATTAATGTAGTAGCAGGACTATCACGTGTTAGTATGGCTCAGTTTATGCTTGCTGTATTAGCCGGTAAAATGGTGATGATATTTATGATGAGCTTTATTGGGGCCGATTTTGTTTCATTTGTGAAACAGCCTCTAAAAGCAGTACTTGTTTTGGTCATCATTTTTGTTCTATGGCTTGTTGGAAAACAAATTGAACGAAGATTAAATGAAAAATCTAAAGTGAAACAGTATGACAAATAGTTTGTTTATATATAACAAATAGTGATGAAAGACTGCTTTTTAATAGGTAGTCTTTTGTTATACATACAGCCAAAAGGGGTATTGTAAACTATAGAAAAGCCTTTTCTTATAGGGATACAACAGCATTTTTGAAAGGATCTTAAAATTTTTCTTAAAGAAGTTATTTGTCTGTTTATTCGGTTGGCAGAACAATGCATATACAGAGTATCTGTCCAGTAATGAACAAGTTTTTTGTTTATCAATTGTGAGAAATATGCTAAAGTAAAAGAAAAAACTGGGAATAAATTAGACGTCTATTCCTAGTTGCACCTAAGTAATGAACCCTTTGTTTTCTAGAAATATACATGTTTTTTCTCAACATGTATTATCACCTCATGTATTTCAAAACGTTTTCTTAAAAATTATATGAATGATTTTTGAGCTTGGCTACTAAGATGTAAGTAGAGGGATCATTACTAGAAAAGCACCGAATGATCATTAAGACGTGCTTGGCGTCGTTTTGAGGAGGGGAATGCGCTACTAAGATTCAAGCGACTTGCTGATTAATCGTTGTTAGTAAGCGTCTTATAGCGCGGGTGACATGAGATTAAAAGATAAAGTGGCAATTATTACGGGTGCAGCAAATGGATTAGGGTTCGAAGCTTCTCGAATATTCGCACAAGAGGGTGCAAAGGTCGCTATGGTTGACTACGATGCAAAAACTGGAGAAGAACGAGCAGCTCAGCTAAAAGAAGAAGGCGGAGATGTAGCATTTTTTCAAGTGAACGTAGCGGATCGAGAGAGTGTAGATGCAATGGTAGAAGAAGTAGTGAAACACTACTCTAAAATAGATATTTTAATTAACAATGCAGGTATCACCAGAGATGGAATGCTAACCAAATTATCAGTTGAAAATTTTCAAGCAGTAATCAACGTAAACCTTACAGGCGTTTTTCACTGTACACAAGCAGTGGTACCGCATATGATTGCTCAAGGTAAAGGGAAAATTATTAGCACATCTTCGGTATCTGGCGTATATGGAAATGTTGGTCAAACAAACTATGCGGCGACAAAGGCAGGCGTAGTAGGAATGACAAAAACATGGGCTAAAGAGCTGGGACGAAAAGGAATTAATGTAAACGCTGTAGCTCCCGGGTTTATTGAGACGGATATGGTGAAGGCGATGCCAGACAAAATCATTGATCAAATGAAATCCACTATTCCTTTACAAAGATTAGGTCAGCCTTCTGACATTGGTTATGCTTATCTGTATTTAGCATCTGATGAGTCCAACTATATTAACGGTACAACACTTCATGTAGATGGTGGAATCATGATGTAAAAGTAGAAAATAATTCGCTTTTCTAAAACTTTTCAGTGGTCTTTTGACTACTGAAAAGTTTTTTTGTTGCATCCAGCATTTCACATATCGGCAAAGTGGAATTTTGTCTGCAAGTTCAGTAAAATAATAAGGAGAGAGATAGAGAGATTTAGATGATGATCACTATAAAATTTTGACGACTGCGTCACGTGTTTACGTGGCGTTTATCCATTTTGTACTTAAAGAAATGAAAACATAGAGAAAAAAATGAAGGGGTGAAAACGTGGGGCTACAGTTTTTATTAGGACGTTCAGGAAGCGGGAAAACGGAATATCTTTTAAATAGCATGCGCCAAGAGCTGTTAAATGCTCCGCTTGGGCATCCACTTATTTATATTGTACCTGAACAGATGACATTTCAGTCGGAGTATGCGCTTGTTCAAACACCTGGGTTAGAAGGCATGATGCGTGCTCAAGTTTATAGTTTTACACGTCTTGCATGGCGTATCCTGCAAGAAGTGGGAGGTATTAGCCGCTATCATGTGGATCAAACAGGTATTCATATGATGCTTAAAAAAATTATCGAACATCAAAAGGAAGAGCTTCGACTGTTTGCGAATTCTTCAGAACAAGCAGGGTTTATTGAAGAACTAGAAAAAATGGTTAAAGAATTTAAACAGTACACAGTAGATGCCCCGTCTCTCGAAGAGATGAAGAAAAAGCTTCAAGCAGAAGATGAGAAAGTTCTTGCTGATAAATTACATGATTTACATCTCATTTACGGAGAATTAGAAAAACAGCTGATGACGAAATATGTAGATGGGGAAGATTATTTGAAGCTGCTGAGTGAAAAAGTAGCGTCTTCTGCCTACCTTGCTCAAGCAACGATTTATGTGGATGGATTTCATCACTATACTCCTCAAGAATTAACCGTATTAGTAGAGCTGATGAAAGTTTGTAGAGAAGTAAAAATAGCGGTGACTTCTGATTATTCATATCAAGATTTTATTCCAAATGACTTGCACTTGTTTCGATTAACGAGCGAAACGTACCAAGAACTAATGGGCCTTGCGGCTGAAAACGGGATAGAGATTCAAGAGCCAATCGTATTTAACGAACAAAAAAGGCATCAAAACAGTCCAGAGCTTGCCTATTTAGAACGATATTATGATGAACGGCCAACGCCGGAATTTCAGTCAGAGCCCGAGAACATTCAGCTTCTGCCGGCTGTTAGCCGAAGAGCAGAAGTTGAAGGGATTGCAAGAGAAGTGCTTTCACTTGTGCGCGATCGCGGCTATCGCTATCGTGATATTGCCTTGATTGTTAGAAATGCAGAAGACTACCATGACTTGCTTCAAACCATTTTTCAAGATTATGAAATTCCGTACTTTATTGACCAAAAGCGAGCGATGTTTCACCATCCACTCGTTGAATTTGTTCGCTCAGTCTTAGAAGTGGTAAGCGGGTCATGGCGATATGAAACCATCTTTCGAGTAGTGAAAACAGATCTTTTATTTCCTTTGTCATCTGATGTGCACCAGCTTCGCGAAGAGATGGATGAATTAGAAAACTATGTACTTGCTTACGGTATTCAAGGATCTAAGTGGACGAGCAAGGAACCATTTACCTACAGAAAATATCGTTCACTTGAAGACATGAACCTTGGGAAAACGGACGAAGAGCTTGCTTTTGAGCAAAAAATAAATGAATTAAAAAATATGATTGTTCCTCCTATTTATTCGCTTCAGCAAAAATTAAAACAAGGGAAAATAGGAAAAGAAAAAGCAGAAGCGCTCTATCGTTTTTTAACGAATTTAGATATTCCACAAAAGATAGAAGCGCTGCGCAATCGATGTGAAGAAGAAGGAAAGCTTCAGGAAGCCAGAGAGCACGAGCAGGTATGGAAAGCAATTCTTCACTTATTTGATCAGTTTGTTGAAATGATGGGAGAAGAGAAAGTATCGATTTCTTTGTTCGCAGATCTATTTGAGACAGGGCTTGACAGCATGCAGTTTGCACTTGTTCCGCCTGCACTGGATCAAGTGGTTGTGGCAAGTTTTGAGCGTTCGCGTTTATCCGATATCAAAGCAAGCTTTGTGTTAGGTGTAAATGATGGTGTGATTCCAGCTAAACCAAAAAGCGATGGCCTGTTATCTGAGAAGGAGAGAGAGCAGCTGCTTGAATCAGGTTTATTACTTGCGCCAACTGGAAGACAAAAGCTGTTTGACGAACAATTTCTCATTTATTTAGCACTTTCTAGCTCTTCGGAAAAACTTTATGTTTCGTATCCTCTTGCCAATGAGGAAGGGAAGACCATGCTGCCTTCACTCGTTATTAATCGAGTAAAAGAGCTATTTCCGCTCCTGCAGGAAAAGCTGTTAATGACGGAACCTACAGATTTAGAAGAAGAAAAGCAAGTTGATTATATCACAAATCCTTTAACAAGCATCGCGCATTTAGCCAGCCAGCTGCAAGGATGGAAACGCCATTATCCGATGAGTTCCGCTTGGTGGGATGTGTATAATTTTTATGTGGAAAATCCAGATTGGAACTCATACAGTGGGAAAGTACTAAGCAGCTTATTTTATAAAAATGAAGCAAAACGCTTAACAAAGAAAACGAGTCAACGTCTGTATGGAAAGCATATTCAAGCAAGCGTATCGAGAATGGAAAAATTTGAAGCCTGTCCATATGCACATTTTGCTTCTCACGGGCTCAAGCTTAAAGAACGAAAAGTTTTCAAATTGGCGGCTCCTGACATAGGCGAGTTATTTCACGCGGCGTTGAAAATGATTTCAGACGAACTTCGCGGCGGTCAAAAAGAATGGAAGAACTTAACGAGAAAAGACTGTCAGCAGCTTTCTACGGCTGCAGTGCATGAACTTGCTCCGCGCTTGCAAAATGAGATTTTATTGAGCTCGAATCGCCACCACTATTTAACACATAAGCTGCAGCAAATTATTGAACGTGCGTCGCTTGTGTTAAGTGAGCACGCTAAGATGAGCGGCTTTGTTCCTGTTGGATTGGAGCTTGGATTTGGACCTAGTGCAGAGCTGCCTTCTATGCAGTTCACACTGCCAAATGGCCATACGATGGAACTCGTTGGCCGAATTGACAGGGTAGATAAAGCGGAAAGCTCAAAAGGACTTTTACTGCGTATTGTCGACTATAAATCAAGCGATAAAGCATTAAACTTAGTGGAAGTGTACTACGGTTTATCTCTTCAAATTTTAGCTTATTTAGACATAGTCGTGACGTATGCTGAACAGCTTCTTCATGATAATAGAGGAGCATTGCCTGCTGGCGTTCTTTATTTCCACGTTCATAATCCAATGATCAACAGTACTAAAGCATTACAGCCTGATCAAATTGAAGCTGAAATCTTCAAGAAGTTTAAAATGAAGGGACTGCTTGTAGGAGACGAGGAAGCAGTAAGGTTAATGGACGAAACGTTAGAATCAGGGCACTCACAGGTTATATCAGCTGGCATTAAAAAGACAGGGGGCTTTTATTCCAATTCTTCGGTTGCCAGCGAAGAAGATTTTACACATCTCCGTCAGTATGTGCGAGGTAAATTTGTGGAGGCAGGTACAGAGATTACAAATGGGAAAATTGATATTTCGCCTTATAAACTAAAAGATAAAACACCATGTGCGTTTTGTGAATACCGCTCAATTTGTCAGTTCGATGAATCAATGGAAAACAACGAATATCGTCAGCTTAGTACAGAGAGTCAAAGTGTTATTTTAGATAAAATTCGAGAGGAGGCCAAACGAGATGAGTGAAGATATACACGTAAAACCGGCCGACTCCCAGTGGACGGATGATCAGTGGAACGCCATTGTTTCATCCGGTCAAGATATATTAGTAGCCGCGGCGGCTGGCTCAGGAAAAACAGCGGTTTTAGTTGAACGTATTATTAAAAAGATTACGATGGGTGATGAGCCAATCGATGTTGATAGATTACTCGTTGCTACGTTCACAAATGCTTCTGCAGCCGAAATGAGAAATCGAATTGGAGAAGCATTGGAAAAAGAGTTAAAAAAGAATCCATCTTCTTTGCACTTGCGCAGACAGCTTAATTTATTAAACCGTGCGTCGATTTCTACGCTCCATTCTTTTTGTTTAGAAGTCATTCGAACGTATTATTATTTGATCGATGTAGACCCTGGTTTTCGGATTGCAGATGATACGGAAGCGGATCTTCTGCGTGAAGAAGTATTAGAAGAATTGTTTGAAGAACAGTACAGTATTGAACAGAACGAGCGATTCTTTGATTTAATTGATCGTTATACAAGTGACAGAAATGACTTAGATATTCAGCTTATGGTAAGAAAGCTGTATGACTTTGCAAGATCTAACCCTGACCCAAACGGCTGGCTTGAAATGATCGTGAGTCAATATGATGTGACAGAAGACTCTTCTATTGATTCACTTCCGTTTCTATCTTTTCTTTTACAAGAAGTAACAACGCAGCTGATGGGCATTGAGTCGATTTTAAAACAGGGCTTAGAGTTAACAAAGCTGCCAGGAGGGCCTGCTCCTCGCGCCGTTAATGCAGAGGAAGACCTGGCTCAAATTCATCGGCTGATCAGCGCTTCTAAGCATTCTTTTGCTGATTTGCATGAGGAAATGCAGAATTTGAATTTTACTCGTTTAAAGCCATGTAAAGGAGAAGCATACGACTCGCAGCTTTTAGATGATTTCGGAGAGCTTCGCAAAAAAGCTAAAACAAGTCTTGAAAAACTTCATGCTGATTTGTTTTCTAGGCCTTTGCACGGCTACATGGCTGATTTTGAGAAAATGAAACCCGTTATTGAAACGCTAATCTTTTTAGTTCAGCGCTTCGGTGAACGATATGAAAATATGAAAAAAGAGAAAGGGTTAGTGGACTTTTCTGATTTAGAACATTATTGCCTGCAAATCTTGAGTGTAAAAGAAGATGGAGTGCTTAAGCCTTCGTCCATTGCCCAAAAATATCGTACTCAGTTTGAAGAGGTGCTTGTTGACGAATATCAAGATACAAATATGGTTCAAGAAACACTGATTAAATTAGTGACGAGAGATAGTGAAGAACAAGGGAATTTATTTATGGTTGGAGATGTAAAACAATCCATTTACCGCTTTCGTTTAGCGGAGCCATTTTTGTTTTTAACAAAGTACAAGCGCTTTACACAAGATGGTCGCCAGTTCGGAAAACGTATCGATTTGAATAAAAACTTCCGTAGTCGTTCTCAAGTGCTTGATGCTACAAACTTTATTTTTAATCAGCTGATGGATGAAGAAGTAGGAGAAATTGCATATGACGATGATGCTTCTTTAAAATTAGGAGCATCGTATCCAAAAGTGGAAGGAATGGAAACGGAGCTTCTGCTCATTGCAAAAGAAAATGCAGAAGAAGGAGGGGAAGAAGAATCGGATTCTTCTCTCGTCGCTTTTTCAGAAGCAGAGCTTGAAACGGCTCAGTTAGAGGCAAGAGCAATGGCGCGTAAAATCAAAGAACTCGTTCAAAACCGCTTTCAAATATATGATCGCAAGCTCGATATCATGAGAAATGTGACGTATCGTGACTTTGTTATTTTGCTTCGTTCCATGCCTTGGGCTGCGCAGATTATGGATGAATTTAAGCAAGAAGGCGTGCCCATTTATGCCGATTTATCAACAGGTTATTTTGATGCTACTGAAGTGATGATTATGATGTCTTTATTAAAAGTAGTAGATAACCCGCATCAAGACATTCCGTTAGCTTCTGTTCTTCGCTCACCGGTAGTAGGGCTTTCAGATGAAGAGTTAGCTACACTGAGAGCAGAGCAAAAGAAAGGAACGTATTACGATGCGTTAAAAACGTACTTAGCGGTTTCAGATGATGAAGAACTTCGCGATAAAGTAAAGTATTTCTATGAGCAGTTAAAAGCATGGAGAACACAAGCTAGACAAAGCTCTTTGTCAGAACTGGTATGGCAAATTTACCGCGATACGGGTTTCTTTGAATTTGTTGGCGGACTTCCTGGCGGGAAACAGCGTCAAGCCAATTTACGTGCTCTTTACGATCGCGCTCGACAGTACGAGGCAACTTCATTTAGAGGTCTGTTTCGATTTTTACGCTTTATTGAACGCATGCAGGACCGAGGGAACGATTTAGGAGCTGCTCGAGCACTGGGAGAACAAGAAGATGTGGTGCGTTTGATGACGATCCACAGCAGTAAAGGTCTTGAGTTTCCTGTTGTTTTTGTAGCTGGTCTTGCTCGTCAGTTTAACTTAATGGACTTGAATAAAGCATATTTACTCGATAAGGAACTAGGTTTTGGATCTAAATATATTGATCCAAAACTGCGTATTACGTACCCTACTCTTCTTCAGCAGACCATGAAGAAAAAAATGAAAAAAGAAAGCATGGCAGAGGAGATGCGGGTATTATACGTAGCTTTGACGCGTGCGAAAGAAAAACTTATTTTAGTTGGAACAGTAAAAGATGCACCAGAAAAGCTCAGACAATGGAGCTCCGTTATGGCACATGAAGATTGGACGCTTCCAGCTCACGTGAGAAGAGATGCAAAATGTTATTTAGACTGGATTGGACCTTCTTTAATTCGTCACCAAAATGTTAGTCATATGGTTGAAGGAGAGGTCCAGCCGGCTGAGATGATTCATCAGCATGCTTCAAGCTGGAAACTTTCAACGTTATTAGCAGGTGATTTAGCCGAACAGCCTCTTGAAGAGCAGCAGCATCATGAAGAGCTTTTAAACGCTCTTCAAAAGCATGAGCCAGTTTCAGAATCGAGCGATTATAAAGACGAAGTGTATAGACGCTTAAATTGGTCTTATGATTATCGTGTAGCTTCCGTTCATCGTTCGAAGCAATCTGTTTCTGAACTAAAAAGGCAGCAGCAGCTGACGGACGCAGGTGGAAGCGACGATCTCGTTCGGGGATCTAAAGCACCTCTTGAAAATCGTCCGCTGTTTCTTCAAGAGAAATCTCTCACAGGAGCTGAAAGAGGAACAGCTACACATGCCGTTATGCAGCAGCTTCCATTAAATAAAGCTTATACCCTTGAAATGGTTCAAGACTTTATTCAATCAATGGTTACCAAAGAATTATTGACGCAAGAACAAGCGGATGCTGTTGATGCAAATGATGTAGCAGACTTTTTAGACAGTGACATTGCACAAGGTATTCGAACGGCTCGCACGGTTTATAGAGAGATGCCTTTTAGTTTAGGTGTCTCCGCTAAAGAAATCTATGATCATTGGGAGCAGGAAGACGAAACAATTTTAGTGCAAGGTATTATTGATTGTTTGTATGAAACGGAAGAAGGCCTCGTTTTACTTGATTTTAAAACCGATAACATTTCGGATCGTTTTCAAGGGGATTTTGAACGAGCAAAACCATTTCTAATTGACAGATACCGCATTCAGTTAGAGCTTTACGCAAAGGCCATTGAGCGGATTGTAAAACAACCTGTGCAGCATCGCTATCTGTACTTTTTAGATGGTGGACATGCTGTTGAAATATAAAAAAAGAAGAAGGCGATAGTCTTCTTCTTTTTCACCAATAAGGAGAGAGTGACATGCGTTTATTACATACAGCGGATTGGCATTTGGGGCGAACGTTAGAAGGTCGAAGCCGCCTGGCTGAGCAAGCACAGTTTTTAGATGAACTGGCAGACATTGTGGAAGAAGAAAAGATAGATGCTATTCTTATGGCGGGAGATGCCTTTGATACGGTTAACCCTCCAGCAGCGGCAGAGCAGCTTTTTTACGAAAGTATGTCTAGGTTGAGCAACAATGGAAAACGTCCGATTATTGTTATTGCAGGTAATCATGATAACCCAGATCGGCTGTCGGCGGCTTCTCCATTAGCTGTTCATCAAAATATTACGCTTCTTGGTTTGCCTACTACCGATGTAGAGGGCATTTACATTCCTACATCAGATGAAATGTTAAAGGTTGCGGCTCTTCCTTACCCATCTGAATCAAGGTTAAAGGAACTGTTAGCAGAAGAAAATGATGAGCTGGTTCTTCGAAACTCATATGATGCCAGAGTAAAAGGTATTTTCGACAAAATGAGTGAGCAGTTCACCACAGATAGCGTTAATATTGCCATGAGTCATATTTACGTAGCAGGCGGAAGTTCAACGGACTCAGAACGTCCAATTGAAGTAGGAGGAGCTTATACGGTGGCGGCAACTAGTTTACCTGCTAATGCTCAATATGTAGCATTAGGACATTTGCATCGCCCGCAAATGATCAATCGCGCCAGCACCTTTGCAAGATATTCCGGTTCACCTCTTGCCTATAGTTTTTCAGAGTCAGGCTATGCAAAGTCCGTTACCATTTTAGACGCTAAGCCAGGAAAAGAGATTGAGATGACTGAAATTCCATTATCCAGCGGAAAGCCTTTGACACGTTGGAAAGCGAAAAACGGATTGTCAGAAGTATATACGTGGCTTGATGAGCAAAAAGATACGCAGGCATGGGTTGATTTAGAAGTTCACGTAGAAGATGCACTTTCACTAGAAGAAATCCATCGCCTTCGCAAGCTTCATCCAGGCTTTATTCATATCCGTCCGGTATTCAAAGCAGAAAAACTAGCACTTGAAACAAGTTCACAGCGCGAAGTGCCGATCGAAGAACTGTTTACAAAGTTCTACAGCAGGCAAACCGGCGGAGGGGCACCTGATACTGAATTAGTCAAACTGTTTTTAACCTTGATTAACGATGAAGAAGTATCGGAAAAGGAGGATGAAAAATGAAACCTATTAACTTGACCGTTTCGGGGCTTCACAGTTTTAGAGAAAAACAAACTGTCGATTTTGAAGCGCTGTGTTCAGGCGGTGTGTTTGGAATATTTGGTCCTACAGGAAGCGGGAAATCCTCCATTTTGGATGCCATTACACTAGCTTTATACGGAAAAGTAGAGCGTGCAGCCAATAATACACAAGGAATTTTAAATCACGGGGAAAATGAACTGAAAGTATCGTTTACGTTCGAGCTGGAAAACGCTAGTCATAAAAAACGCTATACTGTTGAACGAAGCTTTAAACGGACTGATGAGCTTCGTGTAAAATCAGCTTCAAGTCGATTGATTGAAATCGAAGATGAAACGTACGTATTAGCAGATAAAACAAATGATGTAAACCAGCAGGTACAGGAGCTTCTTGGTTTAACAATTGATGATTTTACAAGAGCTGTTGTATTACCGCAAGGAAAATTTGCGGAGTTTTTATCGTTAAAAGGAACGGAGCGTCGTCAAATGCTTCAGCGTCTTTTTAATCTCGAGCAGTACGGAGATCAGCTTAGTAAGAAAATACGCTATCAAGTTCAGCAGCTAAAGACAGACCTAGATAAAATCACGGCAGAACAAACGGGATTAGGTGACGCTTCAACAGAGAAAGTAACGGAAGCGGAGCAGCTTGTAAGTGATAGCATTATACTTTTGGAAAAACGAGAAAAAGAAGCGTCTGATTTGCAGGAAAGATACGATCAGCAGGCGTCTCTTTGGAAAGCGCAGCAGGAAAAAGCACTGATAGAAGAAAAACTAGTGCATGCTTCTAAGCAGGAAGAGGAGATTAGACAAAAGCAAGATGTGGTGACGAAAGCTCAGCAGGCAGAACGTCTTTTTCCCTATTTAGAAACATTTGAACAAGCTGAAAAGCAGCAGAAGCTTTACGAAGATAAAGTAGAAAAATTAAAAGCACAAATTGTTCAAAAAAGTGAGGAATATAAGCGATCAAATAATTTATATGAGCAGGCTCGCTTACAAAAAAATGAACAGCAGCCCAAATTAGTTGTTCAAAAAGAACAGCTTCAACAAGCTTCTGATCTTCAAAAACAAATTAAAGAAGGACAGCAAGAAATAAAAGAAGCGGAAGTTTCTCTTCAGCAAAAGCAGCAGGCACTTCAAGCGAAAAATGATGAATTAATGGAAGCAGATAAGCGGTATCAGCAAGGCTTGACTCTTCAAAAAGAGTTAAAAGAAGCATTAACAAAAGTGGAAATTCAACCTGATTATCGGCAGGCAGTTCAGCAAGCGTTTTATCGTTATCAAGTATGGAATAACGATAAAAAAAATCTAGATGAAGGTCAAAAAACGTATAAAGAAAAAGCCGAACAGCTTAAGCATTTGCACACACAAAAACAAACACACCAAGAGAGACATCAGCAAACAATAGAACAAAGTAAAGGGTTATTTTCAGATATTCAAGGCTTGTATCACACCGTATGTGAGCGGGAAAAAGAGTTTCAGCAGCTTTTTCAACAAGCAGATCGTTTAATGAGCGATCTAAAAAGACGCAAAGAAAAAGAATGGTCGCGCCGTCTGGCTCATCAATTAGCTGAGCAGCTGACCCAAGGTGAGCCTTGTCCAGTTTGTGGCTCTGAGAATCACCCTAACCCCGTATTACACCAACATGAAGATGAAATCACAACTGAATCAGCGGATCAGTTCGAAGATCAAGTTAATCAATTGCGTGAACAGCGATTTAGCTATTCTTCGCTCAAAATGCAGCTTGAACAGCTAGCTAAACCTCTTGTTGAAAAAATACCTGAGTTAGCTGAGTTTATGAACGAAGCTGGCGAAGTTCCTGCTTTAGGAGAAATGGATACAGATGCCTTTGGGCATTATGCTAAGAAAATAGAAGTTGAAATCAAATCTCTTGAGCAGGATTATTTGCAGGTAAGTGAAAAACAGCAAGCAATTCTCGGGCAGATACAAAAGGTCCAGCAAAGTCTTGAAAAGATTGAATTAGAGCTTGCTCATTATCAAAAAGAACAAGCTGAATTAGAAGGGAAAGTAAATCAGCAAAAACAGGTGCTACAAGAAGGAAAAGAAGCTTTTCAACAAGACTATCCTTCCTTTGTATTTGAAGAGATGGAAAAAATTAATGAAAGGCTGACTGAAAGAGAAAAAGAAGAGCAGACAATAAAGGCTCGAATTGAAAAAAGCAGCGTATTTTTTGAAAATCAGCAAAAGAAAATCGAACGTCTAAAAGAAGAGAAATATGCGGGCGAAAAAGAATTTACAGAATTAAAAGCAATGCTGTCTCATAAACAATCTCTTGTTCACTCGCAAATTGAACGCTTGCGTACGCTTACAGATCAAGAAGATATTGAACAGGCGTTGCAAAAAACACTTCTTTTACTTGGGGAGTTAGAGACGAATGAACAGCAGGCATATCAACATTGGCAGACTGTTCAAAAAGCGTATCAAACGCTGCAAATGGATGAAAAAGCAGCGAGCGAATCTCTAGAAACAGCTTATATGCAGTATAAAAAAGCAGCTGAAAAATGGGAAGAAGCTATAGGGAATTCTTTATTCAGCGAAGGAAAAGAAGTTCAGCAAGCTTTGTTATCACATGATGAGATGAAATTGTTGGATGAAACTGTCCAGGCTTATTGGGACAACATAAAACAGATGAAGTCATCAATTGAAAAGTTAAATATCCAGCTGAATCACCAGTCCATAGAAGAGCAGCAATTTGAAGAAACTCAGCAGCTGCTTCATGATATAAAAGCGGCTGTGAAAGAAGCCGTTCAGCTCAAGGGAGCAGCTGAGCAAACGTTAAAAAGCGTTAAAGAACGACATGAGCGATTTTTAGTGCTTGAACAAGACCGTGAAGAAAAACAAGCGTTATTTGAACAGTATCAAAAGCTTCAAACAGTATTTAAAGGAAATGCTTTCGTGGAATATATTGCTGAAGAACAGCTGATGTCCGTTAGCCGAGATGCTTCAGAGCGTCTGGGTATATTAACACGTCAGCGTTATGCCATTGAAGTTGATTCCCAAGGCGGCTTTATTATGAGAGATGATGCCAATGGAGGCGTAAAACGTCCGGTTTCAACTTTATCTGGTGGAGAGACGTTTTTAACTTCGCTGGCTTTAGCCCTTTCATTATCTGCACAAATTCAGCTAAGAGGAGAATATCCACTGCAGTTTTTCTTTTTAGATGAAGGATTTGGAACACTTGATGGAGAGCTTCTTGATACGGTTGTTACAGCGCTTGAAAAGCTTCAATCAAATAATTTATCAATTGGAGTCATCAGTCACGTTCAAGAACTTCGCGCTCGTCTGCCAAAACGTTTGATTGTTGAGCCATCCGAGCCTTCTGGCAAAGGAACTAGTGTAAGAGTAGAAACTTTATAGGGAAGGAAATCTATATGAAGAAAAAAGACAGGCGGATAGGAACATGCGAATTATGCGGAAGGCAGGAGGTCTTGACGACCGTACATCATTTAACGCCAAAGGAAATGGGCGGAGCGTTTGAACCAACGGCAAACTTATGTATTCCGTGTCATAAACAAATTCATGCATTATATACAAATGATGAATTAGCCATTCGTCTTAATACGATTTCTTTATTACAAGCTGATTCTAAAATTAGCTCTTTTATTAAATGGATTCGTAAACAGCCTTCTTCTAAATTACCTAAAACAAAGAAATCAAACAGCCGAAAATCCAAGTGAATAAAAAACCCCTTATCTGCTTTAGTAGCAAAGATAAGGGGTTTTTTTAAGCGTTTGCTGCTATATTTTGATCGAATAAATCTGGATCTAACGTATTTGTTCCTGAAATGCCGTTATTTGTATTAACAAAGTTACCTGTATTTAAAGAACCAGAGCCTGACGCTGTTTTAGCGGAACTTTTTGGAGAAACATAAAACGTATCTCCAAACGTTACGACACCGCCTCCGACGCTCATGATACTAACGGGTCCAATTATTGCTGGCATGAGATTCACACCCTTTTTTCGTGATATTAATTTAGTATATGAGCAGCTTTTTAAAAGGTTCGCTCACTGCTGCTAGCTTGTGAAGAAGCACTGCTTGATGTTCCTGTTTCAGCTTCCTTTGAAGGTTCATCGTTGATCAGTTCGCGAATATGCTTAATGCGGGCTTCTGCATAAACATTACACGTTGATCCAATATGAATAACTGACGAGAATGAGCACCCTTTTATATCAATTCTGTTAACGCGGATCAAAGGTATTTCATTCCATGTTTGAACGGGAATAGGTTCGTGATCGCCATGAGGAATAGGCTCATTAAAGATAGCGTAATCATCAAAGTTTCCTTCTCGACCGTAGAAAAACGGATACTGTCTCCGATCAGCTAAAGCTTTATTAAGTAGATGAATTTCTGTTGAATCTCCAATTTGGCAAAAGGAGCTCGCCGACAAGGAATTAATTTCTATATAATTAACAGAAGATGTGCGTGAAAGCATAGGTAAGCTCCTTTATGATAACGATAGTGGAACATAAGGGCCGATAATCAAAGATTCAGCCGGCGTATCAAATGTTGAGGATAGAGAGATGTAATTGGCATCACCAATTAAAAAAAGAGAAGAAGAAGATACGCCTGTAATACTAACGTCTCCAACAAGCAATTCGCGGTTTACAACGTTAAAGTTCATGAAGGGGGTCCACCTTTCTTTAAAGATTCAGGTAAATACGTTAAAAATGCATCAATTCCTTTTTTCATATCTTCATAAAGTTTACCGATAATTTGAGGTTTAATTTGTTCAAAATTTCGTTCCATTTCTTCCGGCTGAACTTGCTGTATATAAAAAGTAATCCGCTGCTGCAGCTGCTTTTTAATATCTTCTAAAATAAACTCGTAGTACGATTCATCAATCATCATCGAGCGCTCATCAAGCACATGTTGAACCATAGAAAATCCATATTGATTAAGCTCAGCTAAAATCGTTTCGTGGATATCAGAGACCCACTGTTTTTCTAGCTGGCGGTCCAATGGTTTTAAGCTAGGATTTTGTGGTCCAGGACCTCCGGGTTGTCCCGGCTGCTCACCTTGAGGCGGCTGCCCTTGTGGCTGAGCTTCTTGCGAAAACGTTACTTCTGGTTTCTCATTGATAATGATATCTTCTAAATTATCAGGCGTAAGAGGGTTTAATCCAATATTTAATGTTCCATCTAATGAATCAATTTTTAACTGTTCAAATTTATATTCAATTTTATCAATTTTAATAGGTGGCTGTTCACCTAACTCTTTTATTTTTTTCTGAAGTTCTTGTACGTTTTTTTCAAGCTGAGCAATGCGTCCTTCTTGCTGCTCAATATACGAAGACATTTGCTGAACATACTGATGTACCTGCTGAATATAGTCCATGTTATCCACCTTCAATCACCTCGATTCCCTTATCTTCTGATAAAGAAAATAGTTATATATATACATATGGCGATGAAGGTTGTAACATGTCAGTCGTTGTCTCGAACTGGGGGAGTTAACGACTGTGAGAAAGGAGCTGGGGCAGTGCCCGCGCCGGTTCCGGGAGTAAAGGTAGAAGGGGAAACAGATCCAAGAATGCCTTTTTTTGTTTCAGTAGGTGCAGCGCCTGTAAACCCTCCTGTATTAAAGAGATTTGAGTTTGGTTTAATGACACCGACGCTTCCAATTTGAAGTACCGAAGAGTTACTTACAGCACTGATTTTCATACTTTGAATACAGATACTTTGATTCACATAAAAGTTCATAAGCATCCTCCTGTATGAGCTTCATTTCTATTATAGATTTCCAGCGACATTTTGATCATTTACGTCATTGTCTGACGTATTGGTTGAGCTCTGCTGATTCACAACATATAATCCGTCACCTGTATTAAACGAACCTGCGCCAGCAAATGTTTTAGCAGTGGAAATAGGGGCTATTGTATAAACATCTCCAATATGAAAGACGCTGGCTGAACCAACACTGTTAAGATTAACAACACCAACAATGGCAGGCATAGGCAAACACCCTTTTAATTTAGTCTAGTAACAGCATATGAAGCCTAGACAAAAAGGTGATTAATGCTTTTTCTTTATCTATATGCCGAAAGTAAGCAAAACATTAAAGAGAGGAATGGAAATAGTAAACATTGAAGAAAAACTTTTGCGTTCGATATAATGTGAAAGCAATAATGAAATAATGTAAGGTGTGAAAGAATGAAACGTTTCAAAATGAAGGCAGCTGATAAAGAACAGCGCATTGAGGCAGCAGATGTATTAAAAGGAATCGCGCTTATTGGTATTTTGCTCATGAACATGCCGAATTTTTATTCACCTGCTTCCTATTACGACCATAATTTGTTAGACGGTTCAAGAATGAATTATGTTGCTAATGGATTAGTTGATGTAGTTGTAGGGCAGACAGGCTACGCGCTGCTCGCTATTTTGTTTGGATTTGGTTTTATGAAAATGTTCCAGCGTACATACGAAAGGCAAGTAAGCTTTACTCCTTTTTATGTACGAAGAATCACGGCTTTGCTTCTTGTTGGTGCTATTCATGCTTTATTTATTTGGCACGGTGATATGATTGTGATGTACAGCTTCTTCGCTTTGATGATGCTATTTTTTCAAGAAGCAAAGAAAGAAGTGTTATTAGCGTGGGGAATCGGAATATTTAGCATTTATGCTGTGATTATGATTGTTATTTTAACAGCAGCGGCTTTTGTTAACGAAGGAGAGACAGCAGCGGGAATTCACCAGCCTATTATTGACCAGGCGCTTCAAGCATATAGACACGGAAGTTTTGCGTCAATCTTTCATCAGCGCTTGCTTGATTGGTACTACGCGTATAATTTAAATACGGTTCCTTTTCTGTTTTTATCGCTATTTCCACTGTTTTTATTAGGCGGTTTTATGGCAAAAAGCGAGTGGTTCGAAGAAATAGAAGAATATATAGTGGAGACAAAGTGGCTTTGTCTTATTTCATTCATCGTGTATGCAGCATCATCTGTATTGCCGTATGTTTTAGATCACAATGTAGCGACATCGTATATTCACGATACAATCGGAGGAACGGCAGGAGCAATTTTTATTGTAACGTTGGTCGCATTAGCTATGCGAAGTGTATCTATTCAAAAAGTCATGCAGCCATTTGCCCTTTTGGGGAGAATGATTTTAACTAATTATATTGTCCAGTCCATTGTATGCACATTTCTTTTTTACTCATATGGGTTAGGATACTACGGACATATTTCAATTGTAGAAGGCTTGGCTATTGCGGGGATTATCATTTTTATTCAACTGCTGGGAAGCCGGATATGGATGAGCCTATTTTCAGATGGACCCCTTGAAAAATTCATTCGGTATGCTACTTATGGACGCAGCCGCTAAAAATCCTTTTCCTTCCTTATATTATTGGTGAAGGAAAGGTTTTCATGATATGATATTTTCAGAAAGGACGTGAGATGAATGGCTCCACTACATATTCATGTAACGCTTTGGACATTATTAATTATCTCGTTTGTGGTTTCGTTGATTTTACATCGAGCAGGTAAAGCTAAAGGTCAAAAAATCCTACATATGGTGGCGAGACTCCTATACTTATTAGTATTAGTATCAGGTCTGCATATGTTAGCAGCTTGGTACCATTTTCAAGGCGCAGCGCTCATTAAAGGAATTGCCGGAGTGTTAGTGCTTGTGGGAATGGAAATGGTACTTGTTCGTACTGAAAAAAGAAAGCGTACAGGCGTTGCCTGGGGAGTGCTTGTAATTGCGCTTATCTTAGTATTCTATTACGGATATGTCGTACTAGGATAAGAAAAAAGCTATCTTGGATAAGATAGCTTTTTCTTTTGCTTTAATCTAAAAAAAGATTCATTGAACGTTCTCCATCATTAACGGTATATTCAAATCGATCTAGGTGATGCGTGCCTCGTTCGAATAAATGCTGAACGGCACAAATTTTTTCCTCATTGTCATAAATGATAAAATTAGCACCTTTTGTATCACCGTCTGTCGGTAAAAAACATAATGTGTTGTGACAGTAAATACAATCATAAAGAGAGAATTTTAATGAATTTAAGTGCTGAGTGAATGATAAAAAGGTCTCTTTCGGTAGTGATTGAAGAAGCTGTTCGTATGCATAAGGTAGCTTTTTAGTCAGTCTTAGCTTATCCCCATTTCGCAATAAATACGTTCCATCGTGAAGCTTTATTTGACGGTCATCAACCATAATGGCTTTTTCCCAGCGTGTATCAATAAGAAGTTCTAAGGTATCATCCATTACTTCATGGAGCATGGAAGCTTCGTCACTTTCATCTTCAAAGAAAATCCACTGTGAATCAACACATTCAACCGTACCAATCACGAAGGAACGCGGCTGATTGTTCAGAGCTTGTTGTTTAAAATAATGATTCATAATCAAACCTCCGTGTGAAATTTATCCATATTTTTTTATTGCCTAAAAAAGCTCTCTTTATAACTCGAAAGTGAAAATAAAATATAAGGACAATTCAACTGTAACTATTGCGTGCATACAATGGCATTATTTCATTCATAAACAAGAGCGTGAAAGAAAGGATGATAAACGATGTGTGGTATAACGGGTTGGGTCGACTTAAAGCGATCGCTTTTAAATGAAACAGCAACAATAACAAAAATGGCTGACACTTTATCGAAAAGAGGTCCTGATGACACCAACGTATGGACACAGCAGCATGTTGCTTTTGGGCACAAACGCTTAGTTGTAGTAGATCCTCAAGGCGGAAGACAGCCCATGACAAGAGAAAAAAATGAACAGCTCTATACGCTTTGCTATAATGGAGAGCTTTACAACACGGAAGATATTCGGAAAGAATTACTAAAAAGAGGTTATCAATTTCAGGGACATTCAGATACGGAAGTACTTTTAACATCTTATATAGAATGGAAAGAATCATGCGTAGATCATTTTAACGGTATCTTTGCTTTTTCAATCTGGGATGAAGCCAATGAAAAGTTATTTATAGCACGCGACAGAATGGGAGTGAAGCCTTTATTCTATCGATCTTATGAAGGTGGAATTCAATTTGCATCGGAATTAAAAGCGATATTAGCTCATCCTGAGGTGAAAGCGGAAGTAGGATTAGATGGATTAGCAGAAGTGTTTGGCTTAGGACCTTCTCGTTCTCCCGGCCACGGCGTATTTAAAGAAATAAATGAATTGCGCCCGGCTCACGCGCTCACACTTACTCGTAACGGGTTGAAAATTTGGCGATACTGGAACGTGAAAAGTGAGCAGCATACAGATGATTTAGGTGAAACTACAGAAAAAGTTAAATTTTTAGTGCAAGACGCGATTGTAAGACAGCTAGTGTCGGATGTCCCGGTTTGTACATTTTTATCAGGTGGAGTAGATTCAAGTGCCATTACAGCAATTGCTGCAAATGCGTTCAAAGAAAGCGGCAAGGGCTCTCTTCATACGTATTCTATCGATTATGAAGATAATGATAAATTTTTTAAAGCAAATGAGTTTCAGCCAAATTCTGATGGAACTTATATCAAGCTCATGTCGGATACGTTTCAAACAAATCATCACCGCTGCATTATTTCAACGGAGGACCTTGTGCAGCATTTAACAGAGGCTGTAGAGGTGAGAGACCTTCCTGGAATGGCTGATGTAGATTCATCGCTGCTTTGGTTTTGCCGTGAAATCAAACAAGATTTTGTTGTGAGCTTATCAGGAGAATGTGCGGATGAAATTTTTGGAGGATATCCGTGGTTTCACCGAAAACATGATTTGTCTTCGGATACCTTCCCGTGGATGCGTTCATTAGACGCTCGAATTGATTTGCTGCAAAGTTCATGGAGAAAGAAATTACAGTTAGAAGATTATGTGCGTGCAAGATATGAAGAAACATTAAAGGAAGTGCCTGAATTAGAAGGTGAATCGTTAGAAGATGCGCAGCGGAGAAAGCTGTTTTATTTAAATCAGATTTGGTTTATGACAACTTTATTAGATCGTAAAGATCGTATGAGCATGGGCGCGAGCTTAGAAGTACGCGTACCTTTTGCAGATCATCGCCTTGTGGAATATGCATGGAATATTCCGTGGGAGATGAAAATGACGGGCAATAAAGAGAAGGGGATTTTACGAAAAGCGCTTGAAGGAATTTTGCCTCATGACGTTCTTTATCGCAAGAAAAGCCCTTATCCTAAAACGCATAACCCAGCTTATACAAAAGCTGTAACTGTATGGCTTCAATCTCTTTTACAAGATAAACAGTCACCTCTTTATGAATTTTTTGATAAGCAACAGTTAAAGCATATTATTGATACAGGCGGAGAAGGATTTAAAGCACCGTGGTTTGGTCAATTAATGACAGGACCTCAGCTACTAGCTCATCTAGCTCAAATTCACGTCTGGTTTAATCACAATAATATTCAAATTGTGGAATGACAGAACCCTCTCAGTACAGAGGGTTTTTTTTTATGAAATAAAGTCATCTGTTTCTCTTTTTTGTACGTTTAACTAGAGAAGAAGACCGCAGTCTATTTTTGTATAACTTTACATAGATATAAAATAAAAGCTTGAAAGCACCGAATAAAGGGAAAGTGTACTGAAACCCTGGAAAAATAGTACAAACGTCATATTTTAATGGTTTAGTTATTGGTAATTTATTGATAATTTTATGATTCGAATAAAGACAAGCAGTTTATCGTTGTGTTTAATAATAAAGCTTTGTATAATGTTTGTATAACTATTGTATAGGGTTAGGAGTGTATGTATGCAAAAAAACGTAATCGTGATTGGAGCAGGTCCAGGAGGACTAGCGGCAGCGATGCTGTTAGCAAGTCATGGCTATAAAGTAGATGTATATGAAAAGCAAGGATACGTGGGCGGGCGAAATTCAGCGATTAAAATGTCGGGTTATACGTTTGATATGGGTCCTACATTTTTGAGCATGCCACAGATTTTTGAAGAATTATTTCAAGCTGCTAATCGCAATGCGCATGAATATATGGACTTAAAGCGTCTAAATTCCATGTATGAGCTTATTTTCGATGATGCGCAGATTCAGATGACGGATAACCATAAAAAGATGAAAGAAGAAATCGAACGTTTATACCCAGGAAACGGAGAAGGCTATGAGCGCTTTATGAAAGACACCGAAGCAAAGATGGCGGCTTTGCTGCCTTTATTGCAGGGCGAGATGGATCGTTTTCATCACTATTTAAAGCCTGAAGCAATTCGAGCACTGCCGCATTTATCCTTAGGTAAAACGCTCTATGATGTACTTGGCAAGTATTTCACCGATGAGAAATTGAAATTAGCTTTTACTTTTCAATCGAAGTACTTGGGAATGTCCCCTTGGGAATGTCCAGGAGCCTTTTCTATTTTATCGTTTATGGAACACGCTTACGGTATCTTCCATCCAATAGGAGGAGTAAACCAACTATCTCAAGCAATGGCAAAAGTAGTGGAAGAACATCAAGGGCACATCCACTTAAACCAAGGTGTCCAAAAACTATGGATTGAAAATAAGAGAGTAAAAGGAATTATTCTAGAAAATGGAGAGCAAATAGGGGCAGACGACGTCATTATCAATGGAGATTTTGCTCATGCCATGACGAATTTAATAGATGAAGGTACCCTTAAAAAATATGCAGTTAAAAAACTTGAAAAGAAAAAATACTCTTGTTCTACTTTCATGATTTATCTAGGCATAGACAAACAGTACAAAGATCTGCCTCATCACACGATTGTGTTCGCTGAAGATTATAAAAAAAATGTAGAAGAGATCACAAAAACGCTAGCTCTTTCAGAGGACCCTTCTATCTACATCCAAAACCCAGGTGTAACAGACCCAACTTTAGCACCAGAAGGAAAGTCTGCTCTTTATATTTTAGCCCCGGTTCCAAATAATTTCAGCGGTGTAAACTGGGATGAAAAACAAAAAGATTTTCGGGATGCAGTATTAAAAATTGTAGAAAAGAAAACGGGTTTCAAGGATTTAGAGAGTCATATTGAAGTTGAAAAAATCATTTCACCAAAGCAGTGGGAAGAAGACGTGCTGGTCTATAAAGGAGCGACGTTTAACCTTGGACATCAGCTCACTCAAATGATGGTGCTGCGTCCGCATAATAAATTTGAAGAATTAGAAAACTGCTGGCTAGTTGGAGGAGGAACTCATCCAGGAAGCGGTCTACCAACTATTCTGGAATCATCTCGCATTACGACAAAGCTCATCTTAAAAAGAGACGGACAATTACTGAATGAGCCGTTTAAAACCATGAAGGAAATGGGGAGTGCATTATGAGAACAGCAATTGTTGGAGGCGGCATAGGCGGTTTGATTACCGCTTTGTTATTAAGCAAACGAGGATTTTCTGTTGATATTTTCGAAAAAGAAAACAAGCTTGGCGGCCGGTTGGCGTTTGTAGAAAAAGACGGTTATAAAATTGATGAAGGTCCCACGATTGTCTTACTGCCTTTAATGCTTGAACGTATTTTAGATGAAGCAGGCATTTCCGCTTCTCAATATGAACTAATACGCTGTGATCCACTTTATGATATTCATTTTCCAGACGGTACGACCTATACAAAAAAAGCGACTGAAAAAGATCAGTTAGAGGAAATTAGCCGTTTGTTCCCAGGCGAACAGCAAAACTACCGGCGTTTTATGACTGAATTAAAAAAGCGATTTGAATTAGGAAGTAAGGCATTTTTGGAAAAAACATTTGTAAATAAACGAGATTTTTGGACATGGCAAAACATCAAGGCATTAAAAAAAATGGATGCAAATAAATCAATGAGAAAATTTGTTTCAACGTATTTCCGTGATGAGCGTCTAGTAGATGCCTATTCCCTGCAATCTCTCTATATTGGAGGAAATCCTTATTCGGCGCCAGCTATTTATTCCCTTGTTCCTTACAGTGAGCATGCTCATGGCATCTATTACGTAAAAGGCGGATACGCAAGTCTTGTGCCACTTCTTGAAAAGGCGCTGATAGAGCAAGGTGTAAACATTCATTTGAATAAGGCGGTTCAAGAGCTTTCTATATCAGGAGACAAAACGGAAGGGGTTATTGTTGACGAAAAACTTTATCCATTTGATCAAGTTGTTTTAAATGGCGACTTTCCTAATATGGCGAAAATTGCTCGAAAAAAAGAAAAGAAGTATGTGCCTTCGTCCAGCTGTCTATTGCTTTATCTTGGTTTGAAGAGAAAATATGATCATCACAATGTGCATCAATACTTTATGGGCAATGATTTAGCTAAACATATGGAATCAGTGTTTAAGCATAAAATGATTCCTGAAGATCCCGCTATTTATACATTTAATCCCTCTGTTATTGATCCATCGTTAGCCCCTGAAGGGAAAAGTGTGCTATATGCACTTATACCGGTTCCATCAGGTGACCACATTGATTGGAGCAATCAGCAAGGTTTTGTTGATGGAATCATTCGAACTTTAGAAGAAAAAGGGTTTGAAGAGCTTCGTAAAAAAATAGAGTGGGTAAAAGTACGCACGCCAAATGATGCTCAAGCATTTGGACTTTACGAAGGAGGAAGCTTTGGTATTGCTCCTGAGCTATTTCAATCAGGCGTATTCAGACCCCAGTACCAGCCGTACGAATATAAAAATGTTTTTGCGGTCGGAGCATCTATTCATCCAGGCGGAGGCGTGCCAATTGTTATGCAAGGGGCAAAAATGTTAGCTGATCATCTTATTGAACAATCATCTGTTCAAACGGTTGCAAAGCTTTCTTAAGATCTTGTAAGCCATAAGGAAATGATGGTTTATCCTTTAATAGAGAAAGGGGTCCTATATGATGAACATTTCGTTAGACAAAGCGTACAATCAGTGTGAAGAAATTATTAAAGAAAACTCAAAAACGTTTTACAAAGCTTTTTCCATGCTGCCGTCAAAACAAAGAAAGGCAGTATGGGCAGTATATGCATTTTGCCGTCAAGTCGATGATATTGTAGATGAAGGATGCAACCCTGAAATAGAGCTGCAGCAATTCGAATCAGAATTTGCCCGATTTAAAAATGGAGAACTATTAAACGAAAGCGCCATGTGGGTAGCTCTGCGCAATGTATTTGAACAATATGAGATGAATGTTCAAGCGTTTGATGATATGATTACCGGCCAGAGAATGGATTTAGTAAAAAAAGAATACGATACGCTTGATGAAGTGAAAACATACTCTTATCATGTAGCGAGTACGGTAGGGTTAATGCTTTTACCGATTTTAGCTCCAACTACTCATAAAGAATTAGAAGAAGAAGCAGTTGCATTAGGCATTGCGATGCAGCTGACCAACATTTTAAGAGACGTTGGGGAAGACTTAGAGCGAGGGCGCATTTATTTACCGAAAGATTTTATGAATTCTTACGGATATACGCGCATGCTATTAGAGAACCGGTGGGTCACTTCTGAATTTATAGAGATGTGGGAGCACCTGGCCAAAGAAGCGGAGATGTATTATATAAAAGGACTTCAGTCGATTCATAAATATCCGGTCGCTTCTCGTTTGCCTCTTACAGGAGCGGCGCATTTATACCGAGCGATTCTTGATAAAATTCGAAAAGAAAATTATGACGTATTTACAGAAAAGCACTTTGTCACAAGCCAAGTGAAAAAGAAAATTATGACATCTATTTCTACGGGGTAACGCAAAGGAATTACTTTTCCTTTGCGTTACTTTTTTTTGAAAAGATATGAAAACGTTAACTATTATGTAAATAAGAAAAAAGTCTCAGCCAAGAAGAAATTGCTAGTTTAGATTTTGCTGAACACGGTTCATCCGCATACGAATTTCGTGAAAGTTTCGTAGCGACAGAAGATGGTAACCTTCATCCTGAATTTGGTGTTGGATTGATTGATCGATTAAATAAAGTTGTTAAAGTATCGGATAAACCTCATATCTCGAACGTAAATGAGACGGTATAGCAGTATATAGATGGAAAAAAGTGATTAAAAGTAAAAACTTTTAATCACTTTTTTTGTTTTTATCAACTTATTTAACAATAATGTAAGCGTTAACGTTATAATGGAAACAAAAGTGAGTTTGAAACAGTTCGTCTATAGGAGGGGAATAGATGAAATGGAAAAGGACAAGTATGCTGCTTATACTATTATTGCTTTTTGGAAGCAGTGCCTCAGCGCAAGATCATAAAGATATACGTGATGAGGTAATATACTCATTGATGATCAACCGTTTTTATAACGGAAGTGAACAGAATGATCGAAATGTTAACTATGAACGTTCAGATGCCTATTATGGAGGCGATTTACAGGGAATAGCACAAAAGTTAGACTATATTCAAGAGATGGGATTTACCGCTGTTTTATTAACTCCTTTTATAGAAAATGATGAGACAGGCTATCATGGATATGCGGTGACCGACCATTATAAAATAGACGATCATTTTGGAACGTTAAAAGACTTACAAAATCTTGTGAAGAAAGCACATGAGCGCAATATAAAAATTATGGTCGAATTTCCTTTGACAATCAGTAACAATCATCCCTGGGTAGCAGATAAAGAAAAACAAACATGGATAAGTAATGAATCGGGTACAGATAACGAAGTAATTAAAGCATTGCCTCACCTTAATTTAAAAGAAAGCGCTGTGCAGAAATACCTTATTAAAAATGCTGCTTGGTGGAGCAAACAAGCAGATATTGACGGATATTACGTTAAAGATATCGATCAAGCTCCTTCTGCATTTATTTCATCCTTTTCTAAGACGCTAAAAAGCATGGATCCTTCTTTTCTATTAATAGGAGAAATAAACGGGCAACCATTAAAAAAAAATGAGCAGGCTGATTCGTTAGGAGTAGATTTGCTTGTAGATAGAACGCTAGCCGAAGCCACTGCTGCTACGTTTAGCGGTACTAATCGTCCGCAGAAAATGTTGTATGACAAGTGGGGAAAAGAAAGTAATCAGCCTTTAGCCAATTTTTTAGATGATGTTCATAGCACACGTTTTACAGCACAAGCATTAAAGAGTGAAAATCATCCTGGAGCCCGAACAAAGCAAGGGCTTTCCTATCTTTATACTTCGCCGAGTGTACCAATCGTTTTTTATGGAACGGAAATTGCGCTGAATGGGGGAAAGGGAGCAGAAAATTATGGCATGATGAATTTTTTAGCTAATCCCGATATTATAGATCATTTAAAAAAACTGTCTGAACTTAGAGCAAAGTCGCCTTCTCTTCGAAAAGGAAGCTTTACCCTTGTGTCTGAGCAAAAAGGTGTGGCTGTATACAAGAGAAGGTATAAGGACGAAACGACGTTTGTTGTGATTAATAATACAAAGGAAACGTCGGCCATTAATGTCCCGCTTGAAAAAGTTGGAAAAGAAAATGAACTAAGAGGGTTAATAACGGAAGGAATTATACGACCCGTTGACGATGTATACAACATTTCATTGGAGCCTGAGACCACAAATGTATATAAAGTAGTGAAAAAGTCAGGGTTTAATATTGGATATATCGCAGCGGTTGCTGCTGTTTATACGGGATTTGGCATCTTTTTGTACAAAGCATCTTCAAAAAGAAGAAAAGAAAAGAAAATTTCTCAATCTCGTAAAAAGGACAGCGCGTCGTAGTTGTCAAATTATATTGGATAAGTATTAATGAAGAAAACATAATTAAGAGGTGGAATTATGGGTGTAACAATAAAAGATGTGGCAAATTTAGCAAATGTAGCCCCTTCGACGGTATCTCGCGTCATTGCAGACAGCTCAAGAATTAGTGAAAAAACAAAACAGCGCGTGCGATCGGCTATGAAAGAACTTGGTTATCACCCAAATATTATTGCGCGAAGTCTAGCAAATCAAACGACAGAGGCAGTCGGCCTAGTGATGCCGAGCTCAGCAGACAAGGTGTTTCAGAATCCATTCTTTCCCGAAGTGCTAAGAGGAATCAGCACCGGAGCTCACGAAAACAAAAGAGCGATTTATATGTCCACTGGAGAAACGGAAGAAGAGATTTTTGCAGAAGTTGTTCAAATGGTACAGGGAAGACGAGTGGATGGATTAATTTTGCTGTACTCCAAAGTTGATGATCAAGTACTTTCTTATTTGCAAGAACAGAGCGTGCCATTTGTAGTTATTGGAAAGCCGTTTAAACATAGTGAAAGCATCACGTTTGTTGATAATGATAATTTTAAAGCTGGAAAAGAAGCGACGGAATATTTAATTGAATCTGGACATGAGCGTATTGCTTTTATTGGCGGAAGTCTTGAATTAGTCGTTACCATTGACCGTTTAACAGGCTATGATAAAGCGATTCAAAAAGCAAACATTCCTTACCGGGACGAGTATGTAATTCATGAAGAATTTCTACAGAAGGGAGGAAAAGAAGCTGTTTGCGAACTTTTATCTCTAAAAGAACGTCCAACGGCTCTGGTAGTAGCAGACGATCTAATGGCATTAGGCGTTTTAAATACATTGGATGAAATGGGGATTTCGGTTCCTGAAGACATTTCGATTGTCAGTTTTAATAATGTTCTGATCGCCGAAATGGCTAGACCTGCTCTCACATCTATTGATATTAATATTTTTGAACTTGGTTATCAGGCTGTACGCTGCTTGATTAAGCAGATTGAAACGCCATATGCTGTTGCAGAACAAGTGCGCGTTCCTCACAAAATGATTAAAAGACAATCCTGTAAAACCATTCAAATGACGAAGAGATAACTTTATAAACGAATAGAAAGAGGCTGGAACAAAAGCATTGTAGTTGAAGGAAGATCCGAACGAGTTTGATTCTTGATGGAGAATCAAACTCGTTCGGATTTTTTCGTTTGTAGCGTAAACGTAGGTAGCTGCTTCTTAGCTGTTGATTTAAGTATGTCTCAATATATTCTTATGCAAAATATATTGGCGTTTGAAGTGCAAAAAAAATAAACACCTGCAAATTATTTTTTTCTTTATCAAAAAGAAAGAATGATATAAGTGGTGAAAACCTTGATGACAAATAGGCTGTAAAGTTTTATTAAAAGTTGGCACGCTATTTGCATAACTATAAAGTAAACAAAGATTTGCATACTAGGAGGTATATATCATGGTAGTTTCTTATTCTCATGAACCATTTACAAATTTTAAGGACGAAAACAATAAAAAGGAATTTCAAGAAGCATTAACATATGTAAATACACAGCTGGGCAAAACGTACCCGCTTGTGATCAACGGTGAAAAAGTGGAAACTGAAGAGAAAATTACGTCTGTTAACCCAGCGAATATAAAAGAAGTGATTGGATATGTCTCTACAGTAAATAAAGATCTAGCAGAGCAAGCGATGCAGTCAGCTTTAAAAGCTTTTGAAACGTGGAAAAAATGGAAAGTAGAACATCGCGCGGATATTCTTTTCCGTGCAGCGGCCATCATCCGTCGCAGAAAGCATGAATTTTCTAGTTATCTTGTAAAAGAAGCAGGAAAGCCTTGGAACGAAGCAGATGCTGATACAGCAGAAGCAATTGATTTTTTAGAGTACTACGCACGCCAAGTCCTGACGTTAAAAGATGGTTCTCCAGTACAGAGTCGAGAAGGTGAGTATAATCAGTACAATTATATTCCGCTTGGCGTAGGTATTATTATTTCACCATTTAACTTCCCGTTAGCTATCATGGCTGGAACAGCAGCAGCAGCTATCGTAACAGGCAACACGATTTTATTAAAACCAGCTGATGCCACTCCTGTAGTAGCAGCGAAATTTGTAGAAGTAATGGAAGAAGCAGGTTTACCGAAAGGCGTATTAAACTTTATTCCTGGTGCTACACCTGAAATCGGTGACTACTTAGTTGAACATCCAAAAACACGTTTTGTTTCGTTTACCGGCTCGCGCGCAGTAGGTTGCCGCATTTACGAAAGAGCAGCAAAAGTACAGCCGGGCCAAAAATGGCTAAAACGCGTTATTGCTGAAATGGGCGGAAAAGATACGGTGGTTGTAGACAAAGATGCGGATCTGGATTTAGCTGCTTCTTCAATTGTATACTCTGCATTTGGTTTTGCAGGGCAAAAGTGCTCCGCTGGTTCTCGTGCTGTTGTGCATCAAGATGTGTATGATGAAGTGCTTGAAAAAGCAGTTGCGCTAACAAAAACATTAACCGTTGGAAACCCGGAAGAAGTTTCAACTTATATGGGACCTGTTATTCATGAGGCGTCGTATAACAAAGTATTATCGTATATTGAAATTGGAAAAGAAGAAGGACGGCTTGTTGCGGGAGGAGAAGCAGACAATTCAACTGGATACTTTATTCAGCCAACTATTTTTGCGGATGTAGATGAAAAAGCTCGTCTCATGCAAGAAGAAATTTTTGGTCCGGTAGTAGCATTCTCTAAAGCGCGAGATTTTGATCATATGATGGAGATTGCAAACAATACAGAATATGCATTAACAGGCGCTTTATTATCAAACAACCGCGAGCATATTGAGCGCGCTCGTGAAGAGTTCCATGTTGGAAATTTGTATTTTAACAGAGGATGTACAGGAGCGATTGTTGGTTACCAGCCTTTTGGCGGATTTAATATGTCAGGAACGGATTCAAAAGCAGGCGGACCGGATTATCTTGTTCTTCACATGCAAGCAAAAACAACATCTGAAACATTCTAATTAGAAAATAAGGAGGAGTAAATATGACAACTGAAACACAAAAAACGGTGAAAATCATTGAGCAAACAGAAAAATTTGGGGCACACAACTATCATCCGCTGCCGATTGTAATTGAAAAGGCAGAAGGCGTATGGGTACACGATCCAGAAAATAATAAATATATGGATATGCTAAGTGCTTATTCCGCTGTTAACCAAGGACATCGTCATCCAAGAATTATTGAAGCATTAAAACGTCAAGCTGATAAAGTAACGTTAACGTCACGAGCGTTTCATAATGATCAGCTTGGTCCATGGTATGAAAAGATTTGTAAATTAACAAATAAAAATATGGCTCTTCCAATGAATACGGGAGCAGAAGCGGTGGAAACAGCCATTAAAGCTGCACGCCGCTGGGCTTACGATGTGAAAGGCGTTGCTGAAAATCAAGCACAAATCATCGCATGTGTGGGCAACTTCCACGGTCGTACAATGACAGCTGTTTCCTTATCGTCTGAAGCAGAATATCAACGTGGCTTTGGACCGATGCTTCCAGGGCTTCAAACCATTCCTTATGGTGATTTAGAAGCGTTAAAAGCTGCTATTACACCAAATACAGCCGCATTTTTAATTGAGCCAATTCAAGGTGAAGCAGGTATCGTTTTACCTCCAGAAGGCTTCTTAAAAGCTGCAGCTGATTTATGTAAAGAACATAATGTGCTATTTATTGCTGATGAAATCCAAGTTGGCTTAGCGCGTACAGGCAAAATGTTTGCTTGTGATTGGGAAGGCGTAGAACCAGATATGCTGATTTTAGGTAAAGCGCTTGGAGGAGGAGTTTTCCCTATTTCTTGCGTAGTCGCTAACGAAGACATTTTAAGTGTCTTTAACCCTGGCTCTCATGGTTCAACATTTGGAGGAAACCCGCTTGCTTGTGCCGTATCATTAGCTGCTTTGGAAGTAATTGAAGATGAAGAACTTCCAGCGCGTTCATTAGAATTAGGTTCTTATTTCAAGCAGAAGCTCCAAAGCTTAAGCAATCCAGTTATTAAAGAAGTGCGCGGCCGAGGTCTATTCATCGGGGTAGAATTACACGAAGAAGCTCGTCCTTATTGTGAAAAATTAAAAGACCAAGGTTTGCTTTGTAAAGAAACGCACAGTACGGTTATTCGTTTTGCTCCGCCGCTAACGATTTCAAAAGAAGAGTTAGACTGGGCAATTGAACGAATTGAAAAAGTATTTGCTGAGTAATCGGTTTAAAATAAATAAAAATAGTACGATATGTATATATCGTACTATTTTTATTCATATGCAGCTAAATAACGTTTTTATTTGATAGGCAGGAGGAATAGAAGTGTATATCCAACTCTCACAGCTAAGCATGGAAGAGCAAGTTGAATGTTTAACAAAAGCGTTAGTGAAAATCAAAAGTATCAATGGGACAAGCGGCGAAGTAAAGATTGCTGATTTCATTAAAAACACGCTTCAAAGTTTTCCTTATTTCAAAGAAAATCCCCTCCACGTTTGGGAACAGAAAGTTAATGGCGATACGCTAGGTAGAAAAAATGTATTTGCTTTTATTCAAGGCAGCAAAAAAAATGCTCAAACAATGATTTATCACGCTCACTTAGATACGGTTGGCATTGAAGATTTTGGTCCATTAAAAGACATAGCATTAGATCCAGAAGAACTTCAGCGCTATTTCTCTACGCATAACATTAATGAAGATGTACAGCGAGATGCTCGCTCAGGTGAATGGATGTTTGGAAGAGGAGCCGTTGATATGCAAAGTGGAATCGCTGTACATTTAGCCAATGTGCTGCATTTTACTAAGCATCCAAATAAATTAGAAGGAAACGTCCTTTTTATGGTCAACCCAGATGAGGAAAGCCAGCATGCTGGAATTATTTCTGCAGTTTCTGAACTGAACCGTTTGAAAAAAGAAAAAAATCTTTCATATGTAGCAGCGATTAATACCGACTTTATTACACCTCTTTACGATGGAGATTCCACGCGCTATATTTATACAGGAGCCGCTGGGAAACTGCTTCCATGTTTTTATATTTACGGAAGGGAGGTACACGTAGGAGATACGCTTGCTGGTATAGATCCTAATTTGATTGCATCTGAGATTACAGGAAGCATCCATAACAATATTAATCTAGCTGAAAATATTGAAGGAGAGCTGGTACTGCCACCTTCCTGTCTGTATCAACGAGATAATAAAGAGGCTTATAATGTGCAAACTGCTGTAAGCAGTCATTTGTATTTTAACTATTTCATCTATGAACGAACGGCAAAAGAAGTGATGAGTCAATTAATTGGATTATCAATCGAAGCATGTGAAAAAGTGGAGAAAAAACTTTCTGATTATTACGAACTTTTTGTTCAGAGAACGAATTTACCAAAGCGAAACTTGTCTTGGAAAGTGGATGTTGTGAGTTTGGAAGATTACCTGGAAGAATTGGATCAAAAAGGGATAAATGCTCAGGATTGTATTGAACGAGCTTTCGAACAGTATGCGCATTTAGAACTTAGAACAAGGTGCTTTAAAGTAATTGAAGAACTTCAAAAGTTAGATCCGCATCAAAGTCCGCGCGTAATTGTCTTTTTTGCACCGCCTTACTTGCCTCATAATCACTTGAAGAAAGACGAAAGCAGAGATCAGCAGCTTCTTTATCCCTTACAAGCAGCTGTGGAGAAGGTTGGAAAACAGACGGGAGAGACGTTTCAGTTTAAAAAATTTTTTCCCTACTTAGCGGATGGCAGCTTTTTATCTCTTCATGAGACAGATGAGGAAATCGATGCTTTTACACGTAACTTTCCGGGGTGGGGGATTGCAGGGGCGATTCCTTTCCGTGAAATTCGAGAGTTAAATATTCCGTCCATCAATATAGGAGTATATGGGAAAGACGGACATAAGTGGACAGAGCGAGTGTATAAGCCTTATTCGTTCGGAGTTCTTCCTAAGTTGATTCAAGAAACAACTGTTCAGATGCTAAAAAGTAGGCATGCTTGTACAAACCACATATAAGAAAATGAAGAACGGAGGTACCGATGAATAGACATACAGAACAAAACCAATTACAGAGAACAATGAAAAGCAGACATTTATTTATGATTGCGTTAGGAGGCGTGATTGGAACAGGCCTATTTTTAGGTTCGGGTTTTACTATTAGCCAGGCAGGGCCGGGAGGAGCCATTCTTGCATATATAATAGGCGGCTTCCTCATGTACTTAGTTATGCTTTGTTTAGGAGAGCTAGCGGTAGCAATGCCGGTTTCAGGTTCCTTTCAAGAATACGCTACAAGGTTTTTAGGACCTTCTACAGGCTTTATGATTGGATGGCTGTACTGGTTCAGCTGGGCAAATACCACGGGGCTTGAATTTACGTCAGCAGGAATTTTAATGCAGAGGTGGTTTCCTGATGTACCTATATGGTCATGGTGCTTGATTTTTGGTGTCATTACATTTTTAATTAACGCTCTTTCTGCTCGAAGCTATGCTGAAACTGAGTTTTGGTTTTCGAGTATTAAAGTTACGGCTATTATTCTATTTATTTTAATTGGAGGAGCTGCTGTTTTTGGTTTTATCGATTTCAAGGGAGGAGAACCCGCCCCGTTTCTTTCACATTTCACCCAAGGCGCAGGTCTTTTTCCAAATGGAATACTGGCAGTTTTATTGACTTTAGTAACGGTTAACTTTTCGTTTCAAGGAACGGAGCTTGTCGGCATTGCAGCAGGAGAAAGTGAAAGTCCTGAGAAAACGTTGCCGAGATCTATTCGAAACGTCATTTGGAGAACGCTGTTTTTCTTTGTGTTAGCTATGTTTGTTTTAGTCTCTATTCTGCCATACAAAACAGCAGGCGTCATTGAAAGTCCGTTTGTTGCCGTATTAGATCAAATTGGCATTCCATACGCAGCGGATATCATGAACTTTGTCATTTTAACAGCCGTTCTATCAGTGGCGAACTCCGGCGTTTATGCTGCTTCTCGTATGCTTTGGTCACTGTCAAACAGCAATATGGGGCCAAAACCTTTGAAGAAATTATCTTCAAAAGGTGTTCCAATTAACGCATTAATTGTGACAATGATTATTTCAGGGTGCTCGTTGATTACAAGCGTCGTGGCTGCTGAAACCGTATATCTTTGGTTTATTTCGATTTCAGGAATGGTGACCATTATTGTTTGGATGTCCATTTGTGCCTCTCAATTTATGTTCCGCCGTCGTTTTTTAGCGGAAGGAGGAGACATAAAGGAATTGAAATTTAAAACGCCGCTTTATCCGTTCGTTCCTATTCTAGGTTTTTGTTTGTATGGACTTGTATTAATCAGCTTAATTTTTATTCCGGATCAACGAATTGGTCTTTACTGTGGTGTCCCTTTAATCATTGTACTCTACGTGTATTATCACGCAGGAATCAAGAAAAATATTGATCAAAAACAATCGGATTCACCGGTTTATAAAGCAAAATAAAAAAGAAGTGCACAGTGCACTTCTTTTTTATTTAGAGCGGATGTTTAATCGTTTCATACGATACTGCAAGCTTTGTCTGGTCAGCCCTAGTATCTTAGCACTTTTTGAGATGTTGTGGCTGTGTTGTTCAAGCGTTTGTTTAATACATTCTGCTTCGAACGCTAACAGCTGTTCCTTTAAAGGAAGAGAAGGGTGAAAAGCGCTTGTATAAGAAGGTGCGTCACTGCTTGCTTTATTTTCAAAATGTTCATGCTGCTTTAGCTGGAACTTCGTTCTGTATTGGAAAGGAAGGTGAGAATAGTGAATAACATCTTCGTCCATTACCAAGTTCATTGCACCTTCAATAATGTGTTCTAATTCCCGTACGTTCCCTGGCCAGTCATAAGAGAGAAAAGAAGACATGACTTGGTGATCTACGGTTTTTACATTCATCTGAAACAAATCATTGTATTTTTTGATGAAAAACTTTGTTAATTCAATAATATCTTCTTTTCGTTTGCGAAGAGGAGGAATAAAAAGCGTCACGACGCCAAGTCGATAATATAAGTCTTTGCGTAATCGGTTTTCTGCAATTGCATCGATTGGATCTTCATTCATGTTCGCGATCACTCGAACGTTAACCGGTTTGTCCACTGTATCCCCAATTCTTCGTACGGTTTTTTCCTGCAGCACTCGAAGAAGCTTAGCCTGAAGATTTGGGTTTAACGAGTTGATTTCATCTAGCAGTAATGTGCCTCCTTGCGCTTGTTCGAAAAGACCAGGATTATCCATTGCACCTGTAAAAGCTCCGCGTTTCGTACCGAACAAAAGGCTTTCAATTAAATTATCCGGTAGCGCAGCACAGTTTTGTGAAATAAAAGGCGCAGAAGAGCGGCTGCTGCCATTATGTATGCTTTGAGCAAACAGTTCTTTTCCCGTGCCTGTTTCTCCAATAATTAAGACATAAGAAGGAGTTCTAGTAGCGCGCTTGGCGTCTTCAATCACATCATGAACCGCTTGACTGTTTCCGATGATGCTATCAAACGTAAAGCGTGTGTTTCCTTTTTGCCTAATGTTTTGCCGGATTAGACGCTCTAGTTTCGTCACGTCCTGAGCAATTTCAACCGCTCCTTGAATGACCCCGTCTTTTAAAATAGGGAAGGTATTATTAATCGTCGTGATTTCTTGTCCTTGATTGTTGAAATACGTTTGCTTGACGTTAACCGTTTCTTTTCCTTTTTGCAGCGCCTGTACAAGCGTGCTTTGCTGATTTTCTTTGAACATAAACACATCTAACAAGTTTTTATGTAAAACGTCTTGTTCATCCATCAGCTCCATCTTTGTCATCTTTTCATTATAAATAATAGTTTTTCCTGTTTCATCGACCGCATGGATACCGGCATCGACTTTATTTAAAATGGTTTCGTATATATGTTTAAGAGTGCTTAATGTATCGGTCATTCAAATACTCTCCTTTAGCGGTGTTCATATCTCTATTTAAACAAAAATAGCTGAATTCTGATAGTGTTTCCACATAAAAATAAATGAATGACCGAAGAGAAATGTTATCCGTTTACAATGGATCCCCCATTAATGTGCAGAACTTGCCCGGACATATAAGAAGAATCAGAGCTTGCCAAGTATACATAGGCCGGTCCGAGCTCAGAAGGCTGTCCTGCCCGTTTCATAGGTGTATTAGACCCAAATGTCGCAACTTGCTGTTCGTCGAACGTAGACGGAATAAGAGGTGTCCAAATGGGTCCCGGAGCTACGCCGTTTACGCGAATGCCTTTTGTTGCGAGCGAAGCTGATAAAGAACGTGTAAAAGCAACGATAGCACCTTTGGTTGAAGAGTAATCAATCAGCTGATCATGTCCATGGTAAGCTGTCACAGACGTTGTATTAATAATAGCGCTTCCTTGTTTTAAATGAGGCAATGCAGCTTTGGTCAGATGAAAAATTGAAAAAATATTCGTTTGAAACGTACGAGTAAGCTGTTCAGTCGTAATATCCGTAATACTTTTTTGAGGATGCTGTTCAGCTGCATTATTGACTAAGATGTCTATTTTTCCGAAAGTCTGAATCGCCTTTGAGACGACTTCTTGACAAAAATGCTCATCTCCTATATCGCCAGCAAGCAATAAACAAGAAGCTTCCATTCGTTCAACTTGTTTTTTGGTTTCATTTGCATCATCGTGTTCATTAAGGTAGGTTATGACAACATTTGCGCCTTCTTTAGCGTAATGATAAGCGACAGAACGTCCGATACCGCTGTCTCCTCCGGTGATAACAGCTACTTTGTTCTGTAATTTTCCGCTTGCCTTATAATCTGGAGCGATAGAGGTAGGGATTGGATGCATATCTTTCTCAATACCTGGCTGAGTTTGCTGATGCTGAGGAGGGAAGTTTTGTTTTTGATTTTGATTCATTGGTATACACTCCTTAATTAATATGAGTATGTAAGCGTATACTAGTATTTGTTAAGAAAGTGTATCTATGCATAGGAATAAGCCTGAATGAATAAAAAAAGGCTTTAAAAGAAAAAATGAATGCCGGAGCATCCATTTTTTAGCGGTAATTAATAAATTGTACGTCAATAGGTAAATCAGCGCTGCGAATAGCTGAAATAATTTGCTGCAGGTCATCACGATTTTTACCGCTTACGCGAAGCTGATCATCTTGAATCTGGCTTTTTACTTTTAAACCGGTATTTTTAATAATTGTATTTAGCTTTTTAGCGTTGTCTTTGTCGATACCTTGAATTAGCTTGGCGCGTTGTCTAACCGTTCCTCCAGAGGCGTTCTCAATTTTTCCATATGAGATATTGCGTGTAGGTACGCCGCGTTTAATAAGCTTGGAGATCAGTACGTCTTTTAACTGTTCAAGCTTAAATTCATCATCAGAAATAAGAACAAGCTCTTCGTTTTCAAGCGAGATTTCGCTTTTACTGCCTTTAAAATCGTAGCGGGTTTTAATTTCTTTTGTTGCCATGGTAATGCCGTTTGTTACTTCTGATAAATCGACTTGTGACACAATGTCAAATGAACTATCTTTAGCCATAGTAACCTCCATATGTAAAGAGTTTGTTCTTTTATTATAAATAAAACACAAACTGTATACAACTGATATTGAATAGAGAGCCGGTAATTGATACAATACAAGTTATGCTTTTTGTTGTAAGCTATAGAAGCAGCTTTTTTAAACAATGCATGCATTTAAGTTGATTTGAAATTTAAAATGCTGTTCGATGCAAAGTGAGAAGGTATGTGGTGACGGAATAGTCACTACTAATTTATATAAAGGATGGATAGAACGATGAATGTAGAAGCTGGGATGAAAGCGTATTTAACAGTAAACCGGGAAACGCCGATTGGTTATATGTTAGCAGAGGGTGAAGAAGAAATTTTGCTACATAAAAATGAAACAACAAGAGAACTTGCTGAAGGAGAAGAAGTAGAAGTTTTTCTATACCTTGATCAGCATGACCGCTTAACGGCAACGATGCACTTACCTCTTGTTGAAGAAGGTGTTTATGAGTGGGTCGAGGTCGTAGATGTTAATCCAGGTTTGGGCGTGTTTGTAAATATCGGCATGAACAAAGATATGTTAATTGGTTCAACAGACTTACCTGCGCTAGAAGATCTGTGGCCAGAAGTCGGAAACAAGGTTTACTGTACAATGAAGATTTCAAAGCGCGGTAAGATGTACGGAAAAATTGCTACAGACGATGTGATGAAAGCAATGGCATTAGATGCTCCGCCCGAACTTTTTAATCGTGAAGTGAGCGGATACATCTATCGCGTACTGCGCGTAGGTTCATTTATTATGACAGATGAAGGATATGTTGGATTTATTCATGAAAGCGAGAGACGCAAAGAACCAAAGCTTGGTACGTATGTAACAGGCCGCGTAATTAATGTAAAAGAAGACGGAACGCTAAACGTATCGCTTCTTCCGCGCAAGCAAGAAAGCATGGATGAAGATGCACAAGTACTATACGATTACATGGAAAGCCGCGGTGGCGTTATGCCATTTTGGGATAAAAGCTATCCGGAAGATATTCGTGAGCGCTTTAATATGAGTAAAGCTGCGTTCAAACGTGCGCTTGGTAAACTGATGAAAGAAGGAAAAGTTTATCAAGAAGAAGGATGGACATATTTTAAAAAAGAAGAAAACTAAAAGGAGAAGCCGCTGAAAATTCAGCGGCTTCTTTTTATAAGTGATCAGTTTTTTTAGAAAATGAATGTTTTCCAAGCTCACGGTTATGCTTAGCTTGCAGATTCTTTTCGTGAAGCTTTGCGTTATTATCTTTTGCTTTTTTATCGTTATCGCTCGTTTTTGGCATTATGATACACCCCTTTTTGGTCGTACCTTTAGAATGCCCTGACCTCTTTAAATTATTCGATGGTTTCGTTCAAAAAGAAGACTGCAATCGTCCCTGGGCCAGAGTGAGAACCTATGGCTGCACCAATAATATTAATAATAAAATGTTTGGTTCCAAAACGTTCTTGAATCATCTCTTTCAGCTGAAGAGCTGTTTCTAAATCATCTCCATGGCTAATTCCAATGGTTTGAGAAGAGAGGTTTTTTCCTCGCTCTTCCATTACATCAAGCATGCGCTTAAATACTTTTTTACGGCCGCGGATTTTTTCGATTGGAATCAATTTTCCATCTTCCACATGAAGCAGCGGCTTAATATTAAGCAGACCTCCTACAAAAGCAGAAGCTTTGCTCACGCGTCCTCCTTGAGCAAGAAAATCTAAGTCATCGACCGTAAAAATATGTTCCATATGCAGGGCGTATTGCTTTATTTTTTCTGTCATCTCTACTAGTGAGAGGTTTTGTTGTAGTAATTGTGCTGCATAATAAGTAACTACTCCTTGGCCAAGAGATGCACATTTCGTATCGATTATCTCTAATTGAAAATCGGGATACTTTTCTAGGAGTTCTTCTCGAATCATCATTGCTGTTTGATATGTACCGGATAATGCTGAAGAAAAAGCTAAATAAACGCACGAATCACCTGATTTAGCTATGTCTTCAAAGACTTCATACATAGTAGTTGGAGCCGCTTGAGATGTTTTTGGCATCTTGCCTTTACGGATGGCTTCGTAGACAGAAGCTGGCTCAATTGTTTGTAGATCTAAAAATTCTTGATTATCCAGGCTTACGCGAAGTGGTAAAAAGCCAACGTTATTTTCTTGAAAAAAGGATAAAGGCAAATCGCTTGCACTATCGGTTAAAAGTTTAATTGACATAAATGTCACCTTCCTAATTGCATTTATAAAACATTAAATGAATTTGATGTATAAACATTGAGAAGCGTTATATACGACATAGTATTAGTGTATAAGCACTTTGAGAAAAATACAATTTTTGAATAAGTTTTTTTAATTCTGCCAAATCGTACATACTATATGTACTAACTATTTTAAAGATGCTGACTTTATTCATTTTATAAATGGGTATAGGAGAGTAAGAAGTTTTAAAAAAGCGGAGGTCGGTCATTTGAATATGTGGCTTGAAACAAAAAAAGCGATAGTCGTCTTGGTAGGAGCATTATTGAATGCGCTTACGCTCAACTTGTTTTTGATACCTGCTAATGTATATTCGAGCGGCTTTACAGGAGTAGCGCAGCTTGTTTCGAGTATCGTGACAGATTACACACCTTTTACTATTTCCACTGGAGTGCTGCTGTTGTTGTTAAATATTCCTGTAACTATTTTAGGGTGGAAAAAAGTTGGGAAGTCATTTACTGTTTACAGCTTTATCAGCGTTGCTGCAACAACTTTGTTTCTTGGAATTATTCCTATTCAAGCACTTTCTAAAGACATCATCCTTAACGCAGTTTTTGGAGGCGTTATTTTAGCGGTAGGGGTGGGAATTACATTAAAATTTGGAGCTTCAACTGGTGGGCTCGATATTATTGCCCTGATTTTGTCTCGAGTAAAAGACCGACCAATTGGCACTTATATGTTCGTATTAAACGCAATCATTATCGTGCTAGCAGGTCTTTTATATGGTGCTGAGAAGTCACTCTATACGCTTGTGACGCTTTATACAACTACTCGCGTCATTGATGTTATTCATACGCGTCATGTCAAACTCACAGCAATGATTGTAACGAAAAAAGGAGTGGAGCTAAGAAAGGCGATTCACGCCAAACTCGTGCGAGGGATTACGGCGGTACCGGCTAAAGGCGGCTTTACAAACGAAGATAAAGAAATGCTGATGATTGTTTTGACCAGATATGAATTATTTGACTTAGAACGCGTGATTAAAGAGGTAGATCCTAAAGCATTTACCAATATCGTTCAGACAACAGGAATCTTTGGTTTGTTTCGCAAGGATTAAAAAAGGTCCAGGTATTCATTACCTGGACCTTTTTTATTAATGTGTACCTTTTAAGTCATTAGAAAGTTCTTGAAGCTGAGCTTGTTCTTCAGGAGAAGCATTTTGCTGCGCATGAGACAGCATATCAGCTGCAATGTTTTCATCAGAAGCTGCAGACGTATGAGCCTGAGACGTTTGATGATTTTGACCAGCAGCTCCTAATGTATTCTGAAGCTGCTGAAGCTGAGCTTGTTCTTCAGGAGAAGCGCTTTGCTGTGCATGAGACAGCATATCAGCTGCTACGCTTTCACTAGACGTGTGAGCTTCACCGTGAGCATGAGACTGACCGCCTTCTAAAGTGCTTTGAAGCTGTTCAAGCTGGCTCTTTTCTTCAGGAGAAGCATTTTGCTGTGCATGAGATAATATGTCAGCTGCTACGCTTTCACTGGACGTGTGAGCTTTACCGTGAGCGTGAGACTGACCGCCTTCTAAAGTATTTTGAAGCTGTTCAAGCTGTGCCTTCTCTTCGGAAGAAGCATTCTGAACGATATGAGACAGCGTATCAGACGTAATGTCTGCGCTTTTCTCTTGTGAATGTGATTCTCGATCTGTATCGTACGCTTGATGCAATGAGTTTTGGAATTGCTTCAGCTGCTCTTGCTCCTCAGGAGAAGCGTTAGAAGCAATGCTATTTAATACACCTTCTGAAATATCAAGTTCACCGTTGCCGTGCTTTTGACGGTGAAGCTGATCTTCTGAATGGCCGGATACTGCATTTCGAATCGCATCTTTTACTTGACCAAAAAGTGAATTTTTCATAAGTTACTGTCCTCCATGAGGAGTTTGGCGCTGCTGAGCTTGAAATGCTTCTGCCTCTGCCATAGTCATATGATAAGGAATTCGTTCATCATGTTTTTGAACTGCGTCTGCACCTTGTTTCACAAAACGTTTTGATCGATTGCCTCTGCCCATCATAAATTCCTCCTCGTAATATAAATAAAACCGACACCTTAAGAAGTGTCGGTTATAGTGTGTGCTAAATAAAAAAAATGATAGCGATAAAAATTTACCTTGCTTTTCAAAAAAAGCTAAGTTATAAATTTAACGTTTTTTCCAAATAATAAGCAATACCATCATTTTCATTCGATTTTGTTACTTCACGCGCTAGCTGTTTTAATTCGCTAATACCATTTTCCATGGCGATACCGTGTCCTGCAAATTTAATCATTTCAAAATCATTGTCTTCATCTCCAAACGCAATAATTCGTTCGCGTGGAATTTGATAATGATTAGCTACGCGCTCAAGACCTACAGCTTTATTAAGTCCTTTTTTTACAATTTCAACGACATGCCAAGGTGCTCCCCAGCGTCTATGTTCTAGTACTTCTGCATGAACATCTGAAAGGTGAGAGCGTATATCTTGTACATGTTCTTCATCTGCGTGAATTAAAATAGACGTTGGATCGTGCTGCAGCGTATGACGCAAATCACCCGTTTGTAATTTAGGATCCCCTAGGCTAAGTACATCCATTAATTTTCGATCTTCAAAATGAAGATACACATCATCTTGTACTTCTGCCATGATATTGTTGATGCGATAGTCTTGCATAGCTGTCACAATGTCATGGACAGTGCGGCGGTTTAAAGGTTCGTGATGCGTGCCGAAATCAGGCTGAAGGGGGTGATGGACAAGCGCTCCGTTAAAGTTTACGATAGGCGTGGATAAATCTAATTGGCTGTAATACATAGCACTGGAACGATAAGGTCTTCCAGTTGCAATCATTACAATATGTCCTTCTTGTTTGGCTTTTTCTATTACCCGTTTCGTTGTAGGTGAAATGGTTTTTTCATTCGTTAACAATGTTCCATCCAGATCTAAGGCGATTAAGTGTTGATCGTTTCTCATATAGGGCTCCTTTTAAATTAAAGTAGTTATACGATTATATTGAATTCTACTAATATTCATGCTTGTATTCCCATATTTTACACAACTTTTCCTTAGGAGCAAAGCAGAACGATTGACATGCAAAAGCTGTCTTGTTACGGTGTAAGACATAGTTATTGATTGCTTACGATAAATTGTTTAAGGGTATATTTAATACGTGAAGATAATTACGGAAGTAAAAGAAAGGAGAATGAATATGGATAAACAGTTAGAAGATAAAATCATGGAATCACTAGAAGAAGTAATTGATCCAGAGCTTGGCGTTGATATCGTAAATTTAGGCTTAGTGTACGGTGTAGAAATGGAAGAAAACAACACGGTTATTGTGACGATGACGTTAACTTCTATCGGCTGCCCGCTGGCTGGTGTGATTGGCGAACAAGTGAAAAAACAATTAATTTCGCTTGAGGAAGTAGAAAATGTAGAAGTGAATATCACATTTAATCCGCCATGGGATAAAGATCGCATGACGCGCTACGCTAAAATTGCATTAGGTGTTCAATAAGAAAAAAGCCATCAACGATGGCTTTTTTCTTATTCAATTCTGCACAATTCCACAGGGCAGTCCTCACAGTCTATTTCTTTCTTTAAAAAAGAAAGCTTATGAATGATGATTTTTCCATCTGCCATTGAAATCACTTCGTTTTTTCGCAACTCAGCGAGCATGCGATTGACCACTTCTCGAGATGTCCCGCATAGATTGGCGATTTCTTGATTGGTCAACGTTACGTTTAATAAAATACCATCTGGCTTCATTACTCCAAAGCTATTAGACATGCGGATCAGAGTAGAATAGAGAGCACCTTTTTTTCCATTTAGAATTAAGTCTCTAAATTTTGTCTGCATTCGTTTAATTTGTAGTCCCATCCACTTCATGTACTCCATAGAAAGAGCAGGGTATTGTGCTAGTTCGTTTTCTAACACCCGTTTTTGAATACTGATTGCCGTACAAGGTTCAATAGCTTTTGCTTGAAGCATATGGGGAGTAGATCCGCAAAACAGCATGACTTCCCCGACTAAGTCTCCTGAACTCGCGAGCTGAAGCGTCAGCTCGCGTCCTTCCGGTGTCACTTTACCTACTTGCACGGCCCCTGATGTAATAAAAAATAAATGAGTTGAAGTCGAACCTTCTTGAAAGAGAAAGTCACCTTTTTTAAACGAAATTTTATGATCAAAGCTCATAAAAAATTGCTGCAGCTCATTCGAAAAAGAATCCGTTGTGATGTTCATCATGTTATCACCTTTTAATTAAAATTTTTGCGACTGCTACTTATTAATCTATTAAGTTAGAACAGTCTGTATATGCTGTACGTCCACTAGCCGTATAAAAAAATGTCATACGGATGATTTTATCGATATTCTTATTATACACAAAAACAACCAGTGTTTTCCAAAACTATCTGTGAACAATTTCTAAACAAAAATAGAAAGATAGTTATAAAAATAAAAACTTATGAATAAATAAAAATGTTTAAAAATATAGAATAAAGTATTGGATTTTTTAAATATTCATTTGATTTTATTTTTATACGGTATTATAATGATAAATAATTCAAATAGATACGTGGAAAAAGGAGTTTTAAAATGAAAGAATACAAGGTAGGAATTGTTGGAGCAACAGGGTATGGAGGAGTAGAACTGATTCGTTTGTTAGCGAATCACCCACATTTTCATGTTTATGCAGTTTATTCATCCTCTCAGGATGGGATGGAACTAGCAGAAGTTTATCCTCACCTTTCTAATACTGTATATACACTGCAAGATATAAACCCTAAGAAGATGGCTGAAGAATTAGATTTAGTGTTTACAGCAACTCCATCCGGTGTTTCTAGCAAACTTGTACCTCAATTAATAGAAGAAGGAATAAAAGTGGTAGATCTATCTGGAGATTTTAGATTAAAAACAGAAGCGCTTTATGAAAAATGGTACAAAAAGCCCGCCGCAGATGGAGCATTTTTACAGCAGTCTGTGTATGGATTATCAGAATGGTTTGCAGATGAAGTTGAAAGCAGTACGTTCGTTGCGAATCCGGGTTGTTATCCAACAGCTACACTGCTTGGGCTAGCTCCCCTCGTTAGTAAACAAATGGTGAAATCAAACTCTATTATCATTGATGCAAAGTCCGGGATCTCAGGAGCAGGACGCGGTCTTTCGCAAATGGCTCATTATGCTGAAATCAATGAAAATATGAAAATATACAAAGTTAATCAACATCAGCATATCCCAGAAATCGAATCTATTTTAGAAAAGTGGGATGAAGAAATTGGCCATGTTACGTTCAGTACGCACTTAGTTCCAATGACGCGAGGGATTATGAGTACAATATACGCTGAACTTTCTGAAGAAAGCTCAGTACAAGAGCTTCATCAGCTATATGTAGATACATATCAAAACACCCCGTTCGTTCGCGTTCGAAAAGCTGGTGAATTTCCGTCTACTAAAGAAGTAAGTGCATCAAATTATTGCGATATCGGTGTTGCATTTGACGAACGAACAAAGCGTGTCACGATTGTTTCTGTCATTGATAACTTAGTTAAAGGGGCAGCCGGTCAGGCCATTCAAAATGCCAATATCATGATGGGATTTGAACAGCAAGCGGGTATCGGGCTACTGCCTGTCTTCCCATAAAGTCAACAGCATCACTAATCACGATAAAAGCAGGAGGGAACGTATAGTGATTACGGTTAAACAAACGAAAGAAAAGATAAAGAAAATAGAGAACGGTACAATTGTAACGCCGCTAGGTTTTTCAGCAGACGGCGTTCACGCTGGTTTACGTTATGCTAAAAAAGATTTAGGAGTTATTGTAAGCGATGTGCCAGCTAATTGCGCAGCTGTTTACACGCTTAACGCCTTTCAAGCGGCGCCTTTAGCTGTTACAAAAGAAAGTGTAGCAGTGGAGCAGAAGCTGCAAGCGATCGTTGTGAACAGCGCATGTGCAAATGCATGTACTGGAGAACAAGGATTAAAAGATGCATACCAAATGCGAAATACATGTGCAGAAAAGCTTAATATCCTACCTCATCATGTAGCGGTAGCTTCTACAGGGGTAATTGGAGAGCTTCTAGATATGGAAAAAATCGTGAAAGGCATTGGGTTGTTAAGTCCTTCGTCGAACAAAGAAAAAGCAGAAGAATTTCAAACGGCTATTTTAACAACAGATACAGTGATGAAATCAGCTTGCTATGAAACAAAAATTGACGGCAAAGTAGTCACCATTGGCGGTACAGCGAAAGGATCAGGCATGATTCACCCAAATATGGCTACGATGCTTAGCTTTATCACAACGGATGCTAAGGTTGAAGCTTCAGTGCTACAAGATGCGCTAGGTTCTATTACAAATAAAAGCTTTAATCAAATTACAGTGGATGGTGATACGTCCACCAACGATATGGTTGTTGTTTTAGCAAATGGAAAAGCTGATCACCAGTCGCTTACACCAGATCATCCTGAATGGAATTCGTTTTATGAAGCACTGCGCTTGACGTGTGAAGATTTAGCCAAACAAATTGCACGCGACGGTGAAGGAGCAACAAAACTAATTGAAGTAAACGTATCTGGTGCCCATACAAACGAAGAAGCAAATGTGATTGCTAAACAAATTGTGGGCTCGAACCTAGTGAAAACGGCCATGTATGGAGCCGATGCTAATTGGGGACGAATTATTTGTTCAGTTGGATACAGCGGAGTAGCGCTTAATCCAGAAACAGTGAATGTTTCGTTAGGTGATATCCAGATGTTAAAAAACAGTCAGCCTGTTTCATTTAGTGAAGAAGAAGCAAAGGCTTATTTAGAAAATGATACGGTCGAAGTCTATGTGGACTTACAGCAGGGAAGTGGGATCGGCAAAGCGTGGGGCTGCGATTTGACTTACGATTATGTCAAAATCAATGCCAGTTATCGAACGTAAGGAGAGAGTGAAATGAGCAATGAAAAAATCGTCGTTGTAAAATGCGGAGGCAGCATTGTCAATCAGTTAACAAGCGCTTTTTTTGAAAGCATTCAGCAGTTAAAAGCAAATGGATATCAGATCATTGTTGTGCACGGAGGCGGACCTGATATTCAAGATACGCTTACCAAACTTCACATTGAAACGGAATTTGTAGATGGGCTTCGAAAAACGTCCAAAGAAGCATTAGAAGTTGTGACGATGGTATTAGCAGGCAAGGTTAATAAGCAGCTTGTAAAAGATCTACAAAAATCGAACTTAAAAGCGGTAGGACTATCAGGAATTGATGGATTATTGCTTAAAGCAGAGGCAATTGATGTGGAACGTCTAGGCTATGTTGGAGAAGTAAAAGGCGTAAACGATACATTATTAAAACAACTAACCGACAGTCAGTATATTCCAGTTGTTTCTTCCATTGGAGCAGATGAAGAAGGTAATAGCTATAATATTAATGCTGACGTGGCAGCCGGAGCCGTTGCACAAGCAGTAAATGCCGAAAAGCTGATGTTTGTAACGGATGTAAAAGGTGTGTTAAAGGATGGAGCATTGCTTTCTGAGCTTACAAAGTCAGAGATTGATGCACTTATTGAAGAAAAAGTAATTTACGGCGGAATGATTCCGAAAGTAACATCAGCGGTAAATGCGTTATCTCCTTTGCTTGAAGAAGTTCATATTATTAGCGGAACTGATGGATTTTTAGATAAGGAAGGGAAGCTTATTGGTACAGCAATTAAATATAGTGGAAAAGGTGGAGAAGATAGCGATGAGTTCATTGTTTCCAACATATCAACGGTTTGATATCCATGTGGAAGAGGCGCAAGGAACAAAATTAATAGATAACAAAGGAAATGAGTATTTAGATTTTATTTCAGGTATCGCTGTTTGTAACGTAGGTCATCGTCATCCTGATGTTCAAAAAGCGGTCGAAGAGCAGTTAAATAAAGTGTGGCACGTGTCAAATTTATTTCATCAATCGATTCAAGAAGACGTAGCAGGTAAGCTTGTGGAACACTCAAACGGTGATGCAGTATTTTTCTGTAACAGCGGTGCAGAAGCCAACGAAGCGGCGATTAAATTAGCGCGCAAGTACACACAAAAACACAAAATTATTACGTTTACAAAATCATTTCATGGACGTACATTTGCTACAATGACAGCTACAGGGCAGGCGAAAATTCATGATGGCTTCGGTCCTCTTGTTAATGAGTTTGTTTACGTGCCATACAATGATGAAGAAGCATTAAAACAAGAAATGGACGACAGCGTAGCAGCAATTATGGTTGAAGTCATTCAAGGAGAAGGCGGAGTGGTTCCAGGAACCGAAGCATTTTTATTAACCATTCAAGAGCTGTGTAAAAAGAACGAAGCACTCTTTATAGTCGATGAAGTGCAAACTGGAATCGGCAGAACAGGAAACCCATTTGCTTATCAGCATTTTAACGTTTCACCAGATATTATTACAGCAGCTAAAGGATTAGGAAGCGGAATGCCGGTTGGTGCAATGATTGGAAAAGGCTACCTCAAAGAAGCGTTTGGACCCGGTACCCACGGAACAACCTTTGGAGGAAACCCAATTGCATTAGCTTCAGCCAAAGCAACCTTAAACATTATTTTTAATGAAGCATTTTTGGCAGAGGTTACAGAAAAAAGCCTTTATTTTACCAATGCTTTGAAAAATAGCATAGCAGATTATTCATTTGTAACGGATGTTCGCGGAAAAGGTTTTATGATTGGAATTGAATGCGGGGAACATCAGTCGGCATTGCTTGCAGCTATGCGTGAAAAAGGATTGCTAGCACTGGGAGCAGGACCGCACGTAGTACGATTGCTGCCGCCTTTAACTGTAACAAAAAAAGAGTTGGACCAAGCGGTTCATATCATTGAAGAAGCGTTTAGCCAAACAAAAATTACTTCATAATACAAATTTTTTTGAATATGTTTGTATAAAAATTCTGTTTTATAAATAATTATTCGAAGAGGGATGCACAATGAACGGATATTTACACTTAGCAAACGGCGATTCGTTCGCCGGACACATTGAACATACAGCAACGCACCAGGCAGAAGGAGAAATTGTTTTCTTTACTGGAATGACTGGTTATCAAGAAGTTGTGACTGATCCATCTTACAAAGATCAAATTATCGTCTTTACGTACCCTTTGATTGGGAACTATGGTATCAATGAAAAAGATTATGAAAGCAAAAAGCCTCACGTAGCAGGCGTTGTCGTATACGAATGTTCAGATGAAGGGTTCCATTACGAAGCGATGTACAGCTTTAAACAATATTTAAAGAAATGGAACATTCCGCTTATTACACATGTGGATACGAGAGCGGTCGTAAAACGAATTCGAAAAGAAGGTACGATGCAATCTGCCTTTTCGACATCTGCTGAGCCGCCAGCATTTACTGCTGAATGCGATGGGTATGTAGTAAAAGAAGTATCAACAAAAGAGCCTGTTACTTACGGAAACGGTGAAAAACACGTTGTATTAATGGACTTTGGCTATAAAAAATCAATTTTACAAGAGCTGTTAAATCGAGAGTGCAAAGTAACAGTTGTTCCTTATTCTACAAGCTCTTCAAAAGTAAAAGAGCTGCAGCCGGATGGCATTGTCTTATCAAACGGACCTGGAGATCCAACTCAAGTGAGCAGTCAGCTGGATGAATTAAAAGAAATTATTTCATCGTATCCAACTTTGGGAATTTGCTTTGGACATCAGTTAATTGGGCTTGCTTTTGGGGCACAAACCAAAAAGCTGGCGTTCGGTCACCGAGGAGCTAATCAGCCTGTAATTGATTTAACGAATAACAAAGTATGTATGACGTCTCAAAACCATAGCTATGTCGTAGATGAACAGACGATTACGTCTACGCCATTAAACGTTCGATTTAAAAATGTGAATGACGGATCGGTTGAAGGTTTAATGCATAAAGACCTTCCTGTTATGTCCGTTCAATATCATCCAGAAGCACATCCTGGACCAAGTGACAGCACGTATATCTTTGATGAATTTATGACGAAAGTACAGCAAGTAGGGAGCGGAAAAGTATATGCCTAAAGACCAAACGTTAAAAAAGATTTTAGTAATCGGATCAGGACCAATTGTAATCGGGCAAGCAGCAGAATTTGATTATTCAGGAACTCAGGCATGCTTGTCATTAAAAGAAGAAGGTTATGAAGTTATCTTAATCAATAATAATCCAGCTACAATTATGACGGATACTCACGTAGCAGATCGAATCTATTTTGAACCATTAACAGTAGACTGCGTGGAGAAAATTATTGCAAAAGAAAAGCCGGACGGTTTGTTAGCAACATTAGGTGGACAGACGGGTTTAAACTTAGCCCTTGAGCTTCATGAACAAAACATTTTGCCGAAATACGATGTGAAGCTTTTAGGAACGCCGATTGAATCAATCAAAAAAGGTGAAAGCCGTGAAGAGTTCCGTGCATTGATGAATGAACTGAATGAACCGGTGCCGGAAAGTGAAGTTGTTACAAAAGTAGAAGAAGCGCTAGCTTTTGCCGAGAAAATTGGTTTTCCTGTTATTGTACGTCCTGCTTATACGTTAGGCGGAACAGGCGGAGGAATTGCTCATTCTATGGAAGAGCTTGAAAAACTTTCAGCGTCAGGTTTACGTGAAAGTGCTATTACTCAGTGCTTAATTGAAAAAAGCATCGCCGGATTTAAAGAGGTTGAGTACGAGGTTATGCGCGACGTAAACAATACGTGCATTACCATTTGTAATATGGAAAATATTGATCCCGTAGGTGTTCATACTGGAGATTCGGTAGTCGTTGCTCCTTCTCAAACGTTAACAGACGTGGAATATCAAATGCTTCGCTCTGCTTCAGTTAAAATTATTTCATCGCTCGGCATTATTGGGGGGTGCAACATCCAGTTTGCGCTTGATCCAAAAAGCAAGCAGTATTATCTAATTGAAGTAAATCCGCGTGTGAGCCGTTCGTCTGCTCTTGCATCAAAAGCAACTGGCTATCCGATTGCTAAAATTGCTGCAAAGCTATCGGTAGGCTACACGCTTCATGAGTTATTAAATCCTGTGACGGGAGACACGTATGCAAGCTTTGAACCTGCTCTTGACTATGTAGTAGTGAAATTTCCAAGATGGCCGTTTGACAAGTTTTTCTACGCTGAAAGAACGCTTGGTACGCAAATGAAAGCAACTGGAGAAGTAATGGCTATTGACCGTAACTTTACACGTAGCTTCCAAAAAGCATTATCTTCTTTAGAAATTGACTTACAAGGATTAGAAGTAGAAGAACTGCAAGAACTTTCAACGGATGAATTAAAAAGCAAGCTTAGCGAACAAAGCGATGAGCGTATTTTTGTTATCCTTGAGCTTTTACGCCGCGGCACAACGCCTGAGTATATCCATGAAGTAACACAAATTGATTATTTCTATTTAACACACTTTGCACAGCTGATTAAAATGGAAGCATCTTTAAAAGAAGTGCGTTTTGATTCGATTACAGCTGAACACTTCAAGCAAGTGAAAGAGCATGGTTTTACAGATGCGTATCTAGCAAACGTATGGAATGTGCCGGAGCTTGACGTAAGAGCGAAACGTAAAGCACTACATATTACGCCAAGCTATAAAATGGTGGATACATGTGCAGCCGAGTTTGAATCTTCAACGGCTTATTTCTACTCTAGTTACTACGGCGAAAGTGAGATTGAACCATCAACCAATAAAAAAGTTGCGATTATCGGTTCTGGACCAATTCGTATCGGGCAAGGAGTAGAGTTCGACTACAGTTCTGTACACGGTGTGCTAGCTCTTGAAAAAGAAGGATACGAAACGATTTTAATTAACAATAATCCAGAAACGGTAAGTACGGATTTTGAAGTAGCAGATCGCTTATATTTTGAACCTGTAACAGTAGAAGACGTATTAAATGTTCTTGATGCTGAAAATGTAACGGATGTAATTGTTCAATACGGAGGTCAAACGGCTATTTCGCTTGTTAAAGGGCTAGAAGAAGCTGGCGTCAATTTACTAGGGATTACAAATGATGTCATTGATGCACTTGAAGATCGTGACCTGTTTTATAAGCTCTTAGATGACTGTGATATTCCGCATATCCCAGGTGAAATGGCGAAAGACGCTAAAGAACTTGTACAAAAAGCAAAAGCTATGGGCTTCCCATTACTTATTCGTCCTTCTTACGTGATTGGCGGAAAAGGAATGCTGACAATTCAAAACGAAACGGAGCTTCAGTCTTGTTTACCGGCTATTAAAGCGTCTCATTTCCCAATGCTTATTGATGCTTACTTCCCTGGAAAAGAAGCAGAAGTTGACGTGGTAGCAGACGGAAAAGATGTGTTGATTCCGACAATCGTTGAACATATTGAAAAAGCCGGCGTTCATTCAGGAGACAGCTATGCGCTTTTACCAGCAAAAACAGTAGAAGCAGCACATAAAGAGAAAATGGTGAGCTACGCTCAAAAAATTGTAAACAAACTTCAATATAAAGGGATTATGAATATCCAATATGTTATTTACAACGATGAAGTCTACATGCTGGAAGTTAATCCGCGTGCCAGCCGTACAGTGCCTGTAGTAAGCAAAGTGTGCAACACGCCGCTTATTTCGCTATCAACTCAAATATTGCTTGGAAAATCATTGTCGGAAATTAGTGAAAAGCTAGGTTTATTGCCGGATCCAGCTTACACAACTATCAAGTTTCCAGTATTTTCGACAAGTAAATTATCAGGAGTTGATCCACTTGTTGGACCGGAAATGAAGTCTACTGGTGAAGGAATTGCGATTTCTTCAACGATTGAAGAAGCAGCAAAAAAAGTATTCCATCAGTATGTGTTAAGTAAAAAAGGTGCTGCAGAAGTGTATATCAACGGAGAAGCGCAGGGCCTTGAAGAACTTGTGCAAAGCGCCGGCTTAACTCTTGTTAAAGATAAAGAAGTTAGTGAATGGGTAAAAACGAAAGAAGCTTTATTATATGTAAGCTTGCAGCCTGAAGATAAAGAAAGCCGTATGTCAGCATTAAAACACGGTTTAATGGTTATGACGGAGGCAGAAACGGCTTCGCTATTTTTTCAATCGTTCCAAGTCGATGAATATCACGTTTCATCACTGCAAGAATGGTTTCAAAAAACTAAAAAGGAAGTGACAGTATCATGAGTACAGTCTCGGTAAATACGAATTTAAAAGGAAAAGATTTGCTTACACTTAAAGATTTATCATCAGACGATATTATGTCACTTTTGGAAAGCGCCATTGAGCTGAAAGAAAAGCATAAAAATGGTGAAATCGTAACATCGTTAAAAGGAAAAACGCTGGGGCTCATTTTTGAAAAATCTTCAACAAGAACAAGAGTCTCATTTGAAGCGGGAATGATGCAGCTTGGAGGAAACGCCCTCTTTTTAAGCAGCCAAGATTTACAGATCGGACGCGGAGAAACGATTGCTGATACAGCACGCGTACTATCTGAATTCATCGATGCTATAATGATTCGTACGTTTGAACACAGCAAGATCGAAGAGCTTGCAGATTACGCATCCATTCCCGTTATTAATGGTTTGACAGATGATTATCATCCTTGCCAGGCTCTAGCTGATTTATTAACGATTTACGAGCACAAGAAATCATTTGAAGGGCTAAAAGTAGCTTATGTTGGAGACGGAAATAATGTAGCGCATTCGTTGATGATTGCCTGTGCAAAAATGGGAATAGATATTTCAATTGGATGCCCTGATGGATATGAGCCAAAAGACTTTGTAACAGCTTATGTTCATGAAATAGCTGCTACAACAGGTGCGAAGGTTACGATTACAAAAGATCCTGTAGAGGCTGTGAAAAATGCCGATGCTATTTATGCAGACGTATGGACAAGTATGGGACAGGAAGAAGAAGCACAGCAGCGCTTGAAAATATTTGCTCCTTATCAAGTAAATGGAGAACTAGCTGCCTATGCTAAGTCAGACTATTTATTTCTGCACTGTTTGCCTGCGCATCGTGAAGAAGAAGTAACAGCAAGCATTATTGACGGACCAAATTCTGTTGTTTTTCAGCAGGCTGGAAATCGTATGCATGTACAAAAAGCTTTGCTGCAAGCCATTTTAGCTTAAGAGAAAAACCCTTTCTGAGAATATCAGAAGGGTTTTTTTGTTTAAAGGGAATTAATTGAGGGAACACCAACTGTATACTAAACAGAACGAAAGGTGATTTATGATGAAAGTATTAGTTGTTGGAGCAAACGGAACAACGGGAAAACAAGTGGTAGAAAAAGTTGCAAACAGCAAGCACCACGAAGCTTATGCGATGATTCGCGACGAAAAGCAAGCAGACGCGTTAAAGAAGCTGGGTGCCAACGTTGTGCTTGGTGACTTGGAGCAAGATGTTTCAGATGCTTTAAGAGGTATGGACGCTGTCATATTTGCAGCAGGTTCTGGAGGACATACGGGAGACGAAAAAACAATCGCTGTGGATCAAAACGGCGCTAAAAATATCATTGATGAAGCAAAAAATCAAGGTGCAAAGCGCTTTGTTATGTTAAGTTCAATGGGAACAGACGCACCTGAACAAGGACCAGAAGGCTTACAGCTTTACCTGCGTGCGAAAGCGATAGCGGATGAATACTTAAAGCAGTCTAATCTACAGTATACAATTGTACGACCAGGAACTTTATCGAATGATCAAGCTACTGGGAAAATTGATATCAATAATGATATTGAAGATAAATCTCAGACGATTCCCCGAGCAGATGTAGCAGCCGTGCTTGTAGAATGTCTAAACGAAGAAGCTACGATAGGAAAAACGTTTGAAATGCTAGCTGGAGAAACTGAAATCGAACAAGCTATCAAATTTACTCATTAATATAAAAGGGCGGATCTAAAGGTCTGCTCTTTTTCTCTGCCTAATATGAAAACATCTCCATTATGAAACAGAAATCTTAAGGGAATAGTATAGGAGAACATTTCATTTCAGGAATGAGGAGGCAGGACAATGGGACAAAATCGTCATTTCACACCGGGTCAAAAAGCTCCTAATAACGGAGTGTATATTGAAATTGGTGAAACAGGAAGTAACGTAAATAATCCTCAAAAGGTTAAATTAAAAGCAGGAGAGCGTTTTCCAGAGACGGCCAACGATGATCGCCACTGGACGTACATGCGTAAGCCTTAAATAGTAAAAAATAAAGAAGCCATTCTAAATTGAATGGCTTTACTTGTTTTCCTATTGCTGGGTATAATGAAGTAAAGGTCAATAAAGGTCAAATGTATCGAAGGAGGATGTTCAATGGATATAAATAAAATGACCCAAAAATTGCAAGAAGGCGTGATGGAAGCGCAGTCCGAAGCTATTAAACGAAATCAGCAGGAAGTGGATATTGCTCATTTGCTTTATACGCTCATTCATCAGCAAGATGGTATTGCTCCTCGCATATTAGATCATTTACATATAGATCATCAATCTTTTCAGCAGCAGGTAAATCAATTGCTTGCGAAAAAACCAGCCGTTACAGGAAGTGGTGCTGAAGCAGGGAAGGTTTATATTACGAATAAACTTCAGCAGCTGTTTGTTAAAGCTCAAGAAGAAGCATCTCGTTTGCAAGATGATTACGTTTCAGTTGAGCACATCTTTTTAGCATTAGCACAGGAACCGTCTTCTAGTGAATATGGCAAGTTATTTTCAAGTCACGGTATAACAAAAAAAGCTCTGCAAGATGTGCTTACCAGCCTTCGAGGAAATCAGCGAATTACAAGTCAAAATCCCGAAGTCACATATGAAGCGTTAGCTAAATATGGAAGAGACTTAGTAGCAGAAGTACGAGCAGGCAACATTGATCCAGTCATTGGACGAGACGGAGAAATTCGCCGCGTTATCCGCATTTTATCGCGAAAAACAAAAAACAATCCAGTTTTGATAGGAGAACCTGGCGTGGGTAAAACAGCGATTGTTGAAGGTCTAGCACAGCGTATTGTTCGCCGAGATGTGCCTGAAGGATTAAAAGATAAAACCATCTTTTCATTAGATATGGGAGCTTTAGTAGCAGGAGCGAAATTCAGGGGAGAATTTGAAGAGCGTTTAAAAGCTGTTCTTCAAGAAGTTAAGAAAAGCAACGGTCAAATTCTTTTATTCATTGACGAGCTTCATACAATCGTTGGAGCAGGCCGTACGGATGGAGCGATGGATGCAGGGAATATTTTAAAACCAATGCTTGCTAGAGGAGAACTTCACTGTATAGGAGCTACAACTCTTGATGAGTATCGTCAGTATATTGAAAAAGATCCAGCGCTTGAAAGACGCTTTCAACAGGTACTGGTTGAAGAACCTTCAGTAGAAGATACAATCTCTATTTTACGTGGTTTAAAAGAACGATTTGAAATTCATCACGGCGTGAATATTCACGACCGAGCGATTGTTTCAGCAGCGGTTATGTCTGATCGTTATATCTCAGACCGCTTTTTACCTGATAAAGCAATTGATTTAATTGATGAAGCATGCGCAACTATTCGAACAGAAATTGATTCGATGCCATCAGAATTAGATGAAGTTACACGACGTGTCATGCAGCTTGAAATTGAAGAAGCGGCATTAAGTAAAGAAACAGATCAAGCAAGCATCACAAGGTTAGAGGCAATTCGAAAAGAAGTCTCTGATTTAAGAGAACGTGCAGATACAATGAAGCTGCAGTGGGAAAAAGAAAAGCAGTCGATTCAAACGGTGCAAGATGTCCGGGAGCAGCTTGAAAAAGCGAAGCGAGACCTAGAAGAAGCTGAAGGGAAATATGATTTAAATAAAGCAGCTGAACTTCGCCACGGACGCATTCCAGCTCTTGAAAAAGAACTAAAACAGCTGGAAGAAACAGCTGCTGAAAAAGCACAAGAAAACCGTTTGCTAAGAGAAGAAGTAACAGAAGAAGAAATTGCTGAAATTGTAGGAAGATGGACGGGAATTCCGGTATCAAAACTAGTTGAAGGGGAAAGAGAAAAGCTGTTGAAGCTTGAGTCAATTTTACAGCAGCGTGTGATTGGACAAGATGCAGCTGTATCCTTAGTGACGGATGCTGTGATTCGCGCACGGGCAGGCATTAAAGACCCGAACCGTCCGATTGGGTCATTTATTTTCCTAGGACCTACCGGAGTAGGAAAAACGGAGCTAGCCAAAACGCTGGCACATTCTTTATTTGACAGTGAAGAACAAATGGTTCGTATTGATATGTCTGAGTACATGGAAAAGCATGCGGTCTCTAGGCTTATAGGAGCGCCTCCTGGCTATGTAGGATACGAAGAAGGCGGCCAGCTAACGGAAGCGGTGAGACGCAAGCCTTATTCAGTCGTTTTGTTAGATGAAATTGAAAAAGCCCATCCCGAAGTATTTAATGTTCTCCTTCAAATACTAGATGATGGAAGAGCAACAGATTCAAAAGGAAAAGTCATTGATTTTAAAAATACAGTTATTATTATGACGTCGAATATCGGTTCTCAATTTTTATTAGACGGTTTAACAAGTGAAGGCGAGATTACTGAAAAAGCCAGAGAGCAAGTGATGGCTCAATTAAGACAGCATTTTCGTCCAGAATTCTTAAATCGAGTAGACGACACGATTTTATTCAAACCGCTAACTGTTCATGAAGTAAAAGGGATTATTGATAAGCTATTGGTTCAGCTTGAAAAGCGTTTATCCGATCGTCATATTTCGTTAACGTTAACAGAAGAAGCAAAAAATTATATTGCAGCCTCCGGATTTGATCCGGTATACGGAGCTCGCCCTTTAAAAAGGTTTATTCAAAAATATATTGAAACAAAAATTGCCAGAGAATTAATTGCAGGACAAATTGAAGATTATAGTCAAGTGACAGTTGATGTAAAAGATGATGAGTTTGTTGTCAGCGTATAAGTTTCCTAAAAAGATCATTCATGATAAATTGAATGGTCTTTTTTTGCTATTAAAAGCAGCTCTTCTTTTAAAAAAAATGAAAAGAAATGAAAGAAAATACGTGAGAGCTAAGCGTAAAAACTTATTCAGTTTTAGGTTGTAGAATATATCTAATTCATTTATGATAATACAAAATGGGCAAAGGAGCATGAATGAGCACATGAAGGACCGTATAGAGCTTATATATGACGAAGCATACGATTTTATAGATCAGGCATTAACTAAAATAAGAGCGCTGGATAAAAATGATCTTCAAGCTGAAAATGAAGAAGTGCAGGAAAAGGCAGAACGGACAGAGTTTGCACTTCAAGCTGCACGAGATATTTTAGAAAATATGATTATCCCGGGTAAAAAATTGACTTTTATTTACGAAAAAGGTTCTGTGGTAGTAGAAATTCCCGATAAAAAATAAAAACGACTTCCTTTTATGGAAGTCGTTTTTATTTTGGCAATGCAAAGTGCTCATCAATGGATGCATCACTTTTTCGATACTGCCCGGGTGTCATATTGGTCGTTTTACGAAATACTTTTGTTAAATAATTGGCATTTGCATAGCCGACGTTTTCAGCAATTTCTTCGATTGAGTACTTGGTTTGATGCAATAGCTCGGCCGCTTTTTGAATGCGAAGCTTCGTTAAGTATTGAATCGGCGTAATCCCAGTCGTTTGTTTGAATAACCGGCTAAAATGATAGCGAGATAAATGAGCTGCATCTGCCATTTCATCCGGACCGATTTCTTCATGATAATGATTACGGGCAAATAAAATAGAGCTAATAATACTTTCAGGCCAATCTTCTGTAAAACTGTCCATGCTTTTAATATATTGGTACAGCTCCATTACAAAGCGGTAAGATAAGCTTGAGGCATGAAATGGATCTGCTATATGTTTTTCACTTGCCCGCTTATATATTTGAGCAAGCAGCTGAACAGGTGCTGATTCAGGATGAAACCGTATTACAGGGGAGTGGGTTGACTGAATATAATCCCAGCATTTTTGTACTTCATCTCCGTATAATGTAAGAAAAATAAACTCCCAGTTTTCACTTTCCTTTGGTAAGTAATAGCGATAATTTCCAGGTATATTGACGATGAATGCTTTCCCAGCATCCACTTTATATTCTTGTCCATCTATTTCAATCATTCCGTACCCAGAAACCGTGTATTGAAAAATATATTTCCCTACGTCTTTTCGCTGATTTCCGCTCCAGTTATAAAGGGGAGAGAAAACTTCATCCCACCCAACAGACCATAGCTGCGCAACTACATTTGTGCGGGATTCTAAAAACCTGTATGCGTACGTTGAATATTCTTGAGCTTGGAAATGTGAGAGCAAATTTTCACCTTCTTTTTGAAATAAAGTAGTACTTAATTCTTACTTTAACGTAATCGCTTTCATTTTTCTATAATTTTTTGAAAATATCGTGATTATTTTTAGGGGATGTCTCTAAATCTATTATTTTCATATCATTTGCAAGTCAAGGCTTACATAAAGATAACACCTTTTTGGCGTAAGAGTAGTTCATCGTCAATTCAAAAGAATCATTTTTAAAGTGATAAGCAAAAAAGTACCGATTATCAATAGTAATTTTACCATTGAGGCAAAGAAAAATGGACTTTACAATGTACATATGAATCCGTTTCCAAAAAACTACTTAAAATAGGTGATAATAAATGCTGGGAAAATTAATCGAAGAGTTCAAACAAATATTTCATTCGTCAGAAGCTATTCGCTGCTTTTTTGCGCCAGGGCGTGTCAATTTAATTGGAGAACATACTGATTATAATGGAGGGCATGTTTTTCCTTGTTCATTGAGTATAGGAACGTATGCGGTAGTACAAAAACGTCATGATCGAAAAATACGTATGTACTCTAAAAACTTCTCTGAAGCAGGAGTTATTGAATCCTCTTTAGAGCAATTAACGTACAAAACCGAAGATGATTGGGCTAATTATCCAAAAGGAGTAATGGACACCTTTAAAAAGTACGGATATGATCTTCCTTTTGGTTTTGATATCTTGTTTTTTGGCAATATTCCTAACGGAGCAGGGCTTTCATCATCAGCATCAATTGAGTTAGTCACATGCGTACTTTTAAATAAAATTCTTGAATTGAATATTGATATGATGGACCTTGTAAAAATGGCGCAGCAAGCTGAAAATGAATTTATCGGCGTAAGCTGCGGGATTATGGATCAGTTTGCAATTGGAATGGGAAAGGAAAATCAAGCCGTATTGTTAAACTGTCAAACTCTTGAATACCAGTATAGCCCGCTGCAATTAACAGATGCTGTGCTCGTTATTTCTAATACAAATAAGCGAAGAGGACTGGCAGACTCAAAATATAATGAACGCCGCATGGAGTGTGAAAGAGCGCTGTCAGATTTGCAAACGTCACTTTCTATTAATTCGCTTGGTGATTTAACCAAAGAGCAATTTGAAAAGTACAAGTTTTTGATACAAAATGAAGTAGATTGTAAGCGCGCTAAACATGCGGTATATGAAAATGAACGGACAAAAGAAGCGGTTGCTAAATTGCAAAACGGTGATTTAAAAGGGTTTGGTCAATTGATGAATGAATCGCACTGCTCACTGCGAGATGACTATGAAGTAAGCGGGAAAGAACTAGATGCTCTTGTAGAAGCAGCTTGGTTGCAAGAAGGTGTGATTGGATCACGCATGACGGGTGCAGGCTTTGGCGGCTGTACAATTAGCATCGTACAAAAAGCACAGGTTGATAGGTTTATTGAACAAGTAAGGGATACCTATTATGAGAAAACGAGTTTAGAAGCTGAATTTTATGTGGTTACCGTTGGAGAAGGAGCGCGTGAACTCACATTAGAAGCAGTATAAGAGAAAACACAGATAGAGAAAGGAACGAGTGTATGTCAGTCAACATTCATGAAGAAATCGCCCGACTTATTCAATATGGTTTACAAAAGAATCTATTAACAAAATGGGATATAGATGTGGTGAGAAATAAACTGCTGGAAGTGTTAAAGCTCGACGAATGTATTATAGTAGAAGTCAAAGAAGAACGTCTGGAACATCCAGCTGCTATTTTAGACAACATGCTTGATTGGGCTGCAGAAAACAATCGAATCGCCGAGAATTCTATCACGTATAGAGATTTATTCGATACCAAAATAATGGGATGCTTTGCAAGCATGCCTTCAGAGGTTAATCGGACATTTTATGAACACTATCAGCAAAGCCCCCAAAAAGCCACAAGCTATTATTATAAGCTGTCAAAAGACATTCACTATATTCGCAGAGACCGAATTGCTAAAAACGAAAGATGGGTAACAAACACTGACTTTGGAGAACTTGAAATTACTATCAACTTATCCAAGCCGGAAAAAGATCCAAAAGCAATTGCAGCAAGCAAATCATTGAAGGAAAGCAACTATCCGCTGTGTCTGCTCTGTAAAGAAAATGCTGGTTATGCAGGTCGTATTAACCACCCAGCTCGTCAAAATCATCGGATTATTCCTGTGGAATTACAGGAAGAGCTGTGGTACATGCAGTTTTCACCTTATGTTTATTATAATGAACATGCCATTGTTTTTGCGAGTGAACATACACCCATGCATATTTCAAAGCAAACGTTTAAGCGGCTGCTTGCCTTCGTTGAACAATTTCCACATTATTTTTTAGGATCAAATGCAGATCTACCCATCGTAGGAGGATCTATTTTAACTCATGACCACTTTCAAGGCGGCTATCATGATTTTCCTATGGCTAAAGCAAAAATAAATAAATTGTTCTCTCTTAAAGCATATCCAGACGTGAAAGCTGGAATTGTTCATTGGCCGATGTCGGTCGTTCGTCTTCAAAGTTCGCACCTTACACCATTAGTAGAAGCAGCGGATTTCATTTTGAAGAAATGGAAATCATATAGTGATCAAAGTGCTGATATTTTAGCTTTTACAGATCAAACTCCTCACAACACGGTCACGCCTATTGCTAGGAAAAGAGGGGATTTATACGAATTAGATTTAGTACTGCGAAACAATCGAACAAACGGCAAACATCCAGGTGGCATTTATCATCCGCATGCAGAAGTTCATCATATCAAAAAAGAGAACATAGGTTTAATCGAAGTAATGGGGCTTGCGGTTTTACCCGGTCGTTTGAAAGACGAAATGAGTCTAGTGGCCAAAGGGTTAGTTCAGAATAACCTGAACGAGTTAGCCAGCAGACATGATCAAGTGCAAAAACACGTAAAATGGGCCGAACAAATCGAGAAAAAATATCCACATATTGAAGAGCAAAATGTCCAAAGCATTCTCCAACAAGAGCTCGGTTTGGTCTTTGCAACTATTTTAGAACATGCAGGTGTGTTTAAACAAAACACTGAAGGGCAGCTCGCATTCAGTCGTTTTATGAATTCGTTAAATGAAGCGTAAATCATTAATAAAAACAGGCAGCTCGTAATGAGCTGCCTGCTTTTATACAGTTAGGGCATGCTGTTTTAAAAGGGTATACAGAGCCTGTGTTCCTTTATTATCATCGCCTTGTTTTTCGAGCTGTTCATAAAGCGATTTTGCTAACTTTAGCCCTGGTGTATACAGCTCCATTTCTTCAGCTGATTCAATGGCAATTTTCATATCTTTAATAAAGTGTTTAATATAAAAACCTGGTTCGAAGTCTCCTTTAATCATGCGAGGAGCTAAATTGCTTAACGACCAGCTTCCAGCTGCTCCTGTTTCAATACTTTTTAAAACGGTGTTTGGATCTAACCCAGCTCTTTCAGCATAGAGTATCGCTTCACACACGCCCATCATATTAGAGGCAATAGCAATTTGATTGCACATTTTTGTATGTTGACCAGCACCAGAACTTCCTTGAAGAACGATATTTGTTCCCATTTTTTCAAGAATAGGCGTAACGGCAGAGAATGCTTCAGAATCCCCTCCTACCATAATCGCTAATGTTGCTTTCTGAGCCCCAATATCCCCTCCTGAAACAGGAGCGTCAAGTGCATGAATGTGCTTCTCTTTTGCTGCTTGATAAATCTCACGAGCAAGTATAGGGCTTGATGTCGTCATATCAATTGTATAGCAGCCTTTCTTTGCATTATGTATAATGCCGTCTTTGCCTAAATAAATCTCTTTTACATCGTGAGGATAGCCTACCATGGTGATAATAACATCAGATTGTTCGGCGACTTCTTGAACGGTTTCTTTCCAGTTGGCCCCTTTTTCAAGTAGTGCTTGAGCACGAGCTTTTGTTCGCGTATAAACAAGGACTTCATATCCTGCGTCAATTAAATGCTCGGCCATGCTTTGACCCATAACGCCTGTTCCGATAAAACCAATTTTTTCTTTAGTCACAGCAGTATTCACTCCTATAATTAATAGTTTGATTATTCTAAAATTATATAGTTAAAGGTTAGGATAATCAATGATTATGAATGTATATAAATGTAAAAAAGCTTCAATCATTCGTTTTGAATACGAGTTAACGAAAGAAATTGCTGAGAAGAGCTTATGCCAAAAGATAAAAAAAGCGCTGGCTTTACAGCCAACACTTTTTAGTGATGATTATTTGCTGGTTTATTCGGTACACCCAGTTCTCCAATCAAAATTACAACTAGCGTGAAAACTACTCCAAGGATGGAAGCGGTTGCGAAACTGTAAGTACCGCCCGTCATTGCAGAGATTACGTACACTGCCATATTCATTAGTAAAAAGCCCCAAACAAAAGCCATTACGACACGCATTCTATTCACCTCGTTTACAGTACAGTTTGATTTCATTTTAGCATATAGCAGTCAAATAAGAAATTGAATTTTTTATGAATAAATAAGGGGCGTGTTCCCATGCAGAAACAAAAGAGCAATAAGTCAGAAATAGGCATTATTCTAGTGCGCTTTTTGATGGTTCTATCATACACTGTATGGAACAACTAGTAAGTTACGGAGGAAGAGCTATGATACATCGACGCTTTTTTAGCTTAGATACGCAATGGAATGTCGTACATGTCCCTGAACGACCGAATGGTTTCGGTGTGTTAGTATTGGGTGATAAAGATCATTTTGTTGAAAGTTCAACTAGCTTATGGATTCAGCACGGCGGAAGGTCACAGCTGTTGCAATGTTTACAAGATGAAGGATACACAGTATTTTATTCCAATTTATATGGCCGGCATTGGGGGTCTCCTGAAGCATATCACCTTGCAAAACAACTTTATCATTTAGTAATGAAACAAGAAATTTTAAATAAACGAATTCATATTTTAGCTGAAGGAATGGGGGCTCTGTTAGCGCTGCAGCTAATGGAAAATGACGGGAATACGTTCGTTCGATCAGCTGGTTTACTAAATCCATGTATTGATCTTCATACGCATGCAGAACATGAAAAAAACAATAAATTCTTTTATAAACAATTCACGAAGGACTTGACTCAAGCTTATAAAGTGGAGCGGAAGCAAGTATCAAAGTTAATTAAGGAGTACCCTTCTGTTACAGAATTAAAATCAACGCTGCCCGTGAAGATATGGACGGCGCCTAATGCCTCTACTCATTATCCAATTGCACACAGTAAAAAATATGAACTACATCGTGAAGAACTTCACTCTCCGATTATGCTTTCACTTTATTTACCGGAAAAAAACTATTTGTTTGAACGGTCCCTTCTCCAATTTTATAAACAGCATGAAAAAGTGTTATAAGCAAAGCTTCTATGATTATACATATCATAGGGGCTTTTTGTATAAGAGATAAAATGAAAAAAGAGTTCATGATGCTTTTACAGATGAGCTTCTTTGAAATAAGGAATGAGTGCCCTCTATAACTATAGGGATTTAAGCTTTTTGTTAAATAAATGATGAATGAAGAATTGGAGGAAGCGATATGGGAAATGTAGTAGTAATAGGGGCAAACCGCTTTATTGGTTTTCATTTATGTATGGCTTTTTTAGATGAAGGTACAGAAGTAAAAGGGTATACACATTCTGCTCATAAAGAAGAAGATGATTTGCAGGAAGAGATGAAATTTTTCTTAGGGCGAAACGCTAATTATGCATCGACTGAAGTAGGAGAGTCATTAGATATGATTACCTCAGAAACGGATGTTGTCTACTTTACGTATTTCGATGGAGGAGACTTTTATCATCCTGATTTTTTAAGACAAGAAATGCAAAAAGCGCAGCAAGTGCTCATTCAAGCGCTTAACAAATGCCGTCAATTCAACATTCGATTTGTGTTTGTTTCTACCATGCGCGTATTTGGAGACCAGCAGCGAAAGATTGAAGAAACAACGATTCCAGAACCGGACAGTAGTGAAGGAAGGCTATACGTTCATTTTGAGCGAATGATAGAAAAATATAAAGATGATGGATGGCCCATTATAATTGTCAGAACGCCGACTCTTTACGGACCTTGGCAGCCTTTGTCAATGTGCTATTCCAAAAATATTGCCGGGTACGAAGAGGCTTTTGACATTATGGAAGGCACGGATTTTATTATTTATATTGAAGATGCCGTCAGTGCACTTAGACGCTGTAAAACTGCTGCATATTCATATGAAGTGGTTCATTTAGTTGAAGAAAAGTTACAGCCTTGGAGCGCAGGAGCAAACATTACTCATATGGAGGTGAAGGAGGAAGCGGCTCAAGAAAAATATGAAATCAGCAGGAAAGCGAAAGAACTGCTGCATTTTTCTTCAAAAGTAACGGCTAAAGAAGGCATTTATCTGCAAAAAAAACATATGAGAACATTCTTTTTACCTCTTCATTAAAAGGAGAAAGTTGTACTTATAGAATAGATTCGCTAATATAAGGAGGAATAAATGTTTTTAATAAAGGAGATTTCACTATGGAAGAGCAAAATATGCAATTCATGCAAATTGCAATGAAGTACTTGCCAGAAGCAAAACAGATCTTAGATGAAACAGGCGTTGAGTTATCAATGGAACACGTACAGCCGGTATTGACATTACTAACAAAAGTAATGAACGATGCCTATGAGCTTGGCAAGCAAGATGCATTAGCTGAAAATGAAAACAACTAAAGAAAACAGCTCGGTAGAATCCGAGCTGTTATTTTTGTTTGGAAAATAAATCGACTAAAGGGGCAAACTGTTTAAGAAGAGGAGCTAGTTCTTCGACGGCGAGTACAATTTCATCGATTTGTTTAAATAATCGTTCCCACTCCTCTCGCTCTCTTTCTTCTTTTGATTTTCTGCGCCCAGCTCCAAACATAAAATCAGAAAAACCTTCATTTCTTTGTCTTCTTGCCATGATACTCATTCCTTTCACTATTTTAATGGCGGGTAAGTTCTTACCTAATGTCCCATACTAGAGTAAGAGGGTCCCGTATGATTACTATATGTAGCATGATAGATACCTGAGTAGGACGAACACCTATATAGACAAAAAATAAAAAATGAAGTAAAATTAGTACCAACTCATAATAATTGATTATATAATCGATAAATGAAATGACGGATATAGGTTTTATAGGAATATAAGCCTTTTATTTAAAGGAGAGGTTGATATGAACGCTGGTGTTCTAGGAATTGGACGTTATGTACCAGAGAAAGTTGTAACAAATTTAGATCTTGAAAAAGTAATGGATACATCAGATGAGTGGATTCGTACGCGCACAGGTATTCAAGAGCGCCGAATTGCAGCCGATAACGAGGACACATCTGATTTAGCTTATAAAGCAGCAGTTGAAGCTTTACATAAAGCTAACGTCGAGGCAGAAGATATTGACATGATCATTGTTGCTACGGTAACGCCAGATCAACCGTTTCCTACAGTATCATGTATGCTACAAGAAAAATTGGGAGCAAAAAAAGCAGCTTCTTACGATGTGAGTGCCGCATGTGCAGGGTTTATGTACGGCATGATTACAGCTAAGCAATTTATTGAAACCAATGCTTACAAGCATATATTAGTGGTCGGTGTAGAAAAGCTTTCTAAGATTACAGATTGGGACGACCGTAACACGGCTGTTTTATTCGGAGACGGAGCAGGTGCAGTTGTAATGGGACCTGTATCAGAAGGACGAGGTATTTTATCCTTTGAACTAGGGTCGGACGGTACGGGAGGCAAGCACTTGTATCAAAACGAGCTTGATCATATTGTCATGAACGGACGTGAAGTATTTAAGTTTGCTGTTCGACAAATGGGGGAATCTGCTGTTAATGTAATTGAAAAAGCAGGTTTAACAAAAGAGGATGTTGATTTTCTCGTACCTCATCAAGCGAATATTCGTATTATGGAAGCTGCAAGACAGCGATTAGACTTGCCAGAAGAAAAAATGTCTAAAACAATCCAATACTACGGCAATACATCAGCAGCATCGATTCCAATTTCAATTGTTCATGAGCTTGAAGCAGGGAAAATTCAAGATGATGATTTAATTGTAATGGTTGGCTTCGGAGGCGGCTTAACATGGGGAGCTATTGCTATTAGATGGGGAAAATAACACTACATTTTTAAAGCAACTGAAGGAGATGAATGTACGATGAATAAAAAACGTGTAGTTGTAACAGGACTTGGTGGGCTTACACCAATTGGAAATGACGTAGAAACAGCTTGGAAAAACGCAGTAGCAGGCGTGTCTGGCGTTGGTCCTTTAACAAGACTAGATGCAGATGAATTCCCGGCTAAAGTAGCGGCTGAAGTAAAAGATTTTAACGTGGAAGATTTTATTGACCGCAAAGAGGCTCGTAAGATGGATCGCTTTACTCAATATGCAATGGTAGCTGCATTGGCGGCTGTTAAAGATGCGGATTTGACTATTACAGAAGAAATTGCTCCAAACGTCGGCGTTTGGATTGGTTCTGGAATTGGCGGTATGGAAACGTTTGAAAACCAATATTCAACGTTATTAGAAAAAGGTGCCCGCCGTGTAAGTCCATTCTTCATTCCGATGATGATTCCTGATATGGCAACAGGACAAGTTTCGATTGCTTTAGGGGCGAAAGGCGTGAACTCTTGTACGGTAACGGCATGTGCAACAGGTACAAACTCTATTGGTGATGCGTTTAAAGTCATTCAACGCGGAGATGCAGACGTGATGGTGACGGGCGGTACGGAAGCGCCAATCACGCGTTTATCTATTGCTGGTTTCTGTGCGAATAAAGCACTTTCTACAAATCCAGATCCTGCAACAGCATCTCGTCCGTTTGATAAAGACCGCGACGGCTTCGTTATGGGAGAAGGTGCGGGTGTTATTGTGCTTGAAGAGCTTGAACATGCACTAGCGCGCGGCGCACGTATTTATGCTGAAATTGTGGGCTATGGTTCAACAGGAGATGCTCACCATATCACAGCGCCAGCTCCAGGAGGAGAAGGCGGCGTTCGTGCAATGCGTCATGCGATTGAAGATGCAGGCCTACAGCCAAGTGATATTGATTACATCAATGCTCACGGTACAAGTACAGGATACAATGATAAATTTGAAACAATGGCTATTAAAGAAGTATTTGGCGACCACGCTCAAAAAGTAGCAATTAGTTCAACAAAGTCAATGACTGGCCACTTGTTAGGAGCTGCTGGCGGAGTAGAAGCTATTTTTAGTGTGAAGGCAATTCAAGACGGTATTCTTCCTCCAACAATTAACTATCAAACACCTGATGAAGAGTGCGATTTAGACTACATTCCAAACAAAGCGCGTAAGCAAGAAGTAAAAGCGGTGCTAAGCAACTCACTTGGATTTGGCGGTCACAATGCAACAATCATCTTTAAAAAATACGAAGCATAATGAAAAATTCTAGGCTGATGCCTAGAATTTTTTTTATTTTTAATAACCAAAAGAGTAGCTGTGAACATATCATGAAACAAAAGGAAGAAGAAAGTGAGGGGAAAAAATGCCGATTGTTTCAACTTCTACTTGGACAGAGCCGAAAGAAATAAGCCGTTATCTTGCGCGCTATTTTAAGAAATTAAAAGAAAAAGAATATATGGAATTACTTTTTAACTATGGAATGTGTCCGCCTTCTTTAATGTTTATAAAAGAATTAGAAGAAATGAAGAAAAGACAGGTTTGGAAGAAAGTTAAAGCACATTATGAGAAGCTTAAAAAAGCATGGAATGGGCCCGATGTAGCGGTGCTAGTGCTTCCAAGCAATCCTAGAAATCGAAAAATGCAGCGTGAATTTAATGGAAGAGCAGGTGTCGCTTTTACCGATAAATTATTTGTGTTTATGACAAGTCATACATCCGATGAAGAAATGTTAGCGGTGCTTACCCATGAATACCATCACGTTTGCAGGCTAAAAGCCATTAATAAATCTGATGAAACGATTACTTTGTTAGACGCTATGATGATGGAAGGGTTAGCTGAAAGAGCTGTAGAGGAGTATTGTGGTAAAAAATATTTAGCTCCGTGGACAAATTATTATACCATTGAAGAAGCTAAAAAAATGTGGGAAAAGCATGTTAAATCTTATTACAATCTGCGCGCCGACGAAAAGAAATATGATCAACTGTTATTCGGCCAAAATTGGTATCCAGAAATGATGGGCTACAATATTGGTTATCATCTTGTTACTTCATGTATGAAGCCTCACACTTTAACTACTACCCAGCTGCTTCCTCTTAGCACCAATACTATCTTAAAAAAATCTGCGTTCCAACTGTAAAAAAACAAGTTCTATATACCTAAAGTTAAAAATAGTAAATTTTATCCTATTTCCAACAAAAAATTAGGAGGTTTATGCGTTAAATTGCCGAAGAGATATTCAGAAATCATTATTTTAAAAATAAAAAATATAATTAATTTTCAAAAAATATTGATTTTGTAATGAAATTGTAATAATATCTTATTCAAATATAACAATTTTTAGAAAAATGAGGTGTGCACTATAAATGGATAAAAAGCCCGTCGAATTAACACCTTTACTAGAAGTGAAAAATTTACAAACTGCTTTTTCCATTAATGATTCCTGGCATAATGCTGTGGACGACGTGTCGTTTCAAGTCGGACGAAAGCGAATTATAGGGGTTGTAGGAGAATCTGGCTGTGGAAAAAGCGTATTGTCTTTATCCGTCATTGGGCTATTACCTAAAGTAAATAGTCAAATTAGAAGCGGAAGCGTTTTATTTAACGGAAAGAATCTTACGCACTTATCAGAAGATGAGATGAATGATGTTCGGGGGAAAGATATCTCAATGATTTTCCAAGAACCAATGACATCCCTTAATCCTGTGTTAACCATTGGGTATCAGCTGCAGGAAGTATTGTTTAACCATATGAATATATCGAAAGCGGAAGCGCGTGAAAAAAGCATTGCGCTTTTAAAAAGCGTTGGTATTTCGAGATCCGAAAAGCTCATCGATGAATATCCGCATCAGCTGTCAGGAGGAATGAGGCAGCGTGTCATGATTGCCATGGCGGTAGCTTGTCGGCCTAAACTTTTAATTGCTGATGAGCCGACAACGGCCCTAGATGTTACGGTTCAAGCTCAAATTTTAGAATTGCTAAAAGAAATTCAAGAAAGCAATGATATGTCTATTATTATGATTACACATGATTTAGGAGTAGTTGCTGAGATGTGTGATGAAGTGATTGTCATGTATGGCGGAAAAATTGTGGAGCATACAGATGTTGATACGTTATTTTATGCCCCAAAACATCCGTACACGAAAGCGCTTCTTCACTCAATTCCACGCATGGAAGATGATGTAGAAGTATTAAATACGATCAAAGGAATTGTGCCTTCTCTTGTAAACATGCCGCGGACAGGCTGTCGTTTCGTTAACCGATGTCCTCATGCAATGGAAGACTGCAGTTCCGTTACGCCTGTTCTTCGCCAGGATTCACAGGGGCATGATGTCGCATGTCTGCTGTATAAAAATAGCTATCCGTCAAAAGGAGTGAAGACAAGCTAATGACTAAAGCAGTGAAAGATGTATTGCTAGAAGTTCAGCATTTAAAAACCTACTATCCTATTCACGGCGGATTTTTCCGAAAGAAAATTGGTGATGTAAAAGCAGTTGACGGTATTTCTTTTGCTATTCGAAAAGGAGAAACGCTCGGTCTAGTAGGAGAATCTGGCTGTGGAAAATCCACGGCAGGAAGAACGATTCTAAGACTGTTGGAACCAACTAGCGGAAAAATTATTTTCGATGGTAAAGATATCACAGAAGCAAAAGGAACTTCTCTCCGTAAAATTAGACAAGATTTTCAAATGGTTTTTCAAGATCCCTATGCTTCCCTCAACCCAATGCAAATGGTTGGAAATGTTATTTCTGAACCAATTCGGAATTTCACAGGAAAATCAACCAATCAATTAAAATCAGAAGTTATGAATCTACTTACAAAAGTAGGGTTACCGGAAGATGCATACTATAAATATCCTCACGAATTTTCCGGTGGACAGCGTCAGCGGATTGGAATTGCACGTGCACTTGCACTTCGTCCAAAACTTATTATTGCTGATGAACCGGTATCGGCACTCGACGTTTCTGTCCAATCACAAGTTTTAAACCTTCTAAAAGAACTTCAACAAGAATTCGACCTAACCTTTTTATTTATTGCCCATGATTTGAGTGTTGTTAAACATATGAGTGATCGTATCGGTGTTATGTACCTAGGCGGTTTAGTGGAAATTGCTGATAAGAAAAGTCTGTACGCAGAGCCATTGCACCCTTATACGCAAGCGCTTGTATCGGCTATACCTGAACCAGATCCGCGAAAGAAAAAACAGCGTATTATTTTACAGGGAGATGTGCCAAGTCCAATTGATCCGCCAAAAGGCTGTGCGTTTCATCCTCGCTGTATACATGCAATGGCGGAGTGCAGCCAAACGAAACCTGCCTTAAAGGAGGTGAGACCTGGCCATCAAGTAGCTTGCCATTTATATAACTCGTAAAAGCTACATACGAACAGATTATTAGTTAAATAGGGGGAACGTCATGATGAAAAAGAAATCGTTTTTATCACTTGTTTCCATTTTGCTTGTGCTATCGCTTTTTCTAGCGGCATGCAGCGGTGGAAGCAGTTCTTCATCTTCTAGTAATAAAGAAGGCGGAGAAACAAAAACTGAAGGTGCAAAAACAGACAAGCCAAAAGATGGGGGAACGATTACGTATGGGATTGACGGAGCGCCGGAAGGGCTTTTTGAGTACGCATTGTATGGTAGTGCATATGATAGCCAAATCTTAGAATTTATCAATGAAGGTCTCTTTACTTATGATAAGAAATTAAAAATTAAATCTGACTTAGCTACTTGGAACGTGAGTGGTGATAAACTAACTTACACGTTTAAATTAAAAAAGGGGATTAAGTGGCATAACGGAGATCCATTAACTGCAGATGATTTTAAATATACGTATGAAACGATTGCCGATAAAGACTATACAGGTCCACGCTATGTAAACGTTGAGCACATTAAAGGCGCTCAAGAATATCACGACGGCAAAGCGGATTCTATTTCCGGAGTTGAAGTAGTAGATCCACAAACATTTAAAGTAACGTTTAAAGAAGTTCGTGTAAATAACTTAGACAATCTATGGCCGTATCCAATGCCGAAAAAGTACTACGAAGGAATTGCTGTAAAAGATCTTGCAGAGTCCAAACAAGTTCGTAAAGAGCCTATTGGTGTTGGACCGTTTAAAGTGAAAAAAGTAGTAGCAAGTGAATATGTCCAAATGGAACGTAATGATGATTATTGGAAAGGTAAACCTCACCTTGATGGTGTTGTTGTAAAAGTACTGGATCCATCTGTTTCCGCCGGAGCATTGAAAAAAGGCGATGTCGACATTATGGATGTTCGCCCAGCTGATCTAGGGCAAGTTGAAAAAGCAGAAAACTTAGACTTTTTGGAAGGGAAATCAACTAGTTATTCGTATATTGGTCTACGATTTGGACATCGTGATCAAAAAGCTGGTAAAAACGTAGATGATTACGAAAAGTTCAAAGATCTAAAATTTCGTCAAGCATTGCTTTATGCAATAGATAGAAAAGCAATGGTAAAAGCATTTATGAACGACAAAGCGGTTGTTTCTAACACAGTTATTCCGTCTGTATTCTGGATTGCTGCTGACCAAAAAGATTTAACAAAGTACAAGTATAGTCCTGAAAAAGCTAAAAAATTATTAGCTGAAGCTGGTTATAAAGACAAGAATAATGACGGTTTTGTAGAAGATCCAAACGGAAAACCATTTACGATTTCATTCGGTCACTATGCTGGTCCAGCCAACTTCGAGGGGCGTGCGAAGGCTATTATGCAAGCATGGAATGATATTGGTATTAAAACAAAATTAGCAACGGGTTCACTTGTTGAATTTAACTTGTACAATGAAATGAAAGATAACGACGATAAGGCGTTAGAAGCGTTCTTTGGTTCTTGGGACACTGGTTCAGATCCAGATCCTACAGGATTATGGAGCTCTGATGCTGAATGGAACTATGGACGTTGGGTAAATAAGGAATCTGATGAAATGCTTAAAGACGGTTTGAGTGAAAAATCATTTGATGATAAATACCGTAAAGATGTATATGTAAAATGGCAAAAATTCTTTAATGAGCAGCTGCCAGCACTTCCTTTATGGGAAAATATCAATATTTATGCTGTGAATAAGCGTGTGAAAAACGTAACTCTAGATCCATCAACGGTAGTTGTAGATCCGGAGAAATGGTCTGTAACGGAATAAGTATTTTACATGTAAAGGAGAGTCAACGATGCTGCAATACTCACTAAGACGTATTTTAGGGATGATTCCAATGTTGATTCTGATCTCCTTTGTTGTGTTTTCCCTGGCAAAAATGATGCCAGGGGACCCTTTTGGGGGAGAAATCAACCCTAGTAATACAGATCCAAAATACATTGAGGAAATGCGTGATAAGCTAGGATATAACGATCCTATCTACGTTCAATATTGGAACTGGGTAAAGGGAGTGGCACAAGGAGATTTAGGAAAGTCAACAACTCATAAGTTACCGACATTAGATATTATTTTAGAGCGTATGCCTAATACTATCTTTTTAGCTTTGACTTCGCTTTTGATTACGTATGTGTTTGCATTTATTTTAGGTATGTATGCAGGAAGAAAACCGTATACCTTAGCAGATAACTTTATTGCAGGATATAATTACTTTGCATTAGCGGTTCCATCGTTTATCGCAGGGATCGTAGGCATTTATTTATTTTCCTTTCAGTTAGGTTGGTTTCCATTTAGCGGTTCTGTTGAAGTAGGATTGAAAGAGGGATCATGGGAATTTATTCAAAGTAGAATTCATCACGTTATATTACCCGCGCTGATTCTTGGCTTGATGTCGACCGCGCAGTATACCCAATTTTTGCGCAATGATATTATTGAAAACAGTCGCAAAGATTTTGTGCGCACTGCTAGAGCAAAAGGGACAAAAGAATCTAAAATTTATAATGTTCATATCCTACGCAACTCAATGATTCCGCTTATTACGTTTTTAGGGTTTGATCTTGTAACAATCATTAGCGGTTCTATCATTACAGAGACGATTTTTACGTATCCGGGAATTGGAAAATTGTTTGTTGACTCTGTAGCAACTCGTGACTACTCAGTTATGATGTCGCTTACAATGTTGTTTTCAATTTTAACACTGGTTGGGAATCTGGTTGCTGATTTGTTATACGGCGTAGCAGATCCGCGTATTCGTTTGGATTAGGAGGAGAAAGTATGGAAATTGTAACGAAAAAAGATGTACAGCCAGAAGTGAATATGAAAGCTCCTAAAAACCTTTCTCCATGGGCGATTGCGCGAAAGAAGTTTGTTAAAAATAAACTAGCCATGATAAGTTTAGCTTTCATGATTGTGATTACGCTTCTTGCCATTTTTGCACCGCTGCTTACAAAAGCAGATATTACACGTATCGACTATATGGCGATGAATGCAGCGCCTTCTAGTGAGCATTGGTTTGGAACGGATACAAATGGGCGAGACGTATTTGCACGTACATTGTATGGAGGGAGAACTTCGTTACTGATTGGAGTTGCCTGTACAACACTCGTTATTTTAATCGGAACTCTTATTGGTTCGATTGCGGGTTATTACGGAGGCAAAGTGGATCAATTCTTAATGCGTTTTACAGACTTTGTATTAAACTTTCCGCTAATTGTTTTCGTTGTAGTGTTAAATACAATCCTAATTGGAAAGATCTCAGGCGTTTGGACGCTCATCCTAGTTGTTAGTTTCTTAAGCTGGGGAAGTACGGCCCGGCTGGTGCGAAGCAAAGTCTTGGCTGAAAAAGAAAATGAATATGTGCTTTCAGCCGTTTCCATTGGGTGCAGCCCGTTTAAAATCATCTTTAAACATTTGCTGCCAAATGTGTTTTCAACGATTGTGGTTCAAGCCAGTTTGCAGATGGCGATCCTTATTGTGTTTGAGTCAGCGATTAGCTTTATCGGTTTTGGCGTGCCGGCTGATACGCCAAGCTGGGGGAATATGCTGACAGAAGCAAGGGAATCAGATGTGCTGCAGAATAAGCCTTGGATGTGGGTTCCGCCAGGTTTAGCTATTACATTTACGATCCTAGCTATCAACTTCATTGGTGAAGGATTAAAAGATGCTTTGAATCCCAAATCTCTTCGTTAAAAATCTATCACAAAAGTGTGATAGATTTTTTTAGGTTTGTCAGACCTCCTGACAAACCTATTAATATAGAAGAAACTCGGATTTTTTTCTGCTTATAGGGGTGAATATAGCTCATGAAGCCTTTAGCAATCATTAGCACTGGCGTTATATCTGAGCTTCGAAACAAGTGCATTTGAATAATGACCAAAAACGAAGGCATTTTACAATTAATTTTTAGAAAAATAACATCATTTGGAATAAAAATTCCTTTCTCTGCCTATACTGATGGATAACAAACAGATAGTAAGTGAGGGGTAAATTATGCTATATCTTCATGATGTATGGGTTAATTGGTTTGAAGGCGAAGAAAACGGTTATAATGTGTGTCATTTCCATGAGTGGAGAAAAGACGATTGTGTAGAACTGCTCGATCAAGCACCGTTATTAAAAGTAAATCCGCTTTTATTTCATTACATTGAAAATGATCTTTCCGAGCTACCTCAACAACTACTACAAGATGTCTATCAGAAAGCATACATTCGGAAAAATCATGAACGCACGCAGGTTGAATATTGTTTTATTGTTACAGATGGAACGAATATTTTAGCAATTGATACGATGGGATATCATATTCCGATTCGAAAAAGCCGCTTAATTCCAAGACAGGAACAGTTAGTCTATGAGATGATTGCGGATCAAGAAGAGCTAGAATATAAGTTCAGTGAAGACGAGCTGAATAAAAAAGAGCATCATATTCTTTCACCGTCTCCTGAAACGATGAGAGGACTAACACGTAAAGAACGTCAGCTAAAACAGCTGTTATTTATGGCACTTGATCAGCTACATACCACAAAAAATACAGCTCAAATCCGCTACTGGTACACGGAGTGGAATCCAACGAAGTACGAAGACATTCAAGAGATGCCGTTTCAAGACGTGTGGAGTCAGCTATACGATGAAACGAAGTCAGGGTGGTCACCGAAGCATAAATTATTATGCGAGCGCTTAGTAAAAGGACAACCTTTCTTTGAAAAACTTTGGGAAATTGAACAAGAGCCAAAAGTTAATTAAAAAAAACGACTGCATAGCAGTCGTTTTTTTTAACGTTTACGGCCAATTCCCATTGCGTTTCGCATTTTGCGAAGCATTTTATTAGCTGTTGCATTTGCTTTATCGGCACCTTGATCTAAAATATCATCTAGCTCGCTAGAATCAACTAATTCATAATATCTTTTTTGAATTGGAGCGAGTGCTTCAGCTACCACTTTGGCTGTGTCAGCTTTAAAGTCACCATAACCTTTGCCTTCGTACATCGCTTCAATGTCTTCGATTGATTTATTGGCTAGGATCGAATAAATACTTAATAAGTTTGAAATGCCTGGCTTATTTTCTTTATCGTAGCGAACAATACCTTCTGAATCCGTTACGGCACTTTTGATTTTCTTTTCAATTGTTTTAGCGTCATCCAAAAGCGTAATGAAAGCTTTTTGGTTTGGATCGGACTTGCTCATTTTTTTCGTAGGATCTTGAAGAGACATGACGCGTGCGCCCACTTTTGGAATACGTACTTCAGGAATAGTGAAGATATCATTGTATTTTTTGTTAAAGCGCTCAGCTAAGTCACGCGTTAATTCTAAATGCTGCTTTTGATCTTCCCCAACTGGAACCAAATCGGTGTTGTATAAAAGAATATCCGCTGCCATTAATGGAGGATAAGTTAGTAATCCTGCTGATACTGCTTCTTTTCCAGCGGACTTATCTTTAAACTGAGTCATACGTTCAAGTTCACCGATATACGCTACGCACTGTAACATCCATCCCGCTTCTGTGTGGGCAGGCACTTCCGATTGAATAAATAAAGTCGATTTTGCTGGATCAATTCCTACCGCTACATACAGAGCAGCAAGGCTGCGAATGTTTTTACGAAGTGCTAAACGATCTTGAGGCGTTGTAATCGCATGCTGATCTACAATACAAAAATGACAGTTATAGTCATGTTGAAGTTCAACAAATTGCTTCATCGCTCCAATGTAGTTACCTAAAGTGATTGTACCGCTTGGTTGAATACCTGAAAAAATTGTTTTCATCAAATCTTCCTTTCATCTGCACATATATGATGCTAATTTACGGATACAACATAAAAAGGCCCATCCGCTCCTAGCATAAGCTAGGGGCGAATGGACCGCGTTGCCACCCTAATTAGTACACATAATTGTGAACTATCTTTATTCATGTAACGTTGAGGTCAACGTTCAAGCTTTGCACTTGAAAGCTCCAAAGTCCATTCTGCAGGTTTCAATGTTTGTTCTCACCAGCCACAAACTCTCTGAAAATGAAAATTCTGCATACTACTCTTTTTCACAGCTTTAATTATATAGTTATTCGTTATTATAACGCGAAAAAGCAGGAATTTAAACATCTTATCGCTAAAAAGTTTTATAAGACAATTTACTGGAATTTTTCAGCGGCAAAAAAAGACAAGAACCTTTTAATTAAAGCATTTCTTGATGAAAATTTGGTGGAGGATTTGGTAAAAATCTTTTATTTAATATTTCTAATGGCTTTGTAATACTATCGTAATACCTATACTACAAAAAAGATTTTAGAAGTCTGACAAGTAGGCACAATCCTTATAAGATAAGGTTTTTTCCCCCATGACAAAAAAATACCATTAAATAATAGTATTGCAATAAATTTTTAAAATATTTATAATAGGCGTAACAAACATATTTTTTACAAAGGTATTACAATTTCTTAATTTTTCAGAAAACACAAAATAGACAATGTTTTGTTTCAATTAGCGAATTTTGTAATGAATGAGTCTTCTACATATTAAGCGCATACATTGGATTTACAGCATGTAAACAATTGATGACAGTTTCATAGAGTAGAAGAATAATTTTGCAGTGAGGTCTTTAATGCTCTACTACGCGAAAAAATAACTGATTATTTTGTATTGAAAGAGGATTAAGAAATTAGTGCATATCAAAAAAATATGGTTGCCACACAAACAAAATTTAATAGGGGGTAACACGCAATGAAGAAAAGGTTGTCGATTCTTTTCAGTTTGCTGCTTGTAATGAGCTTGTTTTTAGCTGCATGTGGATTTAACAAAGAATCTGGTGGCAGTGAAAATGCTAGCAGTGATGGCGGCGAAAAGAAAAAAGAGCAAGAGCTTCGCGTAAACATTAAAACTGAGCCTTTTTCATTAAACCCAGGCTTAGCTAATGATTCAACGTCATCAAACGTATTATTACAAACATTTGAGGGTTTAACTCGTATCGGTAAAGATGGAAAACCTGAAAATGCAATGGCGAAAGATGTGAAGGTCAGCGATGATCAAACTAAATATACGTTTACGATTCGCGACGATGCAAAATGGTCAAATGGTGACCCTGTAACAGCAAAAGATTTCGAATATGCATGGAAATGGGCGTTAGATCCTAAAAACGAATCTCAATATGCATATCAATTATACTATGTTAAAAATGCACAAGCTGCCAATGAAGGAAAAGGTTCATTAGATGATGTTGCCGTTAAAGCAACAGATGATAAAACGCTTGAGGTAACATTAGAAAACCCAACGCCATATTTCTTAGAATTAACAGCTTTCTATACGTACTTCCCAGTGAATACGAAAATTGCTGAATCAAATGAAAAATGGTACACAAATGCAGGCGAAAACTATACGTCAAACGGTCCTTTCAAGCTTAAAGCTTGGAAACATAATGACAAAATCGAGTTAGTTCCTAATGAAAACTATTGGGATAAAGATGCTGTAAAACTTAAAAAAGTTGAAATGTACATGATCAATGATAACAACACTGAACTTTCAATGTTCAAAAACGGTGAATTAGACTGGGCGGGTATGCCTACTGGTCAATTACCGGCTGATGCACTTCCTGAATTAAAGAAAGACGGTTCATTAAACATTCAAGAGATTGCAGGTACTTACTGGTACAAGTTTAATACAGAACAAAAACCTTTAGACAACGTGAACATTCGTAAAGCATTAGCTTATGCAATTGATCGTAAAGGTATTACAGAACAAATTACAAAAGACGGTTCAGTTCCAGCGATGGCGGCTGTACCACCAACAATGTTTGAAGATAACAAAAAAGGTTACTTCAAAGACAATGATGTGAAAAAAGCAAAAGAATATTTAGAAAAAGGCTTGAAAGAAATGGGCCTTAAAGATGCTTCAGAACTACCAGCAATTAAGGTTTCATACAACACGGATGAAAAACATGCAAAAATTGCACAAGCTGTTCAAGATATGTGGAAGAAAAACCTTGGCATTAAAGTACAGTTAGACAACTCTGAGTGGGCTGTTTACATTGAAAAGTTACACCAAGGAGATTATCAAGTTGGACGTATGGGCTGGCTAGGAGATTTTAACGATCCAATTAACTTCTTAGAATTGTTCCGTGATAAAAAAGGCGGAAACAATGATACAAACTGGGAAAACCCAGAATATAAAAAGTTATTAATTGACTCTCAAAAAGAAACAGATCCTAAAAAACGTCAGGCAATGTTGAAAAAAGCAGAAGGTATCTTCATGGATGAAATGCCAGTGGCACCAATCTACTTCTACACAAACGCTTGGGTACAAGACAAGCAGCTGAAAGATGTTGTGATGTCTGGACTTGGAGACATTCAGATTAAGTGGGCTCATTTTGAGTAAGTAACATCAATTGTGACAAAGGGTATATGGGGCCTGGTGCTCCATATACTTTTCTTTCTTGTGCGCGAATTTTGTAAAAATATGGAGGTGTGTCAGGGTGTTCAAATATATAGGAAAACGACTTATTTATATGTTTCTATCATTATGGCTGATCGTAACAGCAACCTTTTTCTTAATGCGTGCTGTTCCGGGAGGTCCATTCACATCAGAAAAGCAGCTTCCCCCTGAAATTCAAAAAAATCTAAATCAGTATTACGGTTTAGACCAGCCTTGGTACCATCAGTACTTTGATTATTTAACATCAATTTTAAAGTGGGATTTTGGTCCATCTTTCAAATATAAAGGCCAAACGGTAAACGATTTGATCAACGGCGGATTCCCTGTTTCATTCATGCTAGGGATGGAAGCTATTTTAATAGCAATTGCTATTGGTGTAGTACTTGGTGTTATTGCTGCTTTAAAACATAATAAGTGGCAAGATTACACGGCGATGGTTATTGCAGTTCTAGGAATCTCAGTTCCGAGTTTTATTATGGCAGCGGTATTACAATACGTTCTGGCTATGAAACTACAAATTTTTCCGGTTGCACGCTGGGAATCTTGGGCACACACGGTGTTACCAGCTCTCGCGCTCGCTTCAACCCCTATGGCATTTATCGCACGGTTAACTCGTTCGAGTATGCTTGAAGTATTAAGCAATGATTATATTCGTACAGCGAAAGCAAAAGGTTTAAGCAGAGGCGTTATTACAGTTAAGCACGCCATGCGAAATGCGATGCTTCCAGTCGTATCCTATATGGGACCTTTAGTAGCAGGGATTTTAACGGGAAGCTTTGTTATTGAAAAAATATTTGGTATCCCGGGATTAGGTTCACACTTTGTACTCAGTATCTCAAACCGAGATTATACAACGATTATGGGCGTAACGGTGTTCTACAGTATTTTACTACTTTTTTGTATCTTGCTTGTAGATATTGCATACGGATTCATTGACCCTCGAATTAAACTTACAGGTGCTAAGAAAGGAGAGTAACTATGCAGCAACTTCCAAAAATTCCTAAAAAAATGTTTGAAACAGCAGGGATTGACCGCGCTCAGGCAGAAAAGATTGAAAAACCGAGTCTTTCATTCTGGCAAGATGTTTTTATTCGTTTTCGCAAAAACAAGCTTGCTATGTTTGGTGTAGTACTAATGGTTCTCCTTGTTTTTATGGCTATATTTGGTCCATTGATGGTGAAATATGATTATGCAACCAATGATTTGCTGAATGCTAATCAGGCTCCATCTTCTGAGCACTGGTTCGGTACAGATGAATTAGGGCGTGATGTTTTTGCTCGTACGTGGGAAGGCGCTCGTATTTCATTATTTATCGGGTTAGCAGCAGCTTTAATTGATTTATTCATTGGCGTAGTTTGGGGAAGCATCTCTGGATACCGCGGCGGCCGTACGGATGAAACAATGATGCGTGTTGCGGATATCTTATATGGTGTTCCTTACCTTTTACTCGTTATTATTTTAATGGTTATGCTTGGCCAAGGGTTAGGCACGATGATTTTGGCGATGACCATTACCGGCTGGATTAACATGGCCCGTATTGTACGTGGACAAGTATTGCAGTTGAAAAACCAAGAGTACGTAATGGCTTCACAAACATTAGGAGCAACAACAAAACGTATTTTATTTAAACATCTTATTCCTAATGCAACAGGTCCAATTTTAGTAACAATGACACTAACGATTCCTTCAGCAATCTTTACAGAAGCATTTTTAAGCTACTTGGGACTAGGCGTTCCGGCACCGCTTGCAAGTTGGGGAACAATGGCTTCAGAAGGCTTACCTGCTTTGGAATACTATCCTTGGCGCTTATTTTTCCCAGGTTTGTTTATCTGTTTAACAATCTTAGCGTTCAACGTAATTGGTGATGGATTACGAGATGCGTTAGATCCAAAACTACGTAAGTAAGGAAGTGGACTCATATGTCACGTTTATTAGAAGTAAAAAATTTAGCTGTATCATTTAAAACATATGGCGGAGAAGTTCAAGCTGTTCGCGGCGTTAACTTCCACTTAAATAAAGGTGAAACTTTAGCAATTGTTGGTGAGTCAGGATCTGGTAAAAGTGTAACTTCACAAACGATCATGCGCCTTATTCCGATGCCTCCTGGCCGAATCAAAAGCGGTGAAATGCTGTTTGACGGCATTGATTTAGCTAAGAAAACGGATAAAGAAATGGAAGCTATTCGCGGTAAAGATATCGGTATGATCTTCCAAGATCCGATGACTTCCTTGAATCCAACGATGAAAGTTGGGGCTCAAATTGGCGAAGTCGTAATTAAGCATTCCAAAGTGTCTAAAGCCGAAGCTAAAAAACGGGCAGTCGAGTTATTAACACTTGTAGGAATTCCTTTTCCAGAACAGCGTGTGAATCAATATCCGCATGAATTCAGCGGCGGGATGAGACAGCGTGTTGTCATTGCGATGGCTCTTGCTTCTAATCCGAAGCTATTGATCGCTGATGAACCAACAACGGCGCTTGATGTAACAATTCAAGCCCAAATTTTAGAGTTGATGAAAGACATTCAGAAAAAAACGGATACCTCTATTATCTTTATTACCCATGATCTTGGTGTAGTAGCAAATGTAGCAGATCGAGTAGCCGTTATGTACGCTGGTCAAATTGTTGAAATGGGCACAGTGGATGAAGTGTTTTACGATCCAAAACATCCGTATACGTGGGGACTGCTAGCTTCTATGCCAAGCTTAGATAACGAGGCAGAAGAAGAGCTGGCTGCTATTCCTGGAACGCCCCCAGATTTAACGAATCCTCCAAAAGGAGATGCATTTGCAGCGCGAAATCCATACGCAATGAAAATTGATTTTGAGCAAGAACCTCCAATGTTCAAAATATCTGATACGCACTATGCGAAAACATGGCTGTTACATCCCGATGCACCAAAAGTAGAGCCTCCTGCTTCAGTTCAGCGCCGCATGCGTAAAGTTGATAATGTATACAGTACACCTGTACTCGTAGCGAAGGATGGTGAATAACATGACAGATAAATTATTAGAGATTAAAGACTTAAAGCAACATTTTTTCACAAGTAAAGGAACAATTAAAGCAGTTGATGGTCTGACGTTTGACATCTTCCGCGGAGAAACATTAGGGCTTGTAGGTGAATCCGGTTGCGGAAAGTCAACGACAGGCAGAACGATTATTCGTTTATATGACGCTACTAGCGGTGAGGTACTATTTAATGGCGAAAATGTACATGGTCGCAAATCTCGCTCAGAGCTTAAAAAATTCAATCGTAAAATGCAAATGATTTTCCAAGATCCATATGCGTCGCTTAACCCTCGTATGACCGTAGCAGATATCATAGCAGAAGGCATTGATATTCACGGTTTAGCTAAGACGAGAAAGGAGCGTATGGCAAAGGTTCACGAGCTTCTTGAAACAGTGGGGCTTAACAAAGAACATGCAAATCGCTATCCACATGAGTTTAGTGGCGGCCAGCGTCAGCGTATCGGTATCGCAAGAGCACTGGCAGTAGAACCTGATTTTATCATCGCAGATGAACCAATCTCAGCGTTGGACGTGTCTATACAAGCTCAAGTTGTTAACTTAATGAAGAAGTTACAGCGTGAACGTGGACTAACATATTTATTTATCGCCCATGATTTGTCAATGGTAAAATACATCAGTGACCGCATCGGCGTTATGTACAGAGGTAAGATTGTAGAGCTTGCACCAAGTGATGAACTTTATCGAAACCCTGTTCATCCATATACAAAAGCGTTACTTTCAGCTATTCCGCTTCCCGATCCTGACAGTGAAAAAACGCGTCAGCGCAAAATTTATGATCCAAGTATCCATGACTATAACGGTGAAGAACCGGAGCTTAGAGAAGTATCTCCAGGTCACTACGTGTCTTGTTCTCAAGCAGAGTTTGCCACATATACAACATAACAAAAACGATCTCACAACGAGGTCGTTTTTTATTTAGTTATCAAAGAACACTAAGCTTCAAGTTGCAAAAAACATGTAAGAACAAGTAACATTAGCGCTTTACAGGTATTATACAGTAAAGGATTGAAAAATACTATTGAAAATTTTCAGAATTTTATATTTAAAACAAAATATCTATGTATAAATCTTATAACTAAAGGAATATAAGTGATTAATAATGTTGTGTATTGAATAATAATTCAATATTTATAAAAAGAAGGTAGACATGCGTCTACCTTCTTTTTATAAATCTGCTAAGATATCGCCGTCTTTACGATTTTTGTCAATTTTTAATACTTGATCTGCCGGCTGATAAGACGCACCATATATTTCTTTGTCTTTGTACGTATGAATTAACTCGTACGTTTTTTTCATTTTATTTAAAATGCTTTCCTCTGTTTCAGAGGTAGGAGACCAATATAGAATTTCCATCTGGTTGATTTCATTTGTAGCTAATGACCGGCGGTTATAGCCAATTGTTTGAGCATGCTTAAAGTCTGCACGTTTATAAAAATGCAGTCGTTTTGCTGAGTCTGAATCTTTATAGTCTACAGGCTCTACTTCTAAGATAATTGGTTTGTTATGCTGTTTTAACTCATCAATTAGTTTACCGCCAAGCCCTTGACCTCGAGCGTCTTTTGAAACAAAGAGGTAATCAATAAAGATAAATTGGTCTGTTTCCACGTACATTAATACGTGATGAGGTCCTTCGTTTTTATGATAAATATCGCTGCGTTCTTGTAAAAGCGTTTCGATATGCTTCTTTGATTTCATTTCTTCAATGGGAAAATATTGACTTAGTTTTTCATACCAATTCATAGCACCCTCCTACTGATCTTTTCATGATGATGTTCATAATAGTGTTTAAACAGTTATCTTATCTTTACCCTTTTTAGGGAAAAGTAAGCATCTATAATTGAAAATATAGAAGAATAATCAATTAATTATTCTTAATATTTAGATAACTATAGGGGGGTAAGAACATATAATGTAAAAAATGGTTTTTATTATATTTCAATCGTAAGTTTATTTGTGAAAATCACAAAAAACTATCGCATTTTTTGTGATTTTTGATAAAATGAACAAAGTGAAGTTTTTTTAATATTGTATTTTATAGATGTGAGAGCGGTAAAAGTATAGGTGTGAAACTTGCAATATCAGATTTTTAGTACATACACTGCCTAGAATTATTTGGCTGAAAAATAAGTTAATACTATACACGTAGCCGCTATCGCTATTAAATGAAATGGATATGTTAGGAGAGAGAATTATGCAAGGGAACACGCAAGAAAAAGAATTAAGCCGTGGACTTGAGGAAAGACATATTAGCTTAATGTCTTTAGGTGCAGCTATCGGAGTTGGACTGTTTTTAGGTTCTGCATCCGCTATTCGGTTAGCGGGTCCTGGTATTCTTATCATGTATGGAATCAGTGGTCTTATTATGTTTTTTATTATGAGAGCGCTAGGTGAAATGGCAGTACAAAATCCAGTAGCCGGTTCTTTTAGTAAGTATGCTAACGATTATTTAGGGCCACTTGCTGGTTATTTAACAGGCTGGAACTACTGGTTTATGTGGATTATTACATGTATGGCTGAAATTACAGCTGTTGGAGTATATATGGAGTTTTGGTTCCCAGGTGTACCTCAGTGGATATGGGCACTTGCAGCACTCGTTATCATGACAGGGGTTAACTTTTTAGCTGTAAAAGCATATGGCGAACTAGAGTTTTGGTTTTCTCTTATTAAAGTAGTAACGATTATCCTTATGATTGTGCTGGGCCTAGGCATGATTATCTTTGGAATTGGAAATGGCGGTATTGCAACAGGAATCAGTAATTTATGGAGTCACGGGGGCTTTTTCCCGAATGGCATGAAAGGTGTTCTTTTATCACTTCAAATGGTTATGTTTGCTTACCTTGGTATTGAAATGATTGGGGTAACAGCAGGAGAGGTGAAAAATCCGGAAAAAACACTAACAAAAGCAATTGATAATGTACTGTGGAGAATTTTGATTTTTTACATCGGAGCTTTGTTTGTTATTATGTCTATTTATCCTTGGCCAGAGATTGGAACGCAAGGAAGTCCATTTGTTTTAACATTTGATAAAGCTGGAATTCCCGCTGCAGCAGGGATTATAAACTTTGTAGTGTTAACAGCGGCTTTATCTTCTTGTAACAGTGGGATTTTTAGTACAGGCCGTATGTTATTTAATTTAGCTCAGCACGGGGAAGCTCCAAAACGCTATGCTAACTTAACAAAAGGCGGCGTGCCTGGTGCAGCAGTTATTGCTTCAGCTGTTGTACTGCTAATCGGAGTTGGCTTAAACTATGTTGTTCCTGATAAGGTGTTCACATGGGTGACGAGTATTGCCACTATTGGAGCAATTTGGACATGGGGAATTATTTTACTTTCTCAAATTCGCTTCCGCAAGGGATTAAACGATCAGCAAGTAAGTGATTTAAAATATAAGCTTCCATTTTTCCCGTATACATCATATCTCTCTCTTGCTTTCTTAGCGGGAGTAGTAGTGGTGATGGGCTTTTCCTCTGATACAAGAATAGCCCTTATTGTAGGTCCGGTATGGTTTGTTTTATTGATTGTTGTCTACTATTCAAAAGGTTTTCATAAAAGATAAAAAATAAAGCTCGGACAAAAGTAGTTTCGTTGAAGAAAGATCCGAACGAGTTGAATTCTTAATCAAGAATTCAACTCGTTCGGATTTTTTTATGGTGAACATAGGTTTACTGTATGTAGGGCTTCTAGCTATTGAATTGGAGGGCAAGGGGAAGACTCTCCACAGCGGTGTAACAAGCGGGATCCATAAGAACTCATATATCCCATTTATTCATCTTTAGATTGATGTAGTTGTGTCCCAGCCGCATTTTTTTCCAAAAGAAAATGAAGGATTTATTATTTAACTTTTTGCTTTAGTGTGCTAATATATTATATTGTTAAACAAATGAAGAGATGAATGAAGAAACAAATAATTTTTACGTGTTAATAGATTAGCATCGAGCTTTCTATCTCAAAAGTTTAAGCTTTTAGAAAGCAAAAGGAGACACAGCAAATGAAAGATAAAAAATGGGGACTTTGGTTTTTAACAGCCTTTGTAGTTGGTAATATGGTAGGCGGCGGAGTATTTATGCTTCCTTCTAATTTAGCAAACGTATCAAGTCCAGTCGGTTCAACACTTGCTTGGATTGCAACAGGTCTTGGCGTGTTCATGATTGCTCTTGTATTCGGGAATTTAGTCATGAGAAAGCCCGAATTAAAAGGAGGGCCTCAAAGTTATGCGGCAAATCTTTTTTCATCGCCTAAAGCAAGTAAAGTAGCAGGGTATAGCATGGCTTGGGGCTATTGGGCAGCTAACTGGGCTGCAACAGCATCTGTCATCATATCGTTTGCGGGATATTTAACAACGTTCTTTCCAGTAATGGAGAGTAAGGATATTTTATTTTCAGTCGGAAATTTTCAATTAGAAGCTGGAAAATTCATTACGTTTTTAGTATGTTCTATTGTCCTATGGGGAATTCAAGCTATTTTGCAGCGAGATATTAATAGTGCCGGTAATATTAACTTTATCACAACGGCAGCTAAAATTATTGGATTCGGTTTATTTATTGTTGTGGCGCTATCGCTATTTAGCGCATCCAACCTGGTCAGTACAGAATTTGTTAATTCAAAAGGTATAAATGTAGGATTGGGAAGTCAGGTCAATGGGGCAGCCATTGCTACGCTGTGGGCGTTTATCGGAATTGAATCGGCTGTACTGTTATCTAACCGTGCAAAATCACAAAAAGTAGTGAAGAAAGCAACGCTGCTTGGATTACTGATCTCAATGGTTATCTATGTGGGGATTACGCTTCTAGCTATGGGGATTCTTTCAACAGCTCAGCTTCAGCAGTCTCAAAAACCTTTGGTAGATACGTTAGAAATGGTGATTGGACATAAAGGTGCTTACGTAATGGCCATTTTAGCACTTATTTCTTTATTAGGTTCTACTGTTGGATGGATTGTTGTTAGTGCAGAAGTTCCTTATCAAGCAGCGAAATCAGGGTTGTTTCCACAGTGGTTTGCTAAAACAAATCAGAACAATAGTCCAGCCCGCTCACTAACATTAACAAATGGCTTAACACAGTTGTTTTTGTTTGCGACTATTTCAGGTACAGTTTCGCAAGCCTATAATTTCGCCATTGTTGTAGCTACTCTCGCTTATTTAGTTCCTTATTTCGTGACGACAGTTTATCAATTAAAGCTTATTGTGACGGGTGAGACGTACGACACGATTAAAGGATCGCGAGTAAAAGACGGAATCATTGCCTCGTTAGCACTTATTTATTCACTTTGGGTGATTAAGACAGGGACAGCTGATTTAAAAACATTTTTCTTAGGTATTGGCTTATTTGTAATCGGGCTGTTACTGTATCCTATCTTAATGAGACGAGGAAAAAGCACATCAGCTATTAAATAAATAAGAGGTTATTTCAAAAGCTTTGCAGAATGTCAGTTCTTCTGCAAGGCTTTTTTAGTGACTGAAAAATTTGAGGAATTTGTAAAAGAAAAAAATAATAAAAAAAATGAAACTAATCTACAGGTTTATTCGTAATAGTAGTGTGGTAAATAAATAATGAAGAAAATCGGCAATGAAAGTAATGACAGTGAAGGAACGAACTAATGTACTAGTTCACTTCAAAAAGTATATCATTCCGATGAAGTTTATAGTATAATGCAAATAGATATTATTTTTTAAAAGTAATTATAAAGTAGTATCGATTTTCATTATCAGTCATTAAATATTTACACTCGTTGAAGTTTGTATAAAACAACATGATTTACAGTTCATGTTTTAAATGTTATGACCGATTATGATAGAAGGAGTGAAGGAGTAAATGGTTACATTATATACATCACCAAGTTGTACATCTTGTCGTAAAGCGAAAGCTTGGTTAGAGGAAAATGATATTGGATATACAGAGCGTAATATCTTTTCAGAGCCGTTATCAATCGACGAGATTAAAGAAATTTTACGTATGACAGAAGATGGAACAGATGAAATCATTTCAACACGTTCGAAAACTTTCCAAAAACTAGACGTTCAGGTAGACGCTATGCCTTTGCAAGATTTGTATGAATTAATTCAGCAAAATCCTGGCTTGTTGCGCCGTCCGATTATCATTGATGAAAAACGTCTACAAGTTGGTTACAATGAAGACGAGATCCGTCGTTTCTTACCACGTAAAGTGCGTACTTTCCAACTTCGCGAAGCTCAAAGACTTGTGAATGGTTAATTTTTATATTTGTCTGTTTAAGATTTAAATAAGAAACCAACCAAGTAACGTTTGCTTGAAGTTGGTATATAAAAAATAAGCAGCAGGGAGCCAGATGGCCTCTGCTGCTTATTTTTTGTCGAAATAGCAGGGAAAATGAAGTATATATGTAATTAGTAAAGAAAGAGAGTATCTAAACATATAAAAGTGGTGGTGAACGGATTGGAGCTTTTACAGCTAAAATATTTCCAAGTAGTTGCTAGACTAGAACATATAAGTAAAGCGGCCGAAGAGCTGTACGTATCTCAGCCTGCGCTCAGCAAAACGATTTCACAGTTAGAAAAAGAGCTAGGCATTCGTTTGTTTGATCGAAACGGTAAATACATTAAATTAAATCGATATGGTAAAGCATTCTGTGCCAAAGTAGAACTTGCTTTAAAAACATTGGAACATGCAAAGCACGAGCTAAAGGATATGTCGAACGATCCATGTGAAGAAATTCGCCTTGTTGTATTAGCTAGTTCACATTTGCTTCCAGAGCTATTAAGCAGGTTTCGTGAACAATATCCTCAGGTGCGTTTTCGACTGATGCAGCATTTGACTAATAGCAATTCACAGCCTGATTTTGATTTATGCATTTCAGCTTTTCCATTAACAACCCGTCAGATCGAACATACTCCTTTGCTTCGTGAATCGATTTTGCTTGCAGTGCCTCTTGATCATCCTTTAGCCAAGCAATCACGTGTAAAGTTAAATGAACTTAAAAATGAGAAATTCATTGTGCTGAAGAAAGGGAAAGAGCTAAGGAAAATAACGGATGTAATTTGTAAGGAACAGAATTTTGTACCTCAAATTACGTTTGAAAGCGATGATCCAGCAACAGTAAGAGGTTTGATTAGAGCAAAGCAAGGAATAGGTTTTATTCCTGAAGTAACTTGGGGAGGTTCTACAGGAAAAGATGTAAAACTGCTGAAAATTGAAGAGGAAACATTTGAACGTACTATCTTTCTAGCTTGGAACAATGGAGGCTATGTGACGGATTTACAACAAATCTTCAGGCAGTTTGTGATTGATTATTTTAAACATCTACGCTCCGGTATGCCTCATGAATACATATAAGAATCATGACTAAATGTCATGATTTTTATTTCTTTTTCGAATAAATCTAAAGTGAACAGTAGAGAAAAACTGTATTATGTCATTTTTGATATAAGTATATAACTAAAAATGCATAGGTTATTCAACTTTTTTCCTTTACACTATTTTTAAACCATAAAGTAAACGCTTTCAATAATGGGGTGGGGAGGAAGTAATATGATAATCTTCGGTGTAGCGCTGCTGTCTATTTGCATGTTGATAGGGGTAATTGTAGGGGACGCATTAGGAGGGCTGATGGGAGTAGAAGCCAACGTTGGAGGAGTAGGGGTATCCATGCTTCTTCTTGTACTAGCGGTGGATTATTTAAAGAAGAAAAATAAGCTCCAAGTAAAATCCGAAGAAGGCATTGCTTTTTGGGGAGGTATTTATATTCCTATCGTGGTAGCAATGTCTGCACAGCAAAATGTTGTAGCTGCTCTTGATGGAGGAGGCATGGCGCTTCTTGCAGGGGTAGTAGTAGTCGTAGTAGGCTTTTTATCCATACCATTTATCAGCAGAATAGGAGAGAAAGCGAAGGTGAAAGAACAAGAAATAGAGCTTTCTATTTTACCTAAGGAGCAGATAAAATGATGAATATGATTAAAGAAGGATTAGAAAATAACGGGCTGATTACGGCATTTGCTATTATTGGGATTGTCATGTATATTGCTTATTTTTTATCAGATAAATTAACAAAAGGAAGAGTTCATGGATCTGCTATTGCTATTATGTTTGGGTTAATCCTTGCTTATATCGGTGGAGTGAATACAGGAGGAGAGAAAGGAATTTCTGATATACAGTTATTTTCAGGAATTGGTTTAATGGGCGGAGGGATGCTGCGAGACTTTGCCATTATTGCTACTGCGTTCGGCGCCAGTTTTAGCGAAGTCAAAAAAACGGGAATCAGCGGGATTACGGCCTTGTTTTTTGGGGTTTTCTATTCCTTTGTAATAGGTGTAATTATTGCTCTTTGTTTTGGATATAGAGATCCCGTTGCTTTGACCACAATCGGAGGAGGAGCCGTAACCTATATTGTGGGGCCGGTTTCTGGAACTGCGATTGGAGCCTCTTCTGATATTATCGCGTTAAGTATAGCTGTAGGATTAATTAAATCCATTTCAGTTATGATTTTGACACCGATATTTGCTAAGAAAATCAAATTAAACAACCCTCGTACAGCAATGATCTATGGAGGAGTTATGGGGACGACGAGCGGTGTAGCAGCTGGTTTAGCCGCGACAGATGTAAAACTTGTACCTTACGGAGCCATGACAGCTACATTTTATACAGGTCTTGGTTGCTTACTCGTACCATCTATTCTTTTTTTACTCACAGAGATTATTTTTTAAGTGTACAAAGTGTTTTATGAATAAAAGACTGCTGTGCTCATTAAACTAAAGAAAAGGCCATACTAAATAAAAATGTTTAGTATGGCCTTTTCTTTATCGTTTAGCTGAACGAAAGCTATTAACAACCATGCCGCTTATCAGCACAACAGCAATTGTTATAAATGGAATAAATGTTCCTAGAGATGTATGGGCTGCAAAGAATGAATGTAAGTTCTTTTCATGTCCAATCATATTTCCAGCAGTATAAGCTAAAATAGCTGCTCCCCCATAAACGAGCAGGGGAAATCGTTCCATCAAATACAAAATGAGCTTGCTTCCCCAAACAATAATGGGGACGGATACGAGTAATCCGGTAACAACCAAGATAATATTTCCATGAGCTGCGCCTGCTACAGCTATTACATTATCTAGTCCCATTACAATATCAGCAAATACAATCGTTCTTACAGCGGCGCTTAATGTCACGCCTGCACGGATTGAAGATGCATCATCACCTTCTGATACAAGAAGCTTAAAGGCAATGATCACTAATAAAAAACCGCCGATGAGCTGCAAGTAAGGAATAGTTAGTAAATAAACAGCTAAAATAGTAAGTACAATGCGAACGATCACAGCTAAGCCAGTCCCTAAAAAAATAGCTTTATTTCGCTGATATTCAGGTAAGTTGCGGCTTGCTAAGGCAATAACAATAGCGTTGTCTCCACCTAATACAATATCGATACCGATAATAAGAAGAATGGAGGTTATTAATTCTAAATCCAATAGTCTTCCCTCCCAATATGTAAGGATAAGTAGCTCATATTGCTTTATCTGTGTTCATTTTTAACAAAAAGCGTTCATAGGGTAAAGAGATTATGTATATAACAAAGTAAGGTGTAAGGTGGCTATGAGTTGTCAGAGTATTTTTTATTTCCTTTCTTTCGCATTTTGTCATAAAATAGATATACAAGGTTCACTCAAATAGTGTATGCTTGTATATCCCAAGTTAGAATGCTTTACAAAGTGAGAAAGTACATGTAATATTGCTTTAACACGGGGGTAAAATAGTCCCTTCATCGTTTAGGGGTAATGTTCGAAATGGCCGGATTACCTTCACTGATTTTTCCGAAGGGAGAGATGATAATGGAAATCGAACGCATTAATGAAAACACAGTAAAATTCTTTGTCACTTACGTAGATATTGAAGAACGTGGATTTGATCGCAATGAAATTTGGTTTAGCCGAGAGCGCAGTGAAGAGCTATTCTGGGAGATGATGGACGAAATTCATCAAGAAGAAGAGTTTGTAGCAGAAGGTCCTCTTTGGATTCAAGTACATGCGCTTGAGAAGGGGCTAGAGGTTATTGTAACAAGAGCACAAGTTTCAAAAGACGGTCAAAAGTTCGAAGTACCTGTTGGTGAAAATGATAAAATCGATATCCCTGTAGATGGAAAAATTGAAGCGTTGCTTGATCATCAAGCGAATCAAAATAAAAAAGCTGATTTTGAAGAAGAAATTATAGAAGACGAAGGGCTACAGTTCGTCGCACGCTTTCAAGACTTAGAACATTTAATTTCCTTAAGTCACCATTTAGAGTTAGATGATATCATCAACAGCATGTACGTGTTTGAAGGAAAATATTATTTATACGTTGAGTTTACAGATGATGAAGACTTTGTAGCTGAAATTGATAACATTTTAAGTATCATTTTAGAATATGCAAATGAATCAAATGTAACAGTTCATCGTTTAATGGAATATGGAAAAGAATTAATCAGTGAAAATGCACTTGAACAAGTAAAGCAGTATTTTCCTTTACGATAATAGCAGCCGATTTCATGTATATGAAATCGGTCTTTGTTTTGTCTTCATTTTTGGAAAAGCTCTCCGCTCATATCGAACAATTTAGGTGGAAAAAGCAGGCGGCTGGTTCCTACACGGGAAAGTGTAGTGTTAAAATAACAAGTTTGAGGATAATAACGGTATAGAGACCTGTTATTAATGATGAAAGATTGGTTTTAGGATAGGTGAAAACAAGTTGAAAAATAGATTACAGCTTTTAATTTTTGTTATTGGTATTATTGCTTTGCTTTATTTTACAAAAGGGTATTGGGACGGTAAATTTATTGGCGTGCTAAGTATCTTAATTACGATTAGTGTTGTTTTCATCGGTCTTGTTATTTCATTAGAAAACCGTCATCCAACTCAAACGCTAACGTGGCTCGTAGTATTAGGCGGTTTCCCGGTAATAGGGTTCTTTTTTTATTTGTTATTTGGACGCAATACGCGAAAACGGCGTTTATTTGCTAAAAAAGCAAAGCTGGATGAACAGGTGCTTTTAAAGATGGAAAGAGATTCCGGTATATTAGAAAATCACTTTGAACAGTTGGGCACCAGTAGAAAGCAAATGCTGAAGCTAGCCGTCAGGCTTGGCAAGAGTCCAATTTCTTTTTCATCAGATACGCGCGCATTGACGAATGGAAAAGAGACGTTTCACGAAATCATGGAATCTTTAAAGCATGCAAGGCATCATATCCACTTAGAGTATTACATCGTACGACATGATCACTTAGGAGAACAAATTAAAGATATTTTAATTCAGAAGGTACAAGAAGGAGTTTATGTACGCTTCTTGTATGATGCCGTGGGCAGTTTTCAGCTTTCACCGCATTATATTCACGAGTTAAGAAACGCGGGCGTAGAAATGATTCCATTCTTGCCGGTCAGACTTCCATTTCTCAATAATAAAATCAATTTCCGTAATCATCGTAAAATTGTAGTCATTGATGGAACAATTGGGTTTGTAGGAGGTTTGAACATTGGTGATGAGTATCTTGGGAAAAGTCGGCATTTTGGCTTTTGGAGAGACACTCATTTGATGGTGAAGGGTGAGGCAGTCCGTTCATTGCAGCTTATTTTCTTGCAAGACTGGTATTATATGACAGGTCAGACGATGCTTACTCAAACGTATCTATCGCCTGATTTAATTGACATTGATATGGAAAAGTGCGGCGGTGTTCAAATGATTGCCGGCGGACCAGACCGTGAGTGGGAAATTATCAAACACTTATTTTTTTCGATGATTACGTCTGCGAAAGAGTCCATTTGGATTGCTTCTCCTTACTTCATACCTGATGAAGATATTTTTACTTCCCTCAAAGTAGCTGCTTTAAGCGGTATAGATGTAAGGCTTCTTGTACCTCAGAAGCCCGATAAAAAAATTGTTTTTCATGCATCACGCTCTTATTTTCCGGAGCTGCTAGAAGCAGGTGTGAAAATTTACGAGTATAAAAAAGGATTTATGCACAGCAAGATTGTGATTGTTGATAGAGAAATTGCCTCTATTGGAACAGCTAACATGGACATGAGAAGCTTTCATTTGAATTTTGAAGTAAATGCTTTTTTATATCGTACAGCTAGTACTCAAAAGCTCGTATATGAATATATGCAAGATTTAGAAGAAACGAGTGAGCTTCACTTTAAAGACTTTGAAAAGCGTCCATTTATACAGCGGCTATTTGAATCAACAGCCCGTTTGCTTTCACCGTTATTATAATCGTTGTAAACCACATTGCGTACGGTGCAATGTGGTTTTTTTCTTAAAGAAAAGGGTTTAGTAGAAAGGTGTCGAATACAAGAATATAGCTCGCTATTATAGGAAGGAGAAATGTACGATTGTTAGTTGCCCAAACAGAAGAAGGACTCATTTCACTAGCTCAGCGCTTTTCGCTTGAACAGCTTAAGCTGTGGAAAAAAGAAAAGCAGTTCTACTGTCCCTCTTGTCAATCCCCTGTACAGTTAAAGGCAGGTACAAAAAAAATTCCTCATTTTGCGCACCTGAAAAAAACGTGCGTCGCTCAGCATGAAGGTGAAACAGATTATCATCTCGACGGAAAACGAAAGCTGTTTCACTGGTTTAGTTCTCATCTTGAAGTCGAGTTAGAAAGTTATCTTCCTGACATTATGCAGCGTCCAGATCTTCTTGTAGATACGCCCTCGCAAAAATATGCAATCGAATTTCAATGTGCTTCCTTATCTTCCTCAGCGCTAACCAAACGTTCTATTCATTATGAGAAAGGAAATTATATGCCCCTTTGGATTATGGGGGCAAAAAGAATGAAGCGCTTATCCACTTATATGTATCAACTTTCTTTTCAAGAGTGGCAGTTTCTTACTCTTTCCGATTATACGCCCACACTTCTTTATTTTTCACCTTCTACTAATCAACTGTTGAAACTTGAACATCTTATTCCTTTTTCATCTCAGATTTGTTATGCACAGCTTGTCGTGCTCTCTCCTCACGAGCATACCTTTCATGATCTTTTTTCTACACATACACAACCTCAATTTTTCTCTTCGTGGATAAAGAAAAAGAAGGCATGGCGAACGCATTATATCCTCTATCCTACTCAGAAGCTTCAGCCTTTTTTACACGCTCTTTATGAAAATAATATTCCTCCCTCCCATATTCCAGCAGAAGCAGGCATGCCGCTGCCTTCTTTATACATGGTTGAAACGTCTGCTATTATATGGCAGACGTGGCTGCTTCTCGATTTAATACAGCAGAAGCAAGTAGGGGATTTAGTTACAGAAAAAGAGTTAGGCCGGCTATGGCTCTACAGAATTCATAAGCGGCATATTGTATTTCGGTCTTTGCCAATGGCCCCTGTCGCTGTGGAACAGCCCCTGTTTGAGTATATAGAGGTATTATGCCGGCTAGGAATGCTAACGTATATAACTTCTGGGGTATACAAAATCAGAAGGCCCTACACGATTCCAAAGCAAACATCTGATGCTTTTTTAGAAGATGGACAAATGATGAAAAGGTGGTTAAATCAAGCAAAAGAAGTGACATAATCACTGAAAATCAGTACGCTTAAGAAAGAATCCTTTTTTCAAAAGCGTACTGACTTTTGATTAATTCTTTTAAAACAACATACAATAACGAAAGAAATAAAAAGGATTCGCCTTAGAAAAAGCGAACAGTTATAGACAGGTAGAAAAAGATGGAGGGATGACCATGAGTGAACAATCAAAAGTGAAAAAGTTACCAAGTAGAAGCGAGATAAAAGTAGAAGATACGTGGAAACTAGAGGATATTTTTGCTTCAGATGACGCATGGGAAAAAGAATTTGAAGAAGTAAAAGCTCTTATTCCGCAAATGGAAAAATTCAAAGGGAAACTTGGAGAGTCCGCTCAAACTTTATACGACGCTCTTCAAGAGCAAGACGAGCTCACAATGCGCGTTAGTAAACTTTATACATATGCTCATATGCGCTACGATCAAGATACCACTAACTCTTTTTATCAAGGGTTAAATGATCGCATCAAAACACTTTATACCCAAATTGCAAGTGCACTATCATATGTAACACCAGAAATTTTGTCTATTGAAGAATCAAAAATTAAACAATACATGGCGGAACATAAAGAGCTAAAGTTATATGCTCATGCATTAGATGAAATTACTCGCGAGCGTCCGCACATTTTATCAGAAAGCGAAGAAGCGCTTCTTGCTCAGGCTTCTGAAGTGCTAGGATCTTCAAGCAACACGTTTGGAATGTTAAACAACGCAGATTTAGAATTCCCTTCCATTAAAGATGAAAATGGAGAAGAAGTAGAAATTACGCACGGGCGCTATATTCGTTTCCTAGAAAGCAGCGATCGCCGCGTACGAGAAGAAGCGTTTAAAGCGGTGTACGAAAGGTACGGTAAATTTAAAAATACGTTTGCAAGTACGTTAAGCGGCACGGTGAAGAAAGATAATTTTAGCGCCCGCGTTCGTCACTATAATTCAGCTCGTCACTCAGCTCTTAGCACAAATAACATCCCAGAAGAAGTATACGATAACTTAGTTAAAACAGTGAACGATAATTTGCATTTATTGCATCGATATATTGATTTACGTAAGAAAGTATTGGGAATTGAAGAGCTTCATATGTATGATCTCTATACGCCTTTAGTAAAAGACGTAAAAATGGAAGTAACCTATGAAGAAGCAAAAGATTATATTTTAAAAGGCCTGAAACCACTAGGTGAAGACTACCTTAACGTGTTAAAAGAAGGATTTGAAAACCGTTGGGTAGACGTTCATGAGAACAAAGGCAAGCGAAGCGGTGCTTATTCTTCAGGAACGTATGGCACCAATCCTTATATCTTAATGAACTGGCAGGATAATGTAAATAACTTGTTTACACTAGCCCATGAATTTGGCCATTCTGTACACAGTTATTACACAAGAAAAACGCAGCCATATCCTTACGGAGATTATTCAATCTTTGTGGCAGAAGTAGCTTCAACGTGTAATGAAGCGCTTCTAAACGATTATTTACTAAAAACAATTGATGATGAAAAGCAGCGCTTGTACTTGCTTAACCATTATCTAGAAGGATTCCGCGGTACGGTATTCCGTCAAACAATGTTTGCTGAATTTGAGCATGATGTGCACATGCGTGCTCAAAACGGAGAGCCGCTTACACCTGAATTATTAACAAAATTATATTATGACTTAAATAAAAAGTATTTTGGAGACAACTTAGTGATTGATGAAGAGATTGGATTAGAATGGGCTCGTATTCCGCATTTCTACTACAATTACTACGTTTATCAATATGCTACAGGGTTCAGTGCAGCAGCGGCATTAAGCAAGCAAATCCTTGAAGAAGGAAATGCAGCTGTTGAGCGCTATGTAGGTTTCTTAAAGTCAGGAAGCTCTGATTATCCAATTGAAGTGTTGAAAAAAGCAGGAGTAGACATGACAACATCTCAGCCTATTGAAGAAGCGCTAGCCGTATTTGAAGAGAAATTAACGGAAATGGAACGTTTATTAAATCAATAAAATTAAAATGAAGCAGGAGCTGTATCCTGCTTCATTTTTTAAATCCTCGAAACTTGTTGTGATTGTTAAGCAATGTGAAAATAATAAGGATAGCTAAAAATAAGAGAGGGCCTGCGATAATGAGAGGGACAAGTTGCATAAGAGATAAAATATAGAATAAAAAAGAAACCAAAAGAATAACAACCCCTAGAGTAATTCCAGCAATTTTCATAGTTAACACCTCTATTAAAAGCATAATTGGTTGTACTATATGAGTGAATCTGGCTGTTTATGAAGTTTTTTTATAAAAAAGTGAATAAAATTGAAAAAAGGGGTTGCCAAAAGTCGACATAATTTGCTATAGTATTAATCGTGAAGTTTATCACAAAACAAACATATACCCCTTTGTTTGACCGTGAAAAATTTCTCCCATCCCCTTGTTGTCTTAAGACAAACGAAAAGACTTGGCGAAAGCCAAGTCTTTTTTGTTTAGTTGATGCTTAGGATAAGTATCAACATTTAATGATTAGCAGCTCTTTTCAGTACTTCTCCAAAAGGTGCCGTATTTGACAGGAACTCTCTCAACCACTTGCTGAAGCTGAAGTTTTTTCAATTCCTTTTCAGCCTCTTCTAATGATAAACCATACACAACTGCAACTTCTTTTGAAGCAACAAATTGAAAATAGCTTAAAAATGAACGAAGAGGCGGAAGACAAGCTGGATCTGGGTCAATTTCTAACATCTCTTTAATGATGTGTACATATGTTTCGTACGAATAGTATCCTGATATCTTAATGCCTTCTTCTTCAACTTTTTCGTTGAAGAACACAAGAGTTGGAATCTCATCGACATCCATTTCCGACGTGATTTTTAAATCACATTGAAAGGCCTTCGCAGCGTAATCTGAATGCAAATCTTTTACAAATTCATCAACATCTAGCCCCACATGTTTTGCACATTGTATTAAGACAGATTCTTCTGTAACATTTTGTTTTTCTAAAAATACTACTTCTTGAAGTCTTCTCAAAAAGCGAATGCCCTGTTTCTTTCCTTGCAGACCGGCCGCTTTAATCGCAATTGATGCAGCGTAAGGAGTATCGATTGGGTTTTCAAGCCACAGATTGCCGTCACATGACATACCGGAGCGGCTTCCAGTTTTCTCCCACGATTTTGCAATATGTTCAAATTTCTGCTGTGCTCCAATATTTAATTGCTGTAAGTTTCCGCCAAGCACATGCTTGAGGGATAACAGCTGACCATATTCTATTTGTAACTTCTTTAGAATAGGCTCGAGTGCCCAGCATTCCGGGCAAAGAGGGTCAACAAATACATAGATTTCAAGCGGTTTTTTATTTGAACCTTGACAAAGCTGATGCAAGGATGGGTATTGGCTATTTAGATTACTCAATGTGAAAATCCTTTCTCATCTGTCTGTTCCGGTGAATTAATCATGTGTTGGGCAGTTAAAATAAGACGATGATAAAGTTCATCTCTCTCAGGGCCTTCTAAATTAATTTCGTCCATTGCTTCATGCATACACGTCAGCCAGGCTTTGGCTCTTGACGGTGTAATTTCAAAAGGAAGATGCCTAGCTCTCAGCATAGGGTGACCATGCTCTTCAGTGTATAACGAAGGCCCTCCTAAATATTGTGTCAGAAATTGCTTTTGCTTTCGTGCTGTTTCTGTTAAATCATCAGGAAAAATTGGCGCGAGCTCAGGATGTTTTCCAACGCGTGTATAAAAAGCATCAACAAGTTTTGAAATCGTATGTTCACCGCCTAATAATTCGTAAGGGGAGTGGATTTTTTCTCTCATGTTGATAACTCCTTTGTTATAAGAAATATACGTTTTAACTCTTTGGTGTTTTTTACTTTCCTTAATTTTAGCAGTGTCATTTCGTTAACTCAAACTATCCGCTTACTTCTTCTACTGGAAAAGAGATAAAGTGGAATTTTACATAAGAAAAGTCTATAATGCTGTGGCGAATCACTAATTATGAGAAACAAAGGAATGCTTTCACAAACGTTTCCTTCTATTTATATAGTGTAACCTCGACAAACTACAGCCATTCTATGTTCGAGTAGTGAATGATTTGGCTCATTTACACAAGATAAGAAGACATAATTTTATTTACATATTTTTGCGTTTCTTGAAAAGGGGGGACTCCGCCGTATTTATCAACATTACCTGGTCCAGCATTATAGGCCGCCAATGCTAATTTCACGTTTCCGTTGTATTTATCTAACATTTGTCGAAGATATTTGGCTCCTCCAAATACATTTTGCTTGGAGTCGTACGGATCTTCTACACCAAGAGCTTTAGCGGTTGCTGGCATTAGCTGCATAAGCCCAGCCGCTCCTACAGAACTTTTGGCAGATGGATTAAAGTTTGATTCTTGTTTAATAACAGAACGAATAAGTTTAGGATCCAGCTGGTAGCGTGCAGCTGCTTCTGTAATTATCGTTTGTACATCCTGAGAACTGGCCTTTGCCGTTTCATTTTTTTGTGCAGGTAAGGCAGAATTTGAAGCCGCTGCCTTACCTGAGGAAGAAACAGATGGCTTGGACTGCATTTGAACCGCCGTAGATGGAAACATCTGCGCTGCCTTCAAGTAAAGATTGGTACTCATTTGAGGCTCTTGATTGACGTAGTGTTGAAAAAGCTGAGCAAATACAGAGAGTAAAGTTGTACCAAGCATCACGTTAGCTGTTGGCATCTGGTTGTTAACTGAAAATGGCTGAGTTCCAGGAAATTGAACGGAAGACATGTAATTGTTAATATTCATGCTCATGAATTTATTCTCCATCCATTAACGTATACTTTCGCTTGTAAAACCGTCGAATTTTGTTTTCCGTTGGTTTCTTTTTAATATCAAGCTCCGTAAGCAATTGCTCAAAATATTTTGCTCCTTCATTGGCATCGGTTACTTCGTATTCAAGTTCATAATCTTCAGCACCTAGATAAAAGCTATGATCGAGTACAAGTAACCCGTTTTTATATGGAATTTCTGCTCGACTTGTACACAAAGTGCCAAAATAAGTTAGCGCATGGCTATCGACTTGTAAATCAGTAATAAGCTGTTGAATTGTTGACGGAATCTTGGCGCTGCCATCTCGCAATTCTTTAGCTTGTTCATTTGTTAATGCTTCATGTGTTTCTAAAAGACCCTCTTGATGAGGCTGTTTGAGCGTGAGAACGGACTTATCTTTTTTGCTTCGAATTCGCAGGGCAGCCCCGCAGTCTTTTAATGAGAAAGCAGGTGTATCAAAATAGTGGTTTTCTTGAGAGACAAACTGATCTTCAGTTAGTTGAAAGTGTGAGCGGAGACGATCAAACTCTTCTTTCGTTACTATATTTTTAAATTCAATTTCAATTTCTTGTTTCAATGAAATCATCCTTTTAATTTAGGTCTTTTGGTAAGGCACTTTCCATCTTAATTTATCACACTTTTTGAGACAGTCAAACTACATTTCCTAACAGGAATATCCATATGGGGAACTTGGAAAATGAAGAAATACGGATTGTTTAGGTTTTACCTTTATTAAACGTTCCTGGAATGTGTTAAAATAGTAACGAATTGTATAGTTGGAAGGAGTTTATTTATGCACAATCGAATTGACATCACTACCTGTGTGATGAAATCAAATGAATTACATTTAAAAGCAGACCCTATTGAGACGGAAATTGAACAATTGGAAGATACAAAACAAATGCTTGTTGACTCAGATAACATGTCATTTGTATATGTTGTAGATATTAATGATCAATTTATGTATGTTGGCCTTAGTGATAATATTTGGGCAAATTTAAAGCACGTCTTACATAAAGATATGAAAGTATTTTTAGAAATTAATAAGAAAGTAATTGAGCTATCAGCCGTTAAAGAAGAGCTATCTTATCTCATCAGTAACATCGAAGGAAATGTAAATTATGGAGACGAGATGGTAGCAAGGGTAGAGGAAGTTTTTTTAGATAAAGAAAATAAGTAATAGAGAGAAAAAAGGGGGGTGTTATTAATGATCAGGCATTGGGATTTATTTTTAGCACCGTATAAACAAGCCGTTGAAGAACTTAAGGTGAAATTAAAAGGAATTCGTTCACAATATGATATGAAATCTACGCATTCACCTATTGAATTCGTTACGGGACGAGTAAAGCCTATCGCCAGTATTTTGGATAAAGCGGCTCGAAAAGGAATTTCTCTCGATCGCTTAGAGGAAGAGATGCAGGACATTGCGGGACTCCGTATGATGTGTCAATTTACGGACGATATTAAAGCGGTCGTAGAGCTTCTTCGTCAGCGAACAGACTTTGAATTGATTGAAGAAAGAGATTATATTCTTCATAAAAAAGAAAGCGGCTATCGTTCATATCATGTGGTCGTATGTTATCCTGTTCAAACAATTAAAGGTGAAAAGAAAATTTTAGTGGAAATTCAAATTCGTACACTGGCTATGAATTTTTGGGCTACAATTGAGCATTCTTTAAATTATAAGTACAGCGGGAAATTTCCTGAGAATATCAAAAAGCGACTTCAGCGTGCTTCTGAAGCAGCTACTCAGCTCGATGAAGAAATGTCTCAAATACGAGGTGAGATTCAAGAAGCTCAGGCTATTTTCTCACGAAAAAAAGAATCAGCGGAAGAATCTTAGGTATGACTCAGCAACAGCTTTGTACATTGGATGGATAGGGGGAGAGAATTAGGTGGAGAAAATAAAATTTGCTATTACATCAAAAGGCAACCAAATATCAAATACGCTTATGCAAAAAATGAAAACGTATTTATTAGATTTTCATTTAGAATATGATGAAAACCAGCCTGATATTGTAGTGTCAGTAGGAGGGGATGGAACGCTGCTCTACGCGTTTCACCGCTATCGAAACCGACTTGACAAGACGGCTTTTATTGGGGTTCATACCGGCCATTTAGGCTTTTACGCAGATTGGACACCTGATGAGATTGAGAAGCTGGTGATTGCTATTGCAAAGACACCCTATCAGACTGTAGAGTATCCACTGCTCGAAGTGATTATTCGCTACACCAACGGTGGACGCGAAGCTCGATACTTAGCTCTGAATGAATGTACGGTAAAAAGTGTAGAAGGTTCTTTAGTAATGGATGTGGAAATTAAAGGGCAGCGATTTGAGACATTCCGAGGAGACGGCCTTTGCGTATCCACTCCCTCGGGAAGTACAGCTTACAATAAATCCCTTGGAGGCGCGATTTTACATCCTTCGCTTCAAGCTATTCAAATTGCTGAAATGGCTTCTATTAACAATCGAGTGTTCCGTACGATAGGTTCTCCATTGGTTCTTCCTGGACATCATACAGCGCTGTTAAAGCCTGTCAACGACGCAGACTTTCAAATTACCATTGATCATTTAACTCTTTTACATAAAGATGTAAAGTCGATTCAATTTCGGGTAGCAAGCGAAAAAATTCGATTTGCTCGCTTTCGTGCGTTTCCTTTCTGGCAGCGTGTCAGAGACTCTTTTGTATGTGATGATTAAAGGCAGGGAAGAGAATGAAACAAGTTTTTACGTTGAGTTGGACCGTAGATCATTCTTTCGAGGGTGTAGCGGTTCGTGAATTTTTAAAAGAACATGATATTTCCAAAGCTTCTCTGACGGACATTAAGTTCAGAGGAGGAGCAATTGAAGTAAATGGAAAGCATGCAACGGTTCGATATATTCTGCAAAAAGGTGACGAAATTAAGGTGGCGTTTCCACCAGAAAAAGCAAGTGAAAGTCTTCTTCCTAAAGCTATACCTTTGGATATTGTATACGAAGATGAGTATATATTAGTGTTGAATAAGCAGCCAAACATGCCAAGTATACCTTCTCGAGAACATCTAACGTGGTCACTAAGTAATGCTGTGCTCTATTATTATGAGAAAAATAACATTAACTCGACTGTTCATCTTGTAAATAGGTTGGACCGAGACACATCTGGGCTGCTTATTGTCGCTAAGCATAGGCACGTTCATTACTTATTCTCTAAAGCACAAAAAGAACATGAAATTAAACGCGTGTACCGAGCTTTTGTTCATAGGAAGCTTGTTGGCAAAGAAACGATAGAGGCACCGATTGGCCGAAAAGAGTCAAGTATCATCGAACGGGAAGTAAGAGAAGATGGGCAGTTTGCTATTACACACTATACGGCGCTTCGTCAGTATTCTTCTTTTACAGAAGTTGCTCTTTCGCTTGAGACGGGGAGAACTCACCAAATTCGTGTTCATATGGCTTATAAAGGATATCCACTGCTTGGAGATACCTTATATGGAGGAACGAATCATCTTATTTCTCGTCAAGCTCTTCACAGCTATGAGCTCACTTTTTTTCATCCTTTTTTACAAAAAACTTTGTCTTTTACAGCACCTTTGCCGCCAGATATGCAGAAACTTCAAATCGTAAAAGAAAGTCGCTTTTTTTAATGAAAAGCGACTTTCTTTTTACACGAAGTGATTAAATTTTTCCTCTACGTAAGGCATAGATGAAGGCACCGATATAATATTCCTTTCAGGATACTGAAACGCCGTTAAAGCCCCTCCAAAAACTGCGCCTGTATCAATATTAATGGTATTATGAATTTTTCTGGCTTTTACTACGGGTGTATGCCCATACACGATAAACGGTTTTCCGTTATAATGTTTGGCCCAATCCCGTCGGACAGGCATGCCGTTTAGATGTTTTTCACCCGTAATGTCTCCGTATAGCACAAAGGTTTTTACTTTTTTATCCGTTCTGCCGATGTATTCAGCTTTAAGACCGGCGTGAGCAATAATTAATTGGTTTTGATCAAGCTGCACATATAGAGGTGATTGTTCATAAAGCTCAATGAACTTTTTTTTAATGAATTTCTGTTCTCTTGAAGGTAAAGCTTCGTACTCGGCAACGGTCGTTTCTAATCCATGAGTAATTTGCACTTTGTTACCGCAAAAGAAGCGATATAGCTTATTGCAGTGATTGCCTGGACAGTAGTAAGCTTGCTGATGCTTTATTACAAGTGACCATACGAGCTCAATCACTTTTAGTGAATGAGGTCCTCGGTCTGTTAAATCACCTACAAATCCAAGGCGCCGTCCGTCAGAGTGGACAGGAATCCCGTCTTGCCACTCATACCCAAGTTTTTCTGTTAACGCTTTTAATTCATCATAGCACCCATGGATATCGCCTATTATATCTACTTTCATCTTTTATCCACATCCTTAAAAGGTTTTTCCTTTGACGATATAAAATTACCCTTATATGGAGCAAACTATGTGTAGAACTTATATATTATTGGGAAAAGAGTAAAGAGCTATGAGTTGAAAAAAAACAAAATTCATCATAAAGTTAAATAAGTTTTGTGCGACAGGGAGGTTGAAGACATGACAGATTCAATTGAAAAAGAAGAAAAGGCATGGTTCGCCGAACATTTATTATCACTTTTAGAAAAAAATGAAATCGATGCATTTCGTGAAGAATTTTTACATATGCATACGTATGACCAAGCTCAATTTTTTGAAGAATTAGATGAGCCTTCTAGATTTGCGCTGTACGAGATGTTATCTCCGGAAGAAATGGCGGATATCTTTGAAAATGTAGAGATACGAGAAGAAGATTATCAAGAAATTCTCTCAGAGATGCATCCCAATTTTGCAGCAGACATGCTGTCGAAAATGTCGGCGGATGATGCCGTTGACGTATTAAATGAATTGGATAAAGAACAAATGGCGAGCTATTTAACGATTATGGATGAAGAAGCAGCCGATGAAATTAAAGAGCTGCTTCATTACGAGGAATATACCGCTGGAAGTATTATGACGACTGAATTTGTGGCCATTCGTGAAAATCAAACCGTACATTCAGCCATGCACATTCTACGCAGGGAAGCTCCAGAAGCGGAAACAATTTATTATGTATTTGTTATTGATGAACAAAAGCATCTAGCAGGTGTTATTTCTCTTCGTGATTTAATTATAGCAGATGAAGATACGATGATAAGCGAAGTTATGAATGAACGAGTCGTATCCGTATCAGTAGCAGAAGACCAAGAAGAAGTTGCGCGTATTATGCGCGATTACAACTTTCTTGCGCTTCCAGTTGTTGATTTTCAGCAGCATCTTCTCGGGATTATTACGGTTGATGATGTGATGGATGTTCTTGATGAAGAGGCATCGGATGACTATTCTAAATTAGCCGGTATTAGTGATGTAGATGATACGATTGACCACAATCCTTTAGTAGCGGCCAAAAAGAGGCTGCCTTGGCTTATCATTTTGCTGTTTTTAGGAATGATGACAGCGAGTTTAATTGGACGTTTTGAAGATACGTTGAATCAAGTAGCTATTTTAGCTGTATTTATACCTTTGATTGGCGGTATGGCTGGTAATACAGGAACACAGGCACTAGCCGTTGCGGTTCGCGGACTAGCGACGGGAGAAATCGAAGAAGAAAGCAAATTTAAGCTGTTAATCCGAGAAGCAGCTACCGGAATGATTACGGGCGCATCATGCGGACTTTTAGTTGTATTAATTGTTTATATTTGGCAAGGAGATCTTATTTTAGGCGCTTTGGTAGGCGTCTCTGTATTTTCAACATTGATTGTGGCTACACTTGCAGGAGCGTTTATCCCGCTTCTCATGCACAGGTTCAAAATTGACCCTGCAGTCGCATCAGGACCATTTATTACAACGATCAATGATCTTATCAGTATTTTAATTTACTTCGGTCTAGCGACAACATTTATGAGTTATTTAAAATAATGAAGGGACGTTAGAATTCGGCATGAGTAATCATGTCGGATTTTCATTATTAGTTCATATAGTTGACAGAGAACCTTCAAGCTTTTATGATTAACCTTTAATTTTGAATACTAACGTCTTCGTTTTATAAATAGCGAAGGTAAAAGGAGGGGGATCTAATGGAACAGCACGCGTCCTTTACATCACTTGTTATCGTCATTAGTTTGGCCTTTTTAACGCCTATACTGTTGCATCGGTTTAAACTCAACATTATACCTGTAGTCGTGGCTGAAATTATTATGGGATTAATTATAGGGAAAAGTGGTTTTGACCTTGTGGAGCAGGATATGTGGCTTGAAACACTTTCCACTCTAGGCTTTATCTTTTTGATGTTTTTAAGTGGTTTAGAAATTGATTTTTCTGCTTTTGCTGGAGGAAATTCAAAAGACAAAAAGGCTTCAGGAGCGAAGGTGCCAAATGCTTTTTCCATTTCTATACTAGTGTTTGCAGCTATCTTTGCCGTTTCACTATTTTTGTCCTATGTTTTTGTATGGACAGGTTTTATTGATAATGCCTTTTTGATGACGCTTATTATTTCTACCATTTCACTAGGAGTAGTAGTGCCGACATTAAAAGATGCACAGATTATGAAAAAGCCGATTGGACAAACCATTTTATTGATTGCGGTTATTGCGGACTTAGTCACGATGATTTTACTAGCCGTATTTGCTTCCGTCTATGATAAATCAGGAAATAGCAATACGTGGTTGATTTTAATTTTATTTGGAGTAGGAGTGATTTTATACTTCATAGGGAAGCAGTTTAAAAACCGATCGTTTCTTGAAACAATGTCTAAAGGTACAATTCAAATCGACACGCGCGCCGTATTTGCACTCATTATCATTCTGGTGGGCCTTTCGGAGTCAATTGGTGTTGAAAACATTTTAGGCGCGTTTTTAGCGGGATCACTCGTTTCTCTTCTAGCTCCTAACAAAAACTTAGTTCATAAACTAGATTCGTTTGGCTATGGATTTTTAATTCCTATCTTTTTTGTGATGGTAGGAGTGAAGCTTGATGTTTGGTCATTGTTCAGTGATAAAAAAGTGCTGATATTAATGCCTTTATTATTCATTGCATTGTTGATATCCAAGCTAGTCCCAGCGTTAATCTTAAGAAAATGGTATGATATGAAAACCGTTTTGGCATCGGGTTTTCTTTTAACATCGACTTTATCACTCGTTATTGCGGCAGCAACGGTTGGTGAAAATATTGGTGTTATTGATTCACAAATGTCCGGTGCGCTGATTTTGGTGGCGATTATTACATGTATTATTACACCTATTATCTTTAGAAAGCTGTTTCCAAAGCCAGAAATCAGTGACAGAAAGCTGAAGGTTAATATGCTCGGTGCAAATCAATTTACACTCCCGGTTATTCGAGAAATGGATCTTGATTTATATGATGTTACGATTTATCATCCTACTCAGGACAAAATTGAAAACCGTACGTCGGATTCCATTTTTAATATCGTGGACATCGATGCATATAGTAAGGAAACTTTAATGCGTATGGGGATTTTAGATGCGGATGTATTAGTTGTAACAACAGGGGAAGAAGAAAGAAATAGCGACATTGCTCTATTTGCAAAAGAATATGGTACAGAACGGGTTATTGCCCGCGTAGAAAGTCCTGTATTAGATGAAAAGATGAAAGAAAATAACATTGAAGTTTTTTCTGTGCTGTTATCTACCACGGCATTGCTAAAAGCTTTAATCGAATCGCCAAATATTTTAAATATCTTAACGAATCAAGAAACAGCACTTTATCAAATCAATATGCGTAACCCTAAATATGAGGGGGTGGAACTTCGTAAGTTCCCGTTTACAGGAGATGTGATTTTTGTTCGAATCTTTAGAGGCAAAGATTCCATTGTACCTCATGGCGATACGGAGCTTGAATTTGATGACCGTTTGATTGTAACGGGGTCTCGTTCGTATGTGAATGAATTGCGTATGCTTCTTGAGTATAAAATTAGATAAAGGTATCTAGATAGGTGTAGGTTTTTACCTTATTGTGTGAGGGGAAGAGGCTCGGACAAAAGTATTTTAGCTCAAAAAAAAAACGAACCACTGATCAAAATGTTTGATTAGTGGTTCGTTTTTTTTGTTGTTTTGAAAATAAGTTTCATCTGTTTAGCTCTTTCTAGCAGTTGATTGGAGGGCAAGACGAAGACTCCTGCGGGAAAAGCGGAACAGATGAGACCCCGCAGGAGCGCAAGCGACGAGGAGGCTCATCGGCCGCCCGCGGAAAGCGAAGTCTTGCACGGAAATCAACTGCGGTGTAACAAGCGGTTAAGCTCATGTATCCCATTTATGCGTCTTTAGATTGAATTAATTTCGTTATGTCTCAATCTCTTTTATTGTTTTTTTAACAAATTTTGAAAATAAAGGTACAGCCCTGCTTTTGGTGTTAAAAAGGCTACCGCAAAAAAATAAACAAGTTTTTCCGTGTTCAAGCATACATTTTTAAAAGAACGATAACAAGCAATTGGAGGTATGCTTCATGACTAACTCAAAATCTAAGTCAGAAGAAAACGAGCCGCTAATGTACATTATCCAGCCAAACGCTACGCAAAACCAGCGTTCTATGCAATATTATTTCAGTTCAAAACAGCAAGACAATAAAGAAATAAAGAAAGAGTATGTGTTAAAAGAAGAGCCCAGCTTTTCTTCTATTCAAGAAGTTAACGAGCCTGAGGTAGAAAAAGTAGAAGAAATTAAGCAGGAAAAAGATGTAGGAATTAAGCAAGAAATTAAGCAGGAAAAAGATGTAGGAATTAAGCAAGAAATTAAGCAGGAAAAAGATGTAGGAATTAAGCAAGAAATTAAGCGGGAAAAAGATGTAGGAATTAAGCAAGAAATTAAGCGGGAAAAAGATGTAGAAATTAGGCAAGAAATTAAGCAGGAAAAAGTTGTAGAACATTCAATTATTCCTGTGAATATACCGCAATCAGAGACTAAAAAGCCAAATAAAATGTTTCAGTCTATGACGATCAAAGAAAAAATTGAATTTCTATGCAGCTTTCCGGCTCATATGTCTCAACCTATTTGTGAAATCTTATGTCAAAACCAAAAATATATAGGAACAATTTTAGAACTCAAAGAAGGAAATTTATACGTAAGCATCCCTCCTAATAAAGAGAAGAAAGTATTAACATTTAATGATATTCAGACCATATCCATCATTAAAATTTAAGTAACCCTAAAAGCTAACAGTGAAAAAGCATGTTAGCTTTTATTTTCATAAGCTTGTGAATGTACGGAGGAATGAAGATGACATGGATTTACCTAACGTTATTTGTCTTTGCGACGTTTCGGCTCACTCGCCTAATCGTTTTTGATAAAATTACGGCTTTTATTCGTAAACCGTTTCACAAAATTGTAGAAGATCAAGATGAAGAAGGAAATAGGATAACATACTTGGAAATAAAAGGAAAAGGACTGCGAAGATGGATTGGAGAACTGCTCAGCTGTTATTGGTGCACGGGCATATGGTGTGCGGTAGGGATTTATTTTAGTTATGTAGCGGTTCCCCACATTGCTATTCCTATCATTACAATCTTAGCTATTGCAGGATGTGCTGGAATTGTAGAATCTTTTATGAAATAAATGGACGAGTTAAAAGACATATTGAACATCAATATGTCTTTTAGTTATTAAGGAAAATTTAGCACAACTTTATTTAACAAAGGAATGCCTTCTTGCCATTCTTCACTATAGAAAAAGCCTTCTAAAATAAATGAGGGCATATCAGAGGAAAGAGGAACAACTACTTGAAAAGAGTCAAATAGTAATTTGTCTTTTGGCTTTAATACTGTCTGCTTAATAGGTTTAATCCAATACTCACCCTCACGTTGAATTTTTTCGTTCCATTTTGGATGAGCGTAACGCCATTGTAAAGAAGAAGATGGAATACTAGAAGCTTCAATGCTTTTTTCATCAACGATCTTCCCGCTTAATGTAGACGAAGCGGCAGGCTTCATTTTTAAGCAAAGCACAGGAGAGTGTAAAGTACTGCTCGTTTGATTTTGAATAATTACATTGCCGAATATCATCAGCTCCCTTTCATGTTGTTCTGGCAGCAGTATAGAATGTTGAAAGAAACAGAGGATATCACTCTTTTCAAACCTTTCCACGGGTTTTTCTACAATTTTTTCGATCACTTTTTCCACAATCTTTTCTTCAATAACGGGCTGTTTTCTCGAGGCTTTTTCTCGAAATGCTTCTGCAATAATTTTTTGTTCAGAAAGCTCATTTCTCAGTAAATCCAGCTCTTTTTCTAATCCTTCAATTTCTACTTCTTTTTCAGATGTAGAAAGCGTCTCAGCGTGTTTTTTCTTCCAAAACGATGTATTTTCTTTTTCTCGTTCCAAAGCTCGTTCATAGCTTTTTAATTGGTTTTGTACGTGCCGGATTTCCGATTTATAGTGAATGAGCTTTTGTTTTAATTGAGTTAAATCATCTTTAGGGGAAGGGGAGTTACGACTCATCTAGTAGTCTCCTTTCCTGCTGAGCTATGAACCAGCTTTGTAAACTAGGGCTGCTCACAGCAGTTTTATTTATATGTATGCACAAAGCTTGTAAACGATGAAAAAAGAGGAGAAATATTCTCCTCTGAGGTTATCCAGTTAATCAAAGTCACTTTCAAAGTCACTTTCGAAGTCACTTTCATCAGAATCACGATAAGGTCTTCCAGGGAAGATAGCTTCACACTGAGGTGGATATTCAATAGGTGAGAAACCGCTTGTAGAAATAACTTCGGGGCGAGGATAACAGAAGCTTCCTTCTACTTCAATCTTAACATCTTTTTCAATTTGCACACTTAGACCTAACACAAGATCGAAGCTTAGCTGCTGTAAGTGAATGTCTGATAATCTAATAGAACCATCAGTTCCTTCAAAAGAATCAAGGTGTACCACAGGTTCTGTTCCTTCAGGTGCGCAAAGATAGAATGTTTGATGAATTTTCCAAGGAATAACACTAGATTCGACATCGCTGTATTTATGATGTCCACCTAAATTAATTAACCTAATTTTATAAAAACCGCTAATTGATAATTTTACTTCATGAAGAATAACAATTTCTCCGTCTGGTAAAACGACCTTCTTAGGTTTGCGACCACCTTGTGGTACAAGCTCAATTACATGATCGAGCGCCTCTTCATCAGAAACGTCTACCGAGTGTCCTTTACTATCAGTTAAAATAACTTCTACTTCTACATCATGGCCTAAATCTTCAAGCGCCTCTTCATCAAATAGTGAAGCGTCATTAGTAAAGATTTGTGGCAAAACCACTTGACGTCTGACCCAATCGTACACTTTAGGTACGCGGATACACAATGCTTCAAAATGTTCTCCCATTTTTAAACCTCCTAATTGTAATTGTCCTTCCTTTACGCTGTTCGTTACTAGGTATCGGACTACTATAGTGTATGAATGACTTACTTTTATGTTCCTTAGTAAAAGCGGAATTTATAGCAATAATTTCTGGATGAAGCGAGCATAAAAAATGAAGGAAATAATAAACTCAATTACAGCATATTCATGTTAGTAAAAAGTGTTATTCATCTTTAATTGATTTTCAGAGGTTTGTGCATTGTTTATAATGAAGGAGTGAGCAGCATGAGTGAGGAAAAAGTGAAACAAAAGATCTCTTCATTAAAGTCAGAGCTGGCTTTTTATAAGGAAGAATATCAAAAGTTCAAGCACCAAGAATTTGAATATGAAGATATGAAAGAAGAGTTAGCTGAATTAAAGGAAAAGCATGAACAAGAAAAAAGAAAGCTGCAAGAAAAAATAGATTGGCTTAAGGCATGTGTCAATGAACAAAAATCAAAAAATGAACAGTCTATTGTGCAGTACGATGATCATGCATCAGAAACGATTCAGGAGCTACAGAGCAGGCTGGGAGAAGTAACAGAGCAAGAAAGGGTGGAAGCACCAAGAACAAGGAAACCCAAAAGCAGCACCGATTTATTTTTGTCCATGCAGCGTAAAATGGACAAATAAGAGAGAACGTCTTTCTTTAGTCCTGAATATAATGTTATAGATAGGATGCTGTGAAAAGGAGGGAAACATGATGTATTATCATTATAATCCTAATCAATATCCTCAGCCACTGCCTTATCATCCACAACCCATTACAAAACAATCAGTGAAGGAAGGTCAGTCTACTCCTAAGCCAGTCCAGTACCCTTCTCCAAAACAAGGTGGTTGCGGCTGTGGTTCAAAGTTACCAAAGCGATAAGCAATAGAAGCATTGTTCCTCGAACAATGCTTTTTTACATAGAGTAGAGAGAGGTGTAGATATGCCGGATTTTTTCGATGAATTTGAACGTTTTTTTGAACAGCATATGATGGGAGAACATCGAAAGAGAATGAACGAAGTAGAAAAAGCAGAAAAGCAGATGGAACAGCGTGAGAGGAAACTGCAGCAAAATGTAAAAAGACTTGATGAGCAAGATGCTGAAGATCCGTTTGGACAATGAAATTTAATGTACACAGTTGAAAAGCCCATACAAAATCATTTGAGTGAACATACAGTATAGAGAGTAAAACAGAGGGGGTGTAATATTATGGGCTGCGGATTTGGCTACGGTGGTTGTGGTTACGGTGGTGGCTACGGCGGTGGTTTTGCGTTAATCGTTGTATTATTCATTCTATTAATTATTGTTGGTTGTGTTTGTTTTTACAATTAATCCCTTCTATGAATAAGGCACCGAAAAGTGCGGGTGAAGTTTCACTCGTACTTTATTTTTTTATTAAATGTAAAGGGCACCATCTAGGCACATGGTGCATACGATGAAGTATAAATAAAGGAGGTCATGCAAAATGGATAATAATATGTTTAAAAATATAGAAAAGAAAACAGGCGTTAATATGAAGGATATCTTTGAACTTGCGAATTCTGTACAAAATGCTAATTTTAAAGATGAGCAAACGGTGCGTAATATTGTGAAGCGAGTAGCACAAATTGCGAATAAGCCAATTTCAAAACAAAAAGAAGAACAAATTGTTAAGGCGATTGCAAACAATAATCAATCCATTGATTTTGCGACCATCGCTAAAATGCTAAATGAGAAAAAATAATTTAATGTTTTATATAAAGCCCTGACACGTCAGGGCTTTTTTCCATTTATGCAATTTCATTTGTTTGAAATGCGTTAGAATCAAGATCAAACAGTTCCGGATGCTGTGCTAAGTAATTAATTTCTTTAATACGATGAGCGATAGGAGGGTGAGTTGAAGTAGCTTGATTCAACCACATAAAAAAACCTTTTTCCTGTGAGTGCGTATGAACAAATTCTTCCTGATTTACTTTTTTATTCAGACAATGACCAACCGCAAGTATAGTGAGTGCTTGAGTGGCAGCTTTTGCATCACCAATCGCAACGGAAGCTATGCGATCACATGTATATTCACAGGCCCTAGAGTAAGCTTTTTCTAAAAAAGGAACCCAAAGAGCAGGTAGAATAAGTGAGTGGTAGAGTGTATGCTTACGTTTGATATGAACTAATTCGTGGGCAATAATAAAAGAAAGTTCTTTTTCTTGATTATCTTCAATCATTTCAACAATGTCCGAGTATAAAACGACAAAGTGACGTCCAAAAAAACGTGTAGCAAACGCGTTTAACAAGCCGCCTGATTGAATAATATAAATATCGGGCAGCTCTAAATTCAGCTCTGAAGATAAATGTTTTGCCTGATGATAAGTGTGGGGGAACTGCTTCTCTGTCAATCTAACTCCATTATTGCGAATTTGAGCAATAGAGAAACCATGGAGCATAAATGTAATTAAAAAACCGATTACAAGATAGATAATACCAATTAGTGAAATAATTAAAAAGAAATAGGTTAATAAGCTAATAACCATACACAGAATGAAAAAAATCTTTTCATTTTCATGAATAAGCTTGGCTTTCAATAATGGAATCTCCTGAAATATAGTAATATAGTACATAACGTAGTGTAACGCATCTACTTATGAATAGCTGCCTCTTAGTGGAATATTTGGTTAATAATAGATGGTGAGAATATTAGTTATGGACGCTAGCATGAAGTAAGAAAAAGAGGTTGAAACATAACTACAGGAATCAAATTTAAAGACAAACAATCTGGATACATGATCTGGACTGCTTGCTCGACCGCTGTTGCTTGCCGTGCAAGACTTCGCTTTCCGCGGGCGGCCGATGAGCCCGCAGGAGTCTTCGCCTTGTCCTCCAACCAACAGCTAGAAGCACCTGCATTCACCGTGATTATAAAAAACACGAACTATTTATCCGTTTATGATAGATAGTTCGTGTTGCAATTTAGTGAAACTACTTTTGTCCCAGCCTGTTTTTCCGTTACACTTTTTTTATAAACGACTTCAGGAATCTTGAAGGATAAGCGGTTTTACCTCTTCTAGTTTGCGGAACAGATAAGTAAAGTGAATTCTGTGCACGCGTCATGGCTACATATAAAAGGCGGCGTTCTTCTTGAAGCGGCACATCATCTCCGCCTCGATAAGCTTCGAGTGCATAATCATGAGGCAATCCGCCATCTACGCTGCTCAGTACGTATACATGCTTATATTCAAGACCCTTTGCTCGATGAATTGTGGTTAGCTGAATACTTTCATTAAATTGCTTGCTTAAAGCTTTCATCTCTGTGTTCATGGCAATCATATGATCCACATGCTCTAACAGTTCAGGTACGGTTTTAAATTTACGTGCTACAACTTTTAAATCCCGCACGTCATCCGAACCTTTTTCCATCATATTTCCTTCATTTCCGCGTTTTTTGACAAAATCATCGAATCCCATATCTTTAGAAATCGTCTCAAGTGCCAAAGAAGGAGACATTGATTTTAGCGACTTGAATAAAGGAATTACTTTCTTGAGCTTTTTTTGCTGAAACGGTTTTAAATCTTGAAGATATTCAAGTGCATCAATAAATGTACCATCATGAAGAATACTTGCTGCTTTTAAGTCATTGACTGCTGTTTTCTTTAAAAAGAGTGCGTTCACTAAATCTTGCAGCGAACTTGCGTCATTTGGATTCACGCTCAAGCGTAGAAATGAAAGTAAACTTCGAACCATTCGTCTTTTATAAAAAGAATCCGCATCTTGTTCGATTGAAAATGGCAGGTTTGACTGCGATAAACGTTCAAAGATGGCGCGTGAAGAAGCGTGAGTTCGGTACAAGACCGCGAATTCAGTTGGAGAAGCCCCTTGCTTAATTTTTTCTTTCATATCCGTTACAATCATTGTTGCTTCTTCTTCTTCGTCGTATGGAAAGAAGAATGTAGGTCGCAACTCATTATCAAACTGGGCAGCCATTTCTTTTTGTCGGCGCGCTGTATTTCGTGCAATGACTTTATTCGCGGAAGAAACGATGGCATGAGCTGAACGATAATTTTGGTTTAACGTAATAACAGTTGTATTAGCAAAATCTTTTTCAAAGTTTAAAATGAACGAAGGGTCGCTTCCGCGGAAAGCGTAAATTGATTGATCATCATCTCCTACGACACACAAGTTTTTAGAGTCTTCACTTAGCATTTTCATAATTTTATATTGAACTTTATTGATATCTTGAAATTCGTCAATTAAAAAATAGCGAAACCTTTTTTGATAACGAGTTAGTAAATCGGGATTTTGTTTTAGCATTTCATAACATCCATACAGCATGTCATCAAAATCGAATAGCTGTTTTTGCTTTTTGACTTCTTCATAACGACGATATAAAAAGTGCACATCTTGTTCCCATTTGTCCTTTGGGCGAACATCTTTCACGCCAACAAGCGTGTTTTTCCAATAGCCGATTTGCTGAAGTGCCTGATCAAACGGAAAATCTTTTTCATCCACGTGGAGCTCTCTTGCTGCTTCTTTCACGATCTGTTCTTTTTGCCAATCCCATTTCAGCAGGCGGTCCATTTGCCACGCTTGAGGATTGTGATGAACAATCATACGTAAGAAAATGCTGTGAAAAGTCCCAACTAGCATTTGACGAAGATGGAAGCCGGACATCTTTGGATATGTAGCTAATCGTTCTTTCATTTCTTTAGCTGATTTAGCCGTGAAAGTCACTAGCATAATGGATTTTGGATCAATTTTTTTTTCTTGTATCATATATGCGGTGCGAGCTGTTAACACACGCGTTTTTCCGCTTCCTGCACCGGCTAGAATAAGGAGAGGTCCTTCTGAATGTGTAACAGCTTTCCATTGGTTCGAATCTAATTCAATACCGCTCTCTTTAAATTCATTTAAATAAGGAGAGTCAGAGTGTTTAGGAACAGGTGGTTTTGAGCGAAAAGCAGGAACACTTGAAAAAGGTGCGGAAGCCCTCCATGCCGCTTTCTCTTTTACAGTTGAATTTTTCTCACCAATAGCTCGTCCTTTAGGAATACGAAATCCATTGGTTTCTCTGTATTCAGCCGGAGTTTCTTTTATCTGTTGTACAGCTGTTGTTTCTGATAGTGTGTCTGAACACTCTTCTCTTTCATGGGGAACTTGAGCATGATAAAAGTAAGGAGAATGTTCAATCCCCAGATATAACTTAACTGGTTCTCCGCAGTGAGCACATATTATTTCTCCTCGGAGACTAGCTTCATATAAATATTGAAATCGGTCTCTAGCCGTTATAGCAAGATTAAGTATCTGATTTTGATAAAGTGCACGTTGCAAAAAACATGGCCTCCTTTGTAAAACATGAACAATCAATAGTAAATAAGAGGGAGTTAAAGCAAGAAGCCGCTCTCGTTCTACATCGATATAGATGTGTATATACGCACAGTTTTTATTCTATAATCAAAGTCTATCATATCAAAATCATCTTTTTTTAAAAAGAGCACGGATATTTTTGGAGGGATAGGATGTAAAAAAGGGTATATATTGAGTAAGAGGTCACATATGTTCAAAAAAAGGCGGTATAGATACAAAGTGCTATCTGTTCTGAACGAGTCTAGAAGAGGGTTTAAGTGAGCTGTTTCAATGTTGATACTTCTTGAGAAAAATACTGAGGTCTTGGAGTAGGAGGTATCTTGAAAAAGAGGAGGGTTCATATGGGATATATACTGCCTGTCACACCTTATCAGTCTATTCAATATGCAAATCGCCTTCAAAAAAATAATGATTCTTTTTCAAATCGTATTTGGCCTGTCGAGAAAAAAAGCTTTGACGAAGAGTTTGAATCGCGTTCTCACTCATTGGAATTGACGCCAAATTCATTACAAAAGCGGAGAAAGCTTCAAGCAGCGGAGCGTGTATACAGCAAGCTAACAAATAAGGGCCTAGTGATTAATACACGGGTATAATAGAAAAAATCGTGAACGCAGCAGAATGAATGCGCTCACGATTTTTTCACAAAGTAATTAATAATTAAAAAACACCTTAGTAAGATTCAATAAAAATTGTACTGCCCTGCTGCCATTCAGCATAAAGCACCTGTTTATAATCGGTAAATCCCTGTTTTTTCAACTGTGTCTTTAGCCAGTCTTCATCAAAGCCTGACTGAATCAAGTTTTTCAAAAGCAAACGTCCATCACTGACGAAGGCGATAGATAAAGCAGGTTCAGAAGGAGGCAGTTGCAGATCGCTTCTTGTCGGCTTAGCATAATCAGATTTTGGCAATACACTTAGTGATCCATCTGTTTCTAAAATCGCATATTCAACTTCACGAATGGAAAATATGTCTTTTGAACGAAGCATATGAAGAAGCTGATCGATATCCAATCGATTTTTACTAAGTTCTTTGTACGAAATTTTCCCTTTTCGAATAATAATAGATGGCCGTCCTTCTAAAAACAAACGCAGGCGAATATTTTTTTGAGTAACAACTTCGGTGACATAAATAAGCGCTCCCCAAAAGATAACAGCAAATAAAATTTTGCCTATTCCTACTTCTGAGTCATATAACGCATTTCCTACTAACTCTCCTAATACAAGAGCAGAGATAAAATCAAAAGTGGTAAGCTGAGTGATTGTCGCTCTGCCTAAAAATTTAGTTAAAATAAACAAGCAGATAAATCCGATAAAAAGTTCTAGTGCAATTCCGATAAGTTCATCCATATTTTCACCTAATTCACATGATTAGGTATTAGTATAAGCAAAGCAAAGGTTCTTATCCTTTAAAAAAGCAAAAACACCAGGTTCAATTCCTAGTGTTTTTTACTTAGTTTCTTTACCATCTCTACATGTGGAATTCCAGCATCCATAAACTCACCTGAAACCGTTACGTAGCCTAGCTTTTTATAAAATCCTTCCGCATGCGTTTGAGCATGCAGCTTAATCTTTTCAATTTCATGCTCCGCTGCGAGCTCTTCTAACTTATCCATCAAAAGCTTTCCTACACCTTCTTTTCGATAAGAAGAAAGAACGCAGATTCGTTCGGCTTTTCCATAGTCCTCTACCATACGGAAGCGTCCTGCACCAATTGGTGCAGTTCCTTTGTATACAACTAAATGCAGGGCTTCAGAATCGTATTCATCGATTTCTTGCTCCACATCAACCTGCTGTTCTTCTATAAATACTTTTTGACGTACGAAGTAAGCATCAGAAGAGTCTTGTTTGTTCGTTAGTACTTTGATGTTCACGTATCTTATCCCTTTCCAAGACGAAATGTTTCAAACACAGTCCACGTTTCATTTTCAAGCTGGTACATTAAATGAAAGCGATCCACTGTTTCTTCATGAGCGACATCTACAAGTTTCAACTGGCTATACACATCTAAGTGCTCATCATCTGAAAGGCGTTGACCAATTGTAATATGTGGAATAAATGAATATTCAGTTGGCTGTTCGAGATTGCCTTCATGAAGTTTATTGTAAAGTGACGTCAGTTCTTGCTTTTGTTCCACTTTTAAGTAAATAACGTTATTGGCTGGTGAAAATGAGCTTACTTTTGTTACATTTAATGTAAATGGATTTGTTTCTTCGGCAATTTTACGCAAGTTAGCCGCAATTTCATCAATTTGGTCTTCTGTAGCTTCGAAGACTTCTTTTAATGTAAGATGAGGCGGAATTAATGAATAGTGAGAATCATAGCGCTTTCGATAAGAATTCGCTACATCTTGCAATTTTTTAGATGGAAAAAGTACAACGCCAAATTTCATAAAAAATCCCTCCAAAGTAAGATCATAAAATATGTATAAAGCGAGCTTATTATAACAAATTTTCAAAAAATATGATATCTTTCTACTTCAACATGTATTGAAGCGAACGCTTTACGTCTTTTTGCCAGTATTTCCACGTATGATTTCCATTAAATTCTTCGTAGAAAACGGAATATCCACGCTGCTTCATTTGTTCATGCAGCAGGCGGTTAGGTTCAATAAAGTTCAATATACCATCTTGCGTTGTTTTGACATCCGTTTCTTCCGTTCCAATAACATGATACAAATCAAGAAGTGAAGGAGAAGCAAATGAGTTGACCGTTTGTAATACAGCATCGTTCACGAAAGGAGAATGCATAATTACTTTCCCGAACGTGTGTGGATACGCAATGGCCGTCAGCAGTGAAACTGTAGCAGCAAGCGAATCACCAATTAGAACACGCGATTTTCCCATTTGATATGTAGGATATGTTTTATCCAAAAATGGCACAAGCTCATGTGCTAAAAAGCGAATATAAGCATCTACTTGATTTCCTTCTGGATGATACTTATCACGTCTGTCTTCTACGCTTTTATATGGAATTCCAACAAAAATAGTACGATCGATTTCCGACTCGTTCATTAAATCATCAATTAAACGAGGTGTCCGTCCGTACATAACATAATCTTTTCCGTCTTGGGCGATAAGTAGAGAATACTTATAGAGCGTAGAGTAGTTTGACGGCAAATAGACTAGTAACGTGACATCTTCTTGCAGTGCGTCACTATAAAAAGAAATTTCTTCTAACTTCCGCTTACTTTCTGACATGAATAATCGACTCCTATGCATTTGAATGAAAGCGTTACCTTTATTGTAACACATTTTCTAACAACCGTTCTTTATTTTATTGTAACGAATTTTTTAGCGAATGACGAGAAAGAGGCATACTTTGCTAAAAAAGAGGCTGGGACATAACGAAATGAATTTCATCCAAACACCAACAATCTGGATATAGAATCTGGACAGCTTGCTCGACCGCAGTTGATTTCCGTGCAAGACTCCGCTTTCCGCGGGCGGCCCGTGAGCCTCCTCGTCGCTTGCGCTCCTGCGGGGTCTCACCTGTTCCGCTGTTTCCGCAGGAGTCTTCGCCTTCTCTCCAATCAACTGCTAGAAGGAACGAAAGAGATAAAATCTGCGTCTACTTTAACAAAAAAACGAATCATTAATCAAACAGTTTGATTAATGATTCGTTTTTTACTTCGGCTACACTACTTTTTTCCAAGCCTCTTTTCGTTAATCTAATTTAATCTAATTTCTTCATCTTTTTAAACATATCTTTTTCTGCTTGAGTGGCTTTTTCTAGCGGCTTCTTCGTATATTCTTCTTCTTTTTCATCAATCGAAACCAATTCTGTGTCATTTTTTACATAACTTCGGATATTGCGAGCACCGAAATAGCCGTTTACATCTTCTAAAATAGGCTTGTTTTCTTTTTGATCATAAAGAGTATATGAATTCTCTTCTTTAACGATAGCGTAGTGATTCCCTGCTAGAAGAGCTACGGCTTCTTTTTCGCTTTTTCCAAAAGTAGACATGAGAAACAGAACGATTAAGACGATAAAGAAAAGGGCTGTTGCGCCAATGAAAAATAATAATAAGCCTCTGCTAAATTTACTTTGTTTTTCTTCCACAGTAGACAAACCTCCTGATTAGATAATTTCATTATAGCAAGTAAATGTAATGAGCGCCTAAAGAGATATGTGACGAGTTTATGAACTCAGGCGGGTGAACAAAAAAGGTTTTTAGCGCCTCTCATCGAATTTAGTATAAAGAGAGACAACAACTTGAAAAGGAGAGAGAGACATGACAGCGAAAAAAATCCCAACGAGCAAAGAAGTAGCAAAGGCAACATTTAATTTGCTGGAAGAGCGTGGCGTAACAGTTTTGGATATTGCTGAAATTGTGTATGATTTACAGCTTCCTTATCATCCAGCTCTAACCATTCAGGAATGCGCTGAGAGCGTAGAGAGAGTACTGCAAAAGAGAGAAATTCAGCATGCGCTTCTAGTTGGAATCGAACTCGATAAGTTAGCAGAGCAAAATAAATTATCAGAACCTCTTCAAAGTATTGTAGAACAAGACGAAGGGTTGTTTGGTGTTGACGAAACGATTGCTTTAGGTGCCGTTTTAACCTATGGCAGTATCGCTGTTACGACCTTTGGCTATTTAGATAAAGTAAAAGTAGGCATTATTGAAAAGCTGGACTGTAAAAAAGAAAAAGGAGTTAATACCTTTTTAGATGATTTAGTAGCGAGCGTGGCTTCTAGTGCGGCAAGTCGTTTAGCTCACCGTCAGCGTGATGAACAAGAACAGCTGCAAGAAGGCAATCCGGCTACGTAATAAATTTCTTTTAGTATGTATATAAGCTGCGTAAATTAACACGCCGAATGATTTAGTCTTTTATTTAAATAACGGAGACTAGGCACGTATCACCTGCGTGTCTAGTCTCCGTTAATGGAACGATTTATGGCTGTAGTGAAGTAGTCATAAGGTAGCTTAAGTTTTTCAGCCCAAGACTTTCATAAAAAGCACGTGCTTTCTCGTTAAATGCCCATACGGTAAGCTGGAGGTCACTTGCTCCTTTTTGTACAGCCCACTGTTTCGTAGCAGAAAAAAGACTTTTTCCTACGCCATAATTTTGAAAGCCTTTCTTAACGCCAAAATATTGGATGTACGCTGTGTAGGAAAGAGGAGCTAATGTAGTGGGAGGGTTATATTTTAATTCAACAACAGACGCCCCAATAATTTGATTTCGATATTGAGCTACAAGAATATCAATAGTTGCATAATAAAGAGTAGCTTGATATTGTTCCGGAGATAAAACAGCCATCTGATTATCAAACATAGAAGGAAGCGCATTTGCGTGGAGTTCTAGTGATTCCCCTAATATTTTATTTACTTCTGTATAATCATCGAGTTTTGCAGTGCGATAGATAATCTCCATACACACTTCACCTACTTTTTAAAAGTTGTGCTTTATCATATGTAGCAACTTAAAAAATGTTAAATGAGAATTAAAACTTGAAAATTTTAAGGAAAGAACTGCACTAAACAGAGCATATATTCTATGCTCTGTTTGATGTTATAGTTGAAGAATATATAAGAGCGAAACGTTAAATTCTAGTTTCAGCAATGGCATCGCGTACTTTTTCAAGCGAGTGTTTAGAGGCATCTTTATTCGCAATCATTACATTAACGTACAAAGCATCAATGAGGCTTAGCTGTCCAATTCTTGAGGCAAGAGCTTCAGATCGATATTCTGTTTCTTCTGAACTCGTATAAAGAGAAACATCGACATTTTGGCTTAATGGAGATTTTGGAAAACCCGTAATACCGATCGTTTTGGCACCGTTCGCTTTTGCTGTATTTAAAATGTTCATCGTGTCTTTATTTGTTCCAGAATGAGAAATCACTACCGCTACATCCTGTTTTGTTAATTGAGAAGCGGACATAAGCTGGAAGTGGGAATCAATAAATGCAAACGTTTTAATTCCTGTTCGAACAAATTTATGAAAAGCATCCATAGCCACTACGGAAGAACCGCCCGTGCCATAAAACTGAACTTTATCCGCCTTCATAAGAAGTTTGACGGCTTTTTCAATAGCGTTGCTTTCTAGTATTTGTAATGTATTTTCAAGCGTTCGCACATTGGAGCGAAAGATTTTTTCAGCAATCGTTTTTTCATTATCCGTTTCAGCAATTTCCTCGTGAATCTGCTGAATAGGCGTCATAATTTCAGCAGCCAGCGCTATTTTCATCGCTTGATAGCCCTTGAAGCCAATTCGTTTACAAAAGCGAAAGACTGTTGCATCAGCTACATTTAAATCGTCTGCCACTTCGTTAATGGTACTGTGAATAATTTGTTCCGGCTGTTCTAAAATATAATTTGCTATTTTTTTCTCTTTTTCACTGAATCTAGCATAGTGAGAACGAATTTTTCCTAAGCAATTTTGCGTCATAACTGATGTTCCTTTCTACGAATTTAGTAGTAAAAAGAGTATAGCACAAAAATATGAATGAAAAAAATTTTCTTGTAAACGATTGCAAAATGAAAAATAATTCGTATAATGAAGGTAATGTGAAATTTTTTTTCAAAGGGAGTTTGTAAAATGAAAATTGGATTAATCGGTTTAGGAAAAATGGGATATAATTTATCATTAAATTTAATGGACAACCGTCATGAAGTAGTAGCTTATGATGTAAATAAAGAAGCGGTAGAAAAACTTGCAAATGAAGGAGCAACTGGCGCCTTTACTGTTGAAGAGTTAGTTAATGAACTTCCTCCTTCACCTAAAGTTGTATGGATTATGGTTCCGGCTGGAGAAGTAACGGAAAATGTTATTACAGAACTAAAAGAACTTCTGTCAGAAGGAGATATTATAATAGATGGAGGAAACTCTAATTATAAAGAATCTGTTCGACGTGCTCAGGATCTTCAGGAAAAAGGTATTTACTTCTTTGATGTAGGGACAAGCGGCGGAATGGAAGGCGCAAGAAACGGAGCGTGTACAATGATCGGCGGAGATGCGGAAGTATTCCGTACAATTGAACCGATTTTTAATGATATTTGCGTAGAAAATGGATTTATGTACGCAGGTAAAAGCGGAAGCGGTCACTTTTTAAAAATGGTTCACAATGGTGTAGAATATGGAATGATGCAATCCATTGCTGAAGGATTTGAAGTTCTGGAAAAAAGTCAGTTTGATTTCGACTATGAAGCCGTAGCACGCGTTTGGAATAACGGATCTGTTGTTCGTTCTTGGTTGATGGAACTAACGGAAAATGCGTTTTCAAAAGATCCTAAACTAGACAGTATTAAAGGAGTCATGCAGTCTTCTGGAGAAGGGAAATGGACCGTAGAGACTGCTCTTGATCTTCAAACGGCAACTCCTGTTATTGCTTTATCGCTAATGATGCGCTATCGTTCATTAGAGGAAGATACATTTACAGGAAAAGTTGTAGCAGCACTTCGAAACGAATTCGGCGGCCACGGTGTTGTAAATAAGTAAAGTAGTAAAATAGGGGGACAGCAGCATGAGCAAAAAATATGCAATAGGTGTAGATATCGGAACAACGAGTACAAAGTCTGTATTGTTTTCAGTAGACGGTACAGTCATTGCAAATCATGGGATTGAGTATCCATTATACTCGCCGACGCCCGCGATGGCTGAGCAAGATCCTGAAGAAATTTTTCAAGCAGTTGTACGTACAATTCAAACGGTTGTAAAAACGAGCGATGTAAAACCTGATGATATTTTATGCGTTTCATTCAGCTCAGCTATGCACAGTGTTATTGCCGTTGATCAGCAGGGAAAACCGCTGACAAAATGTATCACGTGGGCGGATAATAGAAGTGCAGAATGGACAGAAAAAATTAAAAAAGAATACAATGGCCATGAGATTTATTTACGTACGGGTACGCCTATTCATCCAATGTCGCCGCTTTCCAAGCTAACATGGCTTTCTAATGAACAGCCTGAATTAGTGAAGGGAACACATAAGTTTATTTCGATTAAAGAATATGTACTCTTTAAGTTGTTTAACGAATATGTTATCGACTATTCGATTGCATCAGCAACGGGTTTGTTTAATCTAAAAAATCTTGCGTGGGATGAAGAAGCACTTAAAGTAGCAGGTGTTACAACTGATCAGTTATCCACTCCTGTTTCAACAATGCATCAGTTAAAAGGGTTAAACCCAGCGCTTGCAGTTGATATGCATTTACTTCCAAATACGCCCTTTATTGTAGGTGCAAGTGACGGTGTATTATCAAATTTAGGCGTAAATGCAATTGAACCAGGCGTTGTGGCTGTGACAATCGGGACAAGCGGAGCTATTCGAGCAGTGACTGACAAGCCAGTAGTCGATCCAAAAGGTCGTATTTTCTGTTATGCGTTGACAGAAGACCACTGGGTAATTGGCGGCCCTGTGAATAACGGCGGTATGATTTTCAGATGGGCTCGCGATCAGTTTGGAGCGTCAGAAGTAGAAACAGCTAAACGCCTTGGAAAAGATCCGTATGAAGTATTAACGGATATTGCAGCTTTAGTGAAACCGGGAGCGGACGGCTTATTGTTTCACCCATACCTTTCAGGAGAGCGTGCGCCGCTTTGGGATGCAAATGCTAAAGGTTCATTCTTTGGCCTAGGTTTGCATCATAAAAAAGAACATATGATTCGTGCTGTATTAGAAGGCGTTATCTTTAACTTGTATACGGTATTATTGGCACTTGAAGAGTTAATTGGAGAGCCTACAAAAATTCAGGCAACGGGCGGATTTGCACGTTCCGCACTTTGGCGTCAAATGATGGCAGATATTTTTAACCAAGAAGTATCCGTGCCGGAAAGTTTTGAAAGTTCATGTCTAGGAGCAGTTATCCTTGGCTTATATAGCCTTGGCGAAGTTGACTCATTAAACGTTGTTTCTGATATGGTTGGAGCGACTAATCATCATTATCCAATCAAAGAAAACAGTGAAGTATATAAAGAGTTAACGGCTATCTATATTCGTTTGGCTCGCTTATTTAAAGAAGAATACGAAAGCATTACGGCTTTTCAAAAAAAATATGTACATTAAGTTCAAAAATCATCGCTTGAAGTTTTCAAGCGATGATTTTTTGCGTGTTAGGTTATCTAACAACCAAAAGAGTTGACACTACACAATATATAAAAGTTCCCTCAAATAATGTTACAATTTGTCCAGTGTATCCCCGTTTCTCATTAAATATAATAAGGAATAACGTTAGTATTTATCACATACTAGAAGGAATCGTCACAAACGCCTTTATATTTCAGAAAATTCAAATAAAATTGGTTTTTTGAATGAACTTATTTTATGAAAAGGGGTTTTATGGATGAAAACACAAATTGAGCAAGATGGAATTGTGACGCTCACAGATGAGACGCACAATCAGCTGAGCGGCAGTGACCTTTGGAATGAGGATTTACGTCCGACTACGATGAAAGAGCATTCTTGGAAAGGAGTTAACTTTGCCACGCTTTGGATTGGGATGTGTCTGTGTATTCCAGCTTACACAATGGCGAGTGGAATGATGACGCTTGGAATGAACTGGTGGCAAGCAATTGGTACAATCTTTTTAGGAAATGTTATTGTTCTTATTCCTATTTTGCTTAATTCTCACGCTGGAACCAAGTTTGGTATTCCTTATCCAGTATTTGCCCGCCTGTGGTTTGGAGATAAAGGAGCACATATCCCAGCACTGGCTAGGGCCATCGTGGCTGCTGGGTGGTTTGGAATTAATACGTGGATTGGAACGGAAGCAATTGATACACTGCTAAGCGCTTCGTTTTCATCTTGGAACGGCTTAGCTGGTCATACAGCCATTGTATTTGCTCTTTTTTGGCTTTTAAATGTAGGAGTGGCATATAAAGGACCGCAAGCGATTAAAGTATTAGGAGCGATTGCTGCTCCGGTTATTGGTATTTCAGCTATTATTCTTTTTATATGGGCTTATACAAACTCGGGAGGGTGGGGTCCCATTTTATCTACGCCTTCTAAATTTACATCAACCAGAGAATTTCTAGCTGTATTTTTCCCTGCTTTAACCGGAGTCATTGCATTTTGGGCGACGCTCGCTTTGAACATTCCTGATTTTTGTCGATATGCTAGAAGTCAAAAATCTCAAATGGTTGCGCAAACCTTCTCTTTGCCCTTGACGATGAGTATTTTTTCATTTATTGGAATTGCTGTTACCTCAGCAACAATCGTTATATTTGGAGAAGCTATTTGGGATCCAGTGGCCTTGGTAGCTAAATTCCCTCCGTTTATCATTTTCTTAGGAACAATCGTTATCGTGCTTTCTTCTTTAACGATTAATGTGGGAGCAAATATCGTCGCACCAGCCCGTGCAATTGAGAATCTGAATCCAAAGAAAATCACGTTTGCGATGGGGGCGCTAGTGACCGGTATTTTTGCTATTCTACTTCAGCCATGGTACATCATGTCTAATTTCGGGAACTATATTTTCGGCTGGCTTGGAACATACGGAGCGCTGCTTGGCCCTATAGACGGCATCGCCATTGCTGACTACTGGCTTGTAAGAAGGAGACAGATGGCATTAAAGGATTTATATGAGGTAAACGGTCGCTACAGTTATTCAACAGGTTTTAATAAAAACGGTATTTATGCATTAGTAATTGGCGTGGCCATACCCGTTTTAGGCTTACTGATTCCTGGACTGCGCTTTTTATGGGATAATGCCTGGACATTTGGTCTATTCATTTCTATCATCGCTTACACGTATCTCATGAGAGGAGATAAAAGTGTATTAGCGGCGGGGGAATATGAAGAAATAACGTTAAAAACAAGCGAAAAAACGATTATCGACAGTCAAACGGCTGATCCAACCATCACAAAATAAATAAGATTAATCCAATCATTAACATGATTGGATTTTTTTATGTGTTAAAATTGTATGGAAGAAAATTGATAAAATTTTTTTGAGTTTTTTTGTTGATTTAAGAATTTTTTTTTCATATAATTTAAGTAATAAAAAAATGAAATCGTTTTCTAAAATAATTAATGTAAACGATTTCGATAATTGGAACTTATTTTTAAAAAATTCACAGGATGTAGAGCTTTTTTGCTACATAGAGAAAGCGTTTACTTAAAGGGAAGGTGGAAAGCAAGATGGATGCATACTTATTAGCTATTACAGTTGCCGCAATTGTTATTGTTATTGTAGGTGTTTCAGTTTTTAAATGGCATGCGTTTATTAGTTTAACGGTTGCGAGTTTGTTTTTGGCAATTGCTTCTGGGTTATCAATGGATAAAATTGTTGGCGCTTACGAAACGGGAGTGGGCGGTGTTTTAGGCCACTTAGTAGGAATTTTAGCGCTGGGAACAATTTTAGGTAAGCTGATGGCCGATTCAGGTGCCGGCATGCAGGTAGCGGATTATTTCGTAAGAATATTCGGTGTGAAAAGACTGCCATGGGCGATGCTAGTAGCAGGTTTCATTATTGGTATTCCTGTTTTCTTCGAAGTAGGAATTTTAATTCTACTGCCTTTAGTTATTTCCATTCATAAAACAACAAAACAAAATATATTATTGATTGCTCTGCCGGTTATTGCGGGATTATCAATTGTTCACGGTCTCGTTCCTCCTCATCCAGGAGCGATGGCAGCTATTAGTATTTACGGAGCAAATACGGGGAAAGTACTTTTATATGCATTAATCATTTCAATTCCAGCTGCAGTTATCGCTGGACCAGTTTTTGCAAAATGGGTTCACAAACGAGTGATTCCAGAAGGAGAACCTGATCTAATTCGTATTACGACAACATCAAAAGATCTTCCTGGTACAGGCGTTTCATTTTTTGTCATTTTACTGCCCGTTCTATTAATGGTCTTAGCAGCTATAGCACCTGTTATTAACGGATTGCCAAGCGGCGTAGTGAAGTTTGTAGAATTAATAGGAAGTCCATTAATTGCACTTTTAATTGCTTGTTTTGCAGCGTTTTACCTGCTTGGAAAACGTCAAGGTATGACAAAAGATGTGATTAAAAAATTAACAGAAGAATGTTTGCTTCCTGTAGGATCTATTGTCTTAATTATTGGTGCAGGGGGCGGCTTCAAACAAGTATTAATCGATAGCGGAGTAGGTACAACGATTGGTCAAATGTCTGAACATCTATCTCTATCACCACTTGTACTTGCATTTTTAATTGCTGGATTAATCCGTATTGCTACAGGTTCAGCAACGGTTGCATTAACAACAGCGGCTGGTATTGTCTCACCAATCATTGAGCATATGTCCGGTGTTAACTTAGAACTGCTTGTTATCGTTACGGGTGCGGGTTCACTAATGTTCTCTCACGTTAATGATGCTGGCTTCTGGATGGTGAAGGAGTATTTAGGATTAACAGTGAAAGAAACGTTCAAAACATGGACCGTTCTGGAAACGCTTCTATCCTTTATTGCTTTTGCAGGCGCACTTATTCTAAATGCATTAATTTAAAAATAAGACTCTTTTACTCTATGTAAAAGAGTCTTATTTTTTTATGAAAGAAAAGAATTTGCAAGAAAAATAATCAAAATATTTTATTTATTCGTTAAATTATGGCAAAATAGAAATAGAAGAATAATAGCTTCTAAGAAGGGAATGACAGAGAGTGAGTAATCAACTAGTATTTTTCACAAACTTTTCAGAAGGAAAATTAGATTCAGACGTTTCTTGGTATTGTCCACCAGCTCAATTTCAAATTGATACAGAAACGAATCGATTAGTGATTAAAACAGACGCTAAAACGGATTTTTGGCAGCGTACTCATTATGGCTTTGAAGCGGACAATGGACACTTTCTTTACCGTGAAGTAGAAGGCGACTTTGAAATCATGACAAAGGTGCATACATATCCAGTTAATCGCTACGATCAAGCAGGTCTCATGATTCGTGTATCAAAAGATACGTGGATCAAAACGTCAGTTGAATACAATCCCGATGGTCCTAACCAATTAGGAGCAGTCGTAACCAACCAGGGCTTCTCAGATTGGTCCAGTCAAAATTTTACTCAAAACAAATCAGCGCTTTATTTTAAAATTCAGCGCAAAAACGATGATTACACCGTTTGTTATTCAAGTGATGGAGATTCTTGGACTCAGCTCCGACTCGCTCACTTATTGAACTCAACCAAAGAACCTGTTCAAGTTGGTATTTATGCTTGTAGTCCTCAAGGAGAAGGGTATGAAGCCCAATTTGATTTTATAAAAGTAGAAAAAATGTAAATAAAAACCACGATTTAGCCACAGCTAAATCGTGGTTTTTATTTAGAAAGCGCATTATCTAAAGGCTGTGTGACAGAAGCGGATGTCGGTTGATTGTGTAAAGCAATTTTTTGCTTGAAGTAGCTGATGACAAAACCTGTAATTGCAATGGATATAACAGAGAAAATTCCTTTTGAAAGTCCAATTGAATACATGCTCGACAGCACGACAAGGAAATCAAATGAAAAATTCACTTTTCCAGGATCCCAGCCGAATTTTCGCTGTGCGAATAACGCTAGAATATTAGCACCGCCGAGAGAAGCTCCGTTCATAAATAAAATGGATAAGCCAAGGCCGGCAATTAGTCCGCCCGTAACAGCACCCATCAGGCTGGGAAGTGTAAAGGAAGGAAGCAAGTGATCGAGTGAAGTGAGAAGCGATAGCAAAGACACTGATCCTATAGTTGTGGCGGTAAATTTCCATCCCATTTGAAAGAAGGAAAAGAGATAAAAAGGAATATTAATGAGAAAAAAGATCACCGCAAACGATAAGGGAAGGGCATATGACAAGCTAAGAGACAGACCAGCTGTTCCCCCCGTCACTACGTGGGAGTGCCGCAAGATAAGAACACCAATACTTGCAATCGTACATCCAAGAATAATCCATAAAAATTTTTTCATAAATAAACCCCTTTGTTTGTTTTTTCGGAATTTTCATTTTCAATTATCTACTTTAATGATAGGATATTAAATAAAGAAAACCCATGTATAAATGAAGGAAATAATACTTGTTCTGTTATCAACTTGAATAAAGATTTTATTTATTATATTCATTTTGAAAGGAAAGGTTTGGATGGATCAAATCGATGCACAACTATTGTCTATTTTGCAAAGGGACGGACGTATGACGATTAGTGATTTATCAAAAGAGCTGGCTCTTAGCCGTCCAAGTGTATCAGAAAGACTGCAGCGTCTTCAGGAACGAGGAGTGATCCAGCGTTTCAGCGCTACGGTGTCTCCGAAAGCTTTAGGAAGAGATACACAGCTGTTTATTCAAGTAAGCCAACTAAAAAGAAAACCGGAGGAATTTGAAGACTTTATTGAGCAAAATGAAGACGTGCTTGAATGTCATCGCGTAACGGGACCGGTTTCTTACTTTATCAAAGCAGCCGTGTCTGGAATGGATGGACTTAGAATGCTAGTGGATGAACTGATTCCTTATGGAAATGTGAATACCTCAATTATTTTAAAGTCGCCCGTAGAAAATAGGATGATTACTCCTATACAAAAACCGGCCCCATAAGAGGTCGGTTTTTTGTGTAAGAACATATTAATAAAATCCTTTAATAATATAAAAATGATTTTGTAAAATATCAGGTATTTCTTCTTCTGAAACGTTCCTTTTCGTCTTTTTTTCGCCATCTGTTACAGTTAGCGTTTCACCAGAGAGGGTAATGCGCCCTGTAGGGGTTGCGATCGTAACAAGACGTTTGTGTACAAACGGAGAATCGGCTGACGTTTGATTGAACTCACACATGGGAGCAAAGTCAGTCAGTTTCTTAGGAAGCGTAGACACACGGTACAGCGTTTTCCATACATCATCTTCCCATCGCTGCAAATCATACATATGCTCAGCAACGTTTGTCATACGATAAGAGCCGCTTACATCTCTTACTACTTCCTCATTTAAAGGCATTGGCTTGCGCACAGAATCTCCAAATCCAACGTCTACGATGTAAGGCTGATTTTCAATCGTCACAAGGTTTGTAGCGTGACTTCCTTCAATGGTCCACGTGCCGTCGGGTTTTTTGACGGTAGCTGAAACGTAAGAGACTTCATATCCGCTTTCTTTTAACAGCCAGCCAAATAGACCGTTTAATTCGTAGCAAAATCCTCCACGTAAATTTACAATTACTTTTTGAAAAATTCGTTCTAAATGAATTATAATAGGGGTTTGAGACAGAACATCTAAGTTCTCAAAAGGAACATGAAGCATGTGTTTGTTCTGTAAAGCAGCTAAGCTTTCATACGTTGGGTTATCCGGTTTCTTAGCTAAAAATCGACTAAAATAATAATTAATATTCATCAAATGCACCTCTTAGTAAATCATTTCTCTCTGTCTTTAGCAGAATGTTCATGTAACAGCGCTTTTTCGATTGCCTCTTTGGAAGCGAATCCTTGAAGTACACGGCTGCCAATTTTTAAAGTTGGTACTTTCGTTACATGAGCATCTTCATACGTATGAACTAAGCTATCTTTATGAACTTGTTCGAACGTCCGGTCTTTTAAGATACGTGTAAATATTTCTTTATCTAAATGCAAAGAATCAGCAATTTCTGCTAAGACTTCAATCTGATTAATATCTTTTTCATCTTCCCAATAAGCTTTAAAAACAGCATCTACATAGGCACTTTCTTGACCATGTTTTTTAGCAAAATGAAAGCCTTCATGTGCTAAATGAGTACGCGGGACTGGAGGACACTCCGGCATATTTATTTCTAAGTGCAGCTGTTGTGCTAAGGGAGCTATCGATTGATTCCAAGGTCTCTCTAAAAAATCTTCTATTTGCTCCATCTGTTGGGCTGGTTCAGGACAAAGTTCAAAAGGTTTCCATTCAATCTCAGCTTTTTGTTCTTTCATGACTTCTCTTAAAGGCTTAGTGGCTAGAAAACATAGTGGACAGACAAAATCAAAATAAAATTCAATATGCGCTTTCATCCCGTCACGCTCCTTTATGGCATGTTTTTATTTTATCAAAAATAAAGACAATCCTTCCAACTTGGGAACTGCGGAAAAATAGTTGACAAAATTGGATAACTCTTTCTATAATATAGTCAATACATATCACGAGCGATTAGTTCAGTGGGAGAATACATCCTTGACAGGGATGGGGTCGGGGGTTCGAATCCCTCATCGCTCATACCAAAGCCGTTTTCTTATTAATAAGAGAGCGGCTTTTCTCTTTTGTTTGACAAATCAATGCTACATTAAATCTTGAGCGCGTATAGAAGAATTAAAGTATAATGAAACATAGTGCATCAGGTCATGATAAAGATAATCACTAATTTAAAATAAATGAGGGTACAAAATGAATCAAAGAAGTTTTAGTCAATATGGTCTTAGTGACAAGGTAGCTAAGGCGCTTTCTAGCCTGCAATACAATCATCCTACGGAAGTACAAAGCAAGGTGCTTCCCATCGCGCTAGAAGAAAGAGATGTTGTCGTGAAGTCTCAAACAGGAAGTGGAAAAACGGCTTCCTTTGGCATTCCACTGTGTGAATTAGTTAATTGGGAAGAAAATAAGCCCCAGGCCTTAGTGTTAACACCTACACGAGAGCTGGCCGCGCAGGTAAAAGAAGATATTACAAATATCGGCCGTTTTAAGCGAATTAAAGCAGCAGCTGTCTACGGAAAATCACCGTTTGCCAAGCAAAAAGTAGAATTAAAGCAAAAAACACATATTGTTGTAGGTACGCCTGGGCGAGTGCTTGATCATATAGAAAAAGAAACGCTTGCATTAGAGAAAATTCGTTATTTGGTTATTGATGAAGCAGATGAAATGCTAAATATGGGTTTTATTGACCAAGTAGAAGCAATTATTCAACATCTTCCTAGTGAGCGTGTAACGATGCTTTTCTCCGCTACGCTTCCTGAAGATATTGAAGAGCTTTCTCGCAAGTATATGAAAAAGCCGGTTGATGTTGAAATCAAAGCGAATGGATTAACGACAAGTACGATTGACCATTCTGTTATATCAGTAGAAAACGAACGTAAATTTGAACTGCTGAAAGACGTAACCACAGTAGAAAACCCGGATAGCTGCATCATTTTTTGCCGCACGCAAGAGCAGGTAAATACGCTGTTAGATGATTTAGATGATCTTGGGTATCCTTGTGATAAAATTCACGGGGCAATGGTGCAAGAAGACCGTTTTGAGGTTATGAATGATTTCAAAAAAGGTAAATTTCGCTATTTAGTGGCGACAGATGTAGCTGCGAGAGGAATTGATATTGATAATATCACACACGTTATTAACTATGACCTTCCGTTAGAAAAAGAAAGCTACGTTCACCGTACAGGAAGAACGGGACGTGCCGGTAAAAAAGGGAAGGCTATCACATTTGTAACGCCTTATGAAGAGAGAATGCTATCGGAAATTGAAGAATATATCGGCTTTTCAATTCCAACATCTACCCCTCCTTCTAAAGAAGAAGTACAGCAAGCAGCATCCGCTTTTACTGACAAAATCAATGAGCGTCCAGAAGTTAAAAAGGATAAAAGCGAGTCATTAAATAAAGACATTATGAAGCTGTATTTTAACGGAGGAAAGAAAAAGAAAATTAGAGCGGTTGATTTTGTGGGAACAATTGCAAAGTTAGACGGAGTAACCGCAGACGATATTGGAATTATTACGATCCAAGAAAACGTCTCTTATGTAGAGATTCTGAATGGAAAAGGTACCAAAGTGTTACAAGCAATGAAAAACAAAACGATTAAAGGAAAGAAATTAAAAGTTCATAAAGCGATTAAATAGCAGAAGGAAGTCCATCTTTTTAAAGATGGGCTTTATTTATAGAGCCAATAAAGGAGTTGAGAGTATGAAGTACATAAAAGAAGCGTGTGCAGAAGGGTATGAGCAGGCAAAAAAAGCAGAAAAGCTAGGAGCAGACCGCATTGAATTGTGTGACAATCTCAGTCAAGGAGGCACTACGCCAAGTTACGGCACCATTGAATATGCAAGCGAACATCTTGATACAGATATCAACGTAATTATTCGCCCAAGAAGCGGTGATTTTATATATTCCGAAGCAGAATTTCAAATTATGAAAAAAGATGTTAAAGCATGTAAAGACCTTGGAGTAAACGGAGTAGTATTTGGCATTTTAACAGAAGAAGCTGAAATCGATTACGGACGCACTAAAGAGTTAATAGCAGAAGCTCATCCTTTAAGCGTTACGTTTCATATGGCATTTGATGAGATTAAAGATAAATACAAAGCCATTGATATACTTAGTGAATTGGGAGCAGACCGTATTTTGACCAAAGGAGGGAAAGGATCTGCTTTGCAAAATCTTCATATGATCCGAGAATTGATCACATATGCTAACGACCGTATTATTATTTTGCCCGGCGGAGGAATTCATGAAAGCAACGTAGAGGCGGTTATAAAAGAAACAAAAGCAGCTGAATTACACGGAACAAAAATTGTAGGAGATTTATCTCGTTAAATAAAAAGAGGCTGGTACAAAAGCATTTTAATCCAAGTGAAAAACGAACCATTAATCAATATGTTTGATTCGTGGTTCGTTTTTTGATGGTGAATATAGTTTCATCTGTTTCGTTCCTTCTAGCAGGTGATTGGAGGGCAAGGCGAAGACTCCTGCGGGCTCAGCGCCCGCCCGCGGAAAGCGAAGCCTTGCACGGAAATCAACTGCGGTGTAATAAGCAGTCCAGCTCATTTATCTCATTTGTTCATCTTGAGATCGAATTCATTTAGTTATGTCTCAACCTCTTTTATTTTGATGTATTTTCTTTTGCTGCTAAGCCGCTCGTCATTTTGGTACGCTGAAAGAAAAAAGAACCTACGACGAGTACAGCAATTAAAAGAGTTAAAAAGAACTGCGAACGTAATGAATCAATAAATGCCATGGCAATAAAAATACTAGTGATGGCAAGGATTGTAGCGTAAGTTAAGTAAGGAAATAACCACATTTTAATTTTTAATGCTTCAGGATTTTCTTTTTCATATTTTTTTCTCATTTTAATCTGTGAAAATGCAATAACAAGATACACAAGAAGCGCTACACCGCCTGATGCATTCACTAAAAACAAAAAGATTTTGTCCGGTGAAATGTAGTTAAAGATAACGCTAATATACGAGATAACTGTACAAGCTAATATCGCGCTAACCGGCACGCCTTTTTTATTTAATTTTGAAAAACTTTTTGGCGCATCGCCGTTTTGAGACATGGAAAACAGCATGCGAGAACTTGTATACAGACCAGAATTCAGACAGGAAAGAACGGCTGTTAAAATAATAAAGTTCATAATTTGAGCTGCGGCCGGTACATTCACTAATTCAAGAATAGATACAAATGGGCTTTTCATTAGGCTTGACGAATTCCACGGAAGAACCGTTACTAAAATAAAAATAGAGCCTAAATAGAAAAACAAAATGCGATAAATAACGGTATTGGTCGCGATGGTAATGGCTTTTTCAGGCTGAGACGATTCACCTGCTGCGGTTGCGACAATTTCTGTTCCCATAAAAGAGAACATGACGAGGGCAATTCCTAAAAATACAGAGCTAATTCCATTTGGTAAAAATCCGCCTTTGTGCAAAAGGTTAGAAGTGCCGGGAGAATCAATTCCTGGAATGAATCCACAAATAATAGCTATACCTAAAAGTAAAAAAAGAACGATACTGACGACTTTAATGAGGGAAAACCAATATTCAAATTCTCCGAAAGATTTAACAGAGTACAGATTGGTCATCGTTAATAAAAAAGTAAGAGCCAAGCTTACTCCCCAAGACGGCAAAGACGGGAACCAGTATTGAATAATATTTGCACCTGCAATGGCTTCAACAGCAATAACGATAACCCAGAAAAACCAATAGAGCCAGCCAATCGTGTAGCCGGCCCAAGGGCCTAATGCCTCTTTTGCATAAGTGGAAAAAGAACCGCTGGAAGGATTTGCAGTAGACATTTCGCCAAGCATTCGCATGACTAAAATAACGAGCAAACCAGCAAATGCGTACGAAAAAATAGATCCCGGTCCAGCGGTGTTAATGAGTGATCCGCTTCCGATAAATAATCCAGCACCGATAATTCCTCCAAGAGAAATCATGGTGATGTGCCTAATCTTTAACTCTTTCTTTAACTGTGGCTGGCTGTTCAATTGTAAAACCTCCTATATAACCTGAATTTTTAGTTAATATGGAGAATTATAGTATGTTGTAAGACGTATGGACAGGATGTTGTTAGAGGTTCTTTCATACAAAAAGCGGATATGAATTGTTGCATTCATATCTGGCTTACTCTGACACAGACATTCATTATGCGTATAAAGTACCTGATTAGCGTCTTTTTCCTTTTTTATAATAAGCAATGTAGATGAATTTCTTATGAATGGTAGCTGAAAATAAACTGAATGATTGTTTCAAATAAGTTAATCAAAAGAGGTATACATTCTATTAAAGGATAATGTGGAATGAAATTCAAACTCTCTGCAAAGCTCTAAATGCGGGTTTTCCTTTCTGAAAACGGGTATATATAGTAGTAAGAAGTTTATTCTTTTGCTAAGTATAAAAGAAAGATGTGCGATAGAAACAGGAGGTTATAAATAATGAAACATGTTGAAGTAGTAGAAAAAGGAGCAAATATTAACGAAGCAGTTAATCAATTTGCAGACAAAGGTTTTGAGAAAGATGAAGTATACGTGTTTACGTATGACAAGGAAAATTCTAAAAATTTAACAGAAGTAACGGACACAAATATTATTCGTCTGTCTGAAGAAGGTCCTTTACATTCAGCAGCGAGTTTATTTTTAACCAGAGAAGATGAGCTTCGAACAAAAATGGCTTCACTAGGCTTATCAAAAGACGAAACAAAAAAATATGAAGAAGAGTTAAAGAAAGGCAGTGCGATTGTAGTGGCTGCTACAGGAGAAAGAAAAGACGTTTAATTTTAATAGAGGCTATGAAAAAAGTAGTTTAGTTAAAGGAAGATCCGAACGCGTTTGATTCTTGATAGAGAATCAAACGCGTTCGAATTTTTTTGTGGGGACGGTGTAACAAGTGATCTATACGAGCTTCTTTATCCCATTTGTTCGTCTTTAGATTTAATTGATTTCGTTATGTCTCACACTTTTTTTGTTTTTTCCAATATATGATTGATAAAACTAATGGTATTAGTTAAAATTAAAACTAATACCATTAGTTTTAATTTTGATAATAGGGGATGAGGAAATGAGAATAGTTCGTGAGAAAATGTTGTATCAACTGACGTTTTTGCCTCGCTTTTTTCCAGTGAATTGTTATTTAGTCGAAGAGAAAGACAGTCTTACATTAATTGATGCAGCTCTTCCTTACAGCGCGTCGGGTATTTTGAAAGCTGCAGATCAAATTGGAAAACCGATTACTCGAATTGTTTTTACACATACTCATGAAGATCACATCGGAGCGATTGATAATTTGAAAAAAAGGTTACCGAATGCTTCTGTTTATATGTCGCAAAGAGATTATCGATTATTTTCAGGAGATTTCACACTCGATTCTGAAGAACCTCAAAACCCAATCCGTGGAGGAATACCAAAACTAGGAAAGGTTTCAACTAAAATTGATCATTTCATCGAAGAAGATTCTTATATAGGCTCACTGGCTCCTATTTTTACACCTGGACATACACCTGGATCTATGTCTTTTTTAGACCAGAGAACGAACGCATTAATTGCCGGAGATTCGTTCCAAGTGCGAGGAGGAATTGCGGTATCAGGTCAGTTAAAACCGCTGTTTCCGTTTCCTGCCTTCGGAACGTGGAGCAAAGAGCTAGCGCTTAAAAGTGCAGAAAAGCTACATGAACTAAACCCGTCACTTCTTGCTGTTGGACACGGAAAAATTCTTTCTCAGCCGCTAAAATTGATGGGAAAAGCAATACAACAAGCGAAAGTAAAAATAGAAAAAAGGAGATGAAGGGATGTCGCCACGACAAGGACTAGATTTCAAAAAGGTTATTCAAACAGGTGAAAATTTGGCCAATCGTGAAGGATTTTATGCTGTTACAATTGCTTCATTAGCAAAAGAACTAAATGTTCGTCCACCGTCTTTATATAACTATATAAAAGGATTAGAAGAGCTGCGCAAAGAACTGGCTTTAAGTGGACTGCAGCAGCTATATCATCTTTTAAAAAGTACTGTTGAACATGCTTCCGCAGAAGATGCTGTTTATCATCTAAGTAAAGCGTACGTTTCATTTGTAAGAAAGTCTCCGGGAATATACGAAGCAACGGCAACGGTAGCACCAAGGATAAAGGATGAAGAAGTACAAAAAGCATCTGATAACATTTTGTTTTTAGTGCTAGATGTGTTGAAACCGTATCAGCTTCCGGAAAATGAAGCCCTTCATGCTGTTAGAAGTCTTCGCAGCATTTTACATGGGTTTTCTTCTTTGGAGCATAAAGGGGGATTTGGAATGTCATTAAGCACTGATGAGACTCTAGACTTTTTAATCCGTACGTTTGCATTGGGCCTCCACCGGTATAAACAGACCACATAAATTTCATTAAAGCCACTAAGCCTAATGCTTTAGTTGAAATTGAAAAAAAAGAGAAAGAATGATAGATTACAAATAAAGACATTTATTCCTATTGTTTTAGGGTTGTTACTGATGAAGCAGGCAAAACCTAAGCTGCAAGGACAGAAAAAGGTAGTTTCTGTTTGTTGCTGTTTAGGTATTTTTTGTTTTTGTTTAAAATAACCAGCCTTTTTCGTTTGTTTTATAAGGGAGAAATCTTCTGAGAATGGAGAGAAGCAAACATGCTTAATTCAAGAATGATCGTCATATTAAGAGAACTAATGTCCGTACAGTCTACATTATCAACCGTTACGAGTGAATATTTAGCAACAGTAAATCAAGTATCTTCTCGAACTATTCGAACGGATATAAAACAGCTAGATGACATTTTGTCTCAGTACGGAGCTAAAATTAAATCAGCTCGTGGGACAGGATATGAACTTAGCGTTTTAGATGAAAAACAGTTCCATCACCTATTAAAAGAACTTTCGGCTAATCAATTATTTGATGCAACTTCTATTCCAACCGTTCCTGATGATCGCGTGCATTATTTAATCAAAAGATTGCTGCTAGCAGACGAATATTTGAAGCTCGAAGATTTAGCAGACGAGTTGTATATTAGCAAGTCAACGGTTCAAAACGATTTAAAAGATGTTAAAAAACAGCTGTGTAAGTATGATATTCTTTTAGAAAAACGTCCTAACTATGGCTTGAAAGCTAAGGGGGACGAAATGAAAATGAGATTCTGTATGTCTGAGTACATATTCAACCGAAAAGATAAAGAAATAGATATGGTATACAATAAAATATCTATTCTGCCCCAAGAATCAATCTTAACGATTAAAGCCCACATTTTAAATCAAATAAAACGATACAATATTATGGTTTCAGACATTGGATTAAATAATTTAATCATTCATTTAGCTATAGCTTGTAAGCGAATACAAGAAGAAAATTTTATCTCTTTGTATTCAGAAGATCTGCTTGAGATTATGGAGCATAAAGAATATGAAGTGGCAGCTGAAATTGTGCGAGAGATTGAAAATGCATTCAAGATTCGTTTTCCGAAGTCAGAAACGGCATATATCGCCATTCATTTGTTAGGTACAAAAATGCTCAACAATAGCAATCATGAAGAAAAAGAAGTGAAGCAGTTTATTGACACACATATCTATGAACTAACAGCAGCTATATTAGAAGCAATTGAAAAAGAGCTTCATTTAGGAATTAGTGAAGATTCAGAGCTGATCCTTGGCATGAGCTTGCATTTGAAACCGGCTATCAATCGCTATAAATATGGAATGAATCTGCGAAACCCGATGCTTGAAGGAATTAAGAGTCATTACCCTCTGGCTTTTGAAGCTGGGATTATAGCTGGGAAGGTTTTGAAAAATCGCCTTGAAATCGACATGCATGAAACGGAAATTGGCTATTTAGCTTTACATATTGGAGGGGCCATTGAACGTCGGAAAATTATCAACCAGCCTAAGCGCTGTTTGATTGTATGCGCATCGGGCGTAGGGAGTGCCAAGCTATTATCATATAAGCTGCAGGCTACTTTTGGATTAAATCTGACTATTTTAGGAACAACGCAGTATTATAAGCTTCACCAAATGTCGCTGCACTCTTTAGATTTTATTGTTAGTACGATTCCAATTCCAGATCATCTTCCTGTTCCTGTAGTACAAGTAAGTACGATTCTAGGAAACAGTGATTTTAAAAAAATTGATTGTTTAATGAAGAACAAACAGCAGCCATCCCTAGAATACACAAAAAAAGAATTAGTATATTTACAGCAAGAATTTCAAACGAGAGAAGAAGTGCTTCATTTTTTAGGAGAGAAATTAACTCATCTAGGACTAGTTCCTTCTCAATTTATAGAATCTGTTTTTGAAAGAGAAGCTGCATCACCAACAAGTTTTGGCAATCTCGTTGCGATTCCTCATCCTATGGTTCCTCAAACGGATACGACGTTTTGGGCCATTTGTACGTTAAAAAAACCGATTATGTGGGAAGGAAACCTCGTACAATTTATTTGCCTTTTAAGTGTAAAAGCGAATAATCAAGGCGATTTGCAAAAGATGTACAGTTTGTTAGTCCGCGTTGTGGATGATAAGCAGGTCGTGCAGCGCTTAGTAAAGTGCAAGGATTATGAGGAATTTATAGAGGTGTTTATGAAAAATATTAGATAAAAAAAGAAGTCTAAGAGAGGGGCTTCTTTTTTATCTGAATGTTCAAACATAATTTTTCCGCTAGTAACGGAAAAAGGTTGTGTATAAATGTAAGCGCTTTTATTTTAAGATAAAACTATCAACAAAACAGATAGCAAAATAAAAAACGGGGGAATGACAAATGAATATTCTATTATGTTGTGCAGCTGGAATGTCTACAAGTTTACTAGTAACAAAAATGGAAAAAAGCGCTCAGGAGCAAAGCACGGAGTATAAAATTTGGGCGGTTCCTGGTGACTCTGTTCGCAACCATATTGATCAAGCGGATGTACTTTTATTAGGACCTCAAGTGCGCTACCTATTGCCGCAGCTTAAGAAGCTAGGTGAAGAAAAAGGAGTGCCAGTTGACGTTATAAATCCTGTTCACTACGGAACGTGTAATGGAGAACAAGTGTTAAAATTTGCAGTTCAACTAGTTTCAAAATAGGAGTGTGGACTACATGAGCAAATTTAATAGTATGCTTGAAAGCAAAGTAATGCCTATCGCTGGAAAAATGGCGGGTCAACGTCATTTACAAGCACTTCGAGACGGTATTGTTCTGACAATGCCGCTCATTATTATCGGTTCAGTATTTTTAATACTGTCGAATTTACCGATACCAGGTTATAACGACTTTATGGCAGGGATTTTCGGAAAAGAATGGGCAACGAAAATGGCCTATCCAGTTGGAGCTACATTCGATATTATGGCGCTGCTTGCTTGTTTCGGAATAGCCTATCGGTTAGCTGAAAAATACGGAGTAGATGCTTTGTCCGCAGGGGCTATTTCACTTGCTGCTTTTTTACTTGCTACTCCGTATAAAGTGTCCTTTCTCCCAAGTGGAGCCAAAGAAGCTATTTTAGTAGACGGCGGAATTCCAACCGCTTTAATGGGAAGTAAAGGACTCTTTGTAGCAATGATTGTCGCGATTCTCTCTACGGAAATTTACAGATGGTTTATTCAAAAAGACATTATCATCAAGATGCCTGATGGAGTTCCTCCCGCTGTTGGAAAATCGTTTGCTGCTCTTATTCCTGGCTTTACGGTAATAGCATTTATTTGGATTTTACGTTTGTTAGTAGAACAAACGCATTTTGGAAGTCTGCATAATATCGTTGGAGAATTGCTTGGAAAGCCTTTAGGTGTGTTAGGCGGCAGTTTAGGCGGTACGCTAGTTGCAGAACTTGTTATTATGCTTATGTGGTCATGTGGACTCCATGGAGCGAATATTGTCGGTGGAATTATGGCTCCCATTTGGTATGGAGCTATGGATGAAAACCGAATTGCATTTGCTAATCATGAAGCATTACCAAATATTTTTACACAGCAGTTCTTTGATATTTGGATTAATATCGGAGGCAGCGGAGCAACGTTAGCTCTAGTTGTAGCTATGATTTTAAAAGCACGCAGTCAACAAATGAAGCAGCTTGGTAAGTTAGGAATAGGACCAGCTCTTTTTAATATCAATGAGCCGATCATCTTTGGACTTCCGATGGTGATGAATCCAATGATGCTTATTCCGTTTATTATTACCCCTCTTGTGACGGTAGTAGCAACCTATATTGCGATGTCGACAGGACTGGTAGCAAAACCAGCAGGTATTGCGGTTCCTTGGACTATGCCTCCGATTATTTCTGGCTATTTGGCAACAGGAGGGAAATTATCGGGTGCAGTTATGCAAGCTATTAATATCGGAATTTCTGTTTGCATTTATTATCCTTTCTTTAGAATGTGGGATAAACAAAAATTCACTGAAGAAAATGGTATACAGCCTGCAGCTGAAGGGGTACCAAGTGATACAAAGAAAGATATTGTGTAAGGAGGGATAAAGGATGGAAAGCATTCAAGAATATATTTTTAAATTAATCTTACACGGTGGAAACGGCAGAAGTTCAGCAATGGAAGCGATAGCAGCTGCCAAAAGCGGAAATTTTTCAGAAGCACGTGAAAAGCTTACACAGGCTGCAGAAGAATTAAATGCTGCTCATCATATCCAAACGTCGTTAATTCAAGGTGAAATTAGAGGGGAAAGCACAGAAATTTCTCTGCTCATGATTCATGCTCAAGATCATTTAATGAATGCGATGACGGTAAAAGAAATGGCTACTGAATTTGTAGATTTATATGAAGTAATCAAAATTTCTGGGGGGATTACACTATGAAAAAAGGTATTAAGATTGTAACGATTGGCGGAGGTTCAAGCTATACGCCTGAACTAATAGAAGGATTTATTAAACGATACGATGAACTTCCAGTTCGAGAACTGTGGCTAGTAGACGTTGAAGAAGGAAAAGAAAAGCTAGAGATTGTTGGTAATTTGGCAAAACGAATGGTGAAAAAATCAGGTTTGCCAATTAATGTTCATTTAACGTTAGATCGAAGAGAAGCACTAAAAGATGCGGATTTCGTAACGACTCAATTCCGAGTTGGTTTGTTAGATGCACGAGCGAAAGATGAAAGAATACCGCTTAAATACGGGGTGCTTGGTCAAGAAACAAATGGACCGGGCGGATTATTTAAAGGACTTCGCACGATTCCCGTTATTTTAGATATCTGCCGTGACATTGAAGAGTTATGTCCAGAAGCTTGGCTGATTAACTTCACAAATCCTGCAGGTATGGTAACAGAAGCTGTGCTCCGCTATAGTAACATTAAAAAGATTGTAGGACTTTGTAATGTACCAATCGGAATGGAAATGGGGATTGCTAAGCTGCTTGATGTAGATCACTCTCGCATTCGAATTGATTTTGCTGGTTTAAATCACATGGTCTATGGATTAGATGTATATGTAGATGGTGTAAGCGTTAAAGATCAAGTTATTGATTTATTGAGTGATCCAACTAACAGCAGCTTTGTGAAAAATGTAGCGGGACTTGGATGGGAGCCAGAATTTACAAAAGCCCTAAATGCGTTAACGTGTCCATATCACATGTACTATTATAAAACGCGTGAAATGGTAGAAAAAGAGCTCGTTAATTATGAAAAAGGTGAAACGAGAGCAGAAGTCGTAAAACAGTTGGAAAAAGAGCTGTTCGAACTGTATAAAGATCCTAATCTAGACATTAAACCGCCTCAATTAGAACAGCGCGGCGGAGCCTATTATAGTGATGCAGCCGTTCGATTGATTACATCCATTTACACGGATAAAGGCGATATTCAGCCCGTAAATACTGTCAATAATGGTGCCATAGCAAGCATTCCTGCTGATTCTGCCGTAGAAGTAAGCTGTATCATTACAAAAGATGGACCGAAGCCAATTTCAGTCGGCGACCTTCCTGTACCTGTGCGAGGTCTTGTTCAAACAATTAAGTCATTTGAGCGTATTGCAGCTGAAGCAGCAGTGACAGGAGATTATGATAAAGCTATTTTAGCATTAACCATTAATCCTCTTGTGGCTTCTGATAAACTAGCTAAGCAAATTGTCGATGAGATGCTAGAAGCTCATAAAGATTACTTGCCTCAATTTTTTAAAACGGTTCAAGCTTAAAATCAAGCTGTGCGAATACAGTACGTATTCGCACAGCTTTTTTTCTATTTGTAAAGCTAGATTTCTGCCACCATCAATGTAACAATATAAAATAGAAACGGACAGCAAAGGGTGGCTAGAAATGATTCATTTATTAATTATGATGGTAGAACGAGTAGGAGTTATTGTCATCTTAGGTTTTTTGCTGGCACATACAAAAATTTTTCGGCAATTTCTCCGCAAACAGCAAGGGTATAAAGGAAAAGCTGTACTTATTTTTATTTTTTCTCTTTTTAGCATTATTAGTAACTACACGGGAATTGAAATTCAAGGAACAATTATTCGAAATGAAGACTTATTATTAAAAGTAGATCCATCAAGCTCGATTGCAAATACACGAATTATGGGTGTAGAAATGGGCGGTCTGCTTGGCGGTCCATTTGTTGGTTTAGGAGTAGGAATACTTGCTGGCGTTCATCGCTTTATGTTAGGAGGGAGTACGGCGTTTAGCTGTGCAGTTTCATCCGTTTTAGCAGGGGTGTTAACTGGATATATCGGCTATGGCTACCGGAAAAAACATCGAACGATTACACCACGCTTTGCTGCACTTGTAGGCATAGCGATGGAAACGCTTCAGATGCTGATTATTTTATTATTTGCTAAACCGTTTGATTCGGCATGGACGCTAGTGAGTATTATTGCTATTCCAATGATTATTGTAAATGGCACGGGAAGCTATATTTTCTTATCTATTATTCAGTCCATTTTACGGCAAGAGGAACAAATGAGAGCGCTCCAGACACACAAAGTATTATTAATCGCGGATCAAACTCTTCCACATTTTCGTCAGGGTCTTACTAGTGAATCATGTGAAAATGTTGCAAATATTATTCATCGCTTCACAGGTACGGATGCTGTTTCGCTAACTGATACGCACAAAATTTTAGCTCATGTAGGGGAAGGAATTGATCATCACGTTCCTTCGCATAGTTTAATTACCGGGCTGTCTCACGAAGTGCTGAAGACAGGAAAAATTATGAAAGCAAAATCGAGAGAACAAATTGATTGTCAGCATAAAGACTGCCCGCTTCATGCCGCTATTGTGATGCCGCTTACTTCTCACGGTACTACCATTGGAACACTAAAAATGTACTTTAAAGATGCGAGCGGGTTAAGCCGAGTGGAGGAAGAGCTGGCAGAAGGATTAGCTAAACTTTTTTCAACTCAGCTAGAGCTCGGCGAAGCAGAGCTTCGAAGTAAATTGCTAAAAGATGCGGAGATTAAAGCTTTACAGGCTCAGGTGAATCCTCATTTTTTATTTAATGCTATTAATACGATATCGGCGCTGTGCAGACAGGACGTAGAAAAAGCCAGAAAGCTGCTTTTGCAGCTAAGCATTTATTTTCGTTCCAATTTGCAAGGTGCAAGGCAGCTGTTGATTCCGTTATCAAAAGAGCTTGATCATGTTCACGCGTACTTATCGCTTGAACAAGCCAGGTTCCCTAATAAATACGAAATTGACATGTATATTGAAGAAGGGCTAGGTGATGTCTTGCTTCCGCCATTTATTCTTCAAGTGCTTGTGGAAAATGCCATTCGGCACGCGTTTCCGCGTAAACAAAAGCACTGTCGAGTAGAAGTTTATATTGAGACAAAAGATAAATATGTATACGTAAAGGTAAAAGACAATGGACAAGGTATAGACACAAAACGATTGCAAAAGCTTGGCAATCAGCCCGTTTTTTCAGAAAAAGGAACGGGGACGGCTCTTTACAATATTAAACAACGTTTGCACGGATTATTTGGAAAAGAAACAACGCTGGAGTTTGACGTAACAGAAGGAACAGCGGTTTCGTTTGTTATACCAATTGAATTAAAAAGCGAGGGTATGTAATATGCTGCGAGTACTAATAGTAGATGATGAAATGTTAGCGCGAGATGAATTAAAATATTTATTACATCGAACGAAAGAAGTAGACTTCATTGAAGAAGCTGAAAGTATCGAAGAGGCGTTGGATAAAATGATGGATGAAAAGCCGGATTTATTATTTTTAGATATACAATTGTCAGATGACAGCGGTTTTGATATTGCTAAAAGGCTTAAAAAAATGAAAAATCCGCCAGCTATTATATTTGCAACCGCGTACGATCAGTACGCTTTACAAGCCTTTGAAGTAGATGCAATTGATTACATTTTGAAGCCTTTTGATGAAGAAAGAGTGGTGCAGGCCATTCATAAATATAAAAAAATGCGTGTTCCTCATCCCGCTGTGAAAGAAGAAGAATCGATAGGAGAGTCTTCTTCTCAAACTGGAAAGTTAGCGATTTCTATAGACGATTCGATTGTGTTGGTGAATATAAAGGACATCTTGTTTGTAGGATTAATAGAAGGAGAAGTCACCATCCAGACTATAACAGAATCCTACCATACTGCTGATACGCTGGCTATGCTAGAAAAAAAGCTCCCTTCTCAGTCGTTTAGTCGTGTCCACAGGGGGTATATCGTCAACGTAGATCATATTTCCGAAGTACAGCCTTGGTTTAATTCTACGTATAATTTAGTAATGAAAAACGATGAGCGAGTTCCTGTCAGCCGTACATATGCTAAAGAACTGAAGAAACGTTTAGGAATTTAAAGAAAAAACAGCTTGCGTATGCATTTTGGCAAGCTTTTTTTTGCATTTCAAGGCTCGATTTTTGTAAGTGAGCATAAATATTTGACTCTTTAATTTGAAAACGCTTTCTTGTCGATTTTCATTTTATATAATGAAGTCAACAAACAGAGAGAGGTGAAAGAAATGAGTGCTAAAAAAGTGTATGGCTTCTTAACACAAGCATTTATTTTTTCCGTAATTATGTTGATTTCAGATTTTATTGCAGAGCATTTGCCTTTTCCAATGCCTGCTTCAGTCATTGGACTTGTGCTGTTATTTCTTGCACTCTGCTTGAAGATTATTAAACTAGAGCAAGTTGAATCACTGGGAACGGCTTTAACTTCTTTGATCGGATTTTTATTTGTACCAGCAGGTATTTCTGTTATGAATTCATTAGGTGTTATGCAGCAGTACGGCATTCAAATTTGTTTAGTTATCATCGTGGCAACGATTATTTTGTTAGGCGTTACAGGCTTATTTTCACAGCTTATACTTGGCATGACAAAAGATAATAAAGCAAAAGAAGAAATAAAAGATGTAGATATGAGTGAAAAAACGAAAAAACAAGGTATTGCTTAACATCAATTATAAAGAGACAAGGTGGTTGGAAAGATGAATCCGTATTTTGGAATCGTGGTTTCTTTAGCTGCGTACGGCATTGGAACGTATTTATTTAAAAAGTCAAAAGGTTTTTTCTTATTTACTCCTTTATTTGTGGCAATGGTACTCGGAATTGCTTTTTTGAAAATTGGTCATTTTTCTTATGAGGAATATAGCAGCGGGGGGAAGATTATCAGCTTCTTTTTAGAACCGGCAACAATTGCTTTTGCCATCCCTTTATATAAGCAAGCCGATAAATTAAAAAAGTACTGGTGGCAAATTCTTTCTTCTATTGCGGTAGGGTCAGTTTGTTCGGTAGCGATTATTTTTGCGATTGCTAAAGGTATTCATATGGATGAAGTTGTGATGAAATCAATGCTTCCACAAGCAGCTACAACAGCGATTGCGCTGCCATTGTCTCAAGATATTGGAGGGATTCCTGCTATTACTTCCTTTGCTGTTATTTTTAATGCAGTGATCGTATATGCGCTGGGCGCTTTATTTTTAAAAGTATTCAAGGTGAAGAATCCAATTTCGAAAGGATTAGCTCTTGGAACTTCTGGGCATGCGCTAGGAGTAGCCGTAGGGATTGAAATGGGAGAAGTAGAGGCAGCCATGGCAAGTATTGCAGTTGTTATTGTAGGCGTCGTCACAGTTGCCGTTATTCCACTTTTTGTTCAGCTAGTCATGTAACAAAAGCCTGAAGGAGTCAGAGATTTTCTGACTCCTTCAGGCTTTTGTTTGTTAATTAATACACCACTCCAAAATGTCGTGATGCGCAGTTTTGACAGGTTGTATGGTCAAAAAGACTCTCAGGAATGATAAATTCAAAACAAAATTGACATTGTTTGAATTGACTTTGTCTATAAAACATTGTCTCTAAGAAAATAGCTGTAATATGTTCGGTTATGTGCTTATGGGAACGTTGTTCTAAAGTGGACCATGGAATAGACTGACGCTCTATGTAAATCGGACAGGAAGTATAGGGTGTATCCCATTGAATGGCTTGATATCCAAACGTAAGGCCATGATGAGCTGCTGATGTAAATATGATTAGGTTTTGATGGAATTCTGGCAGAGGTAATTCTAGTTTTTGATCTTTAAGCGATCTCGTTTTGGAATGAAGGTTATACAATTTAATTTGAAAATGAATCCACTGAGTGGCGTGAACGGTTATTGACATGTTTTAAACCTCCAATTCAGACTCTTTTTTTTATCATAATTGATTTCAAAATAAATAAATAGTAGGCAAAAAGAAGATAACAAAATTTTATATAGATTACTTATAAGGTGTAGGGAAAGGTGATATAAGCATAGCATCCTTTTTTCTACCCCTTTTTAAAGCATATTAATCTTCTATATAAAAGCTTGCTTTCAACGAATGGTATCGGCGTATTCATAAGCTTTAAACAGATTTTAATGTTAGAAGTTATAACAAGGTTCATTTCTTTTAGAGAAGTTTATGAAATAATAAAAACTGTATATTTTACGGTCTGAATCTATGTGTTGGAGGTTTTTATATGACGAAACAAAAGCTGATATTAATCGGAAATGGAATGGCAGGAATGCGCTGTATTGAAGAAATTCTTATTCATTCTCCAGATTGTTTTGATATTACTGTTTTTGGAAGTGAGCCTCACGTTAACTATAATCGAATTTTATTATCAACCGTTTTACAAGGCAGTACAAAGCTTGAAGATATCAATATTCATTCTTTGGCATGGTATAAGGAAAATAATATTACTTTATTTAAAGGAGAAAGCGTTACGCACATAGACACCAAGAGAAAAATAATAAAAACAGATAAAAACAGAGAGACGATGTACGACAAGCTTATTCTTGCTACTGGTTCGAGCCCGTATATGCTCCCCGTTAAAGGGTCTGACAAAGAAGGTGTCCTCGGTTTTCGTACCATCGAAGACTGTCAGGAAATGATTAAAATTTCTAAACAGTATAAAAAAGCAGCGGTTATTGGAGGGGGTCTGTTAGGGCTGGAAGCTGCTAGAGGACTATTAAATTTGGGAATGGATGTTCAAGTCATTCATCATTCGGGTTTCTTAATGGAGCGACAGTTAGACAGAGCAGCATCTGCTATGTTAAGAGAAGAATTAGAAAAGCAAGGCATGAGTTTTCTATTAAACAAACATACGGATGAGATTATAGGGGGAAATCGAGCAGAAGGCGTCCGATTTAACGATAGCAGCAAAATTGCAGCTGATTTAGTTGTAATGGCTACAGGAGTGAGGCCAAATGTTAATCTAGCTAAAAAAAGTGGAATAGAAACAAATAGAGCAATCATCGTAAATGATTATTTAGAAACGAGTACCCCGGATATCTATGCAGTAGGTGAATGCGCGGAACATCGAGGGATGACATACGGCCTTGTTGCTCCTCTTTACGAACAAGGAAAAGTCTTAGGACGACACCTTTGCCAAATAAAAAACGATGGTTATCGCGGGTCCGTTCTTTCCACTCAATTAAAAATATCAGGAATAGATGTTTACTCAGTCGGAGAATTCAAGGAAAATCAAGGTGCAAAAGCCATTACGATTTCGAATATGTTAGATGGTATATACAAAAAAGTCGTTTTTCGCGAGGGGAAAATAGTGGGAGCTGTTCTTTTTGGAGATACCAGTGAGGCTATAAAGCTATCACAAATGATTAATGAAAAAAAGGATTTGTCGCAAGCGGAAAAAGTACAATTATTTCCTTCTCAACATGAAAAAGAAAATGCAGTAACTTCTATGCCCCTTACAGATATTGTATGCAACTGTAACGGTGTAACAAAGGGAGCCATTATTGAAGCAGTACAGAAAAATGATTTAACGACAGTAGATGAAATAAAAAATTGCACGAAAGCTTCTGGTTCATGCGGAGGATGCAAACCCCTTGTAACAGATCTTTTAACATATATTCAAAGCGATGAGTTTGATGAAATCATTGAACAAAAAACCTTTTGTACATGTACACATTTATCAGAAGATGAGCTGGTAAGAGAAATGCAGCAATATCAATTTGAAACGGTTCAGCAAGTAAGAGAAATATTAAAGTTTAAAGACATGAAAGGCTGTTCGTTATGTGAAGGCGGTCTTCATTACTATTTAGATATGATGAATCCTCATTATGAAAACAATCGACATTCTTTATTTACTACGGAGAATGAACAGGCCGTTTTGCTTCACGATGGGACTTATGCAGTGGTACCGCAAATTTACGGTGGTCTGACAAATGTACAGGAATTAAGGAACATAGCAAATGTAGCTGAAAGGTACAACATCTCTAATATTCGTTTAACAAGTGATCAGCGCATTCAACTTATTGGAGTGAAAAAAGAATATCTTCCGTTGGTAAGTGAGGAAATAGATAGAGGACTTCAGCAGCTATATGAACGTACAGTTAAAAATGTATCTGTTTATATAGGGAAAGGAACGTGTATTTGTCAGTATGAACCTGCTCTTGCTTTATCAAATGAATTAGATAAACAGCTTGAATATGTAAAGACCCCATGTGATATCAAAATCAGTATTGCTTCGTGTTCTCACATTGCAGAGAATGTAACAACAAGTGATATAGGATTAAGAAGAATAGACAGAGGATGGGAAATATATGTCGGCGGAAGCAGCGCAGAAGCCAGAAGCGGGGAGCTGTTTTATGTGGCCGAAACGAACGAAGAAGCAGTAGAAATCAGCTGTTCTTTGATTCAATATTACCGTGAAACGGGGAACTATTTGGAAACCGTCGGGAGCTGGATCGAGCGAGTAGGAATTGTTCATGTCAGAGAAGTTTTGTTTGAGGTAGACAATCGAGAGTATTTAATGAAGCAGCTCAGTTCAGAGCGCTCTCGTGCAATCACATATTTATTATAGGAAAGAAGGGGGACCTACGATGACTGAGATGCTATTGAAATATTTTCGTGAGCAGCAAAAGCAAGTTGAAACCGAGCGTATCTATAATACTCAGTGTCCTTACTGCAGCATGCAGTGCAAAATGCAGCTAGTTGAACAAACACATGTAAAAAGGAAAACGTATAAAACAATTGGAACAGACAACCCTACTTCTCAAGGAAGGTTATGTATCAAAGGAATGAATGCGCATCAGCATCCTTTGCATAAAGATCGGATTCAATATCCTTTATTAAAAGTAAACGGAGAGTTTGTAAAGATTTCTTGGAAAGAAGCTCTTCACTATATTAAAGAAAACGTTGCAAAGATTCAAGAGAAGAATGGAGCAGATGCGCTAGGTGTTTATGGAAGTGCCTCTATTACAAATGAAGAAGCTTACTTATTAGGGAAATTTGCTCGAGTTGCGTTAAAAACAAAGTATATTGATTACAATGGACGCTTATGTATGTCGGCTGCTGCTTCTGCTGCTAGTAAAACATTTGGCATGGACCGAGGATTTACGAATAGCTTGCAGGAGATTCCGTTTACTGAATGTATTATGTTAGCTGGAACAAATATTGCGGAATGTCAGCCAACGATTATGCCTTATTTTGAGAAAGCAAAAGAAAACGGAGCCTTTATTATTGCAATTGATCCAAGAGAAACCGCTACAACTAAAATAGCTGATTTACACTTGAAACTTAAGCCGGGGAGCGATGCGGCATTAGCCAATGGAATCTTGAAGATCCTTATCGAAGAAAATTATCTAGATGAACGATTTCTACAAGAACGTGTCAATGGATTTGAAGAAGTAATTCAATATGTGGCGTCTCTAGAATTTAATATCATTGAAGAAATAACGGGAGTGCCACTTGAAGAGATGTACCAAGCTGCCCGTATGTTTGGTCAAAGAAAAACGGGAATGATTTTTACTGCTAGAGGGGTAGAGCAGCAAACAGACGGAAGTGCTGCGGTGCAAAATTTTTTGAATATTCTACTTTCCGTTGGGAAAATCGGTAAACCTCGCTGCGGATATGGGGCTATTACCGGTCAAGGAAATGGGCAAGGAGCCCGGGAGCATGGTCAAAAAGCGGATCAGCTTCCAGGCTACCGTTCAATCGAAAATCATGAGCACCGGATGTATATAGCAGATGTGTGGAACATAGAGGAGAAAGATCTTCCTAGAAAAGGTGTTTCTGCATATGAGATGATTGAAAAAATTCATGATGGTGAGATTAAAGGGCTGTTTTTGATGTGTTCAAATCCAACAGTTTCAAATCCAAATGCTAATTTTGTTAAGAAGGCTTTTGAAAAGCTTGAATTTCTAGTGGTAGCAGATATGTTTGAATCAGAAACGGCAAAATTAGCAAACTTGATCTTACCAGCATCTTCCTACTTGGAAGATGAAGGAACCATGACAAATGTAGAGGGAAGAGTTACATTACGCGAAGCTAGCTTTCCATGCGGCGGCGAAATCAAACACGACTGGGAAATACTATGTGAAATTGCTAAAGCTTTAGGGAAAGAGGAACATTTTTCATTTTCATCAGCTGAAGAAATATTTAATGAACTACGAATAGCAAGTAAAGGAGGGATCGCGGATTACTCTGGTATTACGTACGAACGATTACGAGAGGAAAAAGGAATTTTATGGCCATGCAGAAGCTTAACAGATAAAGGAACCGAGCGCCTGTTTGAAACGCGTTTTGCTCATAGTGATGGAAAAGCGATGATGGTCCCTGTCTCGAATCAAGCTATTGTACCTAAAGCAAAAATAACGGAAAAATATCCTCTCTATTTAACAACGGGGAGAGTGATGTCGCACTATTTAACGGGTGTACAAACGCGAAAAAGTGCGTCTTTATCTGCTAGAAATTTCGAATCTTTTATGGAAATCCACCCTTTAACAGCGAAAAAATATGAAATTTTGAATCAAGAATTAGTACAAATTGAATCTTCATATGGAAGGATTGTGGTAAGAAGCAAATTTTCAGAGGGCATTCGGCCAGATACCGTATTTGTTCCTTTTCACTGGGCGGATTCTCAAAATGTTAATAACCTTGTTTCTGAGAAATTAGATCCCGCCTGTAAGATGCCGGGGTTTAAAGTAAGTGCTGTGAAGATTAGCCCTTCTGTAAAAAGAAGCAGCTATTAAAAATGCTGATGCAAAAAAGCCTCTTGAAAAAAGAGGCTTTTTGCATGGAATCAGGCAAGGTGCTTTTGGTTAATACGTACATTTTGTTTTTTGAATCCAGAATAATTTAGAAAGAGACAGAATAGGGCAAAAAGCGCTAGTAAGGAAAAACCGACAACGTAATCTCCGCTTGTATCTTTTATAAAGCCTAGCACAATAGGAGGAAAGAAGCCGCCTACTCCTCCAAATGCTCCTACGATCCCGGTAACAGCTCCAATATTTCCTGTTGAAACAGATGGAACCATTTTAAAAACAGCTCCATTTCCGATACCAAGAGTAATGGCTGCAAGTAAACAACCTACGCTAAATAGGGAGAAGGCAGTGATGGTAAATGCAATAAATAACCCTATTAGTAGCATTCCGGTAAAGACGAAGGTGAGTACTTTTTTTGCTCCGAAGACATCCGATAAATATCCTCCAAGAGGCCGTACAAATGTTGCTAGCACGACAAATACAGCTGTTTTCAGTCCACTGTCTACAGTTGAAGCATTAAATTGATCATGCAAAATGGTAGGAAGATAGATGCTGAACGTTACAAATCCACCAAATGTTAAAAAATAGAAAACGGATAAAAACCACGTTTCTTTAAATTTTAATACCGATAAAGATTCCTGCAGCGTATTGGGGGAAGCAGCAGAAGGGTGGTCTGAAGTTCCTACCCATAATAAAAGAGCCATTAAGGCTACCGCAATTGCTAAACTCCAAAATACCCAAGGCAAGCCAAAAGAAGAAAAGATAAGTGGAATACTAAAGCTTGCTACCGCCGATCCTAAGTTGCCCATCCCGGCAATTCCTAAAATAAAACCTTGCTTTTGAGGTGAATACCATTTAGAGACATATGTAATGGAAATAGCAAATGTTGTTCCAGCCATGCCGATAAAAAATGCCCAAAAGAGCAGCATAGAATAAGAATGAGTAAAGCCTGCACAAATGGTAGGGAGTAAAAGAGCCAGCATAGTCAAAGAATAGACTTTTCTTCCCCCGAAGCGATCTGTTAAAATCCCCATCGGAATTCGCATGAGGGAACCTAATAAGACGGGAGTGGCAATTAAGACACTTTTTTCAGCATTGGTTAATGAATACATTACTTGAATATCTGCAGCGATAGGTGCGAAGACAGACCATACTGAAAAAGCAATAATCATAGATAAAGTCGAGATAAGAAGTACAGATAAGGGCCGTTTAGAAAACATTACTTAAAAACCTCCTTTTTTATATCCAGCGTAAAGCTGTTGCAATATGGTAATTATGATACTACGCTTTCTTTCTTATGTATCATTCTGTGTTAGGTTTTCTTCCGTACTTTTACTGAAGAACGGACCCAGATAAAAGTGGAGAGATAACTTAGACTTACACTCTATCTAAGTGCTGATGAAGAAACGGTTAAAAAGCTTTGAAAGAAACAGTAAGTAGAAATATTGTCGAAAGAATGGAAGGAAAATTGAAATTAGAAGAGATTAATAGAGTAAGCATCTATAAATTTGTGCTATCGAATTATAGCGAAATAAAAAATAATTCATATTTTATATAGAACACAAATTTTTGAAATAGAAGGTGGAAAAAGTGACAGAAAAGCATCCTCTTTCAGGTTATAAAAAGGATGATAATGGAGTTCTCTGGATATGGAGTTACGTTGGACAGGCTAGAGTGAAAATGGGGTATAAAGTAAAAAGTCTGCTTCACTATGAGCAATCTTCCTATCAACAAATCAGTATTGTGGATACAAAATGGTATGGGAAAATGTTGGTGCTAGATGGTACTCCACAAATTTCAACAGGAGAAGGGTTTATTTATAATGAAATGATTAGCCATGTGCCGATTATAACGCATTCAAATCCTAAAAAAGTTGCGATGATTGGCGGAGGAGACTGTGGTCCTGCACGGGAGGCCATGAAGTATGACGGAATTCAACAAATTGATATAGTCGAAATCGATCCAAAAGTTACAGAAATCTGCCGCACATGGCTAACTCCGGCTTCTTGTTATGATGGTGAAACTAGGCTCAATATGATACATCGCGATGGAATAGATTGGATTCAAGAACAAAAGGGAGTTTATGATGTTCTCATAATTGATCGGCCTGACCCTGTTGGACCGGGAAAAAAACTATTTCAACCTGATTTTTATCAATATGTCTACAACAGCCTTAAAGATGATGGCGTAGTTGTTTTTCAATCAGGATCTCCTTACTACAATACTTCTACATTACAAGGCACAATTAAAAATTTAAAGGAGCTATTTCCAATTGTCCGCACATATTTAGTGGCTATACCTCTTTTCCCTTGCGGCATTTGGAGTTTTACGATTGCTTCTAAAAAAATGGATCCTCTTCAGGCCGATTTGACGAAGCTACAGCATACAGATACTCAATATATTGATCCTGAAATTTTCCGTGCATCATTTGTTTTACCTAAATATATAAAAGAAATAGTAGACGGAAAAGATTCCTAAAAACTAAGTAGCGACGAATGTTTGTTGAAAGTCATCAATAATCTCGGAAAATATCTTTGTTATAGTAGTTCTGTGTTTGCTGCGCAGAGTCCGGGATAATTCAATTTGAAATGTATTAAAATTATGACTGTAACCTAGATAGCGGCTATTGTCACCTTGTCTGTGAAAGGCAATTGATTCGTTTCCAACAAATTTATTATCAAATATTACATGGATTTTCGGGAACGAATCTTCAGATTTTTTAGTCAGCTCCTGTTGGAACCAATCTTTAACTTCCTTTGAGCAAGATTGTCCATATAAAGTCCCCACTTCAATTGCATGAGGCCCGTAATGTATGTCCTTCATTCCATGAAAAGATAAATGCAAATAGGGTGTTAAAAGGAAATTATTACTATCTATTATTTTTAAAGATTTAACAATTTCTTGGATTGTTCTTCTATATTCATGTATCCCCTCATGGTTTGTTTCATTTAGATTTCTATTTAAATCTGCTATGGTTCTGGAAATCGTACTAACGATTCCTGCACATCCTGTTTTCTTGACTAAATTTTCTACAATTTTATCCGTAAATAAATCAGCAGCGGGTGGTTCTGCATGAAGTGCATCCACATGACAGCTTATAAAACCATTTCCTTTGTTGTATTTTAAGTAGTTTCCATGAATGAATTTTAATGTCATTGACTATTTCTCCTTTTATATCGTTTGAAATCTATCCTTTCTATAATAAATGCAGTAAAAATAAAATCGGTGAATTAGTACACGTGTTAAATACATACATAAAAAGTTTTTAGAGATGGTGGAAATAAATAGATAAATGTACAGGAGTATTTTGTATATTTACATACTATAGGAGTAGCTGATTATTGTTATAGGGCATTAAAGTAGCAAAATACGATAGAAAGTTCTAATTAGGAGGCTTTAAAATGGATCCAATGAGAGAAGAGTTAGGGATATTATCTGATAAAGAAATGACGTTGCAAACTCTTAATCTGAATAATATACCGTCTGTTGAATTAGTTGACCCCAAAACCTGTTCATATCCAGTGATAGGGAGGAAGTATGGTCACCATAGCGGAAGAGATATTGTCATCGTAAATACAAAGGATCAAGCAATATATGAAGGATATGATTATTTTACGAAAATGTATGCAATAGACAGAGAATATTTCCTAGAAGTGGAAGGGCTGAACGTAAAATCAGTACAAGTAGTTACTAGTGAACACGTTGTATTTAATGAAATACCCATTCGAACAAAAGCCTTCGGCTGGAAATTAGAACAGATAAACAGCATGGATGTACCGGAAATGTTGGTAAGCATAGCCATTCGAGCGCTTTATGTAACGGGAGCTAAAAGTGGCTTTGTCAAAATGGGGGTATTAGAAAATGGAGAGTGTATCGTCACAGATATTAACTCATCAGAAAGTGAATGGATAGAAAATCCATTAAAGCCTAGTGTTCCTTTTAGCATGGGTGCTGACGTTGAGTTTATGTTAAGTTGTGATGGAGAGCTTCTACCAGCTTCTACTTTTTTTTCTGTTGAAGGTCCGATAGGCTGTGATGAAAGACAAATAGAGCAAGATAGCGGTGAGTATGCATTAGTAGAAGTTAGGCCTGAAAAAGCGAATTCATCAACAGAACTATTTGAGAATATTCAAAAATTAATAGAAAAAGCATCTGCACAGGTACCATATGAAAATATTCATTTTCAGGCAGGCAGCATGCCGTTTTCAGGGTATCAATGTGGAGGACATATTCATTTTGGCATTCCGCTTTCTTTATCCTTATTAAGAGCTCTTGACCACTACCTTGCTATTCCCGTAGCGCTGATAGAAGAATCTAAGACCGCTAAACTCAGACGGAAAACGAACCATGGAGGTCTTGGACGCTATCGTGAGAAACCGTATGGATTTGAGTATTTAACTTTAAGCTCTTGGATTATCGACCCTAGAATTACTCTCTCCACTTTAGCTCTTGCTCAGCTAGTTGCTACCCATCATCATGAATTAAAAAGCGAATTTTTATTTCATCCACTTACGCAGCGTGCCTACTATCAAGGGAATAAAATCTTTCTTAAACGAATGTGGAAAGATATCAAAGCCAATCTTATGAAAACATCCAGCTATCCACACTATCAAAATGAACTATCTTTTCTATTTGAAATGATAGAAAAAGAAATTCCTTGTGATGAATCAAAGGATATTCGTAGGAATTGGAATGTAAAGATTTCTAAAGAAATCTATGACCGCGGACATATTATTCAAATCCCCAAAAAGCTGCGTTTAAAATACGGCCTCAAAGAGGGGCAGTCTACGATTGTTAGTGCAGGAAAGGCAATATCAACTGCAACTGTTCATTCTTATCCTTTTTCATTTCGCCATCCAAATATGGTTCAACTCTCTAAATCTCTCCGTGATAAACTATCTCTCCCGAAAGATTGGTGCCCCAAGCTATCAGCTTCAGAAGGCATCATAACTTTAGGTCCTATCATTGGCATTCTTGCTAACCGTCCTTTTGAAAGACAAACAACCTATTTTCATCATCTATGTCGCTTAGCAACTGAAAAGCGAATGCTTGTATATGTGTTTGAACCCGAAGATATTGATTGGGAGAAAAAATTGGTTAAAGGAACAACCATTAACGGTGAAGGGCTTTTTCCTTTTCCTGCTGTTATTTATGACCGTTATTTCATAGATGGTAGAAAGAATATTTTAATAGATGAAGTAAGGGCAAAACTCCAGGCGATTTATAAAATTCCTTTTGTTAATTCTTCAAATTTGTTTCAGCTTACGGGAGATAAGTGGGCAACATATGAACTTCTTATGAAAGAATATGAAGAATTTCTTCCAGAGTCACGTCTCGTACAAAATTCTGCTGACATTGCAGAAATGCTTGATAGCTACGGAGAAGTTTATTTAAAACCGCTTGGCGGAGCCTTAAGTAAAGGAGTCATGCGTATCGTTCGCCGACCAACAGGCATCTTTTGGTTTGATCTTAATAAAAAAGAGCTGCATCAATTCAGTAATATGGAAGAATTATTTACTTTGCTCTCTCCTTTGATGAAAAACAATCCTTATCTTGTTCAAGAAGGAATTCGCAGAAAACAGCATAAAGATAAAAATTTAGAAATACGGGTTTATATGCAAAAAAATGAAAAGCAAATTTGGCTTCGAACGGGTATGGTTGCGCGTCTCACCGGTGAAGATGTGCTAACGGAAGATTCTGAAACGAATATGCGCCTCAGTAAAATATTAAACAGTTTATATCCTGATCCAACAGACAGAAGACTCATTATAAACCAATTAGCTAAAATATCTAAAAATATTGTTGCAACAGTAGAGGAGAAAGTAGGTCCTTTTGGGGAGCTGGCGGTAGATTTATGTATAGATCAGTACGGTTCCATAAAGTTACTTGAAATAAATGCAAAACCAGATAGTCTATTCTCACAAATTAGAGCCTACAAGCTGCGTACTTTGGCGGGGATTCGTCTGCTTAATTATGCGTCTTCACTGGCTGGTTACGAAGAAGAAAAGGAGGATTTAACATGAAGCACTTCACATTAAATGAAATCCTTAAACAAACGGGGGGAGACCTTTGTTATGGATCAGGAAATCCTGTTATTAAACATGCTATAAACTACGCTAAAAAGGATATAGAGGATCATACACTCATCTTTCATTTAGATAGAGAACCGATTAGAGGGAAGTATTGGAAAGAAAATCATTCAATTGTCGTTATAACAGATCACCCTGAGCTGTGCACGAACTTAGAGGGAAATATTATTCTTGTTAAAACAGCTCAATTAGAAGAGGCTTATTGGAAATTTATCGAATACTACCGAGGGCTTTTTGATCTTCCTGTTATTGGTGTTACAGGAACTTGTGGAAAAACGACCACAAAAGAGATGATCCGACAAATATTAATTGAAGATTATAAAGTGAAAGCTACGTGGATGAGTATGAATTCTATGTCTGTAAATCTACGTTATTTAACAGGTATTGATGATACGACAGAAGCAGCTGTTTTTGAAATGCCTGTCGCTTATCCGGGCTATTTAAAAGTTGCGTGTCGCTACTTTCAGCCACAAATACGAATTCTATTAAATATAGGCGTGCACCATCTCGCTGATTGTGAAACACCTGAAGAATATATGAAAGCAAAAGCCGAAATTGTAGAAGGCTTAGATCCAAACAGCGGCATTTTGATTTTAAACGCAGATGATGAAAATATTAAGAGAGTGCTTGATGTTAGTCATCTTCAAAATGTTGTATATATAGGTAAAAATGATAGTTCACAATTTCAAGCAAAAGATATTAAATATGCTAATGGAGGAATGGCTTTTACTTTAAAGTACCAAAACAAAGAATACGATGCTTTTATCCCTGGATATGGTGAACATAATGTGTATAATGCACTGGCTGCCATTGCTGCAGTATTTTATGCGGGCGTTGATATTTCCGTTGCGATACAAAGACTTAGCTTGTTTGAACAAGTAGAAGAACATTTGGAATTTAAAAGAGGAATGAATGAATGTACGGTAATTAATGATACATGGAACTCTTCACCTTTATCGATGGCTACAGCTCTCGGAGTTCTTAGTGATATGTCAAAAGAGAAACAATCTATTGCTTTATTAGGTTACATGCCTCAGCTAGGAGAAGGACCTTATGCAATTAAACAATATGAAGATATGGGAAAAAAAGCAGCGGAATCAAAGATTGATATTTTAGTGGTAGTAGGAGAAGAAGCAAAAGCTATTGGGACAGGAGCTTTAAAATGTGGAATGGACCCTAATAAAGTCTATTTTTGTAAGACTGGTGATGAAGTATACAATGTGCTAGCGCCATATTTAAATGAAGATACAATAATTTTATTAAAAGTAACGCACCGTGTTATGACAAAACCTACTTTTAAGGAATTAAGAAATAAACTTATTCCAGACAACGAAGAGTAAAAGGAGGATAGACATGAAGAAGACTAAACAGCTAAGAGAGTTGATAGAAAGTAAACAGCTAGAGTTTATTATGGAGGCTCACAGTGCGCTATCTGCAAAGATTGTAGAAGAAGCAGGGTTCAAAGGGATATGGGCCAGCGGCCTGTCATTATCTGCAGCACTGGGTGTAAGAGATAATAACGAGGCTTCATGGACACAGGTATTAGACATCTTAGAGTTTATGAGTGACGCAACGTCCATTCCAATTCTTCTTGATGGTGATACAGGCTATGGGAACTTTAATAATGCAAGAAGATTAGTTAAGAAATTGGAGCAGCGAGACATTCCAGGCGTATGTATTGAAGATAAATTGTTTCCAAAAACAAACTCATTTATTAAAGGTGAAGCACAGCCGCTTGCAGATATTAATGAATTTTGCGGCAAAATCAAAGCAATGAAAGATAGCCAAAATGACGAAGATTTTGTAGTGGTATCGCGTGTAGAAGCTTTTATTGCAGGGTGGGGGCTGAAGGAAGCTTTAAAACGTGCAGAAGCTTATCGCCAAGCGGGAACCGACGCCGTTTTGATTCATAGTAAAAGGTCAGATATGACAGAGATTGAAGCTTTTATGAAAGAGTGGGGAAACAGGCTTCCGGTTATTATTGTTCCAACCAAATATTATTCAGTTCCAACTGATAAATTTAGTGATTTAGGAATTAGGTTGAGCATTTGGGCCAACCATAACTTAAGATCTTCCATTACAGCTATGCAAAAAACGTCCGCTCAGATTTATTACGATAAAAGTTTGATTAACGTAGAAAAAAATGTCTCTCCGCTTGAGGAAGTTTTCCGTCTTCAAAAAGCTGAAGAGCTCGACATCGCAGAGAAACTTTATTTAAGCTCTGCCAATCATAGCACGAACGCTATGATTCTGGTAAAAGAATCAGCAAATGAAGCTTTGATAACTGAGCAGATAAATCAGTTAAAAAAAGTCGGCGTGACAAATAGTATAAAAGTAGGTTCCAACAAAGCTATGGAAGATAAGGCGTTTCCTAATAAAGGAGAATTATATCATCTCTATGCTGCAAGAGATAAGTTAGGAACGGCTACTTTAATAAGCGATAGTAACATCGTATATAAAACACATGTTTTTGAGGAGTTAATTCATCAAAGTGGCGATATCACTATCGTAGCAGGAGCTGATTATGAGTTAAAAGGGAATCAAACATCTTATGTAACTGCTAAACTTCCCTATTCCAAGCAGCTGTATTCCAAAACAGTAGACTTGATTCAAATGTCGTGCAATCCAAACTCTAACAACATTCACGGTGAATTCATTGGTCTTTGGAAAGTTTCCGCAAAAGGCACTGAGGTTGTAAAAAAAGCTTTGGAAGAATTGGCACAAAGAAAAGATTTTGCTCAGCTCACGTTTTCTGATTTCTTTAATTATGTTAATCTAATTCACCCGGTTGCTGTTAAATATACAATGGGGTCATGGATAGATACCGAAACGTATACAAAGATTCAAAAAGATGGTGGGAAAAATGATTAGTACGTCCGTATTTGGAACTCAATTAAAAAAACTAGGTTTTCAATTTTATAGCGGGGTTCCTTGTTCCTATCTTAAACATCTTATTAACTACGCTATCAACGAATGTGAATATGTTGCAGCAGCAAACGAAGGAGAAGCGGTAGCGATTGCTGCTGGCGCATCAATTGCTGGCAACAAAGCGGTTGTTTTAATGCAGAACTCCGGATTAGCAAATGCTGTTTCCCCTTTAACCTCTCTTATTCATCCGTTTAAAATTCCTGTCCTTGGATTTGTCAGTTTTCGCGGAGAACCTGGATGTCCAGATGAACCGCAGCATGAATTAATGGGAGAAATTACTCCTGCCCTGCTAAATACGATGAAAATAAAATGGGAATATTTGTCTTTTGATTTTACGGAAGTTAAAAAACAATTACAGCGGGCTAATCAAGCTGTTGAAAATAATGAAAGCTACTTCTTTATTGTAAAAAAAGGAACGTTTGAGCCAGTTAAGCTTTTAGAAAAATCAATGAAAAACATTACTCCTAAAATGAGAAGTGAACAGATAACAACCGACGAGTTACCTTCAAGGTATGAGGCATTACAAGTAGTTAATTCATTAAAAGACAACGATACTATTCAATTGGCCGCTACAGGAAAAACAGGAAGAGAGCTTTACGAAATAGAAGACGCAAGAAATAATTTTTATATGGTTGGATCTATGGGGTGCGTTAGTTCCATTGGTTTAGGCTTAGCTTTGAGCAGAAATGAAAAGAACATCATTACAATTGATGGAGACGGAGCGTTGCTTATGCGCATGGGAAATCTAGCAACCAACGGATACTACTGTCCAGCAAATTTATTACACATTCTTTTAGACAATCAAACCCATGATTCTACAGGGGGACAACATACGGTCTCTCATAACATTAATTTTGTAGATATTGCTTCTTCCTGTGGGTATCAAAATTCTATTCATGTTCATAACTTACATGAGTTAGAGACGTACATCAAACAGTGGAAAAGTAATAAAAAATTAACGTTTTTATATCTTAAAATAGCGAAAGGATCTAAAAAGAACCTGGGGCGTCCTGAAATGAAGCCTTATGAAGTCAGAGAAAGACTGCAGGTGTTTTTAGATGATTAAAACAGCTGTTATTCTAGCTGCAGGGATGGGGAGCAGGATTCGTAAAAGAGCTGGAAACCGCCCTAAAGGTTTTTTGATGATTGATGAAAAATCGATTATTGAACATTCCATTTCGAAGTTAATAAAAGCAGGAGTCAAGACGATTTTTATTGGAACAGGATATATGAAAGAAGAATATGAAAAGCTAATGGTTAGATATCCTCAAATAAAATGTGTTTATAATTCTAGATACGAAACAACGGGAAGCCTGTTTACGCTGTATCAATTTAAAAATTATATTAAAGAAGATTTTTTACTATTGGAATCAGATGTAATTTATGAAAAGAATGCGTTGGAAACATTAGTAAACCATTCAAGATCAGATGTCATACTAGCAAGTAAATTGAACGGTGCTGGCGATGAAGTTTATATTGAAGCTGATGAAAATAATAACCTTAAGAATATGTCAAAACAAAAAGAAGAGTTGAATAGTATCTATGCAGAACTAGTTGGTTTAACTAAACTCTCTTATGCTACATTTCAGAGACTTTGTGATGAAGCAAATACGCTGTTCCAGTTTAATCAAACGATCGATTATGAATATGGCCTCGTTAAAATTTCCGAAAAAGCAAATGTATATGTTCATAAACTAGATAATTTGGCATGGTGTGAAGTGGATGATGAAGATCACTGGGCAAGAGCAACTGCTATTGTTTATCCGATTATTAAAGCTCGAGAAGGTATTACGCATACAGTTAAGAGAAATATACTCCTAAACCCCGGACCAGCAACTACAACAGATACCGTCAAATATGCTCAAATAGTGGAAGACATTTGCCCGAGAGAAAAAGAATTTGGAGAGACGATGGAATTTATCTCTGCTGAACTAACAAAATTTGTGGGGAATCCAGAAAAGTATACTACGGTATTATTCGGCGGATCTGGAACGGCGGCAGTGGAATCGATTTTAAGTTCCGTAATTGATAACGGTACGGTTGTTATTATCAATAATGGTCCATACGGTGAAAGAATGTGTAAAATCGCTGAAATTTATGGACTGAATTATTTAGAATATAAAAGCTCCGCCGAGCAGGCTATTGATATGAACAACTTAGAAATTTTTATAAAAAAGATTTCAACGAACGTTTCTTATCTGGCGCTTGTTCACTGTGAAACTTCCACGGGGCTTCTTAATGATATTGAAAAAATTGGGGAATTTTGTGCAGTGAAAAATATCGAAATGATTGTGGATGCAATGAGTTCGTATGCAGCTGTTCCAATTGACATGCAAAAAATGAATATAAGCTATCTGGCCGCAAGTGCAAATAAGAACCTTCAAGGAATGGCAGGCGTGTCGTTTGTTATAGCAAATAAAGACCGGTTAGAAAAAACGGAGCAAATAAAGCCTCGTAACCTTTATCTTCATTTATATGATCAGTATCGATATTTCCAAATGAATAAACAATTGCGTTTTACTCCTCCTGTTCAGACTATGTACGCCTTAAAGCAGGCAATTATAGAAACTCAGTGGGAAGGAATTGAGAAACGATATGAACGCTACTCAAAATCATGGACTACTTTAACGGATGGAATTACTCAGCTTGGGTTAACCTATTTGGTTCCTGAAACACATCATTCTAAAATTATTACCTCTATCCTCGAGCCTTCCGATAAAAAGTATAATTTTGATATTATGCATGATTTTTTTTATAAACAAGGATTCACCATTTATCCTGGTAAAATTGATAAATTAGAAACGTTTCGAATAGCAAATATTGGTGATATCACATATAGAGATATAGAAAGGTTTCTTCATCTTCTTGAACAATATCTTAACGGTCTAAAAGGAGAGTGAGAAAAAGTTGAATCAAAAATTAGCTGTAGCAGTTATGGTGGTAAATCAAGATCATCACGTGCTTCTAGTCAAGAACCATAGACGGGGATGGGAATTTCCAGGCGGTTTTGTTGAAGCAGGTGAATCAATAAAAGATGCGGGGATACGAGAAGTTAAAGAAGAATCTGGAATTGTTATTGAAGTGACCAACTTTCTAGGAGTAGAACAAGATGTTAAACGATCTACTACTGTTATTTTATTAAAGGGAAAAGCGATTAGCGGGGAAATTTCTGTCTCCAATGAAACGCAGGATGTGGGATATTTTACGTTAGAAGAAGCAAAAAATATAATTAAATTAGATAACTTTAAGGATCGAATGGCTAGATGTCTAAAAGAGACTGAAATACCATTTTTCTATGTTTTAAAAGACACAGGCTCTTTTTACGTATAGGCGGAAGGTTTCTGTGTTGTGCTAGAAATGAAGCCTGAACGCGATTAAATAAAAAATGCTCATCGTCATGCATGACGATGAGCGTTTTTTTATCAGTAAAAGTATCGTTGTTTATTCAGTCGTCGCAATTTCTTCTTCTACATCATGGTCTTCTAAATTAGCATTTAAAAATTCACTTGTTTCCGATAAATTGAGATTTAATTTCGTTTTTTTGCAGATTTGAATTGTAACATCCTGAACAGAGACATCTAAAACATGTCCCCCTTCTTTTTTATATTCATCAATAAAGTGCAGGTGGTAGCCGGGAACACCGATGCCTGAAGAATATTCTGGCGTATAAAAACCTGCTAGTGTTCCATTTACATCTGAAGATGTAAATGTAGGCTGATCAGCAGCCGCATCTACCATAGAAGGATAGGGCTTCTCTTGCTTTGCAACCGTGCGCGTTTTTACTTCTTTAAACTTCCCGTCAATGCGAACTGCATAGAATAAATTCGGGCTAGGAATAAGCTCGTTCATTAAGGTTTCTAGTTGTTCACGATTCATTTCCTTTTCTACACGATAAGAGATATCTTCATAAAAGGTTGTCATAATGGCAAAAGGTGTTTTTGCATCTTCGCCAATAGGCGCGGCTTTCCCATCAGCAATATGATAAAATTCTCCGTCAAAGGCAATCATTTCACCGTCCAATTGATTAAACGTACCGATGCCGAAATCACCTTTCTTAGCTAAATCCTTGTATGTGACAACACCGTCAAATACTCCGTCTAATAAAGCGATCATGGTGGAAGTTTGGTGAATCGTTAATTTTTCTTTATTGCTCATTCTTTACTCAGTCCTTTCAGTTAATTTGATCTGGCAGTAGCTGTGTATTTAATTTTTCATTATCTTTATAATCTACAGGAACATCGATGATAACTGGGCCTTGTTCACGAAAAGCGCTTGCTAGAGTGTCCGAAAATTCTTCTGGTGAGTTAACTCTAAATCCTTTGGCACCAAAACTTTCAGCAAGCGTAACAAAGTCTACACTGCCAAACTCTACTGCAGATTTTCGACCATATTTAATCTGCTGTTGAAAGCCAACCATATCGTAGGTTTGATCGTTCCATATAATGTGAACAATTGGTAAGTTTAATCGAACGGCTGTCTCGAGCTCCATAGCTGAAAATAAAAAACCGCCGTCTCCAGACATAGACAGAACTTTTTTATGGGGGCGAACGAGTGCAGCTGAAATAGCCCAAGGCAAAGCAACACCTAGTGTCTGCATACCGTTGCTGAATAGTAAATGCTGAGGTTCATAGGAACGAAAATAACGAGCCATCCATATGTAATGCGAACCAACGTCACATGTGATGGTAGTATCATCTTCAATAAAGTTCTGCAGAGCTTCAATTAATTGTAGGGGATGAAGGTGAGTGTCATTAGAAAACTCGTACTGATCGTCAGGTTGTTCAAGTTTACTTTTTAGCGTTTTTAAAAAAGAAGCACTTTCTTTTGAACGTATTAAATGTGGGAGTTTATCCGCTAATATGTCAATTGTGCTTGGAATATCCCCTACTAACTCAATTTCCGGCTGATAATGGTGGTCAGCTTGTGCTTGTAAATCATCTAAATGAATAATGCTTCTTTGACTTTCTGAGTTCCAAAGAGAAGGAGGGTATTCAACTGGGTCATATCCGATTGTTAAGACGACGTCAGCATGCTTCAATAAGACGTCTCCAGGCTGATTGCGAAAAAGACCTACTCGCCCAAAAAAGTGGGTTTCAAGCTCTCTTGAAACAGCTCCCGCACCTTGGAACGTTTCCACCACAGGAAGGTCATGTTCTGCTATAAGTTGACGGATTGATTCCACTGCTTTAGATTTACTTGCTCTCATACCTAAAAGCAAGACAGGTAGTTTTGCTGTGCGAATAGTGTGTATAGCTTGGGCAACAGCGTCTAAATTGGCAGTCCCAATCGTAGGAGCTTTTAAAACGGATAGAGTGGAAGCTGATGTTTCGCTATCCATTACATCCTGCGGCAAGCTGACAAAAGATGCTCCTGAAGGAGAAGAAACAGCTTCGCGAAAGGCGTCTGTTATCACTTCTGGAACGTTTGCAGCGTCTTCTACCTCAACGCTGAATTTGGCGATAGATTTAAATAGTCCTTCATTATCCATTGATTGATGCGTCTTTTTTAATCGATCTGCTCTTGGAACGGCTCCTGCTAGGGCTACTACTGGGTCACCTTCAGAAGTAGCAGTCACAAGGCCAGTGGCTAAGTTAGCGGCACCTGGACCTGATGTGACAAGGCAAACGCCCGGCGTACCTGTCAGTCTTCCCATAGCAGCTGCCATAAACGCAGCATTTTGTTCATGGCGGCAAACAATTACTTCTGGTCCTTTTTCTTTCAAAATATCAAATACGCCATCAATTTTGGCTCCTGGAATGCCAAAAATATAAGGCACATTCTGACTTGCCAAACTTTCTACTAGTAAGTCAGCGCCTTTTTTTGTTTCGGCAGTATCAGCATTACTCATCATGCATTCTCTCCTTTATGTTTCTTAGATAGGTTTTAAGGCCTACTGATTGAATACCCAATTTGTATGACAACTAACCTAAGGAAAGGAGAAGGTTTTAATTTTCTAAATAAAAAACTTCCCTATTAATTAGGGAAGCAGAGATGTACCTATTGCGAATAAAACATATCTGTTTTATTTGTAGGTTTATGGTACTTGAGGGATAGCAAGTGAAAGTCCAACGCGGCTCTTATTTGGTATGGTTAAAAAGCTTTTGGTAACTAACAATTTTTTGATCTAGCTTTTGACTTAATTTTAAAATCTCACCGTGAGAATAGCTGCTTGTTTTTTTAGCTAATTGGTAAATATCTGATTGTAAGGCTCGAATTTCTTTTTCTAACTGAGGCTGCTTCATTGAAATCCTCTCCAAGTCAGAATACTTCTATCTTCTATGTTTTATCTTTTATCTAATAGTATGAAATTCCTTCATATTTGTAAAATGTTTTTTGTTTTGAAAAATATGACATAGGTGAAGAGTTGCTAACAAGCTTTGTCGAACACTTTTTTTACCTGTTTTCAATAAGTATGATATACTGAGGCTAGGAAAAATGACAATCTGGAGCGCACGTTCAGTTATTCTTAACAAGCGAATGAATTCTTAGCTTTGACAAGTGTAACTTGTAAGGTGAAGAAATTCATCACATAATCTTATTAGATCTGAACCTTGTTAGCCTGGATGAGGATTTGTCGAAAACGATTCACTAGAAAAAACCTTCGAGACCGCCAACTCGGAGGTTTTTTTATTTTTGTGTATGGGAAGTAAAAAAAAGACATAGACTAATAAAGAAAAAGGTCCCGCACCCATAATCGGCCGTAGTTGATTACACCTTGTCCATTTCTGCAAGGAAGCTGTCTTTTTACTATAGGGAAGTGCCGCCAAACACGATTCCCTAAAGACAATCAGCACACGAGCCTTATGGATGAAGAACCTTTTAGACGATACTTATCGGTGATTACTTATTTTACTACTGGAAAAATAGCAAAATAAGAGCGACTATGGCTCCTAAAAGCTCTACGTAAGCCGTTAGGAGCTGAACATTCTCAGCATCTAGGAAAAATGACTTGAGGATTCGTCTCAGACTATCCACCACCTTTTTCTTCCTTGCGTGAATTCCCAAAGGAAAGAAAGGGGACGACAGTGCTTCTTTATTTTAACAAAAGTAGGAAATGATAAGTAGATTTATTTGAAGTGTAAATTAAAAAAGCATGTAGAATACATGCTTTTTTAATTTGGGTAAATTTCTTTTATGCGTCCGACTTGTCCATCTGTTAAACGGACTTTGATGCCGTGTGGGTGAAAGCTTGAATTGGTCAGAATGTCTTTGACCGTTCCGTGTGTAAGTTTTCCAGAACGCTGATCTGCTTTTAAAACAATGTCGACTTCAATTCCAGGAGCTACGTCTTTTCTATTTTGTCCGTTCATTATACACCTGTTCTCTTTCGCTGATTATTCGTTTTTTTTGTTTGTTGACTCGTCAGCTTTTTGGTTGCTTGATTGGTGCTGCTATTTTGAGCTTTACTTGAAGATTGATTTTTCTTATTAGCAAGCTGCTGTTTGATAGCATCTTGAAGACTAATTTTCTTTTTAAGTTGTTCTGTCATATGGGTTCCTCCTGAATATATACATCATCTGAAAAAACAAAGAAAGTAAGGGAATGAAAAAGCTGACTATCTAGTCAGCTTTTTTAATTAGAAACAGTGACTTCTTCTACAGGCTGCATAAGTACAGCTTCTTTATCAGGATACGTTTTTTCAATATGATGTTCTCCCCAAGAGCATAATGAATCAAGAATGCTTTTTAAAGACCATCCGTAATCTGTTAAAGAGTATTCTACTCGAGGCGGCATTTCATTGTACATTTTTCTAACAATGATGCCGTCTGCTTCAAGTTCTCGAAGCTGCTGCGTTAATACTTTTTGCGTAACGCGCGGCATAATTCTTTTTAATTCTCCAGGGCGCTTTGTCCCTTTAATTAAGTGGCAAAGAATAACGACTTTCCACTTGCCTCCAATGACTTCTAGTGCCGCTTCCACTGGAATATTATATTTTTTCACGTTAACAACTCTCCTTGTTCTAGAGATAACGGTCAAATGCATGTTTTCGCATTTTTTCTGATGTTTATCATATCACTATAGAGCAAAATTTTCTAGGTGTAAGCATTTTTTTAGAATACCCAATAGTTCATGACTTTAGTATTTACGCTTATTGTAACCTCCAGGTGCCTATATCACTTGAAAGTGCGTACTTTTTCTTTGGTTTTACATCGCTCATAATAACAATTGTTGATGGCGAGTTAGCGAATATATGAAAGGTACCTAAGCTAATTAGCCGTAAGAGAAGCTATTATGAAGAAGTTATCATAACGAACAGGAGGCGTTAAGAAGTGAACACACTTTCACAAACACAACAAAGTAAAAAAAGCGGTGCTTTGCCGCTATTAGCGCTAGCTATTAGCGCCTTTGGAATCGGGACTACAGAGTTTGTTCCAGTAGGTTTATTATCATCGCTTGCAGATGATTTAAATATTTCCATTACACTAGCAGGGTTATTAATTTCAGGATACGCAATGGGAGTTGCATTTGGAGCTCCCGTATTAACAGCTTTAACAAGTAAAATGAGCAGAAAATCACTGTTGATGCTATTGATGGTTATTTTTATCGTAGGAAACTCAGTAGCAGCTTTATCAACAAGCTTTGGGCTGCTGCTTATAGCACGAATTATTACTGCATTTTCACACGGGATTTTCTTTTCTATCGGTGCGACTATCGCTGCTGATTTAGTGCCAGAAGATAAGCGAGCAAGTGCCATTGCTTTAATGTTTACAGGTTTAACAGTTGCAACTGTTACAGGTGTTCCGCTTGGTACATTTATCGGACAAGCTTTCGGCTGGAGAGCAACATTTTGGGGAGTAGCGTTACTTGGGGTTATTGCCATTATTGCAAGTGCTCTTTTAGTGCCTAAAAACTTAAAGGAAGCGCCGCCGGCAAAGTTTAGTGATCAATTGAAAATTTTGAAAAACGGGCCGCTTTTACTATCGTTTGCTATTACTGCCTTAGGATATGGCGGAACGTTTGTAGCTTATACGTATTTAGCACCTATTCTTGAAAAACTAACAGGATACGCACCAAGCGCGGTCAGTATCTTACTGCTGGTATACGGTGTAGCAGTAGCCATCGGAAATACGATCGGAGGAAAAGCTGCGAATAAAAACCCGTTAAAAGCATTATTTTGGATGTTTTTAATTCAAGCAGTTATCTTAGTTATTTTATCGTTTACTGCATCGTTTAAAGTAGCGGGAACAATTACGATTTTTGCCATGGGCTTATTGGCATTTATGAACGTACCTGGACTTCAAGTGCTGGTCGTGAACTTAGCTGAAAAGTATGTTCCTTCAGCAGTGAACGTAGCCTCTGCGCTTAATATTGCGGCATTTAACGTTGGAATTGCTATTGGTTCTTTTGTAGGCGGCCTGATTGTTGATTCGATTGGTCTTGTTCATACTCCTTGGATTGGAGGAGTTATGGTTTTAGGGGCGGTCTTATTAACAGCATGGAGCCGCTCAATAGAAGCAAAAGCAAAATAAAACAAGAGATCATCGCAAAAGGCGATGATCTCTTAGCTATAAAGGGAGAGGAAGCAAATGACTACATTTCAACATCATAAGGCGTATCGTCGTATGTACAAGGAGAATGAGTTAACGTTAGGTTTGCATATGCCGCTTGAAAATTATCAATATGCCACGCCTACGATGGAGAAACAAGTAGAGCTCACGCAGCTTGCAGAATAATATGGATTTACAAGCTTATGGTTCCGCGATGTCCTTCTTCAAGATCCATCATTTGGCGATCCAGCCACGGGTCAAATTTATGATATGCTTATTTATTTGACGTATCTGGCCAGTCAAACAAAAGAAATTGCTCTTAGTACATCTGCTATTGTGCTGCCTTTGCGCCATCCGCTTCGCGTAGCCAAAGAAATGGCAACCATTGATCAGCTTTTTCCTGAGCGTTTGATTATGGGCGTATCTTCTGGAGACCGTCAAGCAGATTTTCGAGGGTTAGGTATTCCTCATGAAGAAAGAGGAAAGCGATTTTCAGAGGCTTTTCATTATTTAGAAGAAGCGTTAAATAAAGAATTTCCATCTATCGAGTCTGCTTTGGGATCCATTCAAGGAGCAAATGTCGTTCCTAAGCCAACGAAACGTATTCCAACGATGATCACGGGATACAGTCAGCAAAATATGGAGTGGTTTGCACAGTATGGGGACGGCTGGATGTATTATCCTCGTCATCCCCATTTTCAAGCAGAAGCTATTACACAATGGAGGAAACTGGTTGATATCTATCATCCAGGCGTTTTTAAACCTTTTACACAACCTATGCATCTAGATTTGGCAGAAGATCCAAATGAAATGCCAACGCCAATTCGTTTAGGATTTCGAGCAGGTCGTAATACATTAATTGAACTTCTTTCTATTTATAAAGAAATAGGAGTTAATCATCTCTTTTTTGCTCTTTTTGATAGCAAGCGTCCGGCTGAAGAAGTTATACATGAGCTTGGCGAAGAAGTGCTTCCGCATTTTCCGGCTCATCTGTAGCTAAAAGTACTTTAGTTGAAGATCCGAACGGGTTAGATTCTTAATGGAGAATCTAACCCGTTCGGATTTTTCCATTGATTTTGTTATGTCTCAATCTCTTTTTATATAGATTTCAAGTTATAAGATATATAAGAAATATGTATTAGAGTTATTGATCCTATGTTCTTTATAATAAAATTATCCATTATCTCCTTGGATGATATAAAGTCGAAAGGAGAAACACGATGAGTGTTGCATTTCTATTTCCAGGCCAAGGTGCACAATATGCTGGTATGCTTCATGATATAAAAAATAAATGGGGATTAGCGACTACGTTTGAAGAAGCAAGTGAGGTTTTAAATCAAGACGTATTATCTTTAGATTCGTCAGAAAAATTAAAATATAATAAAAATGTTCAAATATGTCTTTTTATTGCAGGAGTGGCTGCGGCTAGGTCGTTTAAAAACAAAGGATACTCGCCAGACGTGGTAGGAGGGCATTCTATAGGGGCGTTTGGAGCAGCAGTTGCATCTGAAGTGTTATCTTTTAAAGAAGCTCTTCTTCTTGTGAAAAAAAGAGGGAAACTGATGGAAAATGCTTATCCTGATGGTTATGGTATGGGGGTTGTGATGGGACTGCGTGAACATCAGCTTCTCTCTATTGTAAATGAACTATCAACTGATGCAGCTCCTGTGTACGTAGCGAATCTAAATTCTCCTGATCAAATAACGATTTCTGGCACCTTAAAAGCAATTGAGAAAGTTCTTGAAAAAGCATCTAAAAAAGGGGCTAGAAAAACTAAAATGCTTCATGTAACGGTGCCTTCTCACTGTCCTCTTATGGAAGGAGTTTCGAGTGAATTACGAAAAACCATAACGGAAGTGCAAGGAAAGGACCCGTCCGTTCCTTTTATAGGTAATTGTAAAGCTCGGAAATTATGGAAAGCTGCTGATATTAAGGAAGATTTGGCAGCGAGTGTTGCCCTGCCCGTCCGTTGGCATGATACGACGGAAGTTATGTATGAAATGGGCACAAGATTATATATTGAAATGGCTCCAGGAAGAGTGCTAGCGGATTTGGCTGCTAAGAGCTTCCCTGAAGCAAGGGCTATTTCGGCAGCCGAATCTACGATGAAAACTTTGATGATTTTAATGGAAAAAGAAAAAATGTAAGCGTATTAATTTAGAAGTATCAGAAAGGAGCTAGAACATGAGTGGCATAAAAAAAACTTCAAAATCATGGACAAATCGCCGAGATCAAAAAGCAGCGCGCCTTGCGAAAATAGACCATCTTCTTAAAGGGAAGTTATTGGGTAATGAACACATTATTGAAGCGTTAGAATTGCTTATATCACCCGGAGATAAAGTAGTGCTTGAAGGAGACAATCAAAAGCAAGCATCTTTTTTATCAAAGGCGCTGAATGAAGTAAGCGCTGATAAAATACACGGCCTTCATATGATTATGTCTAGTATTTCACGTCCGGAACATCTCGACATATTTGAAAAAGGAATTGCTGAAAAAATTGATTTTTCGTACGCCGGTGCTCAAAGCCTTCGCGTGTCTCAAATGATTGAAGATGAGACGTTGAAAATGGGAGAAATTCATACATATCTAGAGCTTTACGGACGCCTTTTCATTGATTTAATTCCGAACATTGCCTTAGTGGCTGCTGACAAAGCGGATGTACAAGGTAATTTATATACAGGAGCAAATACGGAAGAAACACCAACCATTATCGAAGCAACCGCGTTTAAGGATGGAATTGTTATTGTGCAGGTAAATGAACTTGTTGAAGAACTTCCGCGAGTTGATATTCCGGCTTCTTGGGTTGATTGTATCGTCGTGGCGGATCAGCCTTATCAATTGGAAGCTTTATTTACGCGAGATCCTCGTCATATTACAGAACTCCAAATTTTAATGGCTATGATGACAATTCGAGGTATCTATGAGCGCCACAGCGTACAATCATTAAATCATGGCATTGGTTTTAATACCGCTGCAATTGAGCTTTTGCTGCCTACCTATGGAGAAAAGTTAGGACTGAAAGGTAAAATATGCAAGCACTGGGCTCTGAATCCTCACCCCACGTTAATTCCGGCTATTGAAAGCGGATGGATTGAGAGCGTGCACTGCTTTGGCGGAGAAGTAGGAATGGAACAATACACAGCAGCGCGTCCAGATGTGTTTTTTACAGGACGCGACGGCAGCCTGCGCTCAAACCGTGCGATGTGTCAAGTGGCAGGTCAATATGCGGTAGATGCTTTTGTAGGATCAACTTTGCAAATAGATGGAGAAGGAAATTCTTCTACCGTCACATCTGGACGTTTGTCAGGGTTTGGCGGAGCTCCTAATATGGGGCATGACCCTAGAGGCCGCCGACATTCTACGCCTGCTTGGTTGGATATGATAAACGATCAGCACGAACTAGCGAGAGGCAGAAAATTAGTTGTTCAAATGGTTGAAACCTTTCAATCAGGAAATGAGCCTGTTTTTGTGGAGTCTTTGGATGCGATAAAGGTAGCGAAACAAGCAGGCGTAGCTACTGCTCCTGTCATGATTTACGGGGATGATGTGACGCATGTTGTGACGGAAGAAGGAATTGCTTATTTATATAAAGCACAAAGCTTGGACGAAAGAAAAGCAGCGCTTGAAGCAGTAGCAGGGGTAACACCTATAGGCCTTCGATATAACCAAAATAAAGTGGAAAAGATGCGCAGAGATGGCCTAGTGGCTTTTCCCGAAGATTTACAGATTCGCCGTACAGAAGCAAAACGTTCATTATTGGCAGCAAGAAGTGTCGAAGATTTAGTAGAATGGTCGGATGGCTTGTATGATCCGCCTGCTAAATTTAGGAGCTGGTAAGAAATATGCGTATTCAAAGTATTCAAGAAGAGCCAAGACCAGCTGTGTTTTACTCATGTCTAATAGCTAAAATGGCAGTTACCGCTCTGGTTGATGAAGCGGTGCTTACACCTAAGCCTGGGCTTGTAGATGCAGCAACAACTGGATCTCATCAAGATATGAATATTGAGACGCTGTTAACTTCTGCTTATGCTTTACAACCGACCTTTTTACAGATTGCATTATACAGTCAAGGAAAGCAGCCAAGTCAGATGCTAAGGGAAGAAATTGCTCGAATTGGACGCGAGGGCGAACAAATTATGTACGGGGCTACGGATGGTGTTAATACACACAAAGGAGCCATTTGGGCATTAGGCCTACTTGCGTCTGCAACAGCGGTTTGCGGCATTCAAGCATCACCTGCATCCATCACAGAAGCTGCAGGAAAAATTGCTCGTTATGCAGATCGTTTTTGTCCTCTGCATTCATCTAATGGACTTCGTGTGAAAAAACAGTATGGCGCAAAAGGAGCGGCTGGAGAGGCGAAGCAAGGATTTCCTCACGTAATTCATATAGGCTTGCCTGCTTTACATAAAGCTCGTAAGCTAGGCATACATGAAACATCAGCAAGGATTGATACTTTAGTAACACTAATCGCCAACCTTGATGATACGTGTATTTTGCATCGTGCTGGTCCGGTTGTGTTAAAGGAGGTTAAAATGGCGGCATCCAATGTGTTAGAAGCTGGAGGGGTATCTACATCAATGGGAAAACAGCGGCTAAAAGCGTTAGATCATATACTTCTATCATCTAACGCTTCTCCAGGCGGAAGTGCAGATTTGCTGGCTGCTGTATTATTTTTAGATCGAATATCTCTTTTTAAAGAATCGTAAACGTCTGCAGGGAGGAGTGGCTAATGGAAACGTTAGTGTTTAAATACAAAGCCGATCGAAAGTTAACTCAGCGCGCACATGTAGGCGTTGTTGGTTCAGGGGATTTAGAAATTTTAATGGTTCCTTCTGATGAAGAACATGCTCACGTATCAGTACGAACAGGAAGTGAAGGATTTAGTGAAACCTGGAAAGCCGTATTAGACCGGTTCTTTAGTGTTCATACCATTCAAGCGAAAATTGTAATTAATGATTTCGGTGCTACGCCTGGTGTAGTCGCCTTGCGTCTTGCACAAGCTTTGGAGGTGAGTGAAAATGGGAGTGAATAATCAAAGCTTTATTGAGTTAAATGGAAGAGAACGAGCGCAGGCCATCTTAGATCAAGGAACATTCTGTGAGCTGCTTGGCCCTTTTGACGGAATCGAATCGCCTCATTTACCTAAGCAAAATATTGTTCCTCAAAGCGATGATGGTGTCATTATAGCAGGTGGGATGATAGCAGGAGAGCCAGCCGTTGTCATTTCAATAGAAGGAGGGTTTCAAGGGGGAGGCATTGGTGAAGTATCGGGAGCTAAAATTGCAGGAGCTTTAGAACTAGCCCTTAATAATCACAAAAAAGGTGTTCCTGTTAGACCTGTTTTTCTATTCGATACAGGAGGGGTAAGGCTCCAAGAAGCGAATTATGGACTTTTGTCGATATCTGAAATTGGCTCAGCTGTGGTTGCTTTGCGTGAGCATACACCTGTTGTTGGAGTTATTTCAGGAAATGTAGGCTGCTTTGGAGGAATGTCCATCACTGCTTCACTCTTTAGTTATCTCATTATGACAAAAGAAGCAAGGTTTGGCCTTAACGGCCCTGAAGTGATCGAACAAGAAGCAGGGGTTGAAGAGTTTGATGCAAGAGACCGAAGCTTAATCTGGAAAATGATTGGCGGTATGCAACGCTATGAAACCGGGTTTGCAGATACCTTAGCACAGGATGATGTCACTGCTATTCAACGAGCGGTTCAAGAGACGTTTCAGAAGAAAGGAAAAGTAACTAGTAAAACAGAACAAGTAGATTTTTACAGACATTTGCTTAGTAAGGTTGATCCTTCAGAAAAACTGGCTCCTGATCAGTTTCAAGAATTGTATAACACAACAAAAAATGAACCTATCCCTTCAACAGTCTCTTACTCGCTGAATGAAGTTCCAGGTAACATGCCCAACAGCCGCGGTCGCGTGTGGATCAACGCCTTAATAAATGATGAAGAAGCAGATTTTGAAATTCCTTCCGTTCTTTATAAAGACGCATTGCTAGGAAGAGAAAAGGTCCGATATATATCGGTTGTACCTAATCCTTATAATCGTTTCTTACGTGCACGAAAAGGGGAAGTAGGACTAGATGAAGGATGGGCAATTGCCAAGCACGTTCGTGAAATAATAAAAGAAGATCGAAATCAATCTCCTCGGCCTATAATCGCCATTGTGGACGTACTGAGTCAAGCGTATGGCTATCATGAAGAACTTCTAGGTATTCACTATGCTTGCGGTGCTGCGGCTGATGCTTATGCAGCAGCGCGCTTAGCAGGTCATCCGGTTATTACGTTAATTGTCGGAAAAGCAATTTCAGGAGCATTTCTAGCTCATGGGTACCAATCAAATCGAATTGTGGCTTTAAAAGACGAAGGAGTGAATGTTCACGCCATGTCCAAACAGTCGGCAGCGCGCATTACTAAAAGAAGTATAAAAGAACTTGAAGAAGCTTCAAAGAAAGTCCCTTCCATGGCTTATGATATTGAATCATTTGCCTCACTTGGCGCTTTATATGAGCTGGTTAGCGGTATTCAAGCAGAGCAGCCCACAGAGCGTGACGTTCAAACGATTCAAGATATTTTGACTGGAGCAGTAGAAGATGTACGCCGTGAAGGTGTGTACGATTTAAGCACCCGGCTATACAGTGAGCAAGCAAGGAAGGAAGGGCGAAAAGCTTCTTTATTAGTAAGAGATGAGTTGGAAAAACAATGGAATATATAGCTCATGATTTGCTTCAGTTAAAAGAGGAAGCAAAGCTTATCAGTTATACACCTATCCCTGATTGGGTGGAGCATTCTTTAGGGAAGGCTCCGTTTGTCGTTGTAAGGCGGGCTGTTCAACGAGATAGCCTGATACCTGTTGGAGTAAGAGGAGAAAGAAGGAATCAGCGTTTTGGAGCATTTGTATCTGAGCAGGCCGTTAAACAAAGAATTAGGCCGGAAGATCTCGTTTCTATTTTTCAAAACGGCCACTTTAGAAACATGCCAGCCACAGGTGCTTTAAAAGAAGTTGCTATTATTTTAAAAGATTTTGCGTGGGGACCAACCGGCAGTGTGGGATTCGAATTTGCAAGTGGTGCCGAAGTTGTTACAACAACTAGTGATTTGGATATACTTATTCGCCTTTCTTCTTATTTGTCGGTGGAACAAGCGCAACTGATAGTTAATCAGTTAAAAGAGTGTCCAGTTTCTGTAGATGTACAGGTAGAAACAGAAAAAGGAGCATTTTCTCTGGTGGAATATGCAAGGGGAGAAAAGACGCTGCTTCTGCGTACTGTATATGGACCTTCCTTAGTAAAACTGAATCAATTAGTATAAAAGACGGAAGAGGTATTTGCACCTTTTCCGTCTTTTCTGTCAATACCAGCTTTTTTCCTTGCTTAACAAGCGCTTTGCTTCAAAAAAGAATATTTGAATAAATTTTTTGGTGTTAATGCGAATCGGCAAAATTTTAGAATCTCCCTGTAATTCTTTCATTTTTTTACGAACAGCTGTAAAGTCAAAAAACTTAGAAGCATAATTTTCAAATTTCAGATTTGAAAAGTCTGTTAATCCGATAGAAGCAAAGTGATTTAGTGAGTGAGTAACTGCTCGTCTTATTCGCTGTTCACAAGCTTTGGTTTCGCGATTAATTTCAATGGAAGACGCGTGAGCTCCTAATTTTTTCTCAGCCACATTCACAAAAATATTTTTTAGAGAAGGGAAATGTTTTTCCACACTTTCTCTTTGGTCATAAGTGTACAGAAACTGTAAAATATCCAGTAAATCTTTTGCACCATTTTCTCCTACAATACCTAACTCGGCTAATAAGAATTTACCTACATCGTATAGATGGGCTTGTTTCGTTACCGGCTGGCTTGAAGGGGGGGCGTGATGAGCTGTCGCTAAACTATTCAAGGAGGTTTTAATATCATCGATTGATTTCTCAAGGGAGATTCGTTCCGTTACTTTTCGAATAACCGTTAAAATTTCAATTCGGTTAATTGGTTTTGTAATATAGTATTCAATTCCTAATGAGTAGGCTTCTCCTATCAATTCTTTGGATTCCACCTGTGAAATCATAATCATTTTTCCTTTAAATGAATCTTTTAAATGACGGATCGTTTCGATTCCGTCCCGCCCTGGCATAAGTAAATCGATAAATAAAATATCAATTTGTTTTAAATTTAACGTAGAGGCATCTAAAAAGCTTCCGTCGACGACTTCTTCTACAACTTCTCCTAAATCCTCATCTTCAATCAGCTGACTGAGCGTTGAACGAATAGCTGAATCGTCATCTGTAATACAAAATCGCATAAACTCATCCTTTCTGAATTAGATTACGAAGGGGGATTTGAATGATAAACGTCATTCCGCTGTCTTCTTGTGTAGCTTTAATCGTACCTTCAAGTTCTTGAACAATATCTTTTACATAAGAAAGACCAATGCCAGTAGAGGGGTTTCCAAATTGATCGTATTTTGAGGTGAAACCAGGTTCAAAGATAGCTTTTTCGTACTTTAAAGGTACTCCAGGACCGTTGTCTTGTACATGAAATTCTACATGTTCAGCTTGTCTATGTACCGATAAAACAATCCTTCCTTCATCTTTGATCGCTTCCACTGCGTTGGCTACCAAGTTATTAATGATCGATAAAATGGTGTAAACGTGGTAGCTGAAATGTTCCCCGTTTACAGAAGAAAAAAAGGTAATTTGTTTGTGAAGAGAATCGGCATATTTTTTGTTGATGCGTACGATCAGCTCGATTAATTCCTCTGCTTTCATATAATTTTGGAAACTTTCATTTGAAATTGTTTTAGATAAGCCCGCAAAAATACGCTGGTTGTCTTTTTTTACTTCGTGAATATCTCCCGCAATCCGAAGCGCTTTTTTACTGAGCGTTTGGTTTAGCACAGAATGATCTTTTTCCTGCTGATTTAATACGCGGTATAAATCGTACGAAGCTTTTGTAATCGCTTCTGTATTATGAAGGGTCTTTTTTAAATGAACGGTTTCTTCATAAAGGCTTGTAATGAGCATTAGCATGTGCTCATTTTGTTTGCGAATTTGACGTTCTCGTGACTGTGATTCATAAATCGTCATCATATTAAAAAAGCTAAGTACAATGAAGCTGTGAGCAAAAGCAATAACGGCCATGTCAGATAATGAATCGACATGGATTGTTGTGTGCAAAACTATATACTGCGCAGTTAGTTCCACTACATCAGCAGCAATTTCAATGATGAGTCCAATCACTCCAATTACAATAGCACTATAGTTCATGCGGCTTACTTTAAAAACAAAAAATAAAAGTGCATACGTAAAGTAGAAGAAAAATGTAGGGTAATGCGTATGTGCAGAAGCCGCAAATTGAAAATGATCGAGCATGACATAATCGAGCATGATGCGAAAGAGAACGACACTTAAAGCGGTTAACAAGCCCCCGGCTAAAACGGTTTTTCGTTTTAAAAGCAACAGGAAAAAGAAAAATGTAGGAGCTCCAAATGTAATTCGAAATGTTTCATTTAACGGATAAAATTTTAACTCTCCCGCCAGCGGGACAGTAATGAGCATGAGCAATAAAATGTACGGATCTTTTCGAATGAAAGATTTAAAATTCAGATAATTTCACCTCCTGAAGTGATTCGTGAATTAGTATACATTGTGACAGCGTCCAGCACAATGGAGAAGAGTGCCAAAGATAAAAATATAATTACAAAAAGTTTTGTAGGTTTTTGTATGCTCTCGTAGGTTGCATTGTACATTAAAAATGAAAATGAAATCCCGCTTTATGAAAGCGCTTTAAAATAAAAAGTTAATTAAGTGATGAGGTGATTTTAATGAAAAGAGAAATTGAACAGGAAATGTCTTACTTACACGTCACTGCAAAAGAGCAGTTACATGAGTGGGTAGAGCAAATAAAAGAATTTTCTTCAGAAGGAAAAACGGCTGATTACATTCCAGCTCTGAAAGATATGGACTCGTCTCAATTAGGTATTTGTTTGATTGGTGCTGACGGAACTGTTATCCAGTCTGGAGATTATGAATCGGTATTTACTCTTCAAAGTATTTCTAAAGTCATTAGCTTTATAGCAGCTTGCTTATGCTGCGGCATTCCTTATGTGCTAGAGAGAGTGGATGTAGAGCCAACTGGAGATGCATTTAATTCTATTATAAGACTGGAAATGCATAAACCAGGAAAGCCGTTCAATCCTATGATTAACGCCGGTGCTTTAACGGTTTCATCTCTTTTATCTGGGGAGACGGCAAAAGAAAAATTAAGCTATTTGTTTGATGTGATAACAATGCTTACCGGGAAAACACCACTTATTAATGAAACGGTCTTTGAATCAGAATGGCAAACGTCTCATCGAAATCGTGCGCTTGCCTACTATTTAAAAGAAACGAATTACTTACAAGGAGAAGTAGAAGAGGTTCTAGAGGTTTACTTAAAGCAGTGCTCGATTGAAGTAACGACTGAAGATATTGCACTGATTGGATTAATTCTGTCATTAGACGGATATCATCCAGTATTTCACAAACAAGTAATTCCAAAAGAAGTAGCTAAATTAACAAAAGCGCTCATGCTTACATGCGGTATGTATAATGCTTCAGGAAAGTTTGCGGCATTTGTTGGTATGCCAGCTAAAAGCGGTGTATCGGGAGGAATCATGTCATTGGTGCCACCTAATACGAAAAAGCAGTCTCCATTTCCAGACGGATGCGGTATCGGAATATACAGTCCAGCTATTGATGAGTACGGGAATAGCGTAAAAGGCGTTACGCTGCTAAAAAAAATCGCAAAAGAATGGGATTTAAGTATTTTTTAGTCTATTTACGTACTCTTCATTCGCTTCAATAATATAAACACCAAGAGAAAAAACTTTCATGTTGTGCATTTGTTCTACCAAATTTTTTAATGAGGTGATAGGCATGCAACAAGCAGTCGAAAGTGTGATTAGCGTCATCAATGATTTTTTTTGGTCGAATTTATTAATTATTTTACTTGTATCAATTGGTATTTATTTTACGATTCGCTCTCGTTTTTTGCAGTTTCGCATGTTGAAAGAAATGGTACTTGTTTTGAAAGAAGGACGAGCGGCTAAAGGTGGAGGAGTCTCTCCGTTTCAAGCTTTTTGCATAAGCATGGCAGCTCGAGTAGGAACGGGCAATATTACAGGGATAGCGATTGCTATTGCACTTGGTGGCCCGGGTGCTGTATTTTGGATGTGGATTATTGCCATTATCGGTTCAGTATCAAGTTTTGTAGAAAGTACACTCGCTCAAATTTATAAAGTAAAAGGATCAAACGGGTTTCGAGGAGGACCCGCTTATTATATGGAAAAAGGGTTAAATAAAAGGTGGATGGGCGGGCTATTTGCTGTACTCATTACACTATCATTTGGCCTGGTGTTTAACGCTGTGCAGTCTAATACGATTACGCTAGCATTTGAGAACTCTTTTGGAACGAGCCGCTTGTTGGTTGGGATTATTATGACAGTTATATTTGCGGTAATTATTTTTGGCGGAATCAAACGCATCGCCAAGATATCGGAATACATCGTGGTCGTATTAGCCGTTTTATACATTGGAATGGCTCTGTTTATTATCTTTAAAAATATTGATCAAATGCCTGCGGTTCTATCTCTAATTGTGAAAAATGCATTTGGATTTGAACAGGCGCTTGGGGGGTCAATTGGTGCAACGTTAATCAACGGAGTAAAGCGCGGACTGTTTTCCAATGAAGCAGGAATGGGAAGCGCTCCCAACGCCGCGGCAACTGCAGTGACGAGTCATCCAGTTAAACAAGGTCTTATCCAAGCATTTGGTGTCTTGACGGATACACTCGTGATTTGTACAAGCACAGCATTTATCGTTCTCTTATCCCCCGCCTATAAGCAGGGACTAAGCGGCATTGAACTAACGCAGGCTTCTCTTAGTACCCATATCGGCTCTTGGGCATCAGGGTTTTTAGCTATCATGGTATTTCTATTTGCTTTTAGTACGTTAATTGGCAATTATTATTATGGAGAAACGAATATTGAGTTTTTAAATTCAAATAAGTTGTGGCTTTGGTCTTATCGTGTAGGTGTTTTAGCGATGGTTATTTTTGGATCGATCGCTCAGCTTCAGCTTGTATGGAATTTGGCAGACTTATTTATGGGGATGATGGTAGTCGTGAACTTGATTGCTATTTTTCTATTATCGAAAGTGGCATTTTCCGCCTTGCATGACTATACTCAGCAAAAAAAGGAAGGAAAAAATCCAGTCTTTTATAGAGATGCGTTAGAAAACAATCAAAATATCGAATGTTGGGAAAGAGAATCTACTCCACCCCCTTCTGAAAAAGAGAATATTATCTAAAAAAAGTTCAGCCAATTGGCTGAACTTTTTTATGCGTTTTTCTTTAATTCAGTTTGCGGAGTGCTTTTAGAAAACAATGTTTCTTTCACGCCGTTATTTGCTGCTTTTGTTTTGGCCGAAAAGATTGGATTTAAAATAACAACTACGAGTAAGTTAGATAATAATCCCCAGAACCCTTCATAAAGACCAAATGAATTTCCTGTGGCATGTACGGTAAACGTTACAACCAGCCCTACTACTAATCCAGCAATCGTACTTTCTTTCGATTGATTTTTCCAGAACAGGCTGATAACGATAGCCGGGAAGATTTGTACCATACCGGATACCCCTAGTAACTGTAGGGAAACAAGTGCTTGAGGGAATAATAAACCGAATAAAAGTGCCAGTCCAATAACAACGAAAACCATAGAACGAGTAACCATTGTTAATGTTTTACCCTGTACATTTGGATTAATTAAATCTCTGAATATATTATTTGCAAATAAGTTAGACGCTCCGATAGCCATGATAGAACATGGAATTAATGAAGCAAGAGCAATCGTTGCATAAGCTAACCCTTGACCAATGCCGCCATATGAATATTGAATTAAGGTTAATAATGCTAATCTAGGATCCGTCGTATCTTGAGGTAATACTTGATAAGCAATAAATCCTAAGAAGATGACTAGAATTAAAACAATATTGTAAAGCGGTAAGAAAATAGCATTTTTACGAAGCGAATCTGCACTTTTAGCAGTGAAAACACCTGTAGCAGCGTGGGCCCACATGAATAAAGCTAAAGCAGATACGAGTGATGCTGTAATAAACCATGGAATGCCTTTAGGTCCTTGTGTTGGGATCGTTAATAGCTGAGGTGCATCCTTTGCAACATTGTCGATCATGTTGCCCCAGCTTCCAAAATGCATAATTGGCAGAGAAACAACCATAAATAACATAATCGCCCATACTAAAATATCTTTAATAATTGCCGTATATGTGGGACCTTTAATTCCGCTGAAAAAGGTATAAAGAGCCACAAGAAAGAATGAAAGAATAACGACTGCTTTTACGTTAATGTAGCCAGTTCCTGCAACGCGAAGAGTATCTTGAATACCGCTAAGCTGAAGATCAATATATGGAATGAGCATCAATACACCTACTATGGCAATTAAAGAGGAGAGAAATTTACTGCTAAAACGTTCTCTGGCATAATCAGCAAGCGTAGTAAGTTTGTGCTTTTTAGCAACAGTCCAAAGCTTTGGAAGAAAAAAGTATGAAATTAAAAAGGCTAAAACAGAGTAAGGAATGGCAAAAAATGCGATGCTTCCTCCCTGATAAGCTGTACTTGTAAGACCTAGGAATGTATAAGCAGTATATAAATCTGCTCCTACTAAAAGCCAGACGAGCAGGCTTCCAAAACGTCTTCCACCTACAGCCCACTCTTCAACTGAGCTTCTAGATGATTTGTCACGTCCCGCTATAAAGCCAATTGCGATAACAACAAGAACAATTGCTGATGTGATTAAAAGTGCGGTTAAATTTCCTTGCATTATTCAATGTCCCCCCAAGATTTTTGTAAACGATAAATGATAAATGTACACACAGGCGTTAAGAAGACCCATAAAAATAACCATAAATGCAAAAGAGGTAATCCAAAAATAATTGGATGAATGTTATTTACAAAAGGTAAAAAAGCGAATTGAGCAATAAATGGAATGATGAATAAAATAAAAATTATGAATTTTCTGTTCAATTTTACTCCTCCTACTAAAAATTTATCTAACAATGTTCACTATGATAGCAAGTCTGACATGGTAAAGCAATGAGTTTTTTGAAAATTTCGTTATAATCTATGAAAATTTTTTTAGAAAAACAAAAAAGAGCTTGTGATGAGAGTATATTTGAAATAATTATGAAAGAAAAAAAGGGGAATAATCTAAGCGAAGTTGCTCTTGAAGTAAAAAGAGAACGGAAAAGAAGAAATTTAGTTTTGACCGGGAAGTTTTTGTTATTTCGCTGAGATAAAGTATATTGCTATTGCATCATAAGAAAAGAATTTGTATGTTCAAATAGAGATTCATGGAAAGAATAAAACAGAGCAAATAAAAAAACTAGACAATAAGTGCTTGTCTAGTTCCACCACTCTGTCAATGGTCCTTTGTCGCCATAAACAGGATCTGTTGTAGGAATAGGTACTTGTGCAATTTCATCAAATACGTGAGGGCGATCAGTTTGTTTTCCTGTTCGTAAATTGTAATCCATGCCCTCTGGATAAGCTCCAACCACTTTAAAATCAGCAGTTGACTGCAGACGCATATGCCCTGTTCCTGCAGGAAGTACGAGCACATCACCAGCATGCACCACGATATTTTCCCCCATATGTCCACCTAGTTTTAAACGTGCAGATCCGCTAATTACACCTAGTGCTTCATGGGAATTGCTGTGGTAATGGTGAAAATCATGTATACCGCCTACCCAGCTGTTTTTCCAGTTGTGAGAATTGAAAATGCTCTCCACTTTCTCTTTCTTACTAATAAATACGTGTTCATACAACAAAACTGGAAGACGAGGGTGATTTGGAATGGTTCCGTCGTCATCAAAATAAAGAACTTTTACATTTGCATAATTCATAAGCATCCCTCTAACAATCTTTTTTCGTAATTTTCCCTGTTTTGTGCTTGCGTAAACAGAGAAGTTTGCTCGAAGTACTTCATTTGTTGCGAAGTGCATGATATGTAGGTTTTAACGTTTTCCTAAAAGGAGTCTCCCACTTCAAGCGTAGCTAAGTGGTGGGCAGTTCACTTTAGTATCTTTTCTTCATATTGTATATAAGTAAAGGGTCTAGTGCAAGAATTCTATGGATATATAGCTGTTAATTCTTATTATGTAAATGAATATTATATATTAGTATAATTTTCAGAAGATAATCTGCTCGTGGAGTAAAAGAATCAAACAACAAGAAAAGTTAGGATTTTAGTTCTTTTTATAATTAAAAAGAGATTTTTAGAAGGTTAATTCGGAATTTTACAAATAATTTATTATTTTTAGAAAAGTAATGTAAACATTTTGTATATTGAGTAATAGTAATGAATGTTATATACTGATAAAAAATATATTCCTATATGTGACTGGCGCAACATGGATGACCATGGGGGAGCATATAGCGTATAAGCCGCGCGCCTGGGCAAACACTTGAGAAAATTCGGCAAGTGTTTTTTTTATTTTCCTAGGGAAGAGGAGTAGATTTGGATGAGCAATATGCAAAGGAAGATGGGAACATTTGCTTTAACCATGACAGGCATAGGTTCGATTATCGGTTCAGGGTGGCTGTTTGGAGCATGGAAAGCAGCTCAAATTGCGGGACCCGCGGCTATTTTTTCATGGGTTATTGGAATGGTGGTTATTTTGACCATTGCCCTATCATATGCTGAACTGGGCGCGATGTTTCCACAAGCAGGGGGGATGGTTAAATATCCTCAGTATTCACACGGATCATTTATTGGTTTTTTGGCTGCTTGGGCTAACTGGATTTCAATCGCTTCAACGATAACAGTGGAGGCTATTGCATCTGTGCAATATATGAGTACTTGGCCGTGGAAGTGGGCTCGCTGGACTCATGAATTGGTAGACAATGGAATTTTAACGTCCAAGGGGTTGGCAGTTGCGTCTTTGTTATTATTCGTTTACTTTTTTGTGAACTATTGGACGGTAAATCTCTTTGCTAAAGCAAACTCATTTATTACGATTGTTAAATTAATTATTCCTGGTTTAACGGCAGGGGCTTTATTTTTTGCTGGTTTTCATAGTGGAAACTTTTCAAGTGAGCATGGGGTTGCCCCTTATGGATGGGCCAGTGTTTTAACGGCAGTGGCAACATCAGGTATTGTGTTTGCATTTAATGGGTTTCAAAGTCCTGTAAATATGGCAGGAGAAGCAAAATCACCTAATAAATCGATTCCGATAGCTGTAATTGGTTCAATTTTTATTGCAGGAATTGTATACATTATATTGCAAATTGTCTTTATCGGAGCAGTAAGTCCGTCATCAATTGCTGATGGATGGAATCATTTGAATTTTAATTCTCCTTTTGCTGATTTAGCGATTGCGCTTGGAATTAACTGGCTAACAATTGTGTTATACGCAGACGCATTTGTTTCTCCTTCCGGCACAGGTGCTACATATACGGCAACTACTTCTAGAATGTTATACGGGATGCAGCGAAATGGATACTTGCCAAAGATATTTGGTACTCTTCATCCACTTTACAATGTCCCGCGCCCAGCTATGTGGCTAAATTTAGCAGCTTGCTTCTTGTTTCTCTTTTTATTTAGAGGATGGGGTGTCTTAGCAGAAGTGATCTCAGTAGCGACGCTTATCTCTTATATTATGGGTCCTGTAGCGCTTATAACATTAAGAAAAACGGCTTCACACTTTTACCGTCCATTTTATTTAAAAGGGGCATCAGTTATTGCGCCATGCGGCTTCGTTTTTGCTTCCTTGACTCTTTACTGGGCAAGGTGGCCACTTACAGGTGAAGTGATCTTTATTATGGCAATTGGCCTGCCTGTTTATTTTTATTACCAAGCGAAAAATAAATGGGTGGGCTTTAAAAAAGAATTTTTAACCGGGGCTTGGATGCTTATCTATTTAGCGTGCATGATTTTTATTTCCTACATAGGAAGCGAAAAATTCGGAGGCAAAAATATTTTGCCTTTCGGATGGGATATGCTAGTGATTACTTGCGTATCATTAGCTTTTTATTACTGGGGAATTAAAAGTGGAAAATCTAACCGATATATGAAAGAAGCTGAACAAATCAATCAAGAAAATTTTAAATCTAAATAAAAAAACACGAGCCCGTGCTCGTGTTTTTTTATTTAGATGAGTGGAGAATTTAGACTTAGTTTTTATCAAAATATTGTAAAAAATATAGATTTTAAGGTTTAAGTATTTATACAGAGGGAACCTTTATTTGGGATAAAGTTCCAAAAAAACAAAATAAAGGGGATTAGGCAGCTGTGAAAAAAATGAATGTTTTGGCTTTAGCTTTTGTACTTATGCTAGTATTAGCGGCTTGCAACAATTCTAAGGAAACGGGAGGATCCACGTCGGCTAAAAATAAGGCGATTGAAGCATCCATTGACAGCGCTTCTTACATTTTAGTAGATAGTGATGAAGGAGCTACAAGTGAAGAAAAAGGGCTGTTGAAAGTTGATTTAAAAGTGAAAAATGTCTCCAAAAACAGTATATCTTTATCGGATTACGACGGTGTGTATTTATACGAAGGAGATGAACAGCTGTCTCCAAAAACGGGAGTGAACAGTCGTGAGCTTGGACTAGAAAGCAGTGCATCTGACAAGATTGGCGCTGGAAAACAAAAAAAATTAACGTTTGTCTTTGAAGTCAAAAAAGATAAAAAGTACAAAATTGGGCTTCAGCCAAAATCATCTGATTATGATGAAGAAATTGACGAAGTGACATTAACACTCGATACGAAAAAATACGCGAAAAGCTATAATAAACTGCAAGATCCAGAAAAAGCTCTGCAAGCTTATACAGAAGTCCTTTACTTAAACAAAGAAAACGTAGACTATGATAAATATGTAACAGCAGACAAAACAGCTGTCATAGAAGAACAGAAAAAAGCGTTTAATGAGGAATTAAAAGGTGCGTTTTCTAACAGTTTAACCGACAAAGCAAAAAAAGATTTTTTTAACATGTATAAAGATGTTTTAAAAGAAAAAGCAAGCGTGAAAACAAATGTGATTGCGAATGCAAATAATAAAGCCGTACTAGAAGTGGAGTACACTACTCTTAATTTATCAGACTTATATTCATACGTATCGCAGCTTAAGCGAGCATATACAGATGAAACGAAAGATTACGATACAGAACACTCTGAAGAGTTTGCGGCTTCTAAATTCAAAGATATTGTAAATGAATTAGAAACGAAAGAAGGAAGTCGTCCCCTACGAATTTTTATGGTGAAAGAAGATGGGAAATGGACTGTAAAGTCAAGTGACCTATACAGTGATTCGTTAGGTAAAACGTTTGGATTAAGCTATATTCGGTAGACAAAAAAGAGAAGAATTTTTCTTCTCTTTTTTGTTTTCTGTAAATAAATCAACGAGTTTTTTGTAAAGCTAAATTTATCAAAATATGCTAGTATAGGTTCATTCATTCTTTTATTCTTATTATGATAGGCATCAATGGAGGTTCTTACTAATGAAAGCAAATTATTGTAAAGATACAAAGGCCGTTCGAACGAGCCGCATTTTTCCTAATGATATTAATAATCACAATACGTTATTTGGCGGAAAGTTAATGAGTGATATTGATATGATTGCGTCCATTTCAGCTTATCGTCACAGTCGTACAGAGTGTGTAACAGCTTCAGCAGACTCTATTCATTTTCTGCACCCTATTACGCCTCAGGATTCTGTATGTTTGGAGTCATACGTATCATGGACAGGTCGCTCATCCATGGAAGTGTTTGTGAAAGTGATTAAAGAAAATTTAAAAACCGGGGAGCGTCAAATTGCAGCCACATCATTTTTAACTTTTGTTGCAATGGATGATGATGGAAAGCCCCGTGCAGTACCGGAGCTCATTCCAGAAACAGAAGAAGAAAAATACCTGTTTCAAACGGGGGCAGATCGCGCTGCCACGCGTAAACAAGTGCGTAAAAAAAGCAATGAACTAGCCTCGGTATTGGATTTAGGACAACCTTGGTAGCATAAAAGAGAGGCCGAGACAAAAGTATTTTAGCTCAAATGAAAAACGAACCAGTGATCAACATGTTTGATTAGTGGTTCGTTTTTTTTGTTATGGTGAACGTAGGTTTCATCTGTTTCGTTCCTTCTAGCAGTTGATTGGAGGGCAAGAGGAAGACTAAGGGGCGGAAAAGCGAAAGAGACGAGGAGGCTCATCGGCGGCCAGCGGAAAGCAAAGTCTTGCACAGTAATCAACTGCGGTGTCACAAGCGGTTAAGCTTATGTATCCCAATTGTTCGTCTTTAGATTGGATTCATTTAGTTATGTCTTAACCTCTCTTTTATATTTGATGAATCTCCTCTCCTGAACGAGAGGAGGAAATAAAATTATATGAAATTTATTTTCGTTCATGGTAATATGAATTTAATATAATTTTCTAAAAAGTTTAAAAAGTACAATATTTATGAAGAAAGGTGTCGTGTCTAATGGTAACAGTAGAAGCAGCAGAAAGACAAAACAGCAGCACTGCCCTGCGCCGTGATGTTAAGTTTCTCGGTCAATTGTTAGGGAAAGTTCTGGTTCACCAAGGTGGAGAAGAACTGCTCAGCAAAGTAGAAAAAATACGCGAAGTAGCAAAATCACTTAGAGAAAACAAAGATGAAGTTATCTATAAAGAAATAAAAAATGAAATCGTTACTCTTGAACAGCCGATGCGCGAGCAGGTTATTCGGGCGTTTGCAGTTTATTTTCATTTAGTTAATATTGCAGAGCAAAATCATCGAATTCGTCGCAGACGCGAATATCAGCAGCAAGAAGATTCTATTATGCAGCCGGGCTCATTGGAAAGTGCCGTTGTTTCGCTTAAAAATAATGGCGTGGCGCCAGACGTAATTGCTAACTTGCTTCAAACTCTATCTCTAGAGCTCATCATCACTGCTCATCCAACAGAAGCCACTAGACGAAGTGTCCTTGATATTCATAAACGAATGGCTGAGCTTCTAAAAAACTTGGATAATCCAATGTTAACAAAACGTGAACGTACGGAAATTGAAGAAAGACTGTTTAGCGAAGTATTAATTTTATGGCAAACAAATGAACTGCGAGATCGCAAGCCGACGGTAATGGATGAAGTATCCAATGGATTATATTATTTTGATGAAACGTTATTTGAAGTGCTTCCTCAACTTCATCAGGAGTTGGAAAATTCATTGCAGGAGAATTACCCCGAAGAAAATTGGAAGGTGCCTAATATTCTTCGATTTGGTTCATGGATTGGCGGAGACCGAGATGGAAATCCAAACGTAACTCCTAAAGTAACCTGGCAAACGCTTGTCAAACAAAGGAAGTTAGCTATTCGTAAATATAAAGAGTCGCTTACTCAATTGAGACAAAGGTTAAGTCAGTCTACAAAAAGAGTCGCAGTTTCAGATAATCTTCTTGATTCTATTAATCAAGAAATATCGCTGCTGCCTGAGAAAAAGCGATGGAGAATCAAACACGAAGTATATCGCTGCAAGCTTACGATTATGCTTCATAAATTAAATTTAGTTGGAGAATCGGAAGCAGGTTATCAAAGGTCGGAAGAACTTCTACATGATTTATTTCTAATCAAAGATAGCCTGCAAAAGCATCAGCCTCAGGATTATCAGTTAAAAAGCTTATGTAAATTAATTCGCCAAGTTGAGCTGTTTGGTTTTCATTTAGCAACGCTTGATATCCGTAATCACAGCGGGGAACATGAAGCGGCAATCAAAGAAATTTTCCATGCTGTTTCTTTAGCTGAAGATTATTCAGCGTTAACGGAAGAGAAAAAAGTCGAGCTGCTAGGGAAAGTTCTTCAAGACCCAAGACCTGTGATATCGTTTGTAGAGAATTACTCTAAAGAAACGCAGCAAGTAATTGAAGTATTTAACATGATACATCGAGCACATAAAGAATTTGGAGAAAGATCTATTGAAGTCTACTTAATCAGTATGACGCAGTCTGCAAGTGACTTGTTAGAAGTCATGGTACTCGCCAAAGAAGCGGGTATTTACCGCCTCCATGCAGATGGCCGCATTGAAAGTAAGTTAAATATAGCTCCGCTGCTTGAAACGATTGATGATCTCACAGCGGGTCCTAAAATCATGGAACAGCTATTTCGATTAGATTTTTATCGTGAGCACTTAAGGAAACAGCAGGATTTGCAGGAAATTATGCTTGGCTACTCAGATGGAAGCAAAGATGGAGGAACGCTTACTGCTAATTGGAAGCTCTACAAAGCGCAGCAGGAAATTCATGATATGGCGAAGAAGTATCAAGTTCGTCTGAAGTTTTTCCATGGTCGAGGCGGCTCACTAGGCCGAGGCGGTGGGCCGTTAAACCGAAGCATTTTATCTCAGCCTGTTGAGACGCTAGGAGACGGTGTGAAAATTACAGAGCAAGGAGAAGTTCTTTCTTCTAGATACGCTTTATATGACATTGCTTACCGAAGCCTTGAACAAGCGGTCTCAGCTCTTCTTACAGCGGCAGCAAATGTTTCTCAAGAAGCTGAACAATGTGATATTCGTACACATGAATGGGAAGAAACAATGGACGAAATTTCAACTGCTTCTTTACGTAAGTATCAAGAGCTTGTTTTCAAAGATCCAGACTTTTTAACGTATTTTAAACAAGCTACACCTCTTCCTGAGCTGGGGGCTTTAAATATTGGGTCACGTCCAATGAGTCGAAAAGGAAGTGATCGTTTTGAAGACTTGCGAGCGATTCCGTGGGTATTTGCATGGACTCAAAGCAGACAACTGCTTCCAGCCTGGTACGCTGCAGGTACGGGCTTACAGCATTTAGTAGAGAAATCCGGAGATATACAGCTTCTTCAGCAAATGTATAAAGAATGGCCATTTTTCCGCTCCACCGTCGATAATCTGCAAATGGCCTTAACAAAAGCAGATTTAATGGCAGCAAAAGAATACACGGAAATGGTACAAGACCCGGCTATTTCAGAGCGGATTTTTACCGCCATTAAAAAAGAGTATAATCTCACAAAAGAAATGATTCTTCAAATCACAGGTCAAAAAGAATTAATGGATCATCTTCCTACGATTAAAGAATCTATTAAATTACGAAATCCGTATGTGGACCCTCTAACATTCTTACAAGTTAAGGTCATTTCCAAGCTGCGTGAAGATGAGGCTGGAACGTTAAATGAAGAACTTTTAAAAGAAGCGTTATTAACGATTAACGGCATTGCAGCAGGATTGCGTAACACAGGCTGATGATATCAAAAGACACCTCAAGAAAATAAAAGAGGTGTCTTTTGTTTATTCTTCTCACATAAAGAACTGTCTGTCAGTTCCCTCTCTTTTAAAGAGAACTTCCGCCTGCGAAATAGGCATTGAGAAAAATCAATGATAGAATAGAGAAAGGATGGAAATATTCTACAAATGGGTGCGGGTGACGGGATAACTAGATTGAATATGGAGGACGAGGACAATGGTAAAAAATTCGCAAATCTTCATTGAAGCTGACTCCGAGAATTCTATATTTATTGGACTGGAATTTTGTGAGTATACACAAAAAATGAATCCTACTTGTTTGTCCAAACAGCATATAAATGTGTTTATTCATCCAGAAGAACTCACCGTGGAATTTAAGAAAACAAAAAGTGATAGAACTATCGACGATTTTCATCTCATGCATATCGTTCCGGTTCATTGCTTTAATTATTTATTATGTTCGATTTCGCAAGGTATTGTTACAGATGTTCAGCTGAAAGCGGTTGGTCATCAAGGAGAAACGTTGTTTGAAGAAAGTCTTACATTGAAGTTTCATGAAAAAGCGACGGATTATGAAGAAACCCTCTCATTTTTCAAGCATTTAAATCAAGAAATACAAAAGCAGACGAAAAAATATACAGCCAGTTATATGAGCTCATAATAAAGCAAGCTGCGGTTTTTAAAACCGCAGCTTTTATTCGTTTAACCGAAAAAATTATGTTAGAGATGCTTACAAATCAAGAGATTTTTCAGTGGGAAATTGATAAAGTAAAACTAAGAGAAATCAGTGGACAGAAAAGCTTTTAGCGGCTGGCCGCTCTTTATTCAATATATAAGGGTTAGGTTTTAAGGTTAAAAAAATAGCGATGAATACGTATTGTCATTGTAGATGAAGTGCTAAGGTCGCTCTATCTGCAATCATGTAGAATCTTCGCGCGCTTATAGTCTGTTTTACGGAACGAAAAAGCTGCGGAATTAGAAGCACTCCTTCTATTTCTGCGGTTTTTTTTATAAACAAGAAATAAATTTACTTATTGTACGGAGGCGATGCAGATGATTAAAGATTTAGTATTGGCTAAGGAATGGCTGCCTGCAGCTTATTCACATGATTTAACAGATCAGCCCTTGCAAGTAACGATTTTAGAAGAGCGAGTTGTACTTTTTCGCACAACTAATGCTATTAAAGCATTTAAGGATTTGTGCATCCACCGCGGTGCAGCGTTATCTCTTGGAAAAGTGGTAGATGATTGCATTGTATGCCCTTATCACGGATGGAAATACGATGATGCCGGGGCTTGTGTGAAAATTCCTCAACAGCCGCCGGGAAGAGCTATTCCTTCAAAAGCAAAAGCACAGGTGTATGACTGCGTTGAAAAGTACGGGATTATATGGGTGAAGATGAACAGCGAGGCAGGTGATACTCCTCTTCCCCTGTATGATGAACATCTTAACTCCGGATTCAAAACGGTTTGCGCCAGCCCTCATACTCTGCAGGCAGCAGCTCCTCGTGTCGTAGAAAACTTTCTAGATGTAAGCCATTTGGCTTTTGTTCACGAAGGAAGCCTTGGGCACTCTGACTACGCCGAAATTCCTGATTATAAGGTGCATTGGAAAGATAACCGATACGTTTCTGATGAAATCGCTGTGTACGCAGATGCAGATGGCACGGGTAACTTTACGACTATTTATTATACCTTTGAAATTCTTCGTCCTACCGTTGCAAGGTTGAAAAAAGTGAACCACGAAACGGGTGAAATCTTTTCAATGCTGTTTGCGGTTTTACCTGAAGAGGAAAGAAAGTCCACCGTGTTTGCGCTGGTTTCTAGAAACTATTCGTTTGATGCACCTGATCAATATTTCCGCGATTTTCAGCAGCTTATTATTGAACAAGATACCAGTATTGTAGAAAGTCAAAAACCAGAAGAGCTGCCGCTTGACTTACAAGCAGAGCTTCATTTGAATCCGGACCGACTGAGTATTGCGTATAGAAGATGGCTCGGCGATTTAGGAGTAACTTTTGGAAGTGATATAGGATCAAGGTTAAAAAAAGCTGCTCAATAAAAAAAGAAGAAAGGAGTCTCCTTTCTTTTTTTATGCATGCTCACGGATAAGCTGCTGATAGCTATTAAAAAGGGTAGGATATGTTAATTGGCTTAAAATGACGCAGGAAAGCGTAGCAGACGCTAGAATAGTAAAAACGATAAGCAGCTGGAATTTGACAGCTTGTATCGGATCTGCCCCTCCAATAATCTGGCCTGTCATCATACCCGGAAGCTGAACGAGTCCGATTGTTTTTTGACTTTCTACAGTAGGAATCATGCTAGCTTTGATTGCGGCATTTAAAATACTATGAATAGCTTGTTTAGGAGTGCCGCCAAGCGCCAGAATCAATTGAATTTCGTCTCGTCTTCTATTTACTTCAGCATCTAACCGATTTAAAAATAAATTGGCCAAAATCATCGAATTTCCAATAATCATACCGCTGACGGGAATGATATATCGCGGAGTAGCAGGGATAATATGTAGTCCGAGCATAACGCTTTGGGTCAGGATTTCTACAATAAAAAGAGTGACAAATACACGAAAGAAAGCTTTAAATCCCTGCTTTTTTTTCTTTACAACATTTTGGGAAGCGACCGTCAGCATAACGAATAAAATGAGAATAATAAACGCAGGGTGATTCGCGTCAAAAATAAACGATAAAACATATCCGATCACTAACAGCTGAACGGCTGCTCGAATACTGGCAATAATAATATCTTTTTCGAGTCCTATACGAAAAGATTTTGATAAAAAAAGAGCAATAAAAACAAAAACGATTGTAAAAATCAGTGAAAGTGAACTCATAGAAAGGCTCCTTCAATAAATTGTTTTGTTTCAGCTTTTACAGGAGCATGAAAGAAAGTCTCCGTCTTCGCTTTTTCTATAATCACTCCGTTCATTAAAAGCCAGACCTCCTCTCCTAAACGTTTCGCTTGATCTAAGTTATGGGTAACCCAAATAATCGTTTTATTCTGTTCTTTATGTAAATGAGAAATAAGCTGTTCAATTTCATGAGCAGAAGTGGCATCCAAAGCGGAAGTGATTTCGTCTAAAAGTAAAAGGTCAGATCCGTTCGACAGCGTGCGGGCTAATGATAACCTTTGTCTTTGACCACCGGATAAATCTCTTGCATCCTGCTCTAACAAGTCAGGGGAAAGACCGGTTAAGGCACAGAGTTCTTCAGGCATAATACCCTGTTTGCCATGTAGTTTTTGAACAAGCATCATATTATCTCGCACTGTTCCATCAATAACAGGAGCTGATTGAAAAGCGATGCCCACTTTTTTTCGTAAATCAGAAATAGTCCATTTGCTAATGTCTTTTCCATATACTTCAATACTTCCTTCATCAGGTGCAGAAAGTAAATTGCACATGGAAAGAAGGGTGCTTTTTCCGGATCCTGATGGTCCTACCAGCATGACGAGCGAGCCTTGCATCACTGTACCCGATATGCCTTTTAAAACACTATGTTCTTTATCCTTAAATGTTTTATGAACGTCTGTAAATGTAATGGCAGGTATTGAATTGAACGTGTTCATAGTAACTCCTTTTTCATTCGTTTTGTTTATTGTAGCATAAGCGAAAGTATAAAAAGTTATTGAGTGATATAAAAAAAGCTGTGAGAAATCACAGCTTTTAAACAGTTGTATTCACTTTTTGGCTGGCTTTTAAGGCATAATCTAAATCTTCAAGAAGGTCGTCGATTGCTTCTGTTCCAACCGATAGACGAATGAGTTCTGGCGTCACACCCGAAGCTTTTTGTTCGTCTTCAGATAGCTGTTGATGAGTGGTGCTTGCCGGGTGAATAATAAGTGATTTAGAGTCGCCGATATTGGCTAAATGAGAAAATAACTGAACCGAATCAATTAACTTAGCCGCAGCATTTTTCCCTCCCCTTACACCAAAAGTTAAAATGGCTCCTTGTCCTTTAGATAAGTATTTTTGTGCCAAAGAATAGGAAGGGTGGGAAGGAAGCCCCGCATAATTTACCCATTCTACTAATTCATGTTGCTCTAAAAATTTTGCTACCTTTAATGCGTTTTCGCTGTGACGCTCTAATCGCAAATGGAGTGTTTCTACCCCTTGAAGGAGTAAAAAGGAATTAAAAGGTGATAAAGCAGCTCCAATATCTCGTAAAAGCTGAACTCGCGCTTTTGTAATATAAGCAGCTTCACCGGCAGCTTCTGTGTATACGAGGCCATGGTAACTTGGATCTGGAGTTGTTAAGTCTGGAAATTTCCCGCTCGCTTCCCAATCAAAATTTCCACTGTCTACGATAACACCGCCAATTGCTGTTCCATGTCCTCCAAGAAACTTAGTAGCAGAATGAACGACAATATCTGCTCCGAAATCGATGGGGCGAAGAAGGTAAGGGCTTGGAACCGTATTATCAATAATAAGAGGAATTCCATGTTCGTGGGCAATGTCTGCAACTGCCTCGATGTCTAGCACATTTCCCTGCGGATTTCCAACGGATTCAGCATAAATTGCCTTTGTTTTGGAAGTGATTGCATTTCTAAAATTTTCTGGATTATCGGCGTTTACAAATTTGACGGTAATGCCCAGTTTAGGAAGCGTAGACGAAAAGAGGTTATATGTTCCCCCATATAAACTGCTTGCTGATACAATTTCATCTCCTGCGGAAGCGATATTCAAAATGGAAAAGGTAGTAGCTGACTGACCCGAAGCTACTCCTAGAGCACCTACGCCGCCTTCTAACTCAGCAATTCGCTGTTCAAAAACGTCCGTAGTAGGGTTTACAATTCGGGTGTAGATATAGCCTTGTTCACTTAAATTAAATAAAGACGCAGCATGCTCCGTATCTTTAAATCCAAACGAGCTTGTTTGATAAATAGGTACGGCACGCGAAAAAGTAGCTGGGTCAAGCTGTTGGCCAGAATGGATGGCTTGTGTTTCAGGACGAAATGTTTTCTTAATAGACATTGAAACTCCTCCTTAAATATAAAACTCATAAAAAACATAGGAATAATAAACTTTAATCATAATATACGAATTCTATTGAATGATGTCAAATGGTAATTTGAATATTTAGAAAATATAAATAAGATTAATACTGTCATTCAGCATTAAGATATCTCTTTAATTTCTAAAAATACCATAAAAAATATAAAATGTAATAAAAATGTAAATTAATTTGTATAATTATGTTAGAATATTAGGTGTTTGAGAGTTTCTTAGAAAGAGTCGATTTTGCTAGAAAACTTTAAAAAACAGCAAAAGACGGGTCTTAAGAGCTAATAACGAAACAATATAAAAGGAGTTTGATTATGAGCACAGAAGTTAACGTATCTTCGGAAGTCCAAGAGAAAGGAAAGCCCTCTATTTTTGGTTTTATTACGAGTCCAGTTGTACAGTTTGAGAAAATGAAAAGCAGCCCGGTCATTTGGGGACCTCTTTTACTTATCCTCATCTTAACAGCTGCAACAACGATTCTAGCCGTCTATACCCCTCAGGGACAAGAGGCCCTGCAGCAGCAAAAAGAAGCTGGGATTGAAGTGAATTCAACATTTAGTATGATCGGCGGAGCGGTTGGAGGAGTGATTGCAATAGTTGCTACACTGGCATTCACGAGTTTAATTTTGTTTTTAATTGCAAAGTTAGGGACTGGAAAAACAACTTACCGTCAAATGTTTAGCTTAAATTTGTTTGTTACGTTCATCACAGCAATTGGTCAGCTAATTAATACGGGAGTAGCTGCACTAGCACATACTTCAGCTAATGTGACTTCGTTAAATGGAATGGTTGGTGCGAAAGGTGCTATGGGAGGAGTGTTTACTTCCATTGAAATCTTTTCTATCTGGGGACTTATTCTGACAGCAGTAGGACTACAAAAAGTGGCAAATGTATCAAAAGTTGTTTCTATTATTACAGTGATTATTTTATTCATCTTAGGAGCCGCTATTTCAGGAGTTGGAGGAGCTGCTTCAGAAGCGCTTAAAGGAGCAGGGTTGTAAATGAAAAAAGGAATAATTATTACAGCTGTAGCAGTTGTTATTGTTGCGGTTATTGGGATTAACGTATATCGTGCACAAAGTATAAGTGGGAAAGCAGTCAATGTTCACGTAGCAAATATAAAGGAAAAAAAGTTAAGAAATACAGTTATGGTTCCGGGTACGTTAAAGCTTGCTAATGAGCAATATGTCTATTTTGATGCTGAAAAAGGCGAGGTTGAACGATTTCACGTAACAGAAGGCTCTCGTGTCCAGCAGGGAACCTCTCTTGTAACATACGAAAGCGATACGCTTGATTTAGAGCAAGAACAAAACAAGCTAGAAAGAAAATCCAGTCAGCTGCAAATTGACTCAGTAGGTAAACAGCTTTCTAATTTAAATAAAAAACAAAAAGAATTGGAAAAAGAAATGAGTAAGCAAGAAGCGAAAGATCAAATCGATACAGAGCGTACGCAGCTCAATCTCGATTTAGAAACGGCTAAAATTGATTTAGAACGAAACAAACTAGAAGCCAAATCAATTGCTAAAAAAGAACGTAATTTAGATGTAGCGAGTGATATCAATGGGACGGTGCTAGAAGTAGATAAAGAAGCGGTTAATAACACAAGTGACGTTCAAAAACCGCTTATACATATTGGTAATACCGATGAATACTTAGCTACTGGTGTGCTGTCTGAGTACGATGCATTAAAAATTAAAACCGGTCAAGCTGTCAAAATTACATCAGATGTGCTGCCTGATAAAGAATGGGCAGGGAGCGTTAAACAAATTGACTATCTACCTCAGCAGCAGGCATCAGCAGAAGCGGGCAATGATGCGGCTAATCAATATCCAGTTGAAGTAAAAGTAGATGACCAGGATATCACGATGATTAAGCCGGGATTTAAGCTGCTGCTTGAAATTGAAACAAGCAGTAAAAAAGCTTCATCACTGCCGATAAAAGCAGTTGTAAATGAAGACGGAGAAAAATATGTATATGTGGTGAAAGATAAAAAGGCGGTTCGTAAGGAAGTAAAGATTGGAGAAACAACAAATAAATTTATTGAAATCAAAAGCGGCGTATCTTCTAAAGACAAAGTCATTACAAATCCTACAAAGAACTTAACTGACGGTGCGGAAGTGACTGTTCAATGATCGAGCTTGTGAATATTCATAAAAGTTATCATCTTGGCAAAGAGGAAGTGCCAATTTTAAAAGATATTAATTTGAAGATTTATGACGGTGAATTTGTTGCGATTATGGGACCTTCTGGCTCTGGTAAATCAACGCTAATGAACATTATCGGATGTTTAGACCGTTCGTCTTCAGGGTCCTATTTATTAAATGAACAAGAAATCTCCACTTATAGTGATGAGCAGCTTGCAAAAGTAAGAAATATTCATATCGGTTTTGTTTTTCAGCAATTTCAGCTGTTGCCGCGTTTAACAGCGGTAGAAAACGTAGAGCTTCCAATGGTATATGCAGGTGTAACGCGTAAGGAAAGACGAGCCAGAGCAGAAGCTGCGCTTGAAAAAGTAGGGCTGAGTGAGCGGATGAAACATTTACCGAGCGAGCTATCAGGAGGGCAAAAGCAGCGCGTTGCTATTGCTCGTTCTATTGTTAACAATCCGACGCTTATTTTAGCAGATGAACCAACAGGAGCTCTAGATACAAAAACAAGTGCTGATATTATGGAGCAATTTTCTCAGCTTAATGCAGATGGCACAACGGTTGTAGTTATTACCCATGAACCTGAAGTGGCAGAATACACATCGCGTACAGTTATCGTTCGTGACGGTAAAGTGCTAAGTCATAGCGATAAGGAGAACGATAGCTTATGAGTTTGATAGAAAATATTCGCATGGCTCTCTCTTCGGTTCTTGCTCATAAAATGCGCTCTATTTTAACGATGCTTGGTATTATCATTGGCGTAGCGGCTGTTATTATCGTTGTAGCCATTGGTCAGGGTGGAGAACAAATGATTAAGTCGGAAATAACAGGAGCAAGCAATACAGTTGATGTATACTATCAGCCTCCCGAAGACGAGATGCAAGCTGATGACCTTTCAATGACGGGTGAGCCTATCTTTACAGAGGATGATATTAAAGCTCTTTCGACTATTCCCGGAGTGAAGAATGTGGTGGCTTCTAGTTCAATGGGAATGGGGATAAGATATAGAGACAAGGAATCTGATACGACTGTTAATGCTATTAACGAAGGCTATATTGAAGTTAATCAGCTGGAAGTTTCAAAAGGAAGAATGTTAGACAGCTCTGACTTTTTATCAGGTAATCGAGTAGGTGTTATCACAAGCGATATGAAAAAAGAGCTATTTGATAAAAAAGAAGCCCTTGGACAAGTAGTATGGGTGCAAGGCCAGCCTATCAAAATTATTGGTGTCACAAAAAAGGCAACGGGCTTTTTAGCATTTGAAATACCAACCATTTATATTCCGAATAATACGTATAAATCAAGCTTCGGTAAGCTCGATTACACAAACCTTAGTGTTCAAGCAAAAAGCTCTGATCAACTAAAAAAAGTAGGGAATGACGCAACGGATTTGTTAAATAATTTGCATGATGCGGAAGATGCTTACCAAGTGCAGAACTTAGAAGAAATAGCAGATAGCATTGGAAATGTAACGCGGATTATGACAACGATTATTGGATCGATTGCAGGCATTTCCCTGCTTGTTGGCGGGATTGGCGTTATGAACATTATGCTGGTTTCTGTAACGGAACGTACAAGAGAAATTGGTATTCGTAAAGCGTTGGGAGCATCTAAAAGACAAATTCTAACTCAGTTTTTGATTGAATCCATTACCCTCACGTTAATTGGTGGTTTGCTTGGAATTGGCCTCGGCGCGGGCGGGGCAGCTCTTGTTTCATTATTTGCTGGCTGGCCGTCATTAATTTCGTGGCAAGTAGTACTTGGAGGAGTGTTGTTCTCCATGACGATTGGCATTGTATTCGGCATGCTTCCTGCAAACAAAGCGGCGAAGCTAGATCCAATCGAAGCATTAAGATATGAATAAAGACATGCGTTCGCATGTCTTTATTTTAATTTAACGAGAACCAAGAAGATTTCTCGTTTTTCTTATTTATTACTTACTAGGGTTGATACGGGCTACGTTAATAATATCATGTATTTTCTCTACCAAATCGAGCATGAGAAATCCGTTTCCTTCAGAGCTTTTTCGATATCCAAGAGGAAGGGTTCTTCTTACAAGTTGAGCATAGATTTCGGCTTCGATTAAAGAGCGCCCAAATTCCTTCTCACATAAGTTAATTAATAGAGCTAAAGCTCCTGCCACGTGGGGAGTTGCCATTGAAGTTCCTGAAAGAGTCGCGTACTTATTTTCCAAGTAAGTAGAGATAATGTTAACTCCCGGTGCGACTAGGTCCACTTCTTCATTTGCATTAGTAAAAGGGGCAAGATTTAAGCTGCTGTCCACTGCTCCTACTTGAATGACTTCGTTGTAACTTCCTGGATATGAATATTCAAAGGTTTCTTCGCGGTCGTCACCTTCATTCCCAGCCGCAACAACAACAGAAACATCTTTATTCACAGCATTTTGAACAGCTTCGTGCAGTTCTGGAACGTCTTGTGGCCCCCCGAGTGACATGGAAATAACTCGTGCTCGCTCATTGTTAGGACCGCGCCATTCGACGGCGTAGTTAATAGCGTCAATAATCCATTCGTAATTTCCCGATCCTTCACCGGTAAGTACTTTTAAGCTTAGAATTTTTGCTTTGGGTGCCACTCCTACTACCCCTTCATTATTGAGCGCAGCAGCAATGGTACCAGACACGTGAGTGCCGTGCCCATTATTATCTTCAAATACAGAAGAATCCCCGTCATAATCCGAAGTGAAGTTTCTTCCTCCGATAATACAATCTTTTAAGTCAGGATGATTTGTGTCAACACCAGTGTCGATAACTGCAATTACAATGCCTTCTCCTTGATTGCTTTGTTCCCAAATAGCAGGCGCTTGAATTAAGCTTACTCCTTTAGGCGTTTCGTTTGTTGAGTTGATAATCGCCTCAATTGTATAAGGAATTAATTTGACTTGTAACGGTTGTTGAGTCATAGTCATCCTCCTTAAAATGAATTTCATAAAAACGGAAGTTGTTTAATTATAAATTCCCAACTATTGCTATAAATTAAACATTTTTCATGCGAATCCTTTCTTTTTGAATAAAAAGACTCACAAAAGATGTGAGAAGAGGAAAAAAGACCCTGAAGACAAGCCCGATAGAGATTTTTAATGTTATCTGTGTATTCACTTTTAATGTTTATCTCACACTATAGAAGAAAGAAACTCCAAGAAAAATCACATAGGACTGGTAACTTTTGATATAATTACGAACGGTATGACATTCTCAAAATACATGATATTTATAAATATACATCAATTTGCAAATTACGAAGGGGCTGAGGATAGTGTCAACTTTAACGTCTCAATCGGTCATTAAATGCGGAAAGTATGAACTGAATTATGCGGACCGTACGCTTATTATGGGAATTTTAAATGTAAACCCGGATTCATTTTCAGATGGCGGAAAATACTACGATGTAGATAAAGCGGTTGCTCATGCTGAGGAAATGGTGAAGCAAGGAGCAGACATCATTGATATCGGAGGAGAATCAACTCGTCCTGGTTATACAAGAATTAGCGATGAAGAAGAGATTAAACGGATTGTGCCCGTTATTTCTGAAGTGGCTAAGCGCGTAGAGGTGCCGATTTCTGTAGATACATACAAGTCGGAAGTGGCCAAGCATGCGCTAGAAGCAGGAGCACATATTATTAATGATATATGGGGCGCAAAGGCTGATCCCAAAATGGCTCAAGTTGCAGCTGACTATAATGTTCCTATTATTTTAATGCATAATCGCCATGAGCCCAATTATACAAATCTGATTACAGATATGATAAGTGATTTGGAAGAAAGCATATCAATTGCAAAAGCTGCAGGAGTTCGAGATGATCAAATTATTTTAGATCCAGGCGTTGGCTTTGGAAAAACGGCTGCGCATAATGTAGAAGCGATTCAGCATCTAGATCAGCTGACAAAGATGGGCTATCCTGTGCTGCTTGCTACTTCTCGTAAAGGATTTATTGGACAAATAGTCAATGCTCCTCCTACGGAAAGAATGGAAGGAACTGCAGCTACTGTATATGCAGGGATTGCACAAGGCGTTCAAATGGTTCGGGTTCATGACGTATTAGAAATCAAGCGCTTTGTAAAGATGGCAGATGTACTGGTAGGAAAACATACATTTCAGTTTTAATAATCATTAAAATGCCATTTCTATTAGGTGAAGATTCCCGAGCAGTGAAGCTCGGGAATTTTTTATGTATGTAAAGTGGCGGAGGAAAATAATGCACGATTGGATGGTTGATTTTACATAATTTAGCTTTATGATAGAAAGAGAAGATATAACGCTTTCATATTCTGATTAAATCGTGCTGCTTAAAATGAAATAAATAACATCTTGGTATTCAGTCTTATTCAATCACCGAAATATGGAGGAGAGAATGAATGAAACTAGCATTGCTTCTTGTCATTATTATCGGCGTTGCTGCCCTTGCAGGTACGATCAGTGCTGCAAAGAAAGTAGATGAAGATTACGGAAAATCTAAAAAGAAAAGTATAGTGAATTTATCTATTATTTACGGAGTCGTATTCATAGGATCAATCGTAGGAGTAGCGTGGTATATTGCAGTGAGACCATAAATAAAACGAACACTTCCGTGTTCGTTTTATTTTGATTTTAACGTTAATTCTCCGCTTGAAACAGCTGCATCAATAGGATATTTTCCATTTCCATGCTTTCCTTTTAATACTTCTTCTGTTACGGTTGCATTGCTTAACTTAAAGTCATTGTTTATATCACCGCTGCTTACTTTTCCATTCACTTTAAAACCAGCGCTTTTCGGAAGAACCAGCACGGCATCTCCAGATCCTACATCTATAGAAACGGCTTCTTCTAGCTTTTTAAAATCCATATAGAGATCACCAGATCCAATGCGCGCCTGAAGTTTTCCTTTATAGTTTGTTCCTTTAATTTCCCCAGAGCCTACAGCAAATTTAGCTGTTTGGCTTTCAACATTACTCAGCTGTAAACCTCCAGAATTGACATCCGTACGAAGAGAGGTGCTCCTCAAGTTTGAAATACTTGCATTTCCAGAACCTACTTTAATCGAAACATCTTTCAGCTGAAGCGCTTGCTCAGGCTGTGCAGCAACTTGAAGGTCCCCAGAACCTACCGTAAGCGCAAGGTTGTGGTGATAATCTCTAGGAATGTAGATTGTCACTTTTGTATTTGAAAAAATAGAAAGCCATTGAAAAGGACTTTTTTGATAAGTGACGACTAGGGTATCTCCGTTTTGCTTTACATCTACTTTTCCTTTACCTTCTACTTTTGTTTTAATATCTTGACGATCTTGCGGCACGACAGTTGTACTAATGCTTGGAGAGTCAATTTGAATATGCTGAATATCACTTGATAACGCCGCTTCAGACCTGGACGTCTTGAATGAACTTAACGACCAAGAGGAAGGTGCAAACGCAGTAGAAAAGAGGACTGCCGTACCACCTATCACTAAAATAAAAGCCAATATTTTTTTCACGTTATAACCCGCTTTCTACCTAAATTAAATTTGTTTTCTTCTACCATAAAGTGTAAATTGAAAAGCGGTTAATTTCAACGAACAGCAGGATTATTTTTTTCTACGTCTCAAGTCGTAAAAATGAAACATTTTTTTGAGGAATTAAATGAAAAGCGAAGTAGATATTTAAACATACTCATCAAAGAATCAATTTCTTTGTTTCAAAAATAGGAAAAAAATTGAGTTAAAAGAACGGTTAAATTCACTTTTTTTGTGTGATTTTCCGATGGGTAGTTCAAAAGAAGTGATAAATAAATAGAATTTTCATACCAATTTTATTATTCCGAAAAACTTTTAAAGTGTTGATTATTAAAAAAATAAAGGGTAGAATTTGTTCATATCAATTGAATACAGCTAAGATTACGATCTTGTATATTATCAGTAATATGGTCTGATAGTCTCTACCTAGTAACCGTAAAAAACTAGACTACAAGAAAGTTTGGATATAAGCAGCAAAAAGAAGGGCGTATTCTCATGAGTACAGTCTTCTTTCAAAGCTCTTACTTTTCATACTTTCTGTTATTGTCAGAATTTATGAAAAGTAAGAGCTTTTTTTGTTTTTCAAATACACACCTGGGAGTGGCTTGCATGTACTTTTTATTAAATTTATTAGGCGTTTTTGTCGTAATGGGTGTCGTCTTTTTATGTTCTCCTAAAAAGAAAGAGATAAAGTGGCGTCCAATTGCTTCACTGCTAGTCGTTGAAGTCCTCATTACTTGGTTTATGTTAGGAACTTCAATCGGCACATGGATTATTAATAAGATTGCTTCGTTCTTTACTTGGCTAATTTCCTGTGCTAACGATGGAATTGCTTTTGCGTTCCCATCTGTAATGGGAAATGAAACGGTTGACTTTTTCTTCAGTGCATTACTGCCTATCATCTTTGTCGTGACATTTTTTGATATTTTATCTTACTTTGGTATTTTAACGTGGATTATTGATAAAGTAGGCTGGGTCATTTCGAAAGTTTCTCGTTTGCCTAAATTAGAAAGCTTTTTCGCTATTCAAATGATGTTTTTAGGAAATACGGAAGCATTAGCGGTTATTCGTAATCAGCTTTCTGTGTTAAAAGACAACCGTTTGCTTACGTTTGGAATTATGAGTATGAGCAGTATTAGCGGATCTATTATCGGTGCTTATTTAACGATGGTTCCCCCTACGTACGTGTTTACAGCAATTCCACTGAACTGTTTAAACGCGCTTATTTTAGTGAGCTTATTGAATCCGGTTCATGTTACAAAAGAAGAAGATATGATTTACGTACCGCCAAAGTCGGAGAAAAAAGACTTTTTCTCTACCATTTCAAACAGTATGTTAGTCGGAATGAACATGGTTATTGTTATTTTAGCGATGGTTATTGGATATGTAGCTCTTACATCTGCGCTTAACGGTATTTTAGGCGTTATCGTAGACGGCTTGACTGTACAAAAGATTTTCTCTTATATCTTTAGTCCATTTGCATTTTTACTAGGGCTAACGGGACATGATGCAATGTACGTAGCTCAGCTGATGGGTATCAAGCTAGCAACAAATGAATTCGTGGCAATGATGGATTTGAAGAAAAATCTAGATACACTTCCACCGCATACGATTGCAGTTGCTACAACATTCTTAACATCTTTTGCTAACTTCAGTACGGTAGGTATGATTTATGGGACGTATAATTCTACGTTATCAGAAGGTAAATCAACGATTATTGGAAAAAACGTATGGAAACTGCTTGTGAGCGGTATCGCAGTTTCGTTATTAAGTGCTATGATTGTTGGATTGTTTGTTTGGTAAAAAGTGAAAAAGCTGTGCTTTCGAAGACGAAAGCACAGCTTTTTTCTTGTTGCATCCTCTATTCATTTAAAGAAAAACGGTTATGAATATCAACAGTAAAAGAAAATCACACTATTCAAGAAAAATTCATTTTACTTTTGCAGAAAAACATTTTAAATCTAGTGAGCATTATGTTAAGATTACAAAAGGCTGTTTCATTTAAATTGAGAACATCGCATAAATATGTAAGTAAATATGCATAGAAAACAAAGGTTTATTAATTTTTTTCTAGGTAATATCTCGTAATAAATAGGTTGAAAGGAAATGTCGTTAATATGATAGAAGGACAACAGCAAACAAATGAATTAAAAAAGACGATGAAAAGCAGACATTTGTTTATGATTTCGCTCGGCGGGGTTATCGGTACAGGGTTCTTTTTAGGAACAGGATACACGATTAGCCAAGCAGGAGCGATTGGAGCTATCCTTTCGTTTATCGTAGGTGGCTTCATTATGTACTTAACAATGCTTTGCTTAGGGGAACTTGCAGTAGCGATGCCAGTTTCGGGTTCGTTTCAGACATATACAACAAAATTTATTGGCCCTGGTGTTGGTTTCGCTTTTGGATGGTTATATTGGTTGGGCTGGGCTGTAACGGTTGCATTAGAATTTTTGTCAGCAGGTCAGCTTATGCAAAGATGGTTTCCTGATTCTCCTGTATGGATCTGGTGTGCTATATTTGCCCTTTTATTATTCTCATTAAATGCACTGTCAGCTAAAGCGTTTGGTGAAGCGGAGTTTTGGTTTGCCAGCATTAAAGTGTTAGCTATTATTTTATTTATCGTGCTTGGTGGAGCTGCTATGTTTGGTTTTCTTCCACTAAGTAATGGGGACAGCGCACCGCTTTTCTCTAATTATACGGCTCATGGCGTGTTTCCTCACGGAATTAGTGCCGTGTTGATTACCATGATTACAGTTAACTTTTCATTCCAAGGCACGGAGCTTATTGGTGTAGCGGCTGGGGAAAGTGAAAACCCAGACAAGACTGTACCAAGAGCCATTAAACAAACGGTATGGAGAACGCTTGTATTTTTTGTACTAGCTGTAGCTGTCTTAGCGGGTATGATTCCGCTTGAAAAAGCAGGCGTAGTTGAGAGTCCATTTGTTGTTGTATTTGACCAAATTGGTATTCCATATGCGGCAGATATTATGAACTTTGTTATCCTAACGGCACTGTTATCTGTAGCTAACTCAGGTCTTTATGCAGCAACGCGTATGCTGTATTCATTGTCAAAAGATAACATGGCAAGTTCAGCTTTCATGAAAGTAAATAAACGCGGTGTGCCGATGAATGCCCTGCTTTTAACATTAGGCATTGCGCTTTTATCTTTACTTTCAGGATTCTTTGCTCAAGAAACAGTATTTGTATGGCTCATTTCTGCAGCGGGTTTAGGTGCACAAATTGGCTGGATTACGATTGCTGCATCACTGCTTGCATTTAGAAAAAGATATATAAATCAAGGAGGGCAAATCGAGGATTTAAAATTTAAAGTCCCTCTTTACCCGGTATTACCTTTAATCGCATTAGTATTAAATACAATCGTATTGGGAAGCATGGCATTTGATGCAGAACAGCGAATGGCGTTGTATGTCGGTATTCCACTAGCGCTGCTGTTTTATGCTTATTATCATGCACGTGTAAAAAAGAAAGTTGATTTATCTATCAGCCGTCAAGAAGTGCAGCTTAAAGACGACAAAAAAGTAATTTTATAAAAATCAAAAGACGCAAAAGCCCAGGTTTTTGCGTCTTTTTTTTATTGTTTGTTTGTAAACTTAAAATAAAATTAAGTTGACAAATAAAAAGGAATTATTGCAAACTTAAAGCAATGAAAAGAGAAAGGAGGGTGAATATGAAACCGAAAATAATGGCGTATGTTTCCTTATTTGCAGCTTTAACGGCGATTGGTGCATTTATAAAAATTCCTATTCCCTACATACCGTTTACTCTTCAAATTGTTCCTGTTTATTTAGCCGGTGCGCTGTTAGGTCCGCGTTTAGGTTTGTATAGTCAGCTATGCTACATAGGTATTGGGTTAATCGGTGTTCCGGTTTTTGCAGAAGGAGGAGGTTTAGGGTATATCTTCAAACCAACGTTTGGCTATTTAATTGGCTATGCTATGGGTGCATTTATGAACGGCTACCTTATTCAAAAATATGACTTAAAGAAACCTTTTTCTATCTTTTCAGCTAATTTATCTACGCTAGCTATTGTGTACGCAGTCGGCTGCTTCTGGCTTTACGGAGCAATGAAATGGATAATTGAAAAGCCTCTTTCACTGAGTGATACACTTTTTTTTGGAGCTTTTTTGCCAATGCCTGGAGATCTTTTGTTATGTATTTTATGTTCAGTGCTGATTCACCGAATGCAGCCTCAATTTAGTCGTTTGTCATCAAAGCGGGTCAAAGCGGGGTAACTAAGACATAGAAAAAAAGGAGAGAAAAAAATGGGCAAAGCGTATTTTATTACGGGAACTGGAACAGATATTGGAAAAACCCTGGTTACAAGTATTTTGTATAAAGTACTTGGTCGTCTAGGAATAAAAACGACAATTTGCAAACCATTTCAAACCGGCTACCAAGACGAAATTGGAGGTTATCCGGATATTCACTGGTTTGAAACAAGGCTCGGAGTAGCAGATACGGGTATTTATCAGTTAAAGCCGGAGACGTCTCCTCATTTGGCTATTGCACTGAGCAACAAGCAAGTGGAGCCTTCAATCGTCTTAAAACGCATTAATGAATTAAAAAAGAAATTTGATGTAGTGCTCGTAGAAGGAGCGGGAGGTCTTGCCGTGCCTTTAATTGAGGAGAAAACAACGTTTTATATGACAAAAGATCTGATCATAGATGCACAAATGCCGGTTATTGCTGTTGGAACGACGGGATTAGGAGCTATTCATGATGCGCTTTCTACCTTTTCATATGCAAGTGAGCATCACCTTAAAATCAACGGACTCATTTTTAATCGTTTTAATCACAGCAGTATCATTCATAACGACAATGTTCGAACGATTGAAAAGCTGCTTCAAATATCATCTCTAATGACCGTTCCAGTATTCACACATATCGATGAAGAGTTAGATGCATATATTGAGAAAATGATGAGGCAAAAAAGTGTTATTCAACATATTCAGGAGGTGTTTGACTGTGCCGTATCAAAAAGCTGAGCTGGAGAAATGGGATAAAGAATATGTATGGCATCCGTTTACACAAATGAAAGCTTATCGTCAATCGAATCCTCTTATTATTGAAAGAGGAGAAGGAAGCTATTTATATGATGTAGAGGGAAACAAATATTTAGATGGATACGCTTCTCTATGGGTGAACGTGCATGGACATAATGATCCGGAATTAAATACAGCTTTACATATACAAGTGGAAAGATTAGCGCATTCTACGCTGCTTGGATCGGCGAACGTTCCATCCATTTTGTTAGCCAAAAAGCTAGCGGAAATTACTCCTGGCAGCTTATCGAAAGTCTTCTACTCTGATACAGGCTCCGCCGCTGTTGAAATTGCGTTGAAAATTGCCTATCAATATTGGCAAAATCTCGACTCTGTAAAGTATAAAAACAAAAGTAAATTTATCTCATTGAATGAGGCATATCATGGAGATACAATCGGGGCAGTCAGTGTAGGAGGCATGGATTTATTTCATCGCATCTTTAAGCCATTGCTGTTTGAACGAATTCCTGCACCTTCTCCTTATACTTACCGTATGGAAGGATTTGAAACGGAAGAGCAAGCTTCAGCTTACTGCATTCACCAGCTAGAGAAGCTCTTGCAGAACAAAGGGGAAGAAGTAGCCGGGTTGATTATTGAACCGCTTGTGCAAGGAGCAGCGGGTATTATTACACATCCTCCCGGTTTTTTAAAACAAGTAGAGCTGCTGTGCAAAGCGTACGGGGTATTGCTGATTTGTGACGAAGTAGCAGTTGGATTTGGACGAACAGGAACGCTGTTTGCATGTGAACAAGAAGATGTTGTACCGGATATTATGTGTGTAGGAAAAGGGATAACAGGAGGGTATATGCCGCTTGCTGCTACGTTAACAAGCGAAAAGATATTTAATGCTTTTTTAGCTCATCCAGATGAAAATAAAACCTTCTTTCATGGACATACGTATACGGGAAATCAATTAGCCTGTACAGTAGCGCTTAGAAATATTGAACTGATAGAAGAAAGAGAATTAATCCGTAGTGTAAAAGAAAAGGAAAAAGTTTTTAAACGTTATCTATTAAAGCTTTATGAGCTGCCTAACGTGGGAGACATTAGACAAAGAGGATTAATGGCAGGAATCGAAGTTGTGAAAGACCGCCAAACAAAGTCTATTTTTGAAGATAAAAAAGTGATGGGAGACATCATTTTAGCGGCTCGCCAAAAAGGTTTAATTATTAGAGAGCTAGGTCCTGTGATTACGATGATGCCTATTCTTTCAATGACAAACGAAGAATTAAAAACAATGGTTGAAATTGTATATGAATCAATTAAAGAAGTAATCGCACGTCATACAGTGAGTTAAATAAAAAGAGGATAGGACAAAAGTTTTTTATTTAGTTGAAAAAAGATCCGAACGATGAAGCGTTCGGATTTTTTTATGGTTATGGTAACGTGAATGTACTCTATTTAGCTGCTTCTAGCGGTTGATTGGTGTAGTTATCTCTCAATCTCTACTTTTTTTATCAATAAATCTTTTTAATACTTGATAGCCGAAGTGATCGTACATGCTGATTTTCATCTTTTAATAGAAGAGTTTGTTCGAGCAAGTTTAAGTTTTGAATATAACCTTTGACTGTTTGAACAAAACCGTTGTTTTGATAGTTAATAGTTAATAATTTATTTGTTTTTAGCGCTTTTAAAATCATACCTATTTTCTCCTTTCTTATATCGTAGCTGACGAAAAACTACAAAATAACGAAGAAGCATTGGAGGCTTGTATTATTTATAAAAATCACTCTATTTTTTATAAATGCTCTCCTGCTACTAATAGTAGAGAGTGATGGTGAAAAATAGATGAAAGATAAAGGACAAGGTTTGATTTATTGTAATGAACTGACTTTTCCTTTACAAATACCTATTTCAAATTTCTTTTTAGTGATAAAATACTGTTAGTGAAATAACTACTTCTCTTCATTAAAGAGTAAGAACGGGTTATATTGATAGAGTTTTAGTTCTCTATTTCTAGTAATGAAATAAGAGATAGAGAAATAGACTAATAAAAATCAATCAAGGAGTTTTTTTATGGATCAGAGTTTTATTTTAAATCTTTTAGAAATTTTACTGATTAACATTGTACTGAGTGGCGATAACGCAGTCGTGATTGCTTTAGCTTGTCGGAATCTTCCGGACGAGCATCGAAACAAAGCGGTTGTTTTCGGTACATTAGGAGCGGTTGTACTACGTGTAGGGCTAACGTTTGTCGCTGTATATTTATTAACAATCCCATTTTTAAATTTCATCGGAGGGCTGCTTCTTCTATGGATTGCTATTAGTCTTTTAAAAGGTGAAGATGATGGAGATATTAAAGCGAATTCAACTCTAGCAGGTGCTATTAAAACAATTATTATAGCGGACCTTGTTATGAGTTTAGATAACGTAGTAGCGGTTGCGGGTGCGGCTAACGGCAATATTCTACTCATTATCCTTGGTCTTGTTATTAGCATTCCGTTAATCATTTGGGGAAGTCAGCTTTTAATGAAAATTATGGAAAAATTCCCAATTATCATCATTGCTGGAGCAGCGCTTCTTGGCTATACTGCTGGTGAAATGATCTTTAAAGACAAAGCGGTGGGACACGTATTAGAAGGGTTGAATCCGTATTTGCATACGATTATTCCTATTTTGTTAGCTATTTTAGTTGTTGTTGTTGGGAAACTTAGCGGACGTTCTAAAAAAGAAACGCATTAATCCTAAAAAAGAGGTTGGGACAAAAGTATTTAAGATGAAGTGAAAAACGAACCACTAATCAAACATTTTGATTAGTGATTCGTTTTTTTGTTGGGATGAACGTAGGCTTCATTTGTTTAGATCCATCTAGCAGTTGATTGGAGGACAAGGCGAAGACTCCTGCGGGAAAAGCGGAACAGATGAGACCCCGCAGGAGCGTACGCGACGAGGAGGCTCATCGGCCGCCTGCGGAAAGCGAAGTCTTGTACGGAAATCAACTGCGGTGTCATAAGCGGTTCAGCTCATGTATCCCATTTATTCGCCTTTAGATTGAATTCATCAGGCTATGTCTCAACCTCTTTTTTTATTACTTAGCTAATGGAGGTGCGGAATTAACGTCTTGTACTGTTTCTACAGGAGGATGAAATTCATTTTCCATTTTCGATACAACTACAGTTGCTACACCATTTCCAATTAAGTTTGTAATGGCACGAGCTTCCGACATAAAGCGGTCTACCCCAATTAACAGCGCGATTCCTTCAACTGGAATCATCGGGAATGCAGCAAGCGTAGCTGCTAGTGTAATAAATCCAGAGCCAGTAACTCCGGCAGCTCCTTTAGACGTTAGCATTAAAATACCAAGTAGTGTAATCTCTTGCATTAACGACAGGTCGACTCCATACGCTTGAGCGATAAAGATAGCAGCCATTGATAAGTAGATTGCTGTTCCATCTAGGTTAAATGAGTAACCAGTTGGAATGACAAGTCCTACTACAGATTTTGAACATCCGTACTTCTCCATTTTGTCCATCATTTTTGGCAGTGCAGATTCCGAAGAAGACGTACCTAATACAAGTAGAATTTCTTCTTTAATAAAAGCAATGAATTTAAAAATATTAAATCCATAAATCTTAGCAATGGTTCCAAGTACAAATACAATAAATAAGAACATAGTAATGTAAACAGATCCCATTAAGAAACCGAGTTTTTGAAGAGAGCCTATTCCGAAGTTACCGATCGTATAAGCCATCGCTCCAAACGCCGCAATAGGTGAAAGTTTCATAATCATATTAACAATTCCAAAGAAAATATCTGTACAGCGTTCAAAGAATGTAATGACAGGAGCCGCTTTTTCGCCGAGTGTAGCTGTAGCCATTCCAAATAGTACGGCAAAGAATAAGATTGGCAATAATTCACCATTTGCCATTGCGCCAAATACACTGTCTGGAATAATTCCCATGATAAACTCCATAAAGCCATGCTCCGCTTCAGCTGCTTGCTGCGTATATTGAGTAACATCAGCTCCGCTTGCGCCATTGATATTAAAGCCAGCCCCAGGTTTGATAAAGTTTACAACGATAATTCCAATTGCTAAGGCAAAAGTAGTGACAATCTCAAAGTATAAAAGAGCTTTACCTCCAATTCGTCCCACTTTCTTTAAATCTCCCATGCTTCCGATACCGATGACCACTGTTAAGAAAATAATTGGGGCAATCACCATCTTAATTAATTTAATGAAGATATCAGCCAATACTTTTAATTTAGCTCCAAATTCAGGAAACATGAAGCCAATTGCAATACCAAGAAGGATACCGATAACAACTTGAACAGTTAGATTTTTAAAACTTAATTTCATACGTAATGCTCCTTTCGAGAATGTTTTTGTTAACGCTTACATTGTTCTTATCCTTATATTAACTGATAATTTTAACTATTTATATTTCTGGTGATAATGTTCTTTTTGGTCATTTTGGTCAAAAAAAGTGATGAACATATAGTCATCACTTTTTGCTTTCGATATTTTTTATTTGTTGAATGATATCAAGCGTTTGTTTTGTTGCATTGTTTTCAAACGATTGATAAAGAGAGTTAAACTGTTTTTTCCATTCAGCTTTTTGTAAATCATTTAAGTAATAAACGCGCATGCCAGATTTATTTTTTATTTGCTGCAGCTGTTCATCGTTCATCATTTTTGATTGAGTCCAAATCCAGTTAGTTGTTTCTACCATTGCATCACTTAATAGTTGTTTTACATCTTCAGGGAGGCTGTCCCAATACTTTTCATCCATTAAAACAGCGTAGCCCAAGTATCCATGGTTGCTGATGGTCATATATTTTTGCAGCTCGTACAAACGTTTTGAATAAATATTAGAAATGGTATTTTCCTGTCCGTCAAATTCCTGTCGTTCAAGGGATTGATATACTTTATTAAACGAGACAGCCTGAGGCTTGGAGCCAAGAAGTTCGAATTGTTTTTTGATTACTTCACTTGGCATAATGCGAAACGTTTGACCTTGAAAATCTGCTGGATGGAGCAAAGGTTTCGTATTGCTAGTCATTTGTTTAAAGCCGTTGCTCCATAAAGCAAGCCCTTTAATGTTTTTCTCTTGCAGCGTACTCAACAAATCCTGTCCGATTTTACCGGTAAACACTTGTTTTGCCTCGCTGTAATCATCGAAAATGAAGGGAAGATCAAAAAGTTGCCACGTAGGGGAGAGGTCGCTTAGCTTTGAAATGGAAGGTGCAATCATTTGTACATCATTTCGGCGAAGGGCGGCAAGTTCTTCGTCGTCTGAATACAATACGCCGTTTGAATATACTTCAATTTTAACTTTACCATCCGATTTTTGATTAACGATTTCAGCAAATTTTTGAGCGGCTAAGCCTTTTGGAGTATTTTCAGCTACCACGTGGCTAAAATTAATCACAATTTGCTTATTTAATCCTTTTTGCTCATCGTCATGATACACATTATCCTGATTTATAACCGTATACTGCAAAAAAACATAGATCATCAAGAAAACGCTAACAATGATACTTGCCCCTATAAACATCTTCAAAATGTCCAACCCCACGATTCAATAATTTTTCTCTACAAATATTCTAACACGCAATTTCTCAACGTGGTAAAATTAAAATAAACTTCAATCAGCAGTAGGTGTTCCGCTATGATGCGCTTATCGATGCAAACGAAAATGACGGGGTTAATCTTTTTTATCGTGGCCTTTTCGTTGTTTTTAGCAAGTATCGTGGTGATTAATAATTTTGTGCAGTCAAAAGAAAATGATTTAGAGCAAAGGGCTTTAATCACTTCGAGAACAGTTGCTGAAATGCCTGAAATTCGAGAAAAAATTGAAAAAGATAGTAAGAACATTAATCAAATTGTAGAGCCGATTCGCATTATTCACGGTGCTTATTATGTAGTGGTTATGAATATGAATCATGAACGTTTGTCTCACCCTTTGCAAAGCATGATTGGAAAAACCTCTAAAGGAGATGATGAGGGACAGGCGTTTGCAGAACATACCTATACCGATAAAGCAAAAGGAGAAGGCGGAATGGTCATTCGCTCTTTTGTGCCCGTTGTAAACGATCAGCATGAACAAGTAGGAGTGGTTGTCTCAGGCTATCTTCTTCCGAAATTTACAGAGGTCATTTTAAGTTTAAAAAAAGAAATCTTTCTTATCTCAGGTCTTGCTCTTTTCTTTGGAGGATGGGGAGCGTGGGCGCTTGCATCTCGTATCAAAAAAGAGATGTTTGAACTTGAACCTCATGAAATTGCTCGTTTGTTCGTAGAACGAACGGAGACCTTTAATGCCATGCATGAAGGAGTCATTGCCATTGATAAAGAGGAGAACATCACTATTTTTAATCATAAAGCGAAAATTATGATGGATGTACCCGATGAGGTAATTGGAAAAAAGATCTATGATGTGATTCCAGATACAAGGCTTCCAGAAATTCTGCAGCTTAATCAGCCTGTTTATAATCGAGAGCTTCAAGTTCGAAATTTGAATATTTTAAGCAATCGTGTGCCGATTAAGGTTAATAATCACACAGTCGGTGCGGTCGCTGTTTTTCAAGACAGAACGGAAGTTAAAAAATTAGCTGAAGAGTTAACAGGAGTTAAATCATTTGTAAGCGCTCTTAGAGTTCAAAACCATGAATACATGAATAAACTTCATACCATTGCAGGGCTTATCCAACTTGGAAATAAAGACAAGGCTCTTCAGTATGTTTTTCAAGTGTCTGAACAGCAAGAAGAGCTCACCCAATTTCTTCATAAGCATATTAAAGATGAAAGTATATCGGGATTGCTGTTGAGCAAAGTCAGCCGTGCCAAAGAACTTGGAATTGAGTTAGCTATCGATCGCCACAGCGAGCTTCACTCATTTCCTCCTTACTTAGATCATCATGATTTTGTGATTATTATTGGTAACTTAATTGAGAACGCTTTTGATTCGTATCAACATATGGAGCGTCGTGAACGGAAGATCTATATAAGTATGGAACAAAATGACGGCATTCTTTCTATATTAGTTGAAGATAACGGGTGTGGCATGAATGAGGATCAGGTAGCGAGAATCTTTGATGAAGGTTTTTCAACCAAAGCAAAGGAAAATAGAGGAATTGGTTTGCATTTAGTAAAACAAATTGTTGAAAAAGGAAACGGTCAGATCAAAGTAGAGTCAGAATTAGATGTTGGAACGACTTTTATCATTACATTCTTTTTATAGGGGGAGTGGGAAATGAATAAAAAAGCATGGACCGTGCTTCTCATAGAAGACGATCCTATGGTACAAGAAGTGAACCGCCAATTTATTGAACAAGTTGAAGGGTTCACCGTTATCGCTGCAGCTTCGAATGGTTTAGAGGGGGTACAGCTCATTAAACAGCATCAGCCTGATTTAACGATTATTGATATGTATATGCCTAGTCAAGATGGCTTAACTACCTTACAGCAAATTCGAGCAAATGGCTATAAAACAGACGTGATAGCAGTTACGGCTGCAAGTGATATTGAAACCGTACGCAAAGTTCTTCAATATGGCGCTGTGGATTATATTATGAAACCGTTCAAGTTTGAACGAATGAAGCAAGCGCTTGAGCAGTATCGTTCGTTTCAAGTTAAAATAAGTCAAAAAGAACATATTACTCAGTCTGAATTAGATTCTATGCTGTTTCAGCAATTCGAAGAAAAAGCCGATTTGCTTCCAAAAGGGCTAAATGCGGTTACGCTAAGGAGGATACAACAATATCTTTCCGAACAAAATCATCCAATTTCTGCTGAAGAAGTAGCGGACGGTGTAGGAATTGCGCGTGTGACAGCAAGAAGGTATTTAGAGTTTTTAGAACAGGAAAACGAGCTGAAATTATCAGTTGAATACGGCAGAGTGGGGAGACCTATTAATCGCTATATGTTAAAAATAAATTAAATGATACAGAACAGCTTTTATTTGGAAAAGCTGTTTTTTTGCGTTAGAAAGTATATCTTTTTCTCTCCTAGAACAAATTAAGGTATACAGTTTTCGCTATCCAAAGAATATTTCGTGCGGTCATTAATTCATAAAATGTCCCTGAAAAAGGATTAATGGCGGAAAAGTTGGGGAATATGCACTTTGACATTTAATTTTAGCACAGGAAGGTTTTGAAACATGGACATATTTTTAGCTGTCTTACCAGCCATATTTTGGGGAAGCATTGTGCTTTTCAATGTGAAACTAGGCGGAGGACCTTATAGTCAAACGCTTGGAACCACATTGGGAGCTTTGATTTTCTCCATCGGTATTTATATTTTTGTACACCCTACGTTTACACCTTTAATCTTTGGGGTTGGAGTTGTATCGGGGCTATTTTGGGCAGTTGGACAAAGTAATCAGCTGAAAAGTATTGATTTAATTGGAGTTTCTAAAACGATGCCTATTTCAACTGGGCTTCAGTTAGTTTCCACTTCATTGTTTGGAGTAATTGTGTTTCACGAGTGGTCTACAAAAACTTCAATCATTCTTGGTGTGCTCGCTCTTATCTTTATTATTGTAGGGATTGTTTTAGCATCACTTCAAAGCAAAGAAGAGAAAGAGGCTGAAGAAGGAAAAGGAAACTTCAAAAAAGGAATTGTTATTTTATTAATTTCAACCGTTGGTTATTTAGTTTATGTTGTAGTAGCCCGTCTATTTAATGTAGACGGATGGTCGGCTTTATTACCTCAAGCGATTGGTATGGTTATTGGAGGAGTATTGCTGACGTTTAAGCATAAGCCATTTAATAAATATGCAATTCGCAACATTATCCCAGGTCTTATTTGGGCCGCTGGTAATATGTTTTTATTCATCTCACAACCTAAAGTAGGCGTAGCGACAAGCTTTTCGCTTTCCCAAATGGGAATCGTCATTTCAACATTAGGCGGGATCATTATTTTAGGTGAGAAGAAAACGAAGCGTCAGCTAGTTGGGATTATTATTGGGATTATACTGATCATCATAGCAGGAGTCATGTTAGGGCTCGCCAAAAGCTAACTAGGAGGGTATTAACAATGTATAAAGATTTAGAAGGAAAAGTAGTTGTCATAACAGGTTCATCTACCGGTTTGGGAAAATCAATGGCGATTCGTTTTGCTACAGAAAAAGCCAAGGTAGTTGTGAATTATCGTTCGAAAGAAGAAGAAGCTAACAGCGTTTTAGAAGAAATTAAAAAAGTCGGCGGAGAGGCAATTGCCGTTAAAGGTGACGTAACAGTTGAGTCTGACGTGATCAATTTAGTTCAATCTGCTATTAAAGAATTTGGAAAGTTAGACGTTATGATTAATAACGCAGGAATGGAAAATCCGGTTTCATCTCATGAAATGTCTTTAAGCGATTGGAATAAAGTCATTGATACGAACTTAACGGGAGCATTTTTAGGCAGCCGTGAAGCGATTAAATATTTTGTGGAAAATGATATTAAGGGAACAGTTATTAACATGTCGAGTGTTCACGAGAAAATTCCTTGGCCATTATTTGTTCATTACGCAGCAAGTAAAGGCGGAATGAAGCTCATGACCGAAACACTTGCATTAGAATACGCTCCAAAAGGTATTCGTGTAAATAACATTGGACCGGGAGCGATTAATACACCGATTAACGCTGAGAAATTTGCTGATCCTGAGCAGCGTGCAGATGTAGAAAGCATGATTCCAATGGGATACATTGGAGAGCCGGAAGAAATTGCAGCGGTTGCTGCATGGCTAGCTTCTTCAGAGGCAAGTTATGTAACAGGGATTACACTCTTTGCTGACGGCGGTATGACACAGTACCCATCATTCCAAGCAGGACGCGGATAAGAAAAAACGCACTCTATGATAGAGTGCGTTTTTTAGTTTTCCTGAGCTTTTTTTTGGTTCTTAGGAGCTGACTGGTGTTGAAGTCGTAAAAAAAGCAAAATCAAAACGATGCAGCCAGTGATGCTGTACATCCCAAGAATAAGCGGCTGCTGTGTATCTGTTCCAGAAGTAATGCCGTGATACAGTGCGAGCAAATAGCCTGGAAAAGCAAGAAAATGAATGGCTTTCCATGTTTTTCTCCCCAGCTGTTTTATAAAATCGGATGTGATAATCAGTACGAATAAAATGTAGAGTGAAATAGTACCAAGACCTGTGCTAATTGGTTTGTCATTGGAAGTGAACGGAATTAAAATGTCAGAAAGTGAAAAATGAATCGATTGATCAAATGATAAAACAAGTCCGTGAATCATGCCAAATAATAATCCGAACCACCCTGATGATTGATGAACCAGCAAAAGCTGTTTTTTTCGTTTTGGTTTAAAAAACGAAAAGCTGTGAGAAATGCCAGCGGCAACCGATACAAACATGAGCAAATAAGAAGTTAAGCCGGCTGCCCGAATGGTATTCCAAACGGGAAAGTGGGCACTAAATTGCGCGAGGAGAGTAGCCATAATGGTATATCTGACCTTTCACATTTTTTTCGATTAACACTTCGCCTTCTTTTGTAACCGCAATTACCTCTAAAGAAGGGTGATGCATTTTAGCTAATCTTAATCCGGCGTCCCACCCGAGAATAAGCATGCATTTTGCATAGACTTCAGAAACGGTCAAGTCTTCTGAAACAACCGTTACTTGCAGAAGCTCTGATGAACTAGGCTTGCTGATTCTGCCGTCAATAATATGATGGTGAGTGTGTCCGTTTATTTTCCACAATCGCTTGCCCACACTGCTTGTGGCAATGCCGCTGTTGCTCTTTACTTTAATACTCATGAGATTTTTTGATAAATTAAATGGATGAGAGAGCGCAATGGACCAGTGCTTGCTAGCAGGCCCCCACGTTACAATATCACCGCCTCCATCGATTGCACCAAGTGAAGTTCCTTTTTTCTTTAATTGATTCGCCATTTGCTGAATGCTCCAACCTTTTGCGATTCCGCCTAAATCCAGACCGACATTAGAAGCAAGCTGAATACTTCTCATTCCTTTGTGAATCATAATAGGGTTAACAGCATCAAAAGCTACTACTTCTTGAGGAAGCTGATTGTTAGGCAGTTGTTCAAAGCTTTGGTCATATCCTAGAGTTTGAATAGAGTGATACAGAAATGGGTTGAAAATCCCGTTTGTCTCATTGTAATAGTAAGAGGCTGTTTTTACAGCTTCATACAACATTTTTGACGGTAAAAATAATCTTCCGTTCAGCGAATTAAGCTGTGAAAGCTCGCTTGTTGGAAGAAAGCGGCTTAGGGTTTTTTCTACAAGATAACACCAGCTCTCCACTTTTTGGCCGACAAGTGTTTCAAGCTCATATACATTAAATTTGGTATTCATTGCTTTAAATGAGTAGCTCATTATATCACATCCTTAAGAAGGTCTTGATTGCATAGAAGAATCATCGTTATTGCCCCAATTATCCTGACTATTTCCGGCATCATCATTAGACCACTGATCTTGCTGGCTACTTGAATCATCGTCTGACCACTGATCACTTTGCTTACTAGAACTGTCATTTGACCATTGATCTTGCCCGTTAGTTCCATTGTTCGTATTGGAACCAGATCCTGAATCTGGAAATAGGTCCGTCTCATCTTCCGTTTGAGTTTGAGATGAATTATCGGCTGATGCATCGTTATTTAGTGCCGTAGCTGTTGAATTTGTTTGATCATATTTTTGAGAAAGTCCTATAAAAGTGGTAAATGCAGCAACGCTCGATAAACCAACCATCCATTTTGTCCATTTATTAGCTGCCATTGATATGCTCCTTTTATCTTTCATATTTTGCAACTGAACACTGAAGAAAAACTACAATGGAAGGTAACATACATCGTTCAATTGTTATAGTTCAATATAGACAGAGAAAATGAAAAAATAGTGAAATAGATGTAGGTCGGATTATTTTTGTGGGGGAATTCAGTGAATTATTAGATTAAAAAAGGGTTGTTCTTTTTAGAACAACCCTTTTTTAATCACCGATAAATCTTACTAATTGATACGTAATAAACTGTTAACTGCACAAGAGAAAGAAGTAAAAGAACGGCAATGGGATAGAAGCTAAAAGAATTAGGTAACAGCGGATAAAAAGCTATTAATATAGCACCTATAGGAATAGAAAATAGGAGAAAAACAAAGGCTTTTTTACAAGCTTCTGCTGTTATCATCTTTTCACGTTCATCTTCTTCTGCAAATTCAAAAGGAAATAATAAAGGCGAAACGTTCTTCGTCTTTTTACGCGCCCGGTAGTAAAAAAATGAGACGATTAAAAGAACAATTAAAGAAGCAAAAGAGCCTATAGACATAGTAATTTCCCACGGGGGTTCAGGGTCGGTCATAACTTCACTAAATTGAATATTTAGGCTTAAAAAGTCATATAAAAACCAACCTACGCACAACAGAGACACTACATTCAACAAATAAGATTTAATAACATTACTCAACATTTTTCTCCTCCTTTTGAAGTGTAAAAACATCTTCCATTTTTAATTGAAAGACATCACAAATTGTTAAACCAAGCAGTAGGGAAGGAACGTAATTTCCCTTTTCAATAGCTGCAATGGTTTGGCGAGTGGCTCCAACTTTTTCAGCTAAATCTCCTTGCGTATATCCATGTTTAGCTCTAAGCTCTTTTACGTGATTAATAAGAGTCAATATGATCACCCGCTGCCTTTTTAATAAATTTGTTAAGTTGATTTAACATTATGTAAAGTTAATTTAACATCAATTGGATAATTTTTCAATAGATGATGGATAAAAAATACAAAAAAGATCCTAGAAGAATTCTTCAGGATCTTTTTTGTTAATAAATTTCTTTAATGCCAGACAAACGAATGGAAAAAATGTTTTGTTTTTCATCTCGTAGGGAGAGGGTTTGGTCGGTTAGGTTTAAATTTTGGATTTTTCCTTTGAAGGTTTGAAGCAGGCCATTTTCGTAATAATTCACGGTTACATGTTTGTTTTTCTTTAACGCTTTTAAAATCATTAATTCATCTCCTTTCATGTGTGCATCTGTTATGAAAAGAAAGCTGTGGCTTAAGCATAAGAATTTGGAGAATGCTCAAAGCAGAATTATTATTATACAGCAAGATGAGAATAGTTTGTAGATAAATTGTGAAAAAATGCACAAGTTTGCAGTACGGGTGTTGCAACAGAATACAGTATATGAGGAAAGAAGGGGTTTTATGATAAAAAAGGTGATTTTAGTTTATTTATTTGTGGGTATTAGGTAAACTAGTAGATGAATTTAAAGAATCTATCTATGGTTGTGAAGGCTAGGATTTCATTTAATTTTCATTTTCTATGAGTATAATGATAAAGGTTTTCTATATGTTCTTTGTGAATCTACTCATAAACTAATCGAGAAAGGAAAATCAAAATGAAGCGAATCGTTTCTAAGCCGCTGCACTATTTCATATTAGCCGCTGTTTTAATGTGGATAAAGTCGTATGTGGCTTATAAAACTGAATTTAACTTAGGCGTAAGCGGCGTAATGCAGCAAATGCTGTTGTTCATAAACCCTGTGAGTTCAGTGCTGATTTTTTTAGGAATCGGCTTATTTTTTAAAGGAAAGAAAGCAGGAGCTTGGATCCTTGCAGGCAGTTTCATTATGACGCTGCTGTTATACAGCAACGTTCTCTATTATCGTTTTTTTAACGATTTTGTAACGCTTCCCACACTGTTGCAGACAAGTAATGCAGGAAGTATGGGCGGAAGCATTATGGATTTATTAAAAGCACATGATGTTTTTTATTTTGTTGATTTTATTATTTATTTTTTCTTCTTTTTTAGTAAAAAAATTGACTGGCATAATGAAAAAGTATCGGTTAAGAATGCTGTAACTATTCTTTCTTTAGGGTTTATGGTTTTTTCTGTAAATTTAACATTAGCAGAAATTGATCGCCCGCAGCTTCTATCTCGAACTTTTGACCGCAATTATCTAGTAAAGTATTTAGGCGCCTATAATTATACGATGTATGACGGTGTTCAGACTGCTCAAAACTCTAAACAGCGAGCTTTTGCAAGCAGCAATGATTTAACAAACGTCGTTAATTTTAAAAACAGTCATTATGCGGAGCCTAATTCCGTTTATTTTGGAAAAGCTAAAGGGAAAAATATTATTAAAATTCATTTGGAATCATTTCAGTCTTTTTTAATTGATTACAAATTAAATGGTCAGGAAGTGACACCTTTCTTAAATTCGTTGGCCCATGGAAATGACTTTACGTATTTTGATAACTTCTTTCATCAAACGGGACAAGGAAAAACATCAGATGCTGAGCTGATGATGGACAACTCTCTATACGGCCTTCCTCAAGGTTCTGCCTTTGTACTGAAAGGAAGCAATACGTATCAGGCAGCACCAGCTATTTTGGATCAAAAAGCTGGCTATACGAGCGCTGTGCTGCACGGAGACTATAAGACGTTTTGGAACCGTAACGAAATTTACAAGCAGTTCGGTGTGGATAAGTTCTTTGATGCAAGTTATTACAATATGACGGGTGAAAATAAAATTAATTATGGTTTAAAAGACAAACCGTTCTTTAAAGAATCTGTTCCAATGCTGCAGTCTTTACCACAGCCGTTCTATGCGCATTTAATTACGTTAACAAATCATTTTCCATTTTTACTTGGAAACAATGAGGCAAGCATACAGCCGGCTAACACGGGCGATGCAACAGTTGACCGTTATTTCCAAACGGCTCGTTATTTAGACGAATCATTGCAATCTTTCTTCCAAGAACTGAAAGCTTCTGGGCTTTATGATAATTCTGTGATTATGATTTATGGAGATCACTACGGTATTTCTGAAAATCATAATGCGGCAATGGAAAAAGTAATGGGAAAAGAAATTACGCCTTATGAAAATGCTCAGCTGCAGCGTGTACCTCTATTCATTCACGTTCCTGGAGTAAAAGGCGGAGTTAATCATACGTACGGTGGAGAAATTGACGTTGTGCCAACTCTTCTTCATTTAGTAGGGATTGACAGCAAAGAGTTTATCCAATTTGGCACAGATTTATTTTCTAAGGATCATGATGATGTAGTGGCATTCCGCAATGGCAACTACGTATCTCCTAGATATACATTAGTGGATGGAACGTATTATGATTCTAAGACGGGCCAAGCCCTTAAAGAAAATAATCAAATGAAAGCTTATAAACAGAAGGTAGCGAAAGAACTGGAGTTATCTGATCAAGTGCTTTATGGAGACTTGCTTCGTTTCCACAAGCTGAAGGATTTCCAAACAGTCGACCCTTCGAAATATATGTACGGGAAAGAAGAAACAGAAACATCAGCTAAATAAAGCTAAAATCAAAAGAACATGATGACTTCTGCAAAGCAGAATGAACATCATGTTCTTTTTTACTGTAAACTATTCATCAATAAATTTCTTTAATTCCCGATAAACGAATAGAGAAAGTATTTTGCTGTTCATCTTTTAATGAAAGCGTTTGGTCTGTTAAATCTAGGCGCTGTACTTTTCCTTTAAACGTTTGAAGCAAACCGTTTTTATAATAGTTAATTGTAACGGCCCCGTTTTTTCTTAATGCTTTTAAAATCATCTTCAAAACTCCTTCCATATTTAAAATGTTTATGATTAACGAGCTGTAACATTCATTTTCATTTGCATATTTTTATTATACACAAAAAATAGAAAGCGTTTTCACTTAAAGTTTGAACACTTTGTGAAAACTTTAACAGAGAATGTGACAAATACATACAGAAACTAATTTATTTGTCGTATTCATCATAAAACACATTTATGAAAGGAGTGTTAAGAACGTGTTAAAACTTTATGGATGGAAGAATATTATAAAATATCGTTTGAGATGTCGTAGTGAATCCATTCATCGTTCGTTACATTTCCGCCCATTTTTCTGTAAAGCATTTGGGCTCTTGTGTTATCATAAGCCGTTTCCCAAGACATAGTTGCATACTGATGTTCTTTTGTATACTGGTGACAAGTCGAAAATAACTTTTCTCCAATTTTTTGTCCTCTTGCTTTTTCAGTAACGTACAAGTCATTTAAAATCGCTACAGGCTTTACACGCGTGGTGCTAAATGTAAAATAAAGCGTCGAAAAACCTACTGCTTCGTCATTTTGAGTCGCGATAAACTGAACGCCAGCATCCGGATGCTGAAATAAGTGATTAATTAAATTTCTCAGCTGCTTTTTGGCAGGCTGAGGGCGCTTGTAAAAATCAACAATGTATTCGTTCATTAATGAAATAAGTGCTTCCATGTCAGCGGCATTAGCTTGACGAATTGTAATAGTAGTCATTAAATCTTCTCCTTTTTAATCAAATGATCTACACTTATAGTAAAAGAAATGTATCCCCTCTAAAAGAGCCAGATTTGAAAAATAAAATAGGGACAGATGAAAGGAAATAGCGTGAAGTTCACACCTTTATTAAACCGCAAAGATGATATGCCTTTGTATCAACAGCTATATGAATATATAAAAAAAGAAATTGTATCCAGCAGGGTGGAAGTAAATGACAAACTGCCTTCTATCCGGTCTCTTGCTGATTACTTAAACGTAAGTCGAAATACTGTAGATATGGCCTATCAGCAGCTTTTAGCTGAAGGATATGTAGAAAGCAGGCCCAAAAGTGGAATGTACGTAACGAATACACAGTTTGATTTGCTGCAAACAGATAAAAAGCCGACTGTATTTTTACACCCTCACTCAGAAACAAAGTCGTGTACCTATGATTTTCGGTATGGAAAAGTTGATAGCCGTTTGTTTCCCTTGAATGAGTGGAAAAAACGATACAATGAAAGTCTTCAAACTTATAGAGAATCTCTGTTTACTTACCAAGAAAGTCAAGGAGAAGAATCACTGCGAAAAGAAATTGCGACGTACCTGTATCAATCAAGAGGAGTGGTTTGTTCAAAACATCAAATTATTATTGGAGCAGGTACGCAGCAATCGCTCAGTTTATTAGCGCAGATGCTAAAACCAAGCATCAGGGACATTGCCTTTGAAAATCCTTGTTATGACGGGGCTAGCTTTGTATTTAAGCAGCATGGATTTTCCTTAAAACCCGTGTCGCTTAATAACAAAGGCATAAACATCCAAGAGCTTTATGACAGCCAAGCACGAGCTGTTTATGTCACACCATCTCATCAGTTTCCATACGGAATGATCATGCCTGTTTCAAGAAGAATAGAGCTTCTTAAATGGGCGAATGACCGCAACGGGTTTATTATTGAAGATGATTATGACGGAGAATTTCGTTATAAAGGCTCTCCCATCCCTTCATTGCAAAGCTTAGACTCTAAGGGGCGCGTCATTTATACAGGGACATTTTCAAAATCTTTTATGCCTTCTTTAAGAATCAGCTACCTTGTATTACCTGAAGGTCTTCTAAAGGAATATCATGAACGCTTCTCTTTATACGAGCAAGCTGTTTCAACTCTCCATCAGCGGACGCTCGGGCTGATGATGAAAAATGGAGAGTGGAGTAAGCATTTAAGAAGAGTGAGAACTGCTTATCAACTGAAACACAGTACTCTTTTAGCAGCTTTACAGAAGGAGTTTAACAAAAACATCAAGGTGTCAGGAGAATCTGCAGGTTTGCATATACTTATACGCATGCACAACGATATGAACGAACAGGAATTAATTAACGCAGCTCGAAAGCAGGATGTCTCCGTCTACGGTACCTCTCGTTATTGGCTTACGGAAGTACCTAAACAAAAGCCTCATGTTTTGTTAGGCTTCGGAAGTTTGGGGAGAGAAGAAATAGAAGAAGGAATAAAACGATTAAAAAAAGCTTGGTTATAAATCCATGCTCGTTTTTTCGGTTTCTTGACAAAAGTTGCCTAGTCCTTTAGACTTTTTTGCATATATTTTAAATTATCTGAAAGGAGGATAGGGTAATCGAAGCTAACTGCTAGTGGACAACCCTAGATTAAACAATGAATCCTATCCAACAAATTTTACATACATTTCCTGTGATTGTACTAGATGGTGCAATGGCAACTGAACTTGAAAGATATGGCTGTGATTTAAATGACAGCTTATGGTCTGCAAAAGTGCTGATGGAGCAGCCGGAATTGATTAAGAGAGTGCATCAAGACTACTTTGCAGCAGGAGCTGACTGTGCGATTACAGCAAGTTATCAAAGCACATTTGAAGGTTTTGCTAAACGTGGCTTGAGTGCATCAGAGGCTCGCGAGCTAATTCAAGCATCTGTAAAAATTGCGGCTGAAGCGAGAGATGAATTTTGGCACCGAGAAGAGAATCGTCTTAATCGTCCAAAACCAATTGTTGCCGCTTCGGTAGGGCCTTACGGAGCATTTTTAGCAAACGGATCGGAATATACTGGACAGTATGACGTAACAGAAGAAGAGTTAATGGAATTTCATCGTCCTCGTATGAAAGCATTAATTGAAGCAGGAGCGGACGTATTAGCTTGTGAAACTATTCCTAATTTAATGGAAGCAAGAGCCATTGCGAGGCTGCTAGAAGAGTTTGAAGGAGCGTACGCATGGATTACGTTCAGCGCAAAAGATGACCTGCACATTAGCAGCGGAACATTAATCTCGGAGTGTGCACGCTATCTGGATTCCTATGAGCAAGTAGCGGCTCTTGGAGTTAACTGTACGCCGCCTCAATATATTTCTTCACTTATTAAAGAAATTAAATCTCAAACGGATAAGCCAGTCATTGTGTATCCAAATTCAGGGGAGCATTATGATGCTGAATCTAAAACATGGAACGGGACATCTGCTGGCGAAACGTATGGCTGCAGCGCTCACAGCTGGTATGAAGCAGGTGCTCAGTTAATCGGAGGGTGCTGTCGTACAACTCCAGATGATATCAAAGGCATTACAAAATGGGCTAGAAAATAACGGATTAAAAGAAAGAGAATGTGAGAAAAGTTGTTTCGCTAGCGTTAAACACGAACGGTCTATCAAAAATAGATCGTTCGTTTTTTTTTATGGTCATGGTGAACGTAGGTTTCGTGTGGGCAGGTCCTTCTAACTGTTGCATGGAAATCAACAAAGGTGTCATAAGCAGTTCAGCTCATTTATCCCCATTTTACGTCTTTAGATTAGATTCATTTTATTATGTCCCAATCTTTTTTTCTTGTAAAATAAAAGAATACAAGTTAAAAAATCTTTATTTGAACGAAAGAAGGGATGATGAAAGTGAAAGATATTAAAAATATTTATTGTGTGGGGCGGAACTACGCACTGCATGCAAAAGAATTACATAATGATATTCCAACATCACCTTTTTTATTTTCCAAACCTACTCACGCTCTCGTTGAAGCAGCTGGACAATCAATCACTCTTCCTAGCGACCAAGGAGAGGTGCACTTTGAAACTGAACTGATTCTTCATATTGGACAATCTTACAAAGAGGGCATAACAGTAGATGAACTTGTTGACGAGATGACGATTGGATTAGACTTGACCCTTCGAGACGTGCAGAGTGAATTAAAACAAAAAAAGCACCCTTGGCTGCTTGCAAAAGGATTCAAACGTTCAGCGGTCGTGGGAAACTTTATTCCATTTGAAGGAGTAGAAGCATCTAAGAAGAAAGACTTTTCGTTAGTGAAAAACAATGAACGCGTGCAGCTGGGGAATATTAAAGATTTGATTTTTGACTTACAAACGATTATTGATTTTACAGGAAAACATTTTGGTCTTGATAAAGGAGATCTTATTTTTACAGGGACACCTGAGGGAGTAGGTCCGCTTACTCATCATGATGAGCTTTCACTTAAATGGGGACAGCAAGAGCTTGGTTCTTGCATCATTTCCTTTCGTTAACAAAAAGAAGCGGAAACAAAAGTAGTTTAGTTGAAGGAAGATCCGAACGATGAATCGAGATTCTTGATAGAGAATCCAACTCGTTCGGATTTTTTATTGTGATGGTGAACGTAGATTGTATATATTTGCTTCTAGCTGTTGATTAGAGGGCAAGGCGAAGACTCCATCGGGGAAAGTGGAGTGGCTGAGACCCCGCAGAAGGGTAAGTGAAGTTTTGCACAAAAATCAACAGCGGCGTACCACGCAGTCCAAATCATTTATCCCATTTGTTCGTATTTAGATTGGCTTGATTTCGTTATGCCTCAATCTCTTTTTTTACGAAATCTTAATTTTTTAGCCTTCAGAATGAATTTAATATCCAATGGGAAAGCTGTTTCTATCTCCTATAGAAAACGAGGTCTTCAGCATGGTGCTCTTAATCCTTACAACGATGATTTCTATTCTGAGTGTACTAGTTATGCCAAAATGTATCAGCTGGATAGAAATGTACACAACTTCTTTGTTTGTTATATTTTTAGGATCGGTAGGAGATGTATATCTTGATGTTAAATATGATCTTTATGGATTCTTTACAAAAGGAGTATCCAAACAGAAGTGTTTTATTATAATGCATGGAAGACGCTATACTCGTTGTTGTGCTATCCTTTTCTTTATGTAGCAATGGTTTTAAATTTAAAAATGATACGCAGGCTTCAGATTATCGATAAACAAAAATAGAAATAAAAAAAAGTAATGATAAATCATAAAAAAATGATATTTTATTAATGGCTACATATGTAATATAGTAAAAATAGAAAATAAACGAAGCAGCATATAAGCAGGGTTAAAAAACATCAAAACGGGAATCTTGACATTAACTTCATGTTTTTAACCATGTATTGTGAATGAATATACTTATTGCTAAATAATATGTTGTAGAAGGAATTTAGTAAAGGAGGCAAGAAGATGTTTAAGCGTAGTGAAAAAATCCAAATTCATGGTGTAACGTTTCACGGAGTCATGAGCGCGAAGCAAAAAGCCGCCCTGCAGGAAATTGCTAATGTAACAGACGAAAAAGACTGGGAGGGGCTAAAAGGTGTGTATTGCTTAGGCAGTGTAAAGGTGCAAGGAAAAGATGTGCTAGGCGTGTACTATGGCCAATTTAATGATAACCTTCCAAAAGAGAAGCGCAAACTTCAGTTTGAAATTGATTATATTAAATATACAGTAACGGAATGTCCTATTGTCTTTATCGATACAACAAAAAATAAAAAGCCTCATCAATTTGCTTTTATCATTCTGCATGAATTAGGCCATCATGTGGATCGTATGACAAATGGAACGCTTTTAAAAGAAGGAAATAGAACGCAAGAAATGTTTGCTAATACGTATGCTTTAGAGAAATATTCAAAAATAGAAAAGTTCCAAACGAAGAAGTTGAAAAACATTCCATTTTTAGAGGAATCTCTTACTCAATGGAATAAAACTCCTCATCCTGGAGCTTATTCTCTTAGAGTTCAAATTGAATAATTCACGAGAATAGTTCCTCTCTCTCCGTTTTTTATTTTCCTATCTTTTTTCCTCTTCCTTTCTTTTATCCTGCCAATGAACAAAAAGGATTTAATTACCCATAAAGTTTTAAAAGTTTTTATAGTACGAATTATTTACACCATACCCTCCTGTAAATTATGATTATTTTAAGAAAAAACAGAAAATTTTAAAGTTTTACGGTACAACTTAATAGTGAACAAGCGATGTTGTAATCGTATAGAAGAACTGGCATACATATGCGAGTCATACATACAAACGAATCGCTTCCACTGTTATGAAAGCGGATTCAAAAATAGGAGGGGTAATAATGTTAGCTATTCTTGGGTTTTTGATGGTTTGTACATTTATGTTTCTAATTATGACAAAACGATTAACGCCGCTTATTGCTTTAATGGTTATTCCAGTATTGTTTGCAATCATAGGGGGATTCACAAGTGATATTGGAGAAATGGCTTTAAATGGTGTAAAAGAATTAGCACCTACAGGCGTTATGTTAATGTTTGCTATTTTATATTTTGGGATTATGATTGATGCTGGTTTGTTTGATCCAGTGGTAGGAAGAATTTTAAAAATCGTAAAAGGTGATCCACTAAAAATCACAATTGGTACAGCTATTTTAGTTCTTATTATCTCATTAGACGGAGACGGAACAACAACATATATGATTACGCTCTCAGCGATGCTTCCGCTTTATAAAAAGCTAAACATGAAGCCTATGATTTTAGCCTGTATCGCTATTATGGGTAGTGGAGTTATGAACTTAACGCCTTGGGGCGGACCTACTGCTCGTGTGATGAGCGCATTGAAGTTAGATGCTTCCCAGGTGTTCACACCAATGATTCCAGCCATGATTGGTGGAGCTATTTGGTTATTATTTACGGCTTACTATTTCGGGAAAAAAGAGCGCCAGCGCTTAGGTGTGATTGATATTCAAGACGTTACAAATGCTCAAGTAGCTTTTGCAGAAGCAGCCGCTGCTGAAGGAATCGAGTACAAGCGTCCGAAGCTTTTATGGGTAAACTTTGCTTTAACAGCTCTCTTATTAGTAGGACTTATCACAGCAGTCATGCCGCTTCAAATTCTGTTTATGATTGGATTTGCAATCGCTATCATGATTAACTATCCAAATTTAGAAGTTCAAAAAGAGCGTATCACAGCACATGCTGGTAATGTACTTGCTGTTGTATCTCTTGTATTCGCAGCAGGCGTATTCACAGGCATTTTATCAGGTACAAAAATGGTAGATGCAATGGGTAATAGTTTAGTAGGATTAATTCCAGATGCGTTAGGGCCTTACATGTCTGTGATTACAGCTATCACAAGTATGCCATTTACGTTCTTTATGTCAAATGATGCTTACTACTATGGAATTTTACCAATTATTGCTCAAGCAGCTTCAGCATACGGTATTGATGCTGCAGAAATTGGCCGTGCTTCATTGATTGGTCAACCTGTTCACTTACTAAGTCCTTTAGTTGCTTCTACGTATCTATTGGTCGGTATGGCAAAAGTCGAGCTTGGTGAATTTCAGCGCTTTACTTTAAAGTGGACGATTGGAACAGCGATGGTGATGCTTTTAGTAGCTATTATTACAGGAGTTATTACGCTGTAAAGATCATGAACCTAAAAACTTATCAATTCCGCTTTTGGGATTGATAAGTTTTTTTGTCTAAAAAGCTTTTGGAATAAGGAGCGGATATACAAAAAATTTTGATAAAATAAAAGAGGAATAGAACTATAAGGTAAAGGCTAAAGGTGCTATGAAATGAAAAAATGGTTTCAAGTATCGCTGCAAACAAAAATCGTAGGTTTATCCGCAGCATTAATCATAACTGTTATTGTTCTTTTAGCGAGTATTTTCTCTTACATGCAGTTTGTAGAATCTAAAAGGCAAGCCGAGCAGCTGGCTCTTCAAGCAGCCAAATCAATATCATTTATGCCGGAAGTCAAAGCTGCTTTTCAAAAAAAACAGCCGAGTCGCTACATTCAGCCGCTTGCCGAGCAAGTGAGGGAACAAATCGGAGCAGCAAGTATTGTAGTTCAAAACCGTGAGCAAATCATCTATTCTCATGCTAATCAAAAATGGATAGGAAAGAAAGACAAAGAGGCGGTTAACGATAGAGCACTATTATTCGGCGGATATTATACGCTTGACGGAGAGGGAACCACAGGTCCTGCAATTATGGGGAAAGCGCCTATTGTCATCAGTCACGGAAAGTATACGGAAGTCGTGGGAGTAGTGACGGTTGAGTTTTTAAAGTCTCATGTTCATGCTCAGCTCATTGCGCGCATTCAGCAAATTATCCTATTTTCACTAGCTGTTCTATTGCTTGGTATGATCGGGGGTATTTTTTTAGCTAAAAGTATTAAAAAAGATACTCTCGGTCTTGAGCCCCATGAAATCGCTTCTTTATACCGTGAACGAAATGCGATTTTACTTTCGATAAAAGAAGGAATTATTGCTATTGATCATCAAGGCTTTATTACGATGATGAATACATCAGCTAAAAATATGCTAGGACTACAGACGGAATATTTACATCATCATATCATTGAAGTATTTCCTTATACGAATATGATTGAAGTGCTAGATACGGGAATAGCCCGAAGCGACCAAGAGATTTTTCTGAATGAAAAAACGTTTATCTTAAACTTAACACCTATTATTGAACATCAGCGAATTGTAGGAGTGGTCGCTAGTTTTCGTGATAAGACAGAATTAAAAAGCTTAATCAATACGATTTCAGAAGTACGAAAGTATTCAGAGGATTTACGAGCTCAAACGCATGAGTTTACGAATAAGCTGTATGTTTTGTCGGGTTTGCTGCAGTTAGGGCAGTACAAAGATGCATTTGAGTTTATTCAAAAAGAATCAGCCGTACATCAAACACAAAACCGTATTCTATTTGATCAGATACTAGATTCTAAAGTCCAAGCAATATTGCTTGGGAAGATTGGAAAAGCATCTGAAAAGAAAATTCACTTTTCGGTTGATTCGGAGAGTACACTCGATACGCTCCCAGAACATATTGAAATTTCTCATCTCATTATCATTATTGGGAATTTAATTGATAATGCATTTGAAGCGGTGAGTCAGCAGTCTGAAAAAGAAGTGTCGTTTTTTATTACCGATATTGGTCATGATTTAATTATTGAAGTGATGGATAATGGACCTGGTGTATCAGAAGAAGTATTAAATCAAATTTTCACAAAAGGTTTTTCAACCAAAGGTACAGACAGAGGATACGGACTGGCAAATATAAAGAAAATGGTAGATGAGCTTGGAGGATCTATTGAAGTGTATAATCAGCCAGAAGGAGGAGCTATTTTTTCAGTTTACCTTCCAAAAAACTGAATCATGAGAAGTAAGGGGAGAGTTGAAATGTTAAGAGTCGCAATTGCAGAAGACGATTTTCGAATTGCTCAAGTTCAAGAGCGATTTTTATTAGAAGTAGATGGTGTGGAAGTTGTAGGTAAAGCGTTGAATGCAAAAGAGACGCTTGAAATGCTAAAGGAGAAGAAAGTTGATTTACTTCTTTTAGACATCTATATGCCAGATGAAATGGGAACAGATTTACTGCCAAAAATCAGAGCGCAGTTTCCACACGTTGACGTTATCGTGGTAACGGCTGCCACCGAAAAAAACATTGTAGAAATCTGTTTGAGAAACGGCGTCGTTAATTATTTGATTAAGCCGGTTATGATGGAATCCTTCATTAATGCTATTAAACAGTATCAAGAGAAAAAGGAACTGTTTAGTACGCATGAAGAAGTTGATCAATCATTTATTGATGCGTACTTTGGACATGTCAGAACAAAGCCAAAAGCGGATAAATCTCTTCCTTCAGGTATTGATGGTATCACATTACAAAAGTCAAAAGATATTTTAAAAAGCATCAAAGGAATTACGATCGAAGAGATGGGGCAGCACATGGGAGTATCTAGAACGACAGCTAGACGATATTTAGAGTATCTAGTATCAACTGGTGAATGTCACGTTGAATATGATTATGGGATTATTGGACGGCCAGAGCGCAAGTACTATTTAGCGTAGCATTAGCCTTGAAGGATGGTATATATGATCAAAAAGCTCATGATAGTGTTTATAAGTGTATTGCTTGTTAGCTGTTCTTCTCCCTCTAAAAAAGACCGTATTGATATGGGGGAAATTGAAATTGTGGCAGCCGGTGCAAAAGGCGGAGGAGCAGACGCAACAGTAAGAGCCATTCAACAAGTGCTAACGGAAAAGAAGATTGTGAAGGTACCCGTTTCTGTTAGTAATAAAATAGGTGGGCAAGGTGAAGAAGGATGGAAATATATTAAACAGAGAAAAGAAGGGAATATTGTTTCCGGAAATTCCAGCTTGCTGATTACAAATAATTTGCTAGGGCAAAGTCAATTAACCTATAAAGACTTTACTCCGCTCGCTATTTTAACATCTGAATGGGAGGTCATCGTAGTTCCTGCTAACTCTCCTATATATAATTTAAAACAGCTCATACGCACGTTAAATCAAAGTGAATCCAGCATGAAAGTGGGAATATCACCTCGCTTAGGAAACGATGATCATTTATCGTTCATGCAGCTGAATAAAAAAGCAGGCGTAGACTCTTCCAAGCTTGAGTTCTTCGTTTACAACAGCAGTCATAAAGTGATCGATGCGCTCGTTCATCATCAGCTAGATGTAGCACCTATGTCATTATCAGAAGTGAAAAAGCAGTATGAACAAGGGCAGGTAAGAATACTCGCCGTTTCTTCTCCCAGCAGGCTAGAAGAGTTAAAAGAGATCCCAACGTGGAAAGAAGCGGGAATTGACGTAACATTTAGCCATTGGAGAGGTCTAATGGGACCGCCTAATATGACCAAAGAGCAGGTAGCATATTGGAATAAGACAGTGTATGAAATGGTTCATACAAAAGAATGGGAACAGCTGCTTAAAGATAACGATTTAACCTCTTTTTATAAAAATAGCAGCGGTGCTAAAGTCTTTCTTGAACAGCAAAGCAAGCTGTATTCTGACTTAATGGGCGGAACAAATGATGAATAAATACAATAGAAAGAGGTTGGGATAAAAGGATTTTAGACGGAGTGAAAAACGAACCATTGATCAAGATTTTTGATTCGTGTTTCGTTTTTTTTGTTTTGGTGAGCATAGTTTCATCTGTTTTGTTCCTTCTAGCAGTTGATTGGAGGGCAAGACGAAGACTCTTGCGGGAAAAGCGGAACAGGTGAGACCCCACAGGAGAGTAAGCGACGAGGAGGCTCACCGGCCGCCCGCGGAAAGCGAAGTCTTGCACGGAAATCAACTGCGGAGTCAAAAGCAGTTCAGCTCATATATCTCATTTGTTCGTCTTTAGATTGAATTCATTTCGGTATGTCTTAACCTCTTTCTATCAGTGTACATCTTTTAAATCCAAGTTTTGAATGAACTCAATAAAAGCTTTTACGATGTTAATCTTTAATGAATCCTCATGATAAAACATCCATGTACTGCGCGTTAAAGGCTGCTGGTCTTTTGTTTTTAACGTGTATCTGTAAATCTCTGCTGCGTCATCAAGCAGCATACTCGGCAAAATCGCGTAACCGAGTCCGTTTACAACCATCTTTTTGCATGTTTCTGCTTTATCCACTTCAATACTGACAAGGGGAGGCTGAGAGTAATTTTCAGCCCACCAGTTATCAACAGATGTTTTTAAAAAACGATCTTGGTGATAGTCAATCCGAGGTAGATTGGGAAGGTTGTTTATGTCGACAGGCTGTGCAGACGCAATGCAAATTGTTTCTTTAAAAAGCAGCTCTTTCTGATCCTGCCAGTTATAATCACCTTTTACAAACGCAATATGAACATCGTGCTTATAAAGAAGATGAGCCATGTCGCTGCTCCATCCGGTCGTGACTTTGAATTCCACGTCGGGAAATCGCTCTTTAAATAAGCGTAATAGCCCAGGGAGTTTGTAGTCAGTAAAAAAGTTAGACACTCCTAGACGTAAAGTACCGGTTAATTGATCATCCATGTTTAACACATTTTCTTTTATTTTTTGGACCGTAAGCAGCATTTCTTCTGCGCACTTCACTAAATATTCTCCCTGCGGTGTAAACTGAACTCCGCGGCGCCCTCTGTTCACAATCTGAACATGAAATTCCTTCTCCATCTGCTGCAGTCTATGCGTAAGCGCAGGCTGAGATATAAATAGCTCCTTGGCTGCTTTTGTAATGTTTTTTTCTCGATACAACACTTGTAGAATAAGCCAATCTCGATCGTCCATACTACCCCTCCAGGAATAAAAAAAATGAATGGTTTATAATAAAATTTCGATATTTTAATTATCTCTAAAATTATACTATAGTTAAGAAGAAGAATGTTCGGTGTAAGAAAGAAAAGCCTTGTAGAAGGAAGGAAGTAGATATGAACGCAAGAATTATTTTTTTACAATCTATATTTTTTATTTTATTAACATGCGTGGGAGGATTTCTTCTATCGTTAACAGGCTTATCCATTGGCTGGATGCTTGGGACCCTCATTTTAGCTGCTATTCTAACTTTTCGGAAGCCGCGTTTTTTATCTCAAACGAGCAAAAAAGGTATTCCAAAATATTGGCTGTACGCAGGACAGTGTATTTTAGGGATTGAATTAGGTCAAAAGATTAACTTGTCTGTATTAACTACGTTTCAATCTCACTGGTCCACCATTACGATCATGCTTTTGCTGTCCGTTGTTTTTTCTCTTTTATCCGGTTATTTGCTATGGAAGTTCAGTTCCACAGATTTATTAACAAGCTTTTTCGGTACGACTCCTGGAGGAATGAGCGCAATGCCAGGCATGGCTGAAGAGGTAGGAGCCAATACGGCAGTTGTAAGCATTATTCAAACGATGCGCGTGTTTTTAGTTGTGCTTGCTGTTCCTTTATTTGTGGTTTATTGGGGAAGTAATACAGGACGGCATGCAGTGTCAGTTACCCCAAGCGTTTTTCAATGGGGATCACTGTTATGGACAGGCGTTTTAATCGTTACAGCAGTAGTAGGCTATTATATAGGAAAAAAACTGAAATTTCCTGCGCCTTGGTTAGTAGGAGGGATGCTTACTGTTGCGATTGTTCAAACAGCTGCTTCATCGTACGCAGGGTATAATCTTCAAGCATACTGGCCTCATTCTGTGATGATTTTGTCGCAAATTTTTATTGCTTCAAGCGTTGGTTCTCGCTTTCATAAAGAAATGTTTGTTGGCGTAAAAAAAATTATGGTTGTTGCGCTTATTAATACAATCGGCTTAATCGCCGCTATGTTCGTATGTGCACTAGTAGTCTCCAAAATAACTGGAATTGAGCTTATCACGTCTATTTTAGCGTTTGCTCCTGGGGGCATTGCAGAAATGGCGACTACATCCATTGTATTGCAGGCTGATTCGACGTTAGTAGTAGCGGTCCAAGTGCTTCGGATTTTAACCATTTGGCTGCTTCTTCCTCCGCTGTTTCGATTGTTTCATCAGTGGGGAGAAAGAAAAAGAATACATTCACACGTGTCATAATAAATATGTGAATGCACTAGGCAAAGTAATAGAGAGTTTTAAAGAGAGAAATGGGGGGAGAAAAGATGAGTAATAAAGAAATGGTGGTCAGTCAGTTCGGGGGGAATGCCGGAAAGTATGTCAAAAGTAAAGGTCATGCGAAAGGCAAAGATTTAGCGGTTTTAGCGGAAATTGCTGAAGAAAATAGAGGAGGAAAGCTGCTTGATGTAGCGACAGGAGGAGGACACGTGGCAAATAAGTTAGCACCTGTCTTTCAAGAAGTAACGGCTTTTGACTTAACTCCTCAAATGCTGCAAAGTGCTGAAGGCTTCATTAAAGAAAATGGTTATGAAAATGTATCGTTTGTTCAAGGAGATGCTGAAGATATGCCATTTCAAGATGACGAGTTTGATACAGTAACGTGCAGAATTGCACCGCACCATTTTCCTAATATTAAACAGTTCATCAAAGAGGTGTACCGAGTGTTAAAGCCAGGCGGACAGTTCTTGCTCATTGATAATGTAGCACCGGAAGTGAATGCTTATGACGAGTTTTATAATCGAGTTGAAAAGACAAGAGATCCAAGCCATTATCGTGCTTATAAAAAGACAGAGTGGCTTTCTATGCTTGAAATGCAAGGATTCCGTACAGAAGTGCTGACAACTTTCTCAAAGCGCTTTTTATTTGATGACTGGTGCGGGATGATGAATGTTTCGGAAGAGACAAAGCGTGAGCTTACTCAATATATGCTGAATATACCAAGCGGATTTAAGCAGTTTTTCGACATCAAAACGAATCAACAGGGAATTGAATCGTTTCAAGGAGAAGCAATCTTTGTAGCGTGTTACAAAAATAAATAAAAAGAGGCCAACTCCGGTGAGTTGGCTTCTTTTTTTACTTATGCTCGTTGGTTTGAGCGATTTCCAAAATATTGCGTAATACGGTCTAAAATAATCGCTAAAATAACGATCGAAATTCCGGCTTCAAAGCCCGTGCCGACTTCAAGTCGAGAAACTGCACGATATACTTCCGCACCAAGTCCCGGAGCACCTACAAGAGAGGCAATAACGACCATTGAAAGAGATAGCATGATGCTTTGGTTAATTCCTGCCATAATTGTTTTTGTAGCTAATGGAAGCTGTACTTTAAATAATTTTTGTTTTGTTGTTGAACCGTAGGCATTTGCTGCTTCTACTAAGTCAGCGGGTACTTCACGAATACCTAGGTTCGTTAAGCGAATCGTTGGAGGCATTGCAAAGATAACAGATGAGATAACACCTGGTACCACACCAATTCCAAAGAAGAAAAGTGCTGGAATCAAATAAACAAATGCGGGCATTGTTTGCATAAAGTCTAAGATTGGCGTAATAATTCGAGCCGTCTTTTCGCTTTGAGATGCCCAAATGCCAAGCGGAATTCCTACTATAATTGAAATCAGTACGCTTGTTAAAACGAGGGCTAGTGTGTCCATGGTTTCTTGCCAGTAGCCAAGATTAAGAATAAATAACAGGCCAATCATCGATAAAATAGTAAATGACCATTTTTTACTTGAAAACCAAGCAATGATTCCGACAATTAAGATTAAAATCAATGCGGGTGGAAAGGTTAGCACTAGTACAATAAAACTTACAATACCATCGACAATAGCTGAAATAACATCAAAAAACCCTTTGATATTATCATTTAAAAACGTAACAAAATGGTCAATCCAATTGCCAACGGGAATTTTAGGAATACTATTCATTTACGTTCACCTCATTACTATCAGTACCGGCGAGTGCTTCAATCACTCGTTCTTTTTTTATGATGCCGCGCAGACGATGGTTTTCATCTATAACCGGCAGCGGAAAGCGGCTGATAACCATTTTGTCGTACAAGTTTTCTAGTAGCGTATCTGTTGTAACAGTCGGAATATCCGTATCTAATACGTCTGCTGTCAGTTTATCTTGTTTAATGGCGCGGCTAATATCATCTGCCGTTACAACTCCTAGAAGCGTTTTTTTCTTGTCTACGACGTAGATGCTTGAATAACCAGCTTCTTGCATAATTTTAAGCGCCACGCGCGGACCTCGGTCTACGGTAATGGATTCGGCACGGTTCATCACGCTTTCAGCTGTGTATACTTTAGCTACATTAACGTCTTCGACAAAGCGCTCTACATAATCATTGGCAGGGTTTGTCATAATTTCTTCAGGTGTTCCTACCTGCACAACACTGCCGTCTTTCATTAAAACGATGCGATCTCCGATTCGAAGAGCTTCATCAAGGTCATGGGTAATAAAAATGATTGTACGTTCCATTTTTTCTTGAAGCTCCAGTAAGAAATCTTGCATGTCTTTACGAATAAGCGGATCTAGCGCACTGAATGCTTCATCCATTAATAAAATGTCCGGATCATTGGCAAGTGCTCGGGCCAGTCCGACGCGCTGCTGCATACCGCCGCTCAGTTCACCGGGATATTGATGTTCGTATCCTTTCAAACCTACTAATTCAAGCGCTTCTTTTGCTTTCTTTTCACGTTCGGCTTTTGGTGTACCTTGAACTTCTAATCCGTATTCTGTGTTATCAAGAACCGTACGGTGAGGGAATAGGGCAAAGTTTTGGAAAACCATGCTCATTTTTTTTCGGCGCATGTCGCGAAGTTCCTCTTTGTTCATTTTTACTACATCGTCACCGTCTAAAATAAGAGATCCAGATGTTGGTTCAACAAGGCGGTTAAACATACGAACTAAAGTGGATTTACCGCTTCCAGACAGGCCCATAATGACGAAGATTTCACCGGATTTGATTTCGAAGTTTGCTTGATTAACTCCAATTGTCATTCCTGTTTCTTCTAGAATTTCTTTTTTTGTTTTTCCTTTTTGAAGTAAATCAATCGCTTTTGACGGATTTTTACCAAACACTTTGGTTATATTTTGTACTTTTAATTTTACGTGTTCCATATGTCCACCTCAATTGTTGTTTTCTTTTACGTTCATTACTCTTGCGTCCAACTGTCGATTAATTTTTTATGTTTTTTTACCCATTTCTGTGCTGCTTCTTCAGGGTTTGAAGATTTTTCGACTTGTGATAGAAGAGGACTGATTAATTTATCATTCATCTGTGCATTATTCATCCATTTTATAACTTGAGGATTTGTCTTTTTAAATTCCTTGCTTGTCATTGTGTAAATGTTGTCAGGATCTCCAAACGAATTTTTAGGATCTTTTAAGTATTTGATATCAAAGTCTGCAAAAGCCCAGTGCGGATTCCACATAGTCACAACAATTGGTTTTTTTGCCTCATAGGCTTTACGCAGTTCGCTGAGCATAGCTGCCTCAGACGATTTTACAAGCGTATAGTTTTTAAGGTTATAGTCCTTTAACGCTTGTTCAGCTAATCCGTTAATACTGGAGCCCGGGTCAATTCCAATAACTTTGTTATCAACATCAGAAGCAATCTTAGCAAGATCTTCTGTTGTATTTACGTCTTTCATATAGGTTGGAACTGCAAATCCTAAGCGTGCATTTTTAAGCCAAGGATCTTCAATGTTCACTTGATTTTTATACTTTTTGTAAAAAGGCGCATCTGTTGTAGGGAGCCATGGTGCAAATGAAATATCAATGTCGTCATTAGCTGTTCCTACCCAAACACCAGCTTTCTCTAAGAAAACGGTTCTAACCTTGTAGCCTCGATCTTCTAAAATGTGTTTCCACACATACGTGTAGGCAATGTTTTCAGTATAGTTATTCATGCCAATGGTAATGGTTTTTTTATCTTTAAATGTCCCGTTACCGTTGCCGCAAGCTGAAGTAATAACTAGAAGAAAACAAATCATGCTGATTAACAATAGTTTCTTCATGCAATGTAACTCCTTTATAAAGTTTTAAATCAATCTGACTGATATGTAGAATGGATGCTAAACACAACGAAGTGTATACCCGGTTTTTTTAGGTGGTAAACATAGAAAATATAAAATGTGAAATAGAGTGGGCGATTTTTCGGCGTTATAAAGTTATTTTTAGCTAAAAATGTACATCGTAGTTACGAGAAATTATGGGAAATAAATGGATAAAATAAGTGACTGTAGAATCAGTTTTACATGTTACCACTCTTTTTTTTACTCCGTCAACTTCAAGTGAAGAGTAATTAGCCGATAAAGCTTTATAAATAAACGCAGAAAAGTATCTTTCTATTAAAGATACTTTTTCAGAAAAATAGTTGCTTAAAGAGCGTTGTATCAGCTTTTACTTTGGATGGTGAAAGGAAGAGAAATAACAGTGAGACATATAAAAAGAGCGAGGATAAAATGATAAAATAAAAAAATATTTTTGAAGCCGGCATGCGACCGATTTTTTAATTAAATTTAAAGATTCAGAAAATTTTATCTTGCATAATTTGCGTTGCTTATAGTAAAATGAATGAAAGTCATTCATTTTATAGGTGGAGGGAAAGAGTTGGTTACAAGCACAAGTGAAAAATACGATAAAATCTTACAGGCGGCGATTGAAGTTATATCTGAAAAGGGGCTTGATAAAACGTCAATTTCAGACATTGTGAAGCGTGCAGGTGTAGCTCAAGGAACTTTTTATCTTTATTTCAGATCTAAAAATGCCCTTGTTCCTGCTATTGCAGAGAACTTACTTTCTTTGTCACTTGAAAAAATTAAAGAAAGAGCTAAAACAGCAACAGATTTTTTAAGTACATTAGAGGTAATGATTGACGAAACGTATAAAACAACAGATGAATATAGAGATGTTCTTGTTTTATGCTATTCGGGGCTCGCTTTTGACTATTCATTAGAAACATGGGAAGCTATTTATTTACCTTATTACAACTGGTTTGAACAGGTATTAAATGAGGCAGTGAAAAAAGATGAAGTCATCAAACAGCTTAACGTTAAATGGACAGCTAAAACGATGATCAACTTGATTGAAAATGCTGCTGAACTTTTTTATATCGGGCGAGAGCAAGATGTCACACTTGAACAATCGAAGGAAGAACTTTTTCGATTCTTAAAGCGTTCTCTTGTGCCATCTATGTAATATTAGCACTGCTGATATTACACCTATCAAAATGACTGACATTCATTCAAAATACACAATTAATTATCAGAATTATAAGTTTTTAAAAGTTTAAAATGACTGACAATCAGTCGTTATTTAATAAGGAGGTATCTTATGGATCGTACAGCCGTTAAAACGTTAACTTTAAATATGTACATAAACGGAGAGTGGAAAAAAGCAGAGAAGCAGCGTCCTACTGTTAATCCAGCTACAGGTGAAGTGATTGGATATGCTGCAGAAGGCAGCATAGAAGATATGAAAACAGCGATTACAGCAGCACGAGAATCCTTTGACAGCGGAATTTGGTCTGAGACTTCTGCATCTGAAAGAGCAGCTATCTTATTTAAAATTGCCGATAAGCTTGAAGAAGCGAAAGAAGAATTAGCAGCGCTAGAAACAATGGATAGCGGAAAGCCATATCGTGAAGCTGAGGCTGATGTGGAAGATGCGGCTGCTTGTTTTAGATATTACGCTGGATTAATTACAAAGCCAGACGGTCAAACGTACAGTGTTCCTGCACCTATACAAGCAATGGTTATAAAAGAACCAATTGGGGTGTGCGGGCTGATTGTACCTTGGAATTATCCGCTGTTGATGAGCGTGTGGAAAATTGCACCTGCTTTAGCTGCAGGAAACACGATTGTATTTAAACCTTCTGAAGTGACACCGGTTACTCCTACAAAACTTTTTGAGATTTTAGAAAGCGTAGGATTGCCAAAAGGAGTAGCAAACCTTGTTATGGGAGCCGGAGATACTGTGGGAAATACGCTTATTCAAGATAAGCGTGTTGATAAGATTTCCTTTACAGGCGGAACGGTAACAGGAAAACACATTATGCGTCAAGCAGCAGAGAATGTGACGAAAGTCTCTTTAGAACTTGGAGGAAAGTCACCGAACGTTATATTTGCTGACGCTGATTTTGAAACAGCTGTAGATTATGCTTTATTTGGAATTTTTGCAGGGAGCGGCCAAATTTGCGCTGCAGGTTCTCGTATTTTAGTAGAAGAAAGCATCGCTGAGAAATTTATCGAACGTTTTGCAGAGCGTGCTCAAAAAATTAAAGTAGGAAATGGAATGAATCAAGAGATTGAAATGGGTCCTCTTGTAAGTGAAGAACATATGAAAAAAGTATTAAAGTACATCGAAATTGGAAAGCAAGAAGGCGCCCGCCTTGTATGCGGAGGCAATCGAATCATCAGCAGTGGATTGGAAAAAGGATTCTTTGTAGAACCTACGGTTTTTAGTAACGTTACGTCAAATATGAAAATTGTGCAAGATGAAATCTTTGGACCCGTTGTTGTTATTCAAACGTTTAAAGACGAAAAAGAAGCTATTAAGCTTGCAAATGATACGGAATACGGTTTGGCGGGCAGTGTGTTTACAAACGACGGCGCAAAAGCTCTTCGGGTGATTAAAAAGCTGCGTGCGGGCATCACTTGGGTAAACACATATCATTTTACATTTAACGAAGCGCCTTGGGGCGGATATAAGCAGAGCGGAATTGGTCGAGGGCTGGGCACGTTTGGATTGGAAGAATTTCAAGAAGTAAAACAAATTAATATTAATTTACAAGTAGAGCCAATCGGCTGGTTTAAAAATTAAAAAGTAGAGAAGGAGCGATATTAAAATGAATACAGTGACGAAAAATCAAGAGGTAAACAAAGCATATGGTGAAGTAAACGAATATATCAACAAAGTGCTGGGACTTATTGAAAAAAGCGAAGTGTCAGCTGAAGAAGCACAGTGGATTACGAAAGAAACAGTAGACGGATTTCGTGAGCATGTCAACCCAGGCTTTTTAGAATATCGCAAAACAGTAACGGTGGATACGCAGTTTGCAGCTGTGGAATGGTCAGATGAAGGCTCTTGTTTTACGGATGTAAACGGTAAAAAATACATTGATTGTTTGGGCGGATTTGGAATTTATAACGTGGGACACCGCCATCCTAAAGTAGTCAAAGCTGTTCAAGATCAGCTTCAGCGTCAAGCGCTCCATAGCCAAGACTTATTAGATCCACTTCGTGCGATGCTTGCGAAAATTTTAGCAGATATTACACCGGGGGATTTGAAGTATTCCTTTTTCACAAATAGCGGAACAGAAAGTGTAGAAGCCGCTTTAAAATTAGCGAAAATGTATAGTGATCGAACAACGTTTATTTCCACAACACGTTCTTTTCACGGAAAAAGTCTAGGTTCTTTATCAGGTACGGCAAAAGGAATGTTCCGCAAACCATTTCTGCCGTTAATTCCAGGTTTCCGTCACGTACCGTTTGGTGATATTGACATGATGCGCAAAACATTTGAAACGTGCGCGCTTGTAGGGGAAGATGTGGCAGCTGTTTTATTAGAACCAATTCAAGGAGAAGGCGGCATTATTCTTCCTCCTGAAAATTATTTAAAAGAAGTGCGTGCACTATGTGATGAGTACGACGCTATCTTAATTTTTGATGAAGTTCAAACAGGTATGGGACGTACCGGTGAAATGTTTGCATCAGAACTATACGATGTTGTACCCGATATTTTATGTCTTGCTAAAGCGTTTGGAGGAGGGGTTATGCCTGCTGGGGCAGTCGTAGCAAAAGAAAAAGTGTTCTCAAGCTTCTTTGATAATCCGTTTATGCACACAACAACGTTTGGAGGTAACCCGCTTGCCTGCGCAGCCGCTATTGCAACCATTAACGTGTTGATTGAAGAACAGCTGCCAAACCGTGCAAAAGAGCTGGGAGAATATTTCCTTGCTGGTTTAAAGAATGCAGCTGAAAAACATGGAGATAAAGTACTTGAAATCAGAGGGCAAGGTTTAATGATTGGAATTGAGTTTCACCAAGATGAAATTGGCTACGCACTCTCTAAAGGTATGTTTGATGAAGGGATTCTAGTAGCCGGAACGCTTGTAAATTCTAAAACAATTCGTATTGAGCCACCGTTGACTATTTCAGCGGAAGAAGTAGATCAAGTCATTTCTACATTTGAAAAAGTATTAAATGACCTGAACCACCAATAAATGTAACAAGGAGCAATGAATATGAGCCGGCAAACGTTTCTTATTCCCGTATTGCTTTCAATGATTTTAGTAGTGAAAATGCCTAGCGACTAATTGAAATCATTGAAACGGAGGAGTAAATTATGAAATATCCATTGTCCCCAGATGTCAAACCAGAATTTTGTACAACGGGCTCATTTATGAGGCTGCCAGCGGAAAGAGAAAATGCAAAAGTAGGGCTAGTAGGGATGCCGTTTGATACGGCAGCATCTTTCAGAGTAGGTGCACGCTTTGCACCTCAGGCAATTCGGCAAGCTTCCATGACGCTGTTTCCTTATCACCCGGTACACGACGTATATCCATTCGATGATACAAATGCTATCGATATTGGTGATGTGCCCGTTATTCCGCATAATATTCACAGAAGCTATGAATTAATGGAAGAAGCGGTAGGCACTCTTATGGATAGAGGAATTGTTCCAATTGGGATTGGAGGAGATCACTCGATTACCTTAGCAAGCCTTCGTGCTGCTGCTAAAAGATATGGTCCAGTGGCTATGATTCATTTTGATTCTCATACAGACACATGGGATACGTATTACGATGAAAAATATTGGCACGGATCTCCTTTTATACGCGCATATGAAGAAGGGCTAGTAGATCCAAAGAAGGTCTTTCAAATCGGTATCAGAGGAACATTAAATCATCCGGGAGATGTTCAAGAAAGCAAAGACCTCGGTTATCATGTAGTAACGGCAGGAGAGCTTGAACATCAAGGATTTTCAGTGATTTTAGAGCAAATGAAGACAGCGATTGGAGATACGCCGTGCTTTTTAACGTTTGATATTGATTTTGTTGATCCTTCTTGTGCACCAGGAACAGGAACGCTTGAAGTAGGCGGATTCAGCAGCAGAGAAACGCTGAAAATGATCCGTTCTCTGGCGGAATTTAACTATGTTGGATTTGACCTGGTGGAAGTGCTGCCTTCTTATGATCCAACTCAGATAACCTCGTTGCTTGCAGCTACAATCATTCATGATTTTGCTAGTTTAGTTGCAGTGAAAACGAAAAGAGAGTCATTGGATGCGATGATTGAATAACGGCTTGTAAGCAGAAATCCCTCTTATTCAGAGGGTATTTCTGCGTTGATATAGCAGGAGATTAGGAACATATAGCTATTTAAAATAAAGCGCTTTCATAATATGATAAAAGAAAAAGATAGTTTGTTAGCGACCCTTACCAACTTAAAGAAATAAATCATATATTTGTTATAGTAAATGTAACTACTCTTTATATAAAAATGAATGAAAGTCATTCATTTTTATATAAAGAAATTAAATACAGGCATTTATGGATTTAATTGTCAGAATGTTCTTAATAAATAGAAGGGGGAAGATAAATGAAACATGAAACAGTAACATTAAAAAGGTCGTTGAAATTATGGCAGATTGTATTAATGGGGATCGGATATATGACTCCGATGGTAGTGTTTGATACGTTTGGGATTGCGTCTGATATGACGAATGGACACGTTCCCACGTCTTATATCATAGCCCTTGTCGGGATGCTTCTCACAGCAGTAAGCTACAAAAAGATGATTCAAGTGTTTCCAAATGCAGGGTCAGCTTATACATATACGCAAAAGACAATCAATCCACATTTAGGATTCTTAGTTGGCTGGTCTGCACTAATGGATTATCTCTTTTTACCGATGGTTAACGCACTTATTTTTCAAATTTATTTATCATCTATTTTTCCTTCGGTACCATCGTGGATTTGGGTTGTCAGCTTCGTCATTATCGTTACGCTGCTAAATTTACGAAGCGTTAATTTCACCGCCAATTTCAATACGTTTCTTGTTGTATTTCAAATGACGATTTTAGTATTGTTTGTTGCTGTTTCAATCAAAGCCTTGCTAGGAGGAATGGGGGAAGGTACTCTTTTTTCTATGAAGCCTTTCTTTAATCAGAACATGACGTCATCAGGGCTAATAGCGGGAGCCACACTTATGTGTTTTTCCTATTTAGGATTTGATGCAGTGGCTATGTTATCAGAAGAAACGCCTAATCCTAAAAAAACGATTCCGCAAGCTATTTTTTTAGTTGCGTTAATCGGAGGAGTCATGTTTACCGTGACATCTTATTTTATTCAAGCGGTTTTTCCAACGTTAGAAGGATTCAAGCATCCAGACGCTGCGGCTCCTGAAATTGCTATGTATGTGAGCGGTACGCTGTTTCAAATTGTCTTTTTAGCTGGAGGAATTGCAGGAACATTATCGTCAGGCATGTCATCGCATGCAAGCGTTTCGCGTTTATTATACGTAATGGGACGCGATCGAATTTTACCTCAGTCATTTTTTGGTTATGTTCATCCTAAGCTGCGCACTCCCTCTCGAAATATTGTATTAGTCGGAGTTGTATCAGCAACTGCCATTTTCTTCAGTCTGGCAACGGCTACGTCATTTATTAATTTTGGAGCACTCATTGCGTTTTCTTTTGTTAATATTTCGGTTATTGCGCACTATGCTGTTCATCAAAAGCAGCACCGGTCGGCTAAGGGTTTTTGGTCATACATTATTATGCCACTATTAGGAGCGGCAGCGATTGGCGTTTTATGGCTTAACTTGGAGCGCAATTCATTTTTACTTGGTATTGGCTGGGCGATTGCTGGTTTAATTTATTTAGTGTATGCAACGAAAGGTTTTAGAAGGCAGCTGTCTTCCATTGAGTTTAAGGAAACAGAAGAAATGTCACCTTTGATGAAAGTCGGAGAAAAGTAAGGATAGAAACTACCTGTTTAAGCCTATCTTATTAAGGAAGCCACATTTATGGATTACGTATTTTGAACGTGTTACTATGTAAGAACGATAAGATAGAAAAAGGTAGGTAAATTATGATTAAAGCAGTTGTGTTTGATTTTGATGGATTAATTATTGATACAGAATCTGTATGGTACGAGGTGTACCGCGAAATGTTAGAAGACAGGGGAGTAGGTCTACCGATTGCAACGTTTGCTTCTTATGTAGGAACGGATGCTACGGCACTTTACGATTACTTGCTTCAGCAGTTTAACAATGAGTTCACAAAAGAGGAACTAGCTCAAGAATCGTTAAGACGTCATCAAGAAAAAATGAAATCATTAGTAGCCCGAGAAGGTGTAGCGGAGTACTTGGCAGAAGCAAAAGAACTTGGATTGAAAATTGGTTTAGCAAGCAGCTCATATCGTGACTGGGTAACAGCATTTTTAAAAGAGCTAGATTTGCTGCACTATTTTGAAGTCATTCAAACGCGCGATGATGTAGAAAAAGTGAAGCCAGATCCCGCTCTTTACCGAAATGCAATTGAAAAGCTAGGAGTAGAGTCCTCTGAAGCTCTGGCATTTGAAGATTCTTCTAATGGAGCAAAAGCTGCTATGGCAGCAGGCTTGCGCTGTGTGATTGTACCAAATCCGTTAACTAAACATCTGTCGTTCGAAAGATATCACTTACACATCGAATCGATGAAAGAGAAAAGTTTAAAAGAAGTGATTCAGTATCTTTGTATTGAAGACTAACGCTAAAAGCGCCACATTTTTCAAAAGAAAATGTGGCGCTTTTTTTATTGTTTTACTGCTTCTTCAGTCAAATAAAAAGGGTTATCTACAGAGGTATAGACGCCGTCGTAGTGTTTTTTTAACTGTTGCAATAATAAGTCAATAACCTTTAAAGAAATCCTAATTCAGCATTAGTAATAGCTTCATTTATGTTTCATTATAAAGAGAGAAGTTTCGTTGACACTCTGGAAGAATATGTTTTAAGATTACTTCCAAACAGATTTAATTCTTAGTTAATTTATGTATTTAATTAGTTTTGGAGGTTTCTATGGGGAAACATATTTATTTAAATGCGTTTGATATGAATTGTGTTGTACATCAGACACCTGGTTTGTGGACGTACCCAAGTGATCAGGCGGCCGAATATAAAACGTTAGATTACTGGGTGAAGTTAGCTAAGTTATTGGAAAAAGGAAAGTTTGACGGTTTGTTTTTAGCCGATGTATTAGGTATTTATGACGTTTATAGGAAAAGTAATGAAGGAGCTCTTAAACAAGCTGCTCAGCTTCCAGTGAATGAACCAACTGCGCTTATTTCCGCTATGGCATATGCAACAAAGCATTTAGGGTTTGGGGTAACGGTGTCTACTACTTATGAGAAGCCTTATGCGTTTGCGCGAAAATTTTCGACGTTGGATCATTTAACAAATGGACGTATTGCATGGAATATTGTGACTTCATATCTTGAAAGCGGGTCAATTAATCTAGGATTAGAAGAACATTTTACGCATGAAACCCGTTATGATATTGCCGATGAATTTTTAGAAGTTTGCTATAAATTATGGGAAGGAAGTTGGGAGGAAGGAGCTGTTGTAAAAGATAAAGAAAAAGGGATCTTTACACTTCCAGACCGGGTTCATCCGATTAATCATAAAGGGAAGTGGTTTAGTGTTCCGGGTGTACATTTATCAGAACCTTCCCCGCAGCGAACTCCAGTTTTATTTCAAGCAGGAGCTTCTGCCCCAGGAAGAGCATTTGCCGCCAAACATGCTGAGTGTATCTTTACAAGTTTTCCTACTAAAAAAGTAGCCGCAGATTATGTGAAAAAAATGCGCGCTCAAATCGCCGCAGAAGGCAGAGACCCACAGAGCGTATTAATTTTTAATTTATTTACACCAATTGTTGGACGAACTGAAAAAGAGGCTGAGAAGAAGCTTGCTCAGTTTGAGAGCTATGTCAATTTCGAAGGAGCAGCTACGCTGTTTAGCGGCTGGACGGGAATCGATGTTTCTGCCTATGAACCAGAACAGCCTATTGAATTTATTGCGACGAATTCAGTTCGTTCCGCTTTAGAGAAATTTACAATAAGTGATCCCGATAGAAAGTGGACGGTAGAAGAGGTAGTGAAATTTGTCAGTATCGGAGGAATGGGACCTGTTACTGTGGGGAGTCCGGAACAAGTAGCTGATTTTATGGAAGAGTGGATAGACGATACAGGCATGGATGGGTTTAATATGGCTTATGTGACCACGCCGGGAACGTTTGTTGATTTTATTGATTTAGTGATTCCTGTTTTGCAGGAAAGAGATTTATTCAAAACAGATTACAGCGAAGGAACTTATAGAGAAAAGCTATTTAAAAAATCACATTTCTTGCCTGATGAACACTATGGCGCTCAGTATCGAAAGACGAGCCAAAAGGAGAGTTTAACATGACTGCAACAACTGTAAAGGAAGAAATTTATCTTGATCAAGCAAAAAAGCTGTCCGTTTCTTTTGCAAAGGATGCAGCACAAAGAGATAAAGAAGGCGGAACACCTAAACAGCAAAAAGATGCTATTCGCAAAAGCGGGCTGTTAAATTTATTAATTCCTCAAAAATATGGCGGAGAAGGCGGGAAATGGTCAACGGTTTTAGCTATTGTTCGAGAGTTGGCGAAAGGCGATGCAGCATTGGGTCACTTATATGGCTATCACTCCTTGTTTGTCTCAGATATTCGAATCAAAGGCACAGAAGAACAGCAGGCCTATTTTTATCCTTTATCTGTTCAGCAGCAAGCTTTTTGGGGAAATGCCTCTAATCCTTTAGTAGAAAGCCTAAAAGGTGACAAGCAATCACAAGGTTATCTATTAAATGGAACGAAAGCGTTCGGTTCTGGTTCACCGGATTCTCAGTACTTATGGCTATCATTTAATGACAGAGAAACGGGGCAATATTTAAACGGAGTCGTGCCTACTGACAGAACAGGCATTACCGTTAAAGATGATTGGAATGCGATGGGACAAAGACAGACGGGAAGTGGAAATGTAGATTTTAAAAATGTACGAATAGAAGAACATGAAGTGATTCAAGATTTTGTTGAAAAACCTACTCCTTTTTCAACTATTGGAGCCTCGCTGTCGCAAATTATTTTAACGAATGTCTTTATAGGAAGCGCTTTGGGAGCAATTGAAGAAGCACAAAACTACACGGCTTCTAAAACAAGGCCTTGGTTAACATCAGGAGTAGAAAAAGCTTCGGATGATCCAGGTATACTGCGAAAATACGGTGAACTCTGGATTCAAGCGAAAGCAGCCAGTGCACTTGCAGATGAAGCAGCTCTCATATTGGATGAAGCGTGGGAAAAAGACAGAAAATTAACGGAAGAAGAACGTGGAAACCTAGCAGTTCACGTAGCGGCTGCCAATGTTTTTGCTGGTAATGCTGCACTGGATATCACAAGTAAGATATTTGAAGTTATGGGAGCGCGTTCGGTTCATGCTGAATACGGATACGATCGATTCTGGCGTAATGTAAGAACTCATACTCTTCATAATCCAGCTGAATACAAGCTTCGAACGGTTGGGAACTGGGTGTTAAATCAGCAGTATCCTACACCTAATCCGTATGCTTGATTTAAAAATAGTAAAAAATGAAGCTATCAGACAACTGAGGGTCCTTATTGCAGTTTATTTGTAATAACGGAGTTTTTTTTATGGAGCTTTAAAAAGGGGCGAATACAAGTGGAGTTATTTTGGTTTATTCCAACGTATGGAGATGGACGTTATTTAGGAAGCTATGAAGGAGCCAGGGCTGCAAGCTATTCTTATTGCAAACAAGTTGCACAAGCTGCGGATGAGCTAGGATATAGCGGGGTTTTGCTTCCAACGGGAAAATCATGTGAAGACGCGTGGATTGCTGCATCTACTTTAGTGCCAGTCACTGAAAATCTGAAGTTTTTAGTAGCGGTACGCCCGGGTTTAATGTCGCCTACACAAGCTGCAAGAATGGCTGCAACATTTGACCGCTTTTCGAAAGGAAGGCTCCTTATTAATGTCGTAGCAGGAGGAGATCCCGTTGAGTTAGAAGGAGAAGGAGTGTTTTTAAACCATCACGATCGCTATGAGCTGACAGATGAATTTTTAACGATATGGAGAAGGGTATTAAATGAATCCGATGTTCACTTCGACGGAGACTACTTGAGTGTTAAAGGTGGCGACGTACTTTATCCGCCAGTCCAAAAACCGTATCCTCCCCTTTATTTTGGAGGTTCTTCTCCTGTAGCGATGGACGTTGCCTCAAGGCATATAGACGTCTATTTGACTTGGGGAGAGCCTCCTGCACAAGTAAAAGAAAAAATTGAAAGCATGAAAGAAAAAGCAAAGCAGACAGGAAGAGAAATTCGATTTGGCATCAGGCTTCATGTCATTGTTCGTGAAACTGAAGAAGAAGCCTGGAAAGCTGCAGATGAACTGATTCAACATGTAGATGAAGAAGCTGTTAAATCAGCCCAAAAAGTATTTTCTCGAATGGATTCAGAAGGTCAAAAACGTATGAGCGCCTTGCATCAAGGTGACCGTTCAAACCTAGAGGTAAGCCCTAATCTATGGGCTGGTGTAGGTTTAGTTCGAGGAGGAGCAGGGACTGCTTTAGTAGGAGATGCTGATACGGTGGCACAACGAATCAAAGAATATGCAGAGTTAGGTATCGAAACATTTATTTTATCTGGATATCCCCATTTAGAAGAAGCATATCGAACAGCAGAGCTTTTGTTTCCAAGGCTTCCAGTTAAGCGTAAGCACGATGAGAACGAGCGCACATTTATCAGTCCATTTGGTGAAGTGAAAGCGAATGATAAAACACCCGCTAAAAGGTGAGAAAGGAGGGTAATCATGAACAACACCCAAACGATTGCAGCGTCTCAAGAGAAGATCCTTGAATTGGCTAACCAGTTGGCTAAAGAGTTTTCCAAAACCGCTGCAAAAAGAGATAGAGAAGGTGGAACGCCTCTACATGAGCGTAATTTGCTTAGAAAAAGCGGTCTTTTAGCTCTCCCGATTCCTAAAGAATACGGGGGTTATGGAGCTGGCTGGCCGATTGTTTTTAAAGTCGTGAATATCATTGCGAAAGCAGATAGTTCACTTGCGCACTTGTTGGGGTATCATTATTTGACGGTTTGTTCGACGTTTCTGTTTGGAAGTACTGAGCAGTACAAAACTTTTTACAAAGAAACAGCAGCTCAGCAGCTATTTTGGGGCAATGCCTTTAACCCTAGAGATTCAGGACTAAAAGCAGTTCGAGAAAATGGAAGATTAATGCTCAGCGGAAGCAAGAGTTTTTGTTCCGGGGCAACCGATTCAGACCGTTTGTTAGTATCGGCTCAAGAAGAAGGAAGCGGTGAGGTATTGCTATGTGTACTTCCTACTCATAGAGCCGGAATCGTTACTGAAGATAATTGGGATGGATTTGGCCAGCGCCAAACGGATAGCGGAAGTGTAAAGTTTGAAGATGTTATCGTTTATGAAGAAGAAATATTGCGTAAAGCAGCTGAAGAGCAAAAGGTTTTTCCTACGGTACGAACGCATATGGCTCAGCTTATGCTCACTCACTTATTGTACGGTATTGCTCAAGGCGCTTTGGAAGAATCAAAAGTTTACGTGAAGGCTCATACAAAGCCGTGGATAAGTTCAGACGTTGAAGCAGCAGAGCAAGATCCGTACATTGTTCAGCAATACGGTGAAATGAGTTTAAACCTTCATGCTTGTTCAGCACTTATAGAAAAAGCTGTTGCAGAATTTGATCATGCATGGAAAAAAGAAGATGCGCTAACGAAACAGCAGCGGGGCGAGTCCGGAGTTGCGATTGCGTTGGCCAAAACATTTACTGTCAAAACGGTCTTACATATTACCTCTACTATATTTGATGGGATGGGAGCGAGAGCCACGTCTGATCAGTATAAATTTGATCGATACTGGCGCAACGCCCGGACGATTAGCTTACACGATCCTATTGCTTATAAGCTGCGTGACATAGGGAAATGGTGTCTTAGCAGTGAACTGCCGCCTATTACACCATATTCATAGAAAGTCTGCTAAAAAGAGGCTGGGAGAAAAATAGTTTAGTTGAAGGAAGATCCGAACGATGAATCGTTCGGATTTTTTTATGGTGATGGTGAACGTAGGTTTCATATATTGAGTTGCTTCTAGCCGTGTCTCAAGCAGTTCAGCTCATATATCCCATTTGTTCGTCTTTAGATTGGAATGATGTAGCTATATCTCAATCTCTTTTTTGTAGAATAGATATAATTTTTTTAAATAAAAAATAACGAATCAGCTTGTTTAAATAGATAAAACTGATATAATGATAACGATTATCAGTTTCAAGAGTCGATTATCTACATAAAGATACAAGCAGGAGGAATGACATTTGAATAAGAAAAAAATAGGACTGCTGGCTTTTATTACAATGCTGGCAATCGGAATGCTTATCGGCTGCAGCAGCACGAATAAGGGAAATTCAGCTGATGAAAAAAGTGAAAAAACAAGAGTGGTCAAGCATGAGCTTGGAGAGACAAAGGTAAAAGAGAATCCAAAGCGAGTAGTCGTATTAGAGTTAGGCTTTATTGATGCATTGTTAGATGCTGGTATCAAACCTGTAGGAGTAGCTGATGATGATAAAGCAGAACAGCTTATTGATAAAGATGTACTAAAAGAAATCAAAGGATACAAATCAGTTGGCACGCGAGCGCAGCCAAGCTTGGAATCGATTAAACTGCTGAAGCCCGATTTGATTATCGCCGATTCAGAACGTCATAAAAATGTATACAAAGAATTATCGAAAATTGCGCCAACGATTGAGTTAAAAAACTTAAATGCTAATTACGATGATTTACTAAATACAGAGTTAAAAGTAGGAGAAGCGGTTGGCAAGAAAGCAAAAGTTGAAAAAGTGGTAGAAGAGCATAAGCAAAAAATGAAGGATTTAAAAGCAAAAGCACCAAAAAATCCGGGCAATGTACTTGTTATCGCTGATGCAAATGGTAATATTAATGCTAGAACTTCAAATTTCTTTACAACGGGTGTTCTTGAGCAATTAGGCTTCAAAAATGCATTAACAGATCCTACAAAAGAGTACAGTGTAAAAATGACAATGGAACAGCTTGTAAAAGCAGATCCGGACAAACTCATTGTTATGCGAAATGAAAAAGGTCATACGCCTTTAGCAAAACAGCCATTATGGAAAGAGCTAAAAGCGGTTAAAAATAATCAAGTGTATGAAGTTGATGTATTTAAATGGTCTCTTCGCCGAAGTGTACAAGGTGCAAATGGTATTGCAGATGAAGCAGAAAAGTTATTGTTTGAAGGCAAATAATAACGAAGAAAAGAACAATCCAGCGGGATTGTTTTTTTCTTTTTAATGAACTTTCAAATGAAAGGAGGCGCAGTCTACTATGAAAGCTGTTCACGGCTTATCCAAAAGAAACAAATCTCCGCTTCGTATAATAGCTATTTTTCTTGCGGTTATTATTCTTTTACTGATTTCAATGTTTTTATCTATTTCCATCGGTTCTATACATATTTCTTTTGGAACGATTAAGCAAGCTATACTAAATTTTGACGGGTCAAAAGAACAGTCTATTATTCAAACTGTCCGTCTGCCTCGCTTACTGGTAACGGCATTTGTTGGCGCTAATTTGGCTGTCGCTGGAGCGTTGATGCAAGCATTAACTAGAAATCCATTAGCTTCTCCTGGTATTTTTGGTATTAATGCCGGCGCGTCAGCGGCAATGGTATTTTTAACGGTTTTAGTGCCTAGTGTAAGCATGATTGGTGGGGTATTTGGTGCATTTTTAGGGGGCGCATTTGCTGCTGTTATTGTTTATGTCATGAGTTCGTTGATTAAAGGAGGCGACAGTGATGTAAAGCTTGCTTTAACAGGTGTTGCTATACAAGGTATGCTTACGTCTCTCACGCAAACGCTGCTGATTTTTAATGAAAGCAAAACAGAAGGCGTTATGTTCTGGCTCACCGGTTCAGTTATTGGGCGAGATTGGGGACATGTTCATGTATTGGTTCCTTTTAGCATCGCGGGCCTGCTTATTGCGTTTGGTCTGGGAAGAGCGTCTTCTTTATTGTCTTTAGGAGATGACGTAGCTAGAGGACTCGGGCAGCGAGTCTTTGCCATTAGAGCGTTCACTGCAGTTGTTGTAATTGTATTAGCAGGTGTTTCGGTGGCAATTGCGGGTCCCATTGGCTTTGTAGGGCTTGTTGTTCCTCACATGGTACGCTATTTAATAGGTGTAGATTACCGGGTCGTTTTGCCAATGAGCGCGCTGCTTGGTGCATCTTTATTGCTGTTAGCAGACGTATTATCACGATTTATTACATACCCGTATGAGACTCCTGTAGGTGCAGTAACAGCATTGCTCGGAACGCCGTACTTTATTTACTTAGCGAGACGCAAAAAAACAGAAAGGAAGGCATGAGTTATATGCAGACTGTCAATAAAACAAAAAAGCAGCCATCTCGATTCAAGTCTGTCGGCCTGTTTATCATTCTTTCTGTCTTAATTATAGCGCTGAGTGTGATAAGCCTTAGCTTAGGAGACATTAACATACCTCCTCTAGACATTATTACGTCTTTTATTGGTATTGGCGATCCTGACTTGACGTCCATTTTAGTAGAATTTCGTCTGCCTCGTATTTTGCTGGCTATTTTAACAGGAGTCGGCCTAGCTGTGTCCGGAGTCGTCGTACAGTCCATTATGAGAAATCCGCTCGCTAGTCCAGATACATTAGGTCTATCAAGCGGATCAGGATTAGCAGCTGTTGCAGTCACTATTTTACTGCCTTTAGCAACCCCATCTGTTTTATCCGTCGCTGCGTTTGCAGGAGGCTCGCTTGTCTTTGTAATCGTCTATTTGCTTGCTTATAAAAAAGGAGTAGAACCTATTCGATTTGCATTAATAGGTGTAGCAGTCAGCGCTTTTTGTTCATCCGGTATTCACTTGTTAATTTCAAAAGCAAATCCAAACGTAAATGCGGCACTGATTTGGCTGAGTGGCAGCTTATGGGGAAGAACATGGGATCAATTAATTGGTTTACTTCCCTGGGTCGTTATATTAGTACCGCTGATTTGGCTGTTAGCTGCCCGGTTAGATTTAATTCATCTAGGTGATGAAGTGGCTCGAGGACTAGGGGCTAGAGTAGAGTTAATTCGTCTAGTATTGCTGGCAAGCGCAGTGGCAATGACGGCTGCGGTTGTATCGGTGGTTGGCACAATTGGCTTTGTAGGGCTTATTATTCCTCATGTGGCCAAACGGTTAGTGGGACCGAGACACAAAAAATTGATTCCTACAGCCGCTTTGCTTGGCGCTTTGTTTGTACTAGCAGCAGATTTAATTGGGAGAGGAATTGCTCCTCCGATTGAAATTCCGGCTGGATTAATCATTGGCATTATCGGCGCTCCGTATTTTCTTTATTTATTGTGGAGAGAATCTAAAAAATGAGGGTGTGACAAAAGTAGTGTAGTTAAAGTTAAACACGAACTATTCATCAAAAATGGATGAATAGTTCGTGTTTTTTTTGTAATCATGGTGAACGTAGGTTTCATATATCCCTATTGCTCGTCTTTAGATTGGGTTCATTTCGTTATGTCCCAATCTCATTTTTATTCCAAATGAATTTTTGGGAATGGAATATGCGGAGGCTCTTCTAGCCATCCTTGTTCAATACTTATTCTTGATACTTCTTTGGCGTATTCCAAAATTTCATTCGTGAAGTTTTTTTAGTTTAAAGCGAGATCTAAACGCGGGCTCGTTGACATCGCCAGCCCGTATCCACGTACATTTTCAGTAATCATCGCGGCCAGGTGAAACATCATGAGTTTTTCTGAAAATGGAGGAACGGAAGACTTTTCTACTCCGTAATCCCACTTCATTGTGACCGGTATGTTTTCTACCATTAGCGGTTGTGACAGGGATTCAATGTGCTGCTGTACCTGCTCTCTACCTTTTAACAAAAAAGCTTGAATTTCCTGAGAAGGAGCTGTTTGAGCAAACCCTAAAATTAAATCCTTTGCAATTAAGTTCGTCTGTATGCTTGACACGATATGAGAAATTTCAATGACCGTTAACGGCCGCTTTTCATCAAAATAGCTTCCTAAGAAGAGTTCTTTATCGTTTGAAATATGCTTCAAATAAAGCAAATAAAAAGAATCCGAAAATAATTTTGGAGCTTCAACATTAAGGTCTTCTTCGCCGAAACCTAGCGGGATTGGCATATTTTCTTTTAAAAAGATAGCAGTGAGCGCATCACTGTTTTTTGTTGTGATGCAGTGTACCTTGAATCGCTTTTTGAATATCTAAATCGTCTACATGACACAGAAAATGTTTAATCATACAAGAAATTACTTTATCGTTCATATATTGCTTCCAAATAACAGCCATCTCGGCGGCTGATAGTGGAGAAAATGATTGATTGTTCATAATAAACTCCTCATATATAGATAATTAACAAGTTTCTAAAAGGTTATCAACTAGTATAAGTCAAAGGAAGTAAGATAAACACTATAGAAAGTAAAAAAAGGTAGCAACATTTTACTATAAGAGTAACCGTCATGCATAATTTAAAGGTTCTTTTAGGAAAAGAAGCGTTCAACCGCTTCTTTCTTGCAAAGCAGAAATAAAACCGAAATAATAAATGAAGAAAGTTAGGCAAGAAAGGAGTTTCATTATATGCCAGAAGGTCCAGAAATTAGACGAGCAGCCGATGAAGTGGAAAAAGCGATTATTAGTCTTCCCGTTAGCGAGATATGGTTTGCTTTTCCATCTTTACAGCATTACGAAGAAGTATTAACGGGTGCTCGTATTAAAAGGGTAGATACAAAAGGGAAGGCTATGCTTATTCGTTTTGACAATGGCTATACCATTTATTCACATAATCAGCTTTATGGAAAATGGTATGTACGTTCATCTTACAATTATCCATCTACAAACAGACAGCTGCGTCTTGCTATTCATAATGAAAAGAAATCAGCGCTGCTCTATAGCGCTTCTGATATTGAAGTATTGCGTGATGAAGAAGTTTCTGCTCATCCTTTTGTATCAAGAGTAGGTCCGGATATTTTAAGTGAAGAAGTAACGGCAGATGAGCTTTTAGATCGCTTTTACTCTAAGCGATTTTACCGCAGAAAATGGGCGTCGCTGCTGCTAGACCAAAGCTTTATAGCGGGGATTGGAAATTACTTGCGCAGTGAAATCCTATTTGTAGCGGGAATTAATCCTGCATCTCGTCCGGTAGACTGCACGGAAGAACAGCTTAAAAAGGCAGCTGAAGCAACCATTTCTCTTGTCAAACAGTCCTATGAAACGGGTGGCATTACAAATGATGTAAAGCTTGCTGAAACGTTAAAAAAGAAAGGCCAAAAGCGCTCTGAATACCGCCACTGGGTTTTTAACCGTGAAGGAGAAGCTTGCCGAATTGACGGCACGCATATCTTAAAAGTGCAAGCTGCTTCTAGAAGGCTTTATTACTGTCCTACTTGTCAAAAATAGCAGGATATATTTATTCTGCTATTTTTTTGATGCGGGAATGAATGACTGTTCATTTTTTGTGATATAGTTAAAAAGTAAAGTCATAACCTTAAGGGGAGGGATAAGATGGAATGTAAAACAGGAGATACATTTACGTGGCAAAGAACGTTTCAAGAGGAAGAAATCATGCAGTTTGCAGAGATGACTGGAGACCGGGGCAAACATCATATAGAACGTGACGAAAAAGGGCGGCTAATGGTGCATGGACTTATGACTGCTAGTATTGGAACAAAAATAGGAGGAGACTTAAACTATATTGCAAGAGAAATGGTGAGTGAATTTCTTCGTCCAGTTTTTGCAGGAGATACAGTTACCTGTGAATGCATATTAACTGAAGTAGAAAAAGCAGATGGTTTTCAAAAAGTGAAAATTAAATCAGTATATCGAAATCAACAAGGTAAAGAAGTACTGATAGGGACAAGTAATGGAATTATTAGAGATTAAAACGAAAACGTTAACAAAAATAAGTTATGAAGGTTGTTAGAAAAGTCACGGATTCGTGACTTTTTTATTGTGCAATTTCCTTCTTTTGTTGGTTACCATTTAAATGTAAATATGGTAATTTAGTAAAGTTGGGTTTTATAAATGGTAAAAATGTGTATTTACTAAGTACATAGATTCTTGTTTCTGGAAAAATATTCAAAAAGGAGTTCTTACATGAAAAAAATAATGAATACCAGCTTAGCACTATCATTCGCTCTATTGCTTTCGGCATGTGGGATGCCGTCTTCAGAGGAATTAACGGGTGACGTGAAAGAAGCACAAGAAAAGGTGAAAAATGTTCAAGTGAAGGTCACTGGAAAAGAAGAAGGGTCCTCTGATTACCAAGTAAACGGAGTACAAGAGTTTGATTTTAAAAGTAAAGCAGGTTATATTAACACAAAAATAAACGGCGAAGAATTGAAGATGTATCATGACGGTGATGAAACGTTAGCTGTGGCTGGAGAAGAAAGCACAAAAGTACAGGGGGAAGAAAAAAAGTACGTTACGGCTTTAATCAATAACGCTAGGGAGCTTCAACAAAATCCAATACGCTACTATCAAAAATATGATAAAAATCTTCCAGATGAATTTGACGTCACTGAAAAAGACAAAGAGTATGTATTAACATTTAACGGAGACAAAGACAAAAAGCAAAAAATTGTAGCAGGTGATGCTAAAGCTTATTATAAAATAACAAATCAAGGCAGCGATACCGCTGTAGACCTTGACCAAGTTAAAGGAAAAGATTTTTCGCTTGTTGTGACAATTGATAAAGAAACGAAGCAAATAAAGAAAGTAGTAAAAAATCAGTCGTATTCAGTTAAAGTAGACGGAAAAACAGAAAACTCAAAGTCTAAGCAAACCTATACGTATACATACAATCAATTAGACAATGTAACAAAACCAAAAGTGGAAGCAAAAGCCGCTGCTGCTTCTACAGATAGCAGCACCGAAACGCCAAATAAAGAAAAGCAAGCTGCTTATGCGAAGGAAGCGGAACAATATGTGGATGCTTTAATTCAAGCAACTGTTTATCAAAATACAGATCAATTTGTTGCTAAACATCCGAATCAGCAAGATAAGAAACAGGTGAAAGAAAAAGGGGAGTTCCAAAAGAGTTCGTTTGTAGAGTTTTTTGAAACGAATTTTAAAGGTGCCTTATCATCATTGAGCTCAAATATAACCGACGAGCAGTTAAACGAAGTAAGCAGCGCTTTTCTAAAAGCTCTTTCATCTACAAAATATACTATTAAAGATGCAGCGTATAGTGATGAAGATGATGCGTACGTCGTACAAGTCGAAATTCAAGGATTTAACGATGCAAGTGTATTAGCAGAAGTCATGACACCACTTGCAGAAAAATATCAGGCGGGTGAGCTGAGTAACGAGCAGTTAGTAAACGAACTTATTGACGGAGTAGCAAAACGCTATCGTGAGCCAGTTGAATTACTTCCGGCAAAAACAGTCCCTGTACACGTCGTAAGAAATGGTGAAAAAGATTACGAAGTTTTAATGCAAGATGAGTATCTGTTAACATTTGCTCAACAATCATAAATAGACATAAAAAAAGATTTCAGCTATATGCCTGAAGTCTTTTTTTATGTTAATTTAAAACATAATTTTAAAAAATAAAATAAATTATTGAAATTATATTTTAAAAAAATTATAATAACCATAACTTCACTACATGATGAAAAAGGAGCCGAAAAGATGAATGAACTGCTTACGTTATTAACAACAGAGTCCCAAAACGAACAGACAATGAAGATCGATACAGCTAGTACAAAAGAAATTTTAAACATAATGAATACAGAAGATCAAAAAGTAGCGCTGGCTGTACAAAAAGTACTTCCAGACGTAGAGGTGGCAGTTGAATTTGTAAGTGAATCGTTTCAAAAGAAAGGCCGGCTTATTTATGTAGGCGCAGGAACAAGCGGACGACTGGGAGTATTGGATGCTGTTGAATGCCCGCCTACTTTCAGTACCGATCCCAATCAGGTACAGGGATTGATGGCTGGAGGAGAAAAAGCATTTGTTAAAGCAGTCGAAGGTGCTGAAGATAAAGAAGAATTGGGAGCAGCAGATTTACAAAAAATTCATTTGAATGAACGAGACACAGTCATTGGAATTGCTGCAAGCGGACGCACTCCTTATGTGATTGGTGCATTAAGATATGCAAAATCTGTAAAAGCTAAAACGGTGGCTCTGTCTTGTAATGGTAATTCGCTTATTGGAAAAGAAGCGGACCATAGTATTGAGGTAGTAGTAGGTCCGGAAGTGCTAACAGGTTCCACAAGGTTAAAAGCAGCAAGCGCTCATAAAATGATTCTCAACATGATTTCTACCGCGGCTATGATTAAAGTAGGAAAAGCGTACGAAAACTTAATGATAGATGTTCATGTGAGTAATGAAAAGCTTAAAGAACGAGCGATAGGTATTATTTGTAAAATTACAGGTGTTTCTTATGAGCAAGCAAGTCAAACGCTTGAAGAAGCAAATAATGAGGTAAAAACAGCAGTGGTTATGATCAAAACAAATGAAAATTATGACACCGCGAAGTTGTTACTGAATAATGCGGGCGGTTATGCGAGAAAAGCGATTGAACATTACGTATAAAGGAGAGAAACGATGTCAACAGGCGGATTAACGATGATTAAAAACACGGTGGCTAAGCTTCCTGATTCGGAGAGGAAAATTGCTGAATATATTTTAAACAACCCGCATACTGTGGTAAACAGTACGGCTGGAGAATTAGGTAGACTAGCGAATGCGAGCAGTGCTGCTGTTATTCGTTTGTGCAAATCTATCGGTGTTAGCGGGTTTCAAGAATTAAAGGTAAGAGTAGCCGGTGATTTAGCCAGAGATATGGAGCAAGGATACCGCGATATTGAAACAAATGAAACGATTCAATCTATTGTCAAAAAAACGGCAAGCAACAGCATTCAAAGTCTAAGTGATACGGCCGAGCTTGTGAATTATAAAGAAGCAGAGCGGGCTGTTTTGGCGCTGATTGAAGCCAAAAACATTCATTTTTTTGGAATCGGTGCTTCACATATTATTGCTATAGATGCGCAGCAAAAATTTCTTCGAATTAATAAAAATGCCACGGCTTTTGCAGATAGCCATTTAGCAGCTACACTCATCGCAAATGCAAGTAAAGACGATGTAGTTGTGGGTATTTCTTTTTCAGGGGAGACTCCTGAAGTAAGCAACGTCTTATCTTTAGCTAAAAACCGCGGAGTAAAGACGATTAGCTTAACCAAGTACGGACAGTCCACCGTTTCGTCTTTAGCTGATATTTGTTTGTATACGTCTTATTCTCAAGAAGCGCCGTTTCGAAGCGCAGCTACATCGTCTCGTTTAGCCCAGCTTTACGTGATTGATGTGTTATTTTTAAGTATTGCAGCGCAGCAGTATGACCAGACGATTGAGTATATTGACAAAACAAGAGATGCCATTCAGTTTTTGAAAGGTAAGAAATAAAAAAAGAAAGCGATTACAAAAAGGGGGGTTTTGTGGTCTGTTTCCTCAGTGGCGTATCCATCTAAGAGGAAAATACAAAGGGGGATTAACATGTCTTTAGATAATCATCAATTAGCAAAGGCTGTTTTGGAGATGCTTGGGGGAGCATCCAATATTGAAGCGTATACGCATTGTATGACGCGGCTGCGTGTGACGGTAAAAGATGATTCAATTGTAAAAAAGACGGATATACGAAAACTTGAAGGCGTGCTCGGATTAGTGGAAGAAGAAACGCTTCAAATTATTATTGGTCCCGGCAAAGTGAACAAAGTAGCAGAGGAGTTTGGAAAGTTAATTGATGAATCCGGCGGTATTAATTTAGAAAATCGTGCAGCACAGCGGAAATCGGAGCTGAAAGAAAAAAATGCAACTCCGTTTAAGCTCTTGCTTCGCCGAATTGCAAGCATTTTTATTCCGCTGATACCTGCTCTTGTAGCATCTGGACTTATCACCGGAGTAACAAAAGCAGCGGTTCAAGCGAAGTGGCTTCCGGCGGATTCACAGATTGCTATTCTTTTAACGGTTATCGGAAGCGGCTTATTTGCTTATCTTGGTATTTTAGTAGGTATCAATGCTGCAAAAGAATTTGGTGGTTCACCGGCTCTAGGAGGCTTAGCGGGTATTTTAGTCATTAATCCTGCTGTAGCTGATATTAAACTTTTTGGTGAAGCCCTTTTGCCGGGACGGGGTGGCTTAATTGGCGTGTTGCTTGCAGCAATCTTTATGGCCGTAGTGGAAAAACGAGTGCGTAAATTTGTCCCTCAGTCATTGGATATCATTATTACACCAACCGTTACGGTGTTGATTACAGGAATTATTACGTATGTAGTATTCATGCCAATCGGAGGCTTGATTTCAGATGGAATCACAAAAGGTCTTTTAGGAGTTTTAGAGGTTGGAGGAGTTGTAGCAGGCTTTGTATTAGGGGCAACGTTCTTGCCGCTCGTCATTACGGGACTGCATCAAGGTCTTACGCCTGTTCATTTAGAGCTTATCAATTCAATTGGAGATGATCCGCTTCTTCCTATCCTAGCAATGGGCGGAGCTGGTCAGGTAGGTGCCGCTTTTGCTATTTATATCAAAACGAAGAAAAAACGTTTAAAGCGAGCAATTGGAGGCGCTCTTCCTTCAGGGCTGCTTGGAATCGGAGAGCCGCTTATTTTTGGAGTCACACTTCCTTTAGGGCGTCCATTCTTAACCGCTTGTCTCGGAGCTGGAATCGGCGGAGCATTTCAGGCGCACTTTCATATTGCAACTGTAGCAGTGGGGGTATCAGGTTTGCCGCTTACGTTTTTAGTTCATGCGCATCAAATTCTTCTTTATTTACTTGGATTAGTTGTTGCTTATGCAGCAGGCTTTGTTTGTACCTATTTCTTTGGATTTAACGATGAAATGGCGAGGGAGTTTGAATGATCGGTATTTCGTTTTATTTAAATGATAGTGATGCCCCCAAAAAATTAATAGAAGCGAGTGAGTGCGGCGTCACACGTGCATTCACTTCGCTTCACATTCCAGAAGAAAAAGGAGATTTGGCTGAACGGGCAAAAGAATTGCTTCATGTGGCTAGAGATTGTGGAATAAGCGTGTATGCAGACGTATCTAAGCATACGCCAGTTCATTTAGGTATTGAAGGCCTTATGTCGCTATCTTCACTTGGCGTATCTGGTATTAGACTAGACGATGGCTTTAGCACAGAAGAAACTCTTTCGCTTGCGAATAAATTTTATATTGCTGTTAATGCAAGTACGTTATCCAAACAAGAAATTGAAGCACTCTTATCTGCGGGTCTTCATCATCATCAGCTGCTTGCATGGCATAATTTTTATCCGCGGCCTGAAACAGGGCTTGAAGAAACGTTTTTTCAACAGCAGACAGATTTATTTAATGAACTCCGTATTCCAGTCTGCGCTTATATTCCTGGAGAAGGCGAAAAAAGAGGCCCTATTTATCAAGGTCTTCCTACTAGAGAAAAAGACCGTAATAGATGTCCTTTTACTTCTGCAGTAGATTTATACGGATGCGGAGTAGCAGAGGTTTATATTGAAGATCCATGCGCCGGTTCAAGTTTATTAAAGCGTTTGGTTCAATATCAAGAAAGCCGCATTATTCCGCTGCGCATTCGTTCACCTCATATAGAGGGAACGTACAGCGTGCGTCCGGATGTATCAAGAGACGTTCTGCGTTTAGTTGATACTCGATCTGTAAAACCAGTGCCGCCATTTCATACAGTAGAACGCAGAATGGGAGCAATTACAATGGACAATGATGGCTACGGACGTTACAGAGGAGAGGTTCAAATAGCTAAAACGAATTTGCCTGCAAATGCAAATGCTAATGTGAATGTGATTGGGTATGTGATAGAAGAAGATCATGAGCTGCTTTCGTTAGTGAGACCGGGGCAAAAACTTGCGCTTCTTCCTGTCTGAATGGAAAAAGATGTATTTTTAAAGAAGCCGATAGCTAACTAGTAAGCTTATAAAAGTAAAGAGCACACACTGCTTGAAAAGGTGTGTGCTTTTTATTTTACTAAAAAGGAAACTATTTTCATTGCTGAATCATGAACCTTTCTATTGAATAAAACGCTTTACTATGATAAAACTATTACAGGTAAACATATGATAATCGTTTAATTTTATAGAGATACAACGCCACTAGGGGTGCTTTCTAAGCTGAGAGAGACGAGAAGTCTTAACCCTTATAACCTGAACTAGGTAATACTAGCGTAGGAAAGAGGTATTGTAATGGATGTTTTGTATGGTATTTCCTTACGAACTCGTTATAATAATTTTTTGTATATAAACAAAAACACTTCTTTCCTGCGAAAGAAGTGTTTTTTTATGCGTAAAGGAAGGTGTCATACATGGAAGAAACAATTGATTTGCTTGTCAAACAGGTAGAGGAGCGCAAAGGAGAACTAGTCCAGTTATTAAAAACGCTTGTTTCATATAAAACGCCGGCGCCTCCTGCACGGAATTCTCATGAAGCGCAGCGCTACGTAGCGGATTTTCTTAAAAACTGCGGTTTTTCCATCGATATGTGGGATTTATATTGCAACGATCCTATTGTAGTGGGCACGTTAAAAGGGAAAAAATCAGCTGACTATCAAAGCTTAATTATTAACGGGCATATGGATGTAGCTGAGGTACAAGAAAATGAAAATTGGGAGACAAATCCGTTTGAAGCTGTGGTAAAAGACAACATGATAATCGGACGCGGAGTTGCTGATATGAAAGGCGGCTTGGCAGGAGCATTATTTGCAGTTCAGCTTCTAACAGAAGCAGGAATCGAACTGCCGGGAGACTTGATTTTTGAATCCGTTGTAGGAGAAGAAGTGGGAGAGGCAGGTACGCTGCAATGCTGTCAGAAAGGATATACAGCTGACTTTGCGCTTGTTGCCGATACGAGTGATTTACATATTCAAGGTCAAGGCGGAGTGATCACGGGATGGATTACGATAAAAAGCAGTAAAACCTATCATGACGGTACACGCCGAAGTATGATTCATGCTGGAGGAGGGCTGTTAGCTGCGAGTGCTATTGAAAAGATGGCAAAAGTGATCGGAGGGCTGCAAGAATTGGAGCGCCACTGGGCTGTTACAAAAAGCTATCCAGGATTTTTGCCGGGAACAAATACGATTAATCCAGCAGTAATCGAAGGGGGAAGGCATGCTGCGTTTATTGCAGATGAATGCAGGCTGTGGATCACCGTTCACTATTATCCCAATGAATCATACGACCAAGTATCAAAAGAAGTGGAGGAATACATTTTAGCTATTGCAAAAGCAGATCCATGGTTAAAAGATAACCTGCCAACCTTTGAATGGGGAGGCACATCAATGATTGAAGACAGAGGAGAAATCTTCCCGTCATTAGAAATTGATGAAAATCATGCTGGAGTACAGCTGCTTGCAAATACTCATGAACAAATTGAAGGGAAAAAGCCTCCAATCGATGTGTCAACTAGCGTAACAGATGGCGGTTGGCTAGCTGATGCGGGAATTCCGGCAGCTATTTACGGTCCGGGAAATTTAGCAAATGCACATGCTGTGAATGAACAATTAGATATGAATCAGCTTATTCAATATACAAAAGTGATGGTGCAGTTCATTTATACGTGGCTGCATACGCATAAGGAGTGATCATCATGAAATTTAGTGAACGATTATACGAAAAGCTGCAGCCTATTTGGCGTCAAAATCATAATCATCCCTTTGTACAGGGAATGGGAGATGGAACGCTTGAAAAGGAGAAGTTTCGCTTTTACATGATTCAAGATTACCTTTACCTAATTGATTATGCCAAATTATTTGCGATTGGAGCCATGAAAGCTACCGATCTTCAAACGATGGGGAAGTTTGCTGCACTTTTGGATTCGACATTAAACGAAGAAATGAGCCTGCACCGTGAGTATGCCAAGAAATTTGAAATCAGCGAAAAAGAATTAGAAAAAGCGCAGCCATCTCCTGCAACGCTTGCATACACACACTATATGCTGCACGTTGGTCAAAGCGGAACATTAGCTGAATTAGTGGCGGCTCTTTTGCCTTGTATGTGGAGCTACTGGGAAATAGGAAAAGAACTCAGTGAAAAGCCTGGAGCTAACAATGAGTTTTATCGTGAGTGGATTGAAATGTACAGCTCAAAAGAATTTGGAGAACTAGCGACATGGTGTATCAACTTATTCGACTCACTTACTGAAGAAAAATCAGAAGCGGAATTAGAAAAGCTCGAAGAAATTTTCTTAAATACAACGCGTTTTGAGTATATGTTCTGGGATATGGCTTATAACGAAGTGATGTGGCCAATTCATGAATAAATCTGTGTTATCTTTTCAAAACGTCAGTTTTACGTACAAAAACGGTGATCAACCGATTTTAACATCATTAAATTTAGATGTGAAAGAAGGCGAGTTTGTCAGTATCGTTGGAGCGAGCGGTTCTGGAAAAAGTACGTTGTTTCGTCTCATTACAGGTCTTGAACAGCAGAGTGAAGGCGATATCGTGATTAACGGACACTCTTACGAAAAACGGCTTGGAAAAGTAGGCTACATGCCGCAGCAAGATTTGCTTCTTCCGTGGCGCACGATTTTAGACAATGCAGCGCTGCCGCTTGAGCTTCACAATGTGTCAAAAGCAAGTGCTCATAGACAAGTATCTCAGCTGCTCGAAGAGTTTGGTTTAAAAGGGTATGAAAACCGTTTTCCAAGTGATTTATCTGGAGGGATGAAGCAGCGTGTTTCTTTTCTGCGAACGGTATTAAGCGGTTCTAACGTGCTGCTTTTAGATGAGCCTTTTAGTGCGCTTGATGCCATTACGCGTTTGTCGATGCAAGAATGGCTGCTTGAACAATGGCAAAAGCGTAAGCACACCATCTTATTTATCACTCATGACGTAAACGAAGCACTTTTTTTATCAGATCGTATTTTTATCTTTTCAGACAAGCCGGTAAGTCATCTTGAAGAGATTCAAGTGCCTCTTAGCAGACCTCGAACGCAAAAAGATTTGAATCAACAGCGTGTGCTTGACGTAAAAGATTATTTAATTGAACAGCTTAGATCGAAGGTGAACACATGAAAAAGTACGGAGCTTCAGTGATATTAGTAGTCATTTTACTGGCTGCTTGGGAAATTGGAGCACGCATTGTAAACTATCCGTTTATTTTACCAACGCCCACCGGTATTTTAACGAAGCTTTGGGATTTGCGAATGGATTTATTGTTTAAGCATTTACCAGCTACGTTATCTATTGTCGTAATTGGGCTGGTTATATCCGTTGTGCTAGGGGTTCTGCTGGCCGTGTGGATGAATTGGAGCACGCTTATTGAGCGTGCTTTCTATCCGCTTATTATTGCGTCACAAATGATTCCGACCATTGCCATTGCTCCTGTATTTGTTCTCTGGTTTGGCTACTCCATTTGGAGCAAAGTGATTGTGACCGTATTAATTACATTTTTCCCCATTACCGTTAGCACGTTTGACGGGCTTCGTTCCACAAACAAAGAGTTAAAAGAACTCATGTTAACGATGGGAGCAACAAAAAAAGATATTTTCTTTAAGTTGAACATTCCTTCTGCACTGCCTCATTTTTATTCAGGGCTCAAAGTAGCGGTTACCTTTAGTATAATAGGTGCTGCCATTGGCGAATGGTTAGGTGCACAAGCAGGCTTAGGATATTTCAGTCGTCGCATGATGACACAGTTTGATGCAGCTGGTGTATTTGCACCAATTGTAATTTTATCCGCGCTTGGTATTTTATTCTTTATTATTGTAGCAGGTTTTGAAAAACGTTCATTAAAGTGGAGGAAAACAGAATGAAAAAATGGTTTGTAATTGGCTTAAGCCTGATGCTTGTTTTGATGCTCGCTGCTTGTGGTCAGAACAAGGAAAATAAAGCTGGTGACAGTAAAAAATTAAAAGACGTTACAATTATGCTTGATTGGTATCCAAATGCAGTGCACAGCTTCATTTACGCTGCACAAGAAAAAGGATATTTCAAAAAAGAAGGGCTGAATGTAAAAGTACAGTTTCCTGCTAATCCAACAGACTCGCTTAATTTAGCAGCTGCGGGGAAAGTTACGCTCGGCCTTTATTATCAGCCTGATGTAGCAATGGCACGAGCAAACGAAGATGTGCCGGTAAAGTCGGTAGGAGCGATTGTAAGATCTCCGTTGAACCGAGTTGTGGCGCTGAAAGATAGCGGTATTCAGCGTCCTAAAGATTTAGAAGGAAAAGTAGTAGGCTACAGCGGAACACCATTAAGTGAATCTGTTCTAAAGAAAATGGTGAAAAGTGATGGAGGAGATCCGAATAAAGTAAAACTAGTAGACGTAGGATTTGAGTTAAATTCATCGCTGATTAGTAAAAAAGTAGATGCCGTAATAGGGGCATATATTAATCACGAAGTACCATTGCTTCACAAAAAAGGATACAAAACGGTTGACATTGATCCTTCGGATTACGGCGTACCATCTTACTATGAGCTAGTGGCAGTTACTGGGGATCAAACGTGGTCAAAAGATTCTGATACGATTAAAGCGTTTTGGCGTGCTGCGACAAAAGGATATGAGTACACAGAGAAGCATCCAAAAGAATCACTTCAAATTCTATTAGATAACCAAGATAAATCAAACTTCCCTCTTGAAAAAGACGTGGAGACAAAAAGTTTAAATATTTTACTTCCGAAAATGAAGTCTGAACACGGATTTGGCAGTCAAACGAAAGAATCATGGCAGTCAAATGTGGACTGGTTAAAAGAGTCAGGATTAATTAAGAAAAAGCCAAATGTAGATGAAATGTTTGAGAATATCGGAGAATCCAAGTAAATAATTTAAGACGAATTTAAAAAAACCTTCTTATACTGAACGTAACTTTCTGAAAGAGAAAGTGAAAAGGTAAAGGAGGTTTTTTTATGGCTTTTACGATGGTAGATAAGGAAACATGTATTGCTTGCGGAGCATGTGGAGGGAGCGCACCAGATCTTTATGATTATGATTCAGAAGGTCTTGCTTATGCCGTGTTAGATAATAACGAAGGAACAAAAGAAGTTCCTGAACATCAGCAAGATGAGATGATGGAAGCGTACGAAGGTTGCCCAACAGAATCGATTAAAGTTGCAGAACAGCCGTTTTATGGAGATGCAACAAAATTCAAATAGAATTTTTAAAAAAAGTTAACGATAAAGTACATTTAGTTATATAGAAAATTCCAAAACAAGAAGAGGGTTGAGACATAGTCAAATGAATTTAGCTTAAAGACGAACAAATGGGATACATGAGCTGAACCGCTTATTACACCGCAGCTGATCTCCGTGCAAGGCTTCGCTTTCCGCGGGCGGCCGCTGAGCCTCCTCGTCGCTTGCGCTTCTGTGGGGTCTCACCTGTTCCGCTTTTCTCGCAGGAGTCTTCACCTTGCCCTCCAATCAACTGCTAGAAGAAACGAAATAGATGAAACTATATTCAACATAACAAAAAAAACGAACCACCAATCAAACATGTTGATTAATGGTTCGTTTTTTCACTTAAGCTAAAAACCTTTTCTTAGCCTCTTTTTTATTCTAAATTTGCATGCTTTCCGTACATCGTATGGGTATCAAGTTCTTTCTTCTCCATGAAGCGAAGAATCAGCGCATCGTAAAAGAGAAGGAGCGTTTGTTCAAACAATGATGCCATAGGCTGTACTGTTTGATAACTGCTTTGTTCTTGATCCTTAGGAGCACCAGGCAGCTTCACGATAAAGTCAGCCAGCTTGCCAAGCGTGGAGTCGGAAGAAATTGTGACTACTCCAACTTTTCCTCCAAGTTCTTTTGCTTTTTGAGCGATAGGAATCAAGCTCTTCGTCTCGCCAGAACCTGATCCGATGATTAATAAATCATCCTGCGTGAAAGTGGACGTCACGGTTTCTCCAATGACATAAGCATCAATGCCCATATGCATCATACGCATAGCAAACGACTTGCCCATAAGACCTGAACGGCCTGCTCCAGTGACAAACACTTTTTTAGATGAGATGATGCCATTTACAAGCTGCTCAGCTTCATCGTCAGCGATTAGAGCTGTTGTTTGTAAAAGCTCATTCATAACTGTTTTTAAATGTTCGCTCGTCTGCATAGAAAGCTCCTTAATTTGTAATAAGCTCTTTCATTTGAGAAGCAACTGATTTTTTATCTTCTTGGCTCGTGATGCCTCCGCCAACGATAACAAGATCAGGCTGTGCTTTTACTACTTCAGGTAAAGATTCTAATTTAATTCCGCCAGCAACGGCTGTTTTTGCATTTTTTACAACGCTTTTGATTGTTACTAAATCTTCAAAAGAGTTTTGGCCAACAGCTTGAAGGTCGTATCCTGTGTGTACACAGATATAGTCAACGCCAAATTCGTCTAGCTCTTTTGCGCGTCCTTTAATATCTTTTACCCCAATCATATCGACTAGAATTTTTTTACCTTGTTTTTTGGCTTCTTCAACTGCACCTTTAATTGACATATCTTCAGCAACACCTAAGATGGTAATGATGTCTGCTCCAGCTTGAGAAGCTTGCTGTACTTCATAGCCAGCTGCATCCATAATTTTTAGGTCAGCTAATACTTTTAAATTAGGAAATGCTTCTTTAATTTCTTTAACGGCGCGAAGCCCTTCATTGATTACAACGGGCGTACCGATTTCCACGATATCAATATGTTCTTCAACTTCTTTTACTACCTCTTTTGCTTGAGAGATATTAACAAGATCTAATGCTAATTGTAATTCCATTCTACTCCACTCCTTACAGAAATGTATAAATACCTTTTGTGCTTTTTTACATATAAAGCAGCTGGTGTAGTTATTGTACCCGCAGTTTGAGGTTCTTAAAAGTACGCACTTTTCCCACAAATAGTGTGGGGAATGATAGTATACAGAAGTATACTAATGGGCATATCAGTCTTGTAACCGCTTAATCTTCATTAAAAATGCGGATGATGTTGAGTAACATCATCCGCATAAAAAATAAAAACTATGGAATAGAAGGAGTAGTTTCCATCATTTAATCAACGTTTCCGCCTTTTGTTCTTGATTGATCAGCACTGTATCACGGTAATTTTTACCCCAATCATACATGGCTGTCAAAATGGGCATTAAACTTTCTCCTTCTTTTGTAAGTGAGTATTCGACTTTAGGTGGTACGACAGGATAAACTTTACGGTTAACAATTAGATCTTCTTCCAGTTCCCGCAGCTGATTAACCAGCATGCGCGGCGTAATATCAGGGATAAGCGATTTTAGTTCCCCGAACCGTTTTGTTCCTTCACGTCCTAAATGCCATAGTATCAGCATCTTCCATTTTCCACCGATAATAGCAAGCGTTAATTCTTTTTCACAGTTAAATTCCTTATTGAGCTGGCTCAATTGCTTCACCCCTATGACCAATAGTATAAAATTTATTTTACAGTACTTCTTATTATACCGGTGCTGACAATCCTTTTACAAAAATCCGGCTTGCGCTTTTCCGTTAAAAAAGGGGAGCTTTTTTAATACATAGTTATTCTTGACTAGTGGGAGCAAAAAGGAGGCCTTTAGTCATGTTTTTTGTGTTCAATTGTTTAAATATAAAAAAAGATGGGAAATCACTCAATAACAATGCTAAAGGAGGCAGTAAAAATGGAAAGAAGCCGATCTGAATTACAAAACCCTGCTTTAAGCAACAGCGCAGGCATTAACAACGACGTAGGAATCAATAACAATCCACAGACAGCTAATAGCACTACTGCTGTTAGCACGGGAAAAAGCTGCAGCAGCAAGCTAGTAAAAGGTGTTGTTGTCGGGGCAGTTGTGGGTGGATGTATAACATTACTTGATAATAAAACTCGCTCATCTGTTAAAAGAAGAGCCGTTACATTAAAGGACTCTTCTGCAAACATGATTAATCAAGTAAAAGAGAACCCTCAAGAAACAAAAGAAAAAATGGTGCAACAAATGAAAAACGCATCGAATCTCTTAAAAGATGCAATTAATGATGCCAAACATTTGTACGAGCGTGTAAATGAAGATTTCTTTAAGCAAGCAGAAGATGTGAAAAGCGTTACGCATGATGCAAAATCGACGGTAGAAGATGCTAAAAGTGATTTACAGCAAATTGGTGAAAAAGTGAAAGATGCAACTTCTGAAATAAGCAAGGAAAAGATGACCCCGGACGAAAAGCCAGAAGCTGAGCGTGAAAGAACATACCAGTCTATTCACTAAGAAGGAGATGCTAACTGTGAGTCAAATGAATGAAGGAATTACAAAAGACATGAATAAAATTGAAGAAACGGTAGATAATTTAGGGACGGAGAAAAAAGAAGCAATTTTGCAGAATTTTGATACGTTTACTGATTATTTAACTCAAAAAGTCCATGTCGGTAAAAAGCTCGGGTTAAATGAGGAACAATTAGCAGCTGCTACAAAAAAAGTGGCTAGCTATTTAGCCAAAAATGAGGAGCCTCGAAACCGAGAAGAAAAAGTCCTTCATGAATTATGGAAAGTCAGCAGTGAAGAGGAAAAGGAAGTCCTTTCTCATCTCATTTTAAAACTAGTTGCGTAACATTAAAAAAGCATCCCATCTATCAGGATGCTTTTTTAATGTATTAAGATGATTGATTTTGAGCCTCTTGAATCGTTTTATCCCAGTCAATACCGCAATCATCCGTTGCACAAGAAGATTGCTGTGCGCAGCTTGCACATTTTCCCTGAGTACTCTTGCGGAAGAATTTTGTCATATGATAAAGGGCATATCCAAATATTAAAATCCCAATTAAAATGTTAATAATCAATGTTATTCACTCCTTTTAAGAAAAACCAAGTACTTTTCCAATAGTGTGTACAAGCAAAGCTACGAGATAAGCGACAACCAAAGGGTAGGCCACAGCAAATGCCGTCCATTTCAATGAGCCGGTTTCTCGTCGAATAACAGCGACGGTTGCTAGACACGGAACATAAAGAAGAACAAACACCATAAACGTATAGGCTGTTAGCGGTGTAAAGAATGTCTTCATTGTGTCGCCAAGCTGTCCTTCTTGTACTTTATAAATGATGCTCATAGTCGAAACAACCACTTCTTTTGCTAGGAAGCCTGTAATCAGTGATGCTACAGCTTGCCATGTCGCAAAACCTAAAGGGATAAATAGCGGAGCGATAGCACCTCCAATAATAGCCATAAAGCTATTTTCCATATCTACTCCAAAACCGCCAGGGCCAGCGTAAGATGATAGCCAGATAAATACAGAGCCAGCTAAAATAACCGTACCTGCTTTTCGGACGAAATTTCGGCCTTTTTCCCACGTGCTTCTCCAAAGAGTCTTGGCTTGAGGTACGCGGTAAGGAGGAAGTTCAACAATAAAAGTTGATTGTTCGTCTTTAAGAAGCGTTACTGATAAAATTTTCGTTACAACAAGTGCTAAAATAATGCCAAGCAAGTACATAGAAAACACCACAGCTGCTCCGTTTTGCACAAAAAACGCACCTACAAACAAAGCGTATACAGGAAGGCGTGCTGAGCAGCTCATAAATGGATTTACTAAAATGGTCATAAGACGCTCTTTTCGCTGTTCAATTGTACGTGCGGCCATGATCCCCGGTACGTTACATCCAAAGCTAATAATCATCGGAATAAATGCTTTTCCGTTCAAACCGAAAAATTCCATGATACGATCCATTACTACAGCAATTCGAGCCATGTATCCTGAATCTTCAAGCAGTGAAATGAAAAAGAACAGGACAAAGATTTGTGGTACAAATACTAGTACGCCGCCTACGCCTGCGATGATGCCGTCCACAATTAAATCATGAATAAATGGAGCAGCACCAGCTGCATTTAAAAGAGAATCAGCGCCTTTACTAAGCGTTCCGCCAAAAAAACCGTCCAGTTTATCAGAAAGAGGAACGCCAATCCAAGTAAACGTAATATTAAAAATCAAATACATTAAGCCAAGAAAAATAGGGAGACCAAGCCACTTATGCGTCACAATTCGATCGATTCGATCTGTGAAGGTTAGAGATGTTTCGCTGCCCTTTATGATACACTCGCTGGAAATGCGCTCGATAAATGCTGTACGCACGTCGAAGAAATGCTCGCTAAGCGGCTTGGTTAATTTTTGTACAGCTGCTTTTCGAAGCTCAAGCAGCTCTGAGTAACTCGTTTTTTCTTTTAACGTTGATTCGATTACGCTATTTTCCGCTAAAAATTGAATGGCAATCCATCTGCTGACATCCGCTTTTGTTTGAATCATATGAATTGCTTGTTCAGCGGTTTCCCCATAATTTAATTGAAATAACGGGGCTTTTAAATCTTGCTTCAAAGTGGAGAGAAGCTCATTAATTCCTTTTCCATTGCGGGCAATAATTGCAGAAACTGGAATATGTAATGATTTGCTAAGCTTTTCCAAATGGAAAGTCAATCCGCGTTTTTCCGCTACATCAATCATATTTAAGCCGATTACTAATGGCTTTCCATATTCCAAGGCTTGAATAGTGAGATGCATGCTTCTTTCAAACTGAGAAGCGTCTACAATATTCAGCATACTGTTAAATTCTCCGGTTAACAAAAAGTTAGTTACCACTGCTTCATCGGAAGAAAGAGGAGTAAAATCATACACACCCGGCAAATCAACCAGCTGGCTGTTTTGCTTTTTAATAGACCCAACTTTCTTTTCCACGGTTACACCGCTCCAGTTTCCTACGTATTCATAGGAATCTGTTAATATATTGAATAAAGAAGTTTTTCCTGTGTTTGGATTTCCTAAAAGTGCAATTGTACTCATGCTGTCTCAACCTCAATTTTAGCCGCATCGCGTTTTCGGATGCTAATCATTTGACCTTGACATTCAATAATACAAGGTCCCCCTAAGATGGTTTTTTGCTTCATGCATAGTTCGCAGCCTTTTTTTACTCCAAAAGAAAGAAGGCGGCGTTCTAATGATCTATCTAAAAATTCAATGTTTTTAACTTTTACTTTGTCGCCAATACTCACGGTAGTTAAATTCATCATTCAGCACTCCTGTTAATGATAATCATTTTCAATTTGTATCTATCTCGATTATACATAAGGTTCTAAAATCAATCAATGCTTCTAGAGCGTTACAATTAAAAATATATATTTATAACTATATTTTTCAGGTGAAATTATGTACGATTTTAGCAGCAAATTGTCAGGAGGGATGTGAGTGGAGATAATCATTCGCAAAATGAGAAAAGAAGATATTACGTCTGTTCAATACGTCGCAAAGATGAGCTGGTATGATACATATGAAGGAATTATTCCTAGAAGCGTTCAGAATCGGTTTCTTTCAGAAGCATACTCCAATAAAAGGCTGCTGTGGCGCTTGCGCAATTCGTTCATTTATGTAGCAACTATTGATGAGAAAATCGTAGGGTACGCTAACTTTTTCCGACTACAAAACAGAGGGGAAATAGAACTAGGATCTATCTATATACTTCCTGCTTATCAAGGGAAAGGAATCGGTTCGCAATTGTTAGAAAAAGGAATGAAGCGCTCGAAGGAATTAAAAATCGTTTACATTAACGTAGAAAGGGAAAACGGAATAGGCCGTGCATTTTATCAATCAAAAGGTTTCCAGCTTGTGGATGAATTTGATGATGAATTTGACGGGCATTTATTAAGAACGATGCGAATGAAGCTCATGATTTAAGCCTGATATTTAGTGTGAACGTTATCTTAAAAAGCTGATTTTAAACTTTCTGCTAAAAATCAGCTTTTAATTACAGAATAACGATTGACCTTATTCTTGTGAATATGGTAACATTAATCAGAACTTAATGACCGAAAATGTTTTTCGGTCAAACAGTCAGGCGGAAGTAAGGATTATTGGAGGCTAAAAAACATGAATATGATTAAAGGAGAATGGAAAAAAATCTTTTCCAAACCAATGACTATTGTTGTGATTTGCGGATTGTTATTTGTTCCATTACTTTATAATGTCATCTTTTTATCTGCTTACTGGGATCCATATGGAAAAACAGATCAAATTCCAGTTGCAGTGGTAAATGAAGATAAAGGTGCTACGTTAGATGGAAAGAAATTGAATGTCGGTCGTGATTTTGTTGATGATTTAAAGAAAAACGATAAATTTGACTGGAAATTTACGAACAAAGAAGAAGCGTTAGAAGGCTTGAAAAATGAGGACTACTATTTAGTTTTGGAAATTCCAAAGAATTTCTCCAAAAATGCAACAACATTAATGGATAAAGATCCTAAAAAAATGAAATTTATCTACCATACAAATGCCGGAAAGAACTATTCAGGCGCTCAAATTAGCTCAAATGCAGTGGCTAAAATCAATGATCAGATTAAAGAAGCAGTCACAAAGCAGTATGCTGAAACGGTATTTGACAGCTTTAAACAAGTAGCGGACGGTCTTCAAAAAGCAAGTGACGGTGCAGGAGAGCTAGAAAATGGCTCGAAAACGCTGCGAGATAACATGAAAAAATTAGCAGACAGCACGGTTACGTTCGAAGACGGTACAGCTAAATTAGCAAATGGGTTAACGGATGCAAGAAAAGGAGCAACAGATTTAAATGCTGGTGCAGCTAAGCTACTAAACGGTGCGGACACAATTAATGAAAACTTAGGTAGCCTAAACAGCGGTTTAGGGAAGTTAGAAAGTGGGAGCGGACAGCTTTATGCAGCTTCTAAAGAACTTGAAACAGGTGCAGGAAAGCTTAGCAATGGATTAGGACAACTACAAGACGGAACTGCAAAACTGCAAGGAGCAACACAGCAACTCAATGAAGGAACAAAGACACTTCAAGGGAAACTACCGCAGTTTACAAGCGGCTTAAATCAAGTGGACGCTGAAGTGAGCAGCGTTACGCAGCAAATTAATCAAGCGGAACAGGAAATTACGCAGATTAAACAGCAGGTTGATTCAAAAAAAGCAGAGTTTGAACAGCAGCAGCAAGCCCTCATTGACAGCATTAACAGCAGCGAGTCCATTCCTGATGAGCAAAAACAAACGCTGATTGCAGGAATTAAAAAACTCACGTCTCAGCAGTTTATGGATGAACAGCAGCAAAAAGCAGAGCAGTTAAAAGCAAAAGTAGATAAAGTGCAAGAGTTATCTGCGGCTCTTCAAAAGCTCTCTAAAGGCGGAGAAGATATTCAAAGCGCTATTAATAAAATTGCTGATGGACAAAGTCAGCTGTACAATGGCCAGACAAAATTATATAATGCCCAAACTCAATTATACAACGGTGCTGTTAAACTAGCAGACGGAGAAAAGCAGTTCAACAGCAAATTTGCGGAACTAAACAGCGGTATTGCTGACGCTCATACAGGAGCTGGAAAGCTTGCTGACGGGCAGCAGCAAATTGTGGATGGACTTAAGAAGTCTGAACAAGGAAGCGCAGCGCTAGCAAATGGTTTAACACAGCTAGAAAACGGGGCAACCAAATTAGCAAATGGTTCTAAAGAGTTAACAAATGGTTCGTCCAAACTATATGATGGTTCATCTAAATTATCAGATGGAACAAGCGAGCTTCATTCATCTTTAGCAGATGGTGCAAAAGATGCAAAAGATGTTAAAGCGGATGATAAAACATATAGCATGTTTTCAAATCCGACGGATTTAAAATCAGATAAACAAAACAACGTAGATAAGTACGGTGTCGGATTAGCTCCATACATCTTATGTATTGGCTTGTTTGCGGGAACGTTAATGTTTTCAGCGGTATATCCAATGAAAGAGCCATCAATTCGACCGACATCAGGCATTTCGTGGTTCCTAAGTAAGTTTAGTGTCATCACTATTGTAGGTATGCTGCAGGCAGCGATTGCTGTTACAGCTCTTCTATGGGGCTTGCATTTAAACGTAACAAGCATTTGGCACTTCTATATCTTTACCATGATTACAGGTGTGACGTTCTTTACACTTATCTTGTTCTTAACAACAGGGTTAGGAAAAGTAGGGCAGTATTTAGCCTTCATTATTCTGTTGCTTCAAATTGGCGGCAGTGCAGGTACATTCCCTAAAGCACTTGTGCCGGAATTCTTCCAGGTAATTAATCCGTACTTGCCTATGACCTATGCAATTCGCGGTTTCCGTGAAATCATTTCAATTGGTGATGATTTCGGTTATGTATGGCATCAGGCTGGCGTACTTGGAATCTTTGCAGCAATCTTCATCACTCTTTCATTGATAATGTTTTATATCAATGCTAGAAAAGAGAAGCATCACACAGAGGAAGAGGCAGCAGCATAATTTAACTAACATAAAAAGAGAGTTCCAGTTTAAAAAGGAACTCTCTTTTTCTTTATGATAGTATAGGTTTACGTATAAAAGAGGGGAACGTGAAGGCATGCAGCTTACAAAATTTTCGGTATATGAAAGTGATCGTGTAAAAAAGTGGCAAGAAGGGCTGAAAGAATGGGACGGTTCAATATCGGAACGGATGATAAACGACCGAGCTGAAGATGAATTTTGGCAGCAGTATTTAGAGAAAATGTCTTTTAATTCAGTAAATGACCCTGTAGTAAAACAACTTCAACAAGAACTTCTTGCTTTTTTGAATCCAAATGACTCTGTTATGGAAATTGGCCCTGGCTGGGGAAATTATACGTTTTCGATTGCTGATTGTGTAAAAGAACTTACGTGTATGGATTGTTCGCCAAGCATTATTCGCTACTTACAAACGCAATCAGATGCCCGCTCTAATCTAAAGTTCATAGAAGGTAAATGGGAGTATGAGCGTCTAACAGATAACTACGATGCCGTAGTAGGAATAAACTGTTTTTACCGTATGCATAATATTGTCGATGGTCTCTTAAATATGAATGATTCGGCTAATCGTTTGGCGGTTATAGGCATGTCAACAGGTCCAGAAAAGCCTCACTACGTAGAGTTACATAGAAAGCTTGGGTACGAGATTAAATGGCGCCGTAAGGAATATATTGACTTACTAAATATTTTATATGAACTGGGTATTTACGCAGATTGTAAGCTGGTTCCTATAACCAAAACGGTAACCTATGAGACGTACGAAGATCTCATCAAAAAGAACTCGACAAAGGTGCTTTCTAAAGATATTGACAAGTTAGAAACTGAGAAGATTATTTTACAGTATGTAAAGAAAATAAATGGCACATATGAATATACGTATCAATATCATATGGCTTTTATTTATTGGAAACCGATAAAAAGAACCCGTTGAGTAAAATCAACGGGTTCTTTTTAGTAGGGATAAAGCTGTAATTTAGAATAAGCAATATTAAAATCGTCGCCGCTTAGAAGAACTTTCAATTCCTGCTTCTTCACGGTATTTAGCTACTGTTCTTCTTGAAATTTGAATTCCTTCGCTGGAAAGAAGAGACATGAGTTTTTGATCTGAAAGAGGTTTTAATTTATTTTCTTCGGCAATTAATGTTTTGATTTTTTCTTTTATAAAGGCAGTAGAATTGCTTTGTTCGCCATCAGTTCGCTCTAAAGAATTGGTGAAAAAGTATTTTAACTCAAACAGCCCGCGTGGCGTTTGAATATACTTTCCGTTAGTCGCACGACTTACCGTTGATTCGTGACAGTCTATTTTTTGAGCAATATCTTTTAAGGTAAGCGGCTTTAGCGCCGAAATACCCATTTCAAAAAAATCTTGCTGATGTTCCACAATGGCTTTGGACACGTTGTAAATCGTCGCATTACGCTGCTCAATACTATTGATTAGCCAAGTAGCTTCATGAATTTTTTCCTGTACGTATCGATCGGTTGTTACGCATGCAGAGCGATGAACCAGCTTTTGGTAGGTGCCGTTAATTTCGATGGGCGGAAGCAGCTCGCTATGAAGAATAACATGATAGCGGCCGTCAACTTTTTGTACCGTTACATCAGGCGAGATGTACTTCGTAAGCGGGACATGGAAATCTCCTGCTGGACGAGGATTTAATGTCCGCAAGCAGTCAACAATTTCTTGTACTTCACGCATCGAAATAGAGTATTTTTTTGAAATGTTCCGATATTTTTTGTTGGCAATATCTTCAATATTGTGTTTTACCACGTCGTATAAAAGAGGAGGCTTTGACTTTTTGGCCTTAATTTGAATAAGCAGTGAATCGACAAAATTTTGAGCGCCCACGCCAATCGGATCAAAGCTTTGTAAAACGTGAATCATATCGTTGACTTCGTTAATTGAAACATTCAGCAGTTCGGCTGCCAATTTTGGCTCAATTGCTAAAAAGCCGTTTTTATTTAAGTTTCCAATTAGAAATTGAACGATGTGTTTTTGGTGTGTGTGTAAATGATTTAGCATAGACAGTTGCTCTAATAAATGACTCTCTAATGTCACAGTTTGATCAGATATATAATTAAACGGATTATACTCGTCATCGGTATAACCTTTTGAATATGAACGCTGTTCTCGAGTATCAAATGAATCTTTTTGCTGAGAGTCGCCAGCAGACAGTTTAATTACAGGATTTTCATTGACTTGCTGATGAAGATAATGAACTAAATCGGCCGTAGAATAATTTAAAATGTTGATAGACTGACGTAATTCAGGTGTCATGGCCAATTTTAATAGTTGTTTTTGGGATAAATCTAAACCTAATTGCATCATTGAATCACCTATCATTCTTGAGTTTTATTTCGACAATTCTGGCTGCATCGTTCGACATCATCATAGCTGAAAATGCGAAAGAATTCTATAGTGTTGTCAGATGTTCTTACACAGGGGCGAATCGCAAGAAAGAGTAGGAGAATAGATAAAACAAAAACGAATAGCTTCTGGCAATAGCTATTCGTTTGTTTTAACAGAGCCGCTAGGAGAACTTAGCTGCAATTTGGGGTGTTTCCCATTCTTCTATCTCCCCATGCGCACATCATATTTAAAATTTCTCGTAAGGTTTCGCCTTCTTCACTGAGTGAGTACTCTACTTTAGGAGGAACTTCATTGTATACTTTTCTATTGACCACACCGTCTTTTTCTAATTCTTTTAGCTGTTGAGACAGCATTTTTTTGGTAATAGCAGGCATAGCTCGCTGAAGTTCACTAAAACGTTTTTCACCTTCTTTTAATAGGCATAAAATAACGACTTTCCATTTACCGCCAATTACTTCAAGCGTTGCTTCAACAGGTACATTATAGTGGGGTGCTTTCACCGTTAATCCTCCATTCATAAACAGATATGAAATATGGATATAATAATTTAATATCCATAGACCTAGGTTACCGGTAAGGTACCTGGTTACATGAAAGTGCCGTCTTTTGTAAACAACATGTATTTATTATACTGAAAAAGAACTTTTAATTGAAGGAAGAAATGTAAAAGGGGAGATCTTGATGAAAGCTTTACTGCTAGAAGGCAAAGGGAAAGTAAGTGAGATGAAAGTCGGAAATATCCAAAAGCCGCATCCAGCTAAAGGTGAAATTTTAGTTAAAATTAAAGCTACTGCTTTGAACCCTGTAGATTATAAAACAGGAAACGGCGGTAATCCTAGTTGGACATATCCTCACGTATTAGGACTTGATTCAGCGGGCGTTGTCGAGGAAGTGGGAGAAGAAGTCACAACTGTCAAAGTCGGAGACCGCGTTGTATATCATAGCGATTTATCAAAAAAAGGCGGGTTTGCACAATACGGAGTGACAACAGCCCACACAGTTTCTCTTATTCCGCAAGGGGTTTCATTCGAAGACGCTGCGGCTATTCCATGTGCGGGATATACAGCATATCAAGCATTGTTTCATAAAATGAACGCTTCAAAAGGGCAAACGATTTTAATTCACGCAGGTGCTGGAGGGGTTGGAGGGTTTGCCATTCAGCTTGCCAAAAATGCAGGCCTTACAGTGCTCACAACCGCATCTTCTGCCAATCATGAGTTCGTAAAAAGTTTAGGTGCTGATTATGTAATCGACTACCGTAAAGAAGACTTTGTGAAAAAAGTGCTGGAGCTTACCAATGGAATCGGTGTAAATTTAGTCTTGGATACCGTTGGTCGAGACAATGCAGACGAGTCGGTAAAGGCTCTTGCTTTTAATGGTCAAATTGCATTCATCGCAGGACCGCCTAATGTAAACGATGCGATTTCGTTTGCGCACCCACTATCGTTTCATCAAGTTGCATTAGGAAGTGTACATCAGTCTAATAACGTAAAAGAACAGCAAAAACTTGCTGAGATGGGAAATAGAATGCTTTTGCTTTTACAAGAAAATACGCTAAATGCACTCGTGGAAAAAGTCATTTCACTAGAAGAAGTGCCAGCAGCATTAGATGAACTGGCGACTCGTCGAGTAAAAGGGAAAATTGTAGCTGTAATAGATAAATGATAGAACGAAAAAGAGATTGAGACATAACTACATCAATTCAATCTAAAGACAAACAAATGGAATAAATGAGCTCGTATCGACCATTTATTACACCGCTGTTGATTTCCGTGCAAGGCTTCGCTTTCCGCGGGCGGCCGCTGAGCCTCCTCGTTGCTTGCGCTCCTGCGGGGTCTCATCCCTTCCGCTGTTCCCGCAGGAGTCTTCGCCTTGCCCTCCAATCAACAGCTAGAAGCAACTAACTGGATGAACCCTACGTTTACCAACACAATGAAAAGGTCCGAACGAGTACTCGTTCGGACCTTCCTTAAACTAACATACTTTTTATTTTAGCCGCTTTTAAATCGTAAACTGCTGCGTATAGAGCTTGTGATAAAACCCTTGTTTCTCTAGCAGCTCGCGATGATTTCCTTCTTCAATAATTTGTCCGTCTTTTAAGACAAGGATTTGATCTGCATTTTCAATCGTTTTAAGGCGGTGGGCAATGACAAAGCTTGTTTTTCCTTTTAATAGATTACTCATTCCTCGTTGAATATCAATTTCTGTTTTTGTATCAATGTTGGAAGTAGCTTCGTCTAAAATTAAAATATCACAGTCAGAAAGCATGGCTCGAGCAATCGATAAAAGCTGCTTTTGACCTTCACTTAAATTTCCTCCGCCAGCTGAAATCACGGTATTGTATTGCTGAGGCAAATGTTTGATAAACGAATGAGCATTGGCCATCTTTGCGGCGCTTTTTACTTCTTCGTCGCTGGCATCTAACCGGCCAAATCGAATGTTATCCGCAATCGTACCGGAAAATAAATAGGTATCTTGAAGAACAATGCCGATTCGGTTTCGTAAATCATGAATGTTATAGTCACTGATGGAACGTCCGTCAATTTTAATGTCTCCGTTTGAGATGTCATAAAATCGTGTGAGCAAGTTAATGATGGTTGTTTTACCAGAACCTGTCGGACCGACCAAAGCAACCATTTCACCTTTTTTTGCTGTCAGTGTAACATTTTTTAAAATCATTTTTTCATCGTTATAGCCAAATGATACGTTCTCAAAAGCAACGTCTCCTGCAAATTTTGTAACAGAAAGAGCGTTTAGCTTGTTTGTGACGTCCGGCTGCTCATCCATAATCGCAAACACGCGCTCTGCGCCGGCAATAGCCGAAAGAATGGTGTTTACTAAGTTTGCCATTTGACTGATTGGGCGAGAGAACTGACGTGAGTAGTTAACAAATGAAGCGATCATCCCAACTGTAACGCTACCTTGAACAGCCATAAATGCGCCCGCTCCGATCACTAGTGCTAAGCCTAAGTTGTTAATAAAGTTTGTGACAGGACCTAAAAAGCCTGAAAATGTTTCCGCCTTTGTTGCTGAACTTCTCAGCTGTTCATTTCGTTCATTAAAAACAGTTAAAAAGTCTTTTTCCTTACTAAAAAGCGTAACAACTTCTCCTCCAGAGATTGCTTCTTCTACAAAGCCGTTTAGCTCGCCTAAGTCTTTTTGGCGTTTGACAAAATTTTCACTGCTTCGTTTTAATATTTGTCGAACGATTATAACCATCAAGGGAATAACAATCAGCGTGATAATGGCAAGAATCCAGTTGAGCGAGAACATCGCAATGGTAATGCCGACTAAAGACAAAATAGAGGACAGAGCCTGAATAACGCTTTGACTCAGAGCGCTGTTTAGATTATCAATATCATTTGTGACTCTGCTCATTAACTCTCCGTGAGCTCGTTTGTCAAAAAAGCGAAGGGAGAGAGTCTGAAGCTTTGCAAATAAATCTTGTCGAAGCATTCCAATAGTCGTAAACGAAACGTTCACCATTAAATAGGTTTGCAGCCATGTTAACAAAGATGTCGTAATATAAATTCCTGCAAGAATAAGGGACATTCGTATCGTTCCGCTGATATCTTTGGGAATAATATGCTCATCAATAATAACCCCAATTAAATAAGGGCCTAATAAATTAAGCAGGGAAGTCACAATAACTAAGATTATCGCAGCTGCAAGCGGAGGTTTTCGTTTCCCCATATATGACCAGATTCTGTACAGTGTTTTTTTCGCATTTTTTGGCTTAACTACAGGGCCTTTCATCATTCCTCTAGGGCCGCGAATAGAGCTCATTTGATTTTTACCTTGGTTATTCACTAGGCAACACCTCTTTTCCGCCTTGTGCAAGGTAAATGTCGTAATAAAGAGAGCGATAACGAAGCAATTCTTCATGAGTCCCTTGTTCAGCAATTTTGCCTTCATCCATGACGATAATATGATCAGCGTGGAGAAGAGACGAAATTTTAGAAGCAATAATGATAACGGTCGCATCAGCAAACTCTTCTTTTAAATGTTTTAGTACCTGCGCTTCTGAGACAGCGTCTAATGCCGAAGTTGCATCATCGATGACCAGGATAGCGGGCTTTCTAACAAATGCACGCGCGATTGAAAGACGTTGCTTTTGCCCTCCTGATAAATTGGTTGCTCCTCGCGTTAAAGGATACTCATATCTTTCTGGAAGTTTTTCAATAAACTCCGTTGCGCATGCAAAATCCGCAGCATCTTCAATTTCTGAGGAAGAAGCCTGATCTTTTCCCATTCGAATATTCATATCAATCGTGCCGGTAAACAGCGTAGCTTTTTGAGGAATAAACCCAATGGATGAGCGAAGCACTTTTACGTCATAGTCCGTAAGGTTTTTTCCATCTACGAAGATTTCGCCGTCATCAGGATCATATAAGCGGGAAATAAGTTTTGCAAGCGTCGACTTCCCGCTTCCAGTAGAGCCGATAATGCCAATGGTTTCTCCGTGTCTAGCAGTGAACGAAATATTTTTTAATACGTTTTCGCCATTTTTACTATAGCTGTATGTAACGTTTTGAAACGATAGATCACCTTTAAGTCTGTTGATTTGAGCAGCAGAGTTTGCTGGAGGGATGTCTATTTTTGTTTTTAAAACAGAATCGATTCGTTCAGCTGAAGGGAATGCGCGTGTAATTTGCATCAGCACCATGCTGCTTGACATAAGTCCGTTTAAAATAATCGTTAAGTAATTAATAAAAGCTAAAATCACACCTGCTTCAATTTTTCCTGCTTCGACTTGAAGTCCTCCCAGCCATAGAGTAGCTACCATTCCGATATTTACTACAAATAAAATAACGGGCATTAAAAGCGAAATAAGCTGAACAGCACTCATATTAGCTCGCGTCAAGGAACTGTTTGCTTCTTTAAACTGATTAATTTCATACGATTCTCTTACATACGCTTTTACTACACGCATCCCTGATAAATTTTCTTGGACTTTTGTATTTACACGATCAACGATTTGCTGAACTTTTTTAAAAAGTTTTCCAGCTTTCGTGATCACAAACCAAATGCATAAAAATAAAATAGGGACGACCACGACGATAATAGGAAACAAAGAACGAGCGGTTAATAACACGATCACAATACTTCCTGCAAAAAGTAAAGGACCTCTAACTAATACTTTTAGCGTCATATTCAATGCGTTTTGAACACTCGTTACATCATTTGTCATGACGGTAATTAAGTGACCAGTCCCTAGTTTGTCTCTGTTGCTGTTTGAGAGGTTTTCAATTTTTTCAAAAAGCGATTTCCGAATATCGGTAGAAAAATTCACTGCCGCTTTTGTGCTAAGGATGGCGCAGACGATACCGGCAGCTAAGCCAATGACTGCTAACATAAGCATAAGGATGCTTCGAGTGATAACATATGTTTGATCGTTGTTTGCAATGCCATAATCAATGATATGCTGCATAATAGTAGGCTGAAGAAGGTCAGCTAACACTTCAATTACCATCAACAGCGGGGCAAACAGCGCGAGCCATTTGTAAGGTTTTAAGTAAGGGTACAAAGATTTAATTGTATTCACACATTGTGGCACTCCTTTCTGTAAAAAATATGGTAACATAGAATAAGTTTAGAAGTTTGTTTCAAGCACCATTTATTATACGCCAATGCAAGCAGAAATCCACTTTTTGAGAGGGTCAGGTATGCAATGAATCAAACATTACGAGTACATCATCCGCTTTTTGGATCTTTGTTATATGACTCGGCCTGGGTTGGAGAAAAACAGGTCACTTTCTTTGGACAAAAACAACAGGTGTTGCTGACAATTGATGGAGATAAAGAGAAGCCATTTCAAAAACGACAAGAGGAGGCCTTTCAAGCATTTTGGCTTCAAGGTGAATTATTGTTAAAGAGGACGGAAAAAGCTCTTTTTGATTATTATCAACAGGTGCGAGATGAATACAGAACTCAAGTTGAAAAAGACGTGGTAGACTTATTAGTTCCGAATGTAAAAAAGCGAAAAGACATCGGGTTTTTAGTTGAGTGTATTCAAATCTTTGTTCCTGAAGCACCTCATGATACAAGAGAACTTGGTTTGTTTTTTGAATGTACGTGGGAAGAAGAGCATATGTTAGCTGTAAAGTTTAGAAATGAACAAATTTCCGCTATTGGTTTACAAGAAGATTTATTCTAGTAAAAAGCCTTGAAGCAAAGTGCTTCAAGGCTTTTTGGCATTAATGTTTGACGGGCTCTTCGATTCCCATACCTGTATTTGCTTTTACTAAAATCTCATCAAATTTCTTTTCGTCTGCTTTTTTAGACGAAAGAAGTGTTCCTATAAAAGCAGCTAAGAAGCCTAGAGGAATAGAGATAATACCAGGGTTTGTTAGCGTAATGAGCGGTTCACCTACAAAGATAGCAGCTCCCGGCTCAGGTGCCCACACGTTTGGACTAATGGCAACTAAAAACAGGGAGCTGAATAGTCCAACCAGCATGCCAGTGACTGCTCCTGCTGTATTAAAACGTTTCCAAAAAATAGTGAGAAGAATAATTGGCAAGTTAGCGCTCGCTGCTACCGCAAACGCAAGTGCCACTAAAAATGCCACGTTCATGTTTTGAGCAAATAATGCAAGAATAATAGATAAAATGGATACCCCAATAGAAGCCCATCGTGCAGCCACTACCTGTTCTTTTTCAGTAGCAGCTCCTTTACGCAGAATATGACTATAGAAGTCGTGCGCGAATGCTGAAGCTGCTGAGAGCACGAGTCCGGCTACAACAGCTAAAATTGTAGCAAATGCTACAGCTGAAACGAACGCAAAAAGAAAGTCTCCGCCAAGAACTTGAGCGAGCAGAGGAGCCGCCATATTTCCTGCTGCATTTGCTTTGATAATATCATCATATCCTACAAAAGCAGCAGCACCGAATCCTAAAAAGATTGTCATAATGTAAAAAACGCCAATGATCCACGTTGCATAAATAACAGACTTTCTTGCGGTGATGGCATCTTTTACTGTGAAGAAACGAATAAGGATATGAGGCAGGCCTGCTGTACCAAGAACAAGAGCTAAATTCAACGAAATCATGTCCAGCGGATTTTTGAATTTATTTCCTGGATTTAAAAAGCCGTCACCAAGAGGAGTTGCAGTTTTCATCTCGGAAAACATTTTAGCTAAGCTAAAATCAAATTTTGAAAATACGATAATGGAAATAATGAACGTACCAATCATCAGAAGCAAGGCTTTGACAATCTGCACCCAGCTAGTCGCTGTCATTCCTCCAAATACAACGTAAACCGTCATCAAGACGCCGACAATCAAGACAGAGTACACGTAATCTAGACCAAGTAATAAATGAATTAATGCTCCTGCTCCAACAAGCTGCGCAATCATATAAAAAATGGAAATGGTGATCGTGTTTAACGCAGCAACTCCTCGCACTTTCTTTTCGTTAAAACGAGCTGCTATCATATCTGCCATCGTGTACTTTCCTAAGTTGCGAAGTGGTTCAGCTACAATGTATAACACAACCAGGTAGGCAACTAAAAAGCCGATGCTGTAAAAAAAACCGTCAAATCCAGAAAGCGCTACCATTCCAGCTATACCTAAAAATGATGCAGCAGACATATAATCTCCGGCAATCGCCATACCGTTTTGCCAGCCGGTTAAACTTCCATCTGCTGTATAAAAGTCACTGGTCGTTTTTGTCCGCTTGGATGCCGCATACGTAATGATTAGCGTAAGACCTACAATGGCTAAAAAAAGTGAAAAAGCTAGTACGTTCATTCATTTAACCCCCTATTTAATTTGCAGCTTCTTTTTTAATCGTGTCAACAAGTTCATCAAATTTCGAGGCTCTTTTTGTGTATAAAATGCATAGGGTCCAGGTCATCACAAACTGTGCAAAAGCAAATACCCACGCCCAGGTCATAGAAGCAAAAGCTGGTTTGTTTAAGACGGTTGTGTAAGCCGTTAAAATAGGCAAGGTAAAATAAAAAGCAAGAAAAAACAGAGAGAGCGGTAAAATAAAATTGCGTTTTTGTTTCAAAAGCTTTTGAAATGAAGCAGACTGTGCAATTTCTGTGTAATTAGGAGAGGAAGAAGCATTGTTTACCTTCTTTAAAGAATTTTCATTCATCGCCAAGCAGAATTCCCCCTTTGATAATAAATAGATGAAGCGAAAAGCTTCATATCACTTGAATTATATTATTTTCGGAATAAAAAGTAAATTCTGTCTTTTTGTGAGAATGGTAACTGTATAAGTTTTTTAATATACTGAAGGTTCACAATAAATGCATACTGCCATAATAAAAAAAGAACAACATTCAATACAAAGGAAGAATCATTCGAAAAAGAAATATTGAAATTAATCCTTAGTTTCTTTTACATATAAGGCTTTTCTTTATTATTTAGGCGTTATTTTTTTGTTTGATCTTTTGAAAAAGAAAAGAAGATAATGATAAAATCATATGCACACAATAATGTTTAGATAGGAAACAGGTTGAGAAAGTACGCTATTATTTAGAGATGGTTATAAATAGACAAGATATTATGAAAGATTTCTATATGAATGATATTTTTTCTTTATAGCAAACAAATCATGTGACTACTTAGTATAAAAGAGAAAAGGTGAAATAATGGCATTTGGAATTAAACGCCCGGAACTAAACGCATGGAAAGCAGCTGTTAAGCGAGGAGAGATCGCATTTTTAACTCATTATTGGCTTGATGAGCGTTTTCCACATGCAACTACTGTAACAAAAGTAGGTTGCAGTGACTTAAATAAGCTGATTAAGTGGGGAAAAAAGTATGGTATTCCCGCTAAGTATATTGATAATCGATCCGGCTATCCTCATTTCGATTTACTAGGTGAGCGTCAGAAAGAAATTATGAAAAAGGAAAATCAGCTGGAGCAGCTGAAGCGATTTGAAGAAGTTAACGAGTGAAAAGCAAAACTAATTTAAAAAACTGTAAAAAAATTCTATTGTTAAGGCTTTTTTATGTTTAAATAGAAAAAACAGTGGAATAGATTAAGAAGAACAATTACGCCATATATTCTCTCTTATGGGGAAAAACCTTAGGTGAGTTTCCTTATTTGATACGATAAAGAGCTTTGCTTTATAATAAAATTGTGGTTCGGATAAAAGGAGGAAGAAGGGCATGTCCGAGGTTGGAACTTTAAAAAAAGGATTAGATATCTTCTCTTTGCTTTTAAACCGTCCGAATATGACTATTCCAGAAATGATGGAAGCGCTCGGTTTTAATAAGAGTACGATGTATCGTCTTGTGAGCACGCTTGAACAAAACGGATTTATTGTAAGAAACCCGTCTAACCGCTATACGGTTTCACCACAACTGGTGCTGGCACTCGTGCAAAATACGATGCATACGAACTATGAAATGAATTGGCTCTCTGTTCCTGCTATGCAGAAGCTGAGTGAAGAGACCAAAGAGACCATTTACGCGGGAATTCTCCATCATAAACAAATGGTTACAACTCAGGTGGTCAACGGGCAATATAGCACTCGTACGCATTCCGAAGTAGGAAATAAAAAGCCGCTTCATGCAAATGCTATTGGAAAGTGTATTCTTGCTTATCAAGAGGACAGCGTACAAAAATCTATTCTTCATGAACTTTCGCTTGAAGCTTATACAGATCGAACGATCACCGAGCTGGACGAGCTTGAAGCTGATTTGGCTTTAAGTAAGGAAAGAGGATATGCTGTCGATGATGAAGAACGGGAGCCGGGCGTTCGCTGTATTGCAGCCCCTATTTTCAGAAAAGGAAAAATAATGGCGGCTATTGCTTTATCAGGTCCATCCCTTCGTATTTCACAAGAGAAAGACGAAGAACATGCTGCACTTGTTAAACAGTGTGCAGAACAAATTTCACAAGCAATTACTCTTTACGAATAATTCAATAGTAAAAAAGGGGATGAACAGCAACATGGAAAACTTACAGTCAACTACGACCTTAGCAAACGGCGTTAAAATGCCTTGGTTAGGTTTAGGTGTTTATAAAGTAGAAGATGGTCAAGAAGTTGTAGATTCAGTTAAATATGCAATCAAAGCTGGATATAAAAGCATTGATACGGCTAAAATTTATGAAAATGAAGAAGGCGTGGGACAAGCGATCAAAGAATCAGGTGTTTCTCGCGAAGAACTGTTTGTTACATCAAAAGTATGGAATGCAGATCAAGGATATGACACAACTATTCAAGCGTTTGAAACAAGCTTAAACAAGCTAGGTCTTGAATATTTAGATTTATACTTAATTCACTGGCCAGTTGAAGGTAAGTATAAAGATACGTGGAAAGCACTTGAAAAGCTTTATAAAGACGGGAAAATTCGTGCAATCGGCGTATCGAATTTCCAAGTACATCATTTAGAAGACTTGATTGCAGATGCAGAAGTCAAGCCGATGGTAAACCAAATCGAATTTCATCCACTTTTAACACAAACAGAAGTGCGTGAATACTGCAAAAAACAAGGAATCCAAGTGGAAGCATGGTCACCGCTTGCACAAGGTGAGCTGCTTGATAACGAAGTGTTAACTCAAATTGCTGAAAAGCACGGAAAATCAACTGCTCAAGTTATCTTACGTTGGGACTTGCAAAACGAAGTAGTAACTATTCCTAAGTCAACAAAAGAACATCGTATTATCCAAAATGCAGACGTATTTGATTTTGAATTAAATGAAGAAGAAGTTGAAAAAATTAACGCATTAAATCAAAATCATCGCGTAGGTCCAGATCCAGATAAATTTGACTTTTAATTTTAAAGCAAGACTAAAACGTCTTGTAAGATAAATAATAAACAAAGCGCTATTGTCATTCATGCAGTAGCGCTTTGTTTATTAACAAATAAATTTGATAGTTGAACGAGGAGGAAAAGTAATGAAGATGTCAGGAAACACTATTTTAATTACGGGCGGAGCGTCCGGAATTGGGTTGGCGCTTGCAGAACGGTTTTTAAATGAAGGAAATGAAGTCATTATTTGTGGAAGAAGGGAGTCAAAGCTGCAAGAAGCAAAAGAAAGATTCCCTTCATTACATACAAAAGTGTGCGACGTATCAATGGAAGAAAGCAGAGTAGAGCTAGTAAAATGGGCGACTGAAAGGTTCCCGAAATTAAATGTTATTGTGAATAATGCAGGCATTCAGCAGCGCGTAAATCTTTTACACATGCACGAAGAGTGGCAGTATTACGAAAAAGAACTAATGAGTAATGTAAGTGCTCCTATTCATTTAACGTCGTTATTGGTTCCTCATTTTGTTCAGCAAGAACGTGCTGCGGTTATTAATGTAACGTCCGGGCTGTCTTTAACACCTGGAGCATGGGTACCAATCTACAGCGCAACAAAAGCGGCGTTGAGGTCGTTTACGATTAGTCTAAGACATCAATTAGAAGAAACAAATACCGAAGTGATAGAAATTCTTCCTCCAGCCGTGAACACGGATTTAGGAGGACCGGGACTTCATACATTTGGAGCACCGCTTGATGACTTTGCTGATTCGATATTTGAAGAATTGAAAAAAGGTAAAATCGAAATTGGCTATGGAGACAGCGCTAAGAGGCTTCATGCTTCCAAAGAAGAAATTGAGAAAGCTACAGCACAGGCTTGGAATGGTTTTTTAAAAAATAATCCTGAATTTTAAAGACAGCAAACAAAAAGCTTCTTAAACTCGTCAATAGTAGCGGGTTATAAAAAGCGTGTGTCCATAAATAAATGAACACACGCTTTTTAGCATTAACGATCTACAGTTTGTCTAATTCGTTTTTCCATTTTTTCAAGCATGCGGAGGTACTCATCCTGTTCTTCAGGAGTTAGTGCAAAAAGCATGTCTTGCCAAAATAAATTTCGCTGCTCAATTACATAGTTCACTAATGTTTCGCCAGCCTCTGTTAAGGATATCCATACAATTCGGCGGTCTTTTTGGTCACGTACGCGCTTAATGAGTGCATCATCTTCTAATTGATTTAATAAAATGGTAGTAGCTCCGGAGGTTAGCTTTAGATTTGAAGAAATTTCAGCTACCATACGTTTAGAGCTGACTCCAATGAATTTTAGAATTAAAAATTTCGTAATGGTCAAATTATAGGGCTGCTCACTGATTTTATCTTCCAAGAGCTTTCGCTTGAGTTCAAATAATGAGGTTTTAACTTGGTCAAGTTTTTCTAGTTTATCTATTAACTGCTGATCCATTATAATCACCTTTTCTTTATCATTATAGGTGTTAAACAATTGCTGCTAGTTACCTATTGTGGTTTATGTATATAGGGAGTTTGTTCCGAAAAAAGAAGCTGTTTTTGTGTATAACCCTATGCTTATATATCTAACTTTAAAGTAAAGTAAAGTACTTGTAAAGAAACCAAAACTTTTAAGTTGTATTTCAGTTAAAGATGTAGTAAAGTATTCAGTCGGGAAAACTTTATGAAACATAAATGTTTAGTTTTAAAAATAAATTAAAAACAAAGTTATTTACAACTAAATATCTTTGTGATAAAGTTATCTAGCGTAATACTTAACTGAATGAAATATTAAGGAGGTAAAATAAATGTCAAGAGGGCGTTTAATTTTAATGAACTTTATCGGAATTATTGTAGTATTAGCTTTAATTATTGGTGGGGGATACTATTATATTCAAAAATCTAATTATGTATCCACAGACAATGCAAAAGTGTCCGGTGACCTTTATACAGTAGTAGCGCCAGCGGCAGGTACAGTAGCAAGCTGGAACGTTGAAGAAGGTAAAGATGTTTCAAAAGATGATGAGGTAGCTAAAATCCAATCAGAAGATGGAGAAAAAACAGTTACAGTACCAGAAGACGGTAAAATCATCAAAACACAGGTAAAAGAAAATCAAATGGTTCAAGCTGGTCAACAAATTGCTAGCGAAGTAGATATGAATAACTTATTCATCATTGCAAACATTAAAGAAGACAAATTAAAAGATATTGAAGCTGGCGATGACGTTGATGTAACAGTTGACGGAGATACTAAAACAACAATCGATGGAAAAGTAGAAGAAATCGGTTATGCAACAAACTCAATTTTCTCATTAATGCCAAGTTCTAATTCAGACGGCAACTATACGAAAGTATCACAAACAGTTCCTGTTAAAATCTCTATTTCTAACTACTCTGAAAACGTACTACCAGGTATGAACGCAGAAGTTAAAATCTCTAAAAACTAAGAACGTACATGATTAAGAAGAGAAGAAAGGAGGAAGGAACTGATGTCAGCAAACACGATACAACCAGAGGAAAGCTCAGTTAAAAAGCATATCCCGCTGCTAGTCGTACTTATGCTTGGATTGTTCTTAGCAATTTTAAACCAAACGCTGCTAAATGTTGCGATTCCGCATCTGATTACAGAGTTTGGCGTTACGGCTAATACCGCACAGTGGTTGCTTACAGGATATATGCTTGTCAATGGTGCACTTATTCCATTATCAGCCTATTTAATTGAACGTTTTGGAGTTCGTCGCTTATTCTTATTTGCAATGGCCTGCTTTACAATAGGTGCACTTATCTGCGGGATTGCGCCTACTTTCTCGATTATGCTAATTGGACGTCTGGTTCAAGCAGTCGGAGGCGGAGTGCTAGCACCTCTAGTTATGACCATTATCGTATTTATTTTCCCTCCTCATATGCGCGGAAAAGGAATGGGTATCTTTGGTTTAGCCATGATGTTCGCTCCAGCAATTGGACCAACGCTTTCAGGATGGGTTATTCAAAACTATGACTGGCACATTTTATTTACGGGAATGGTGCCACTAGGTGCACTCGTACTTATTATTGCAGCTTTTAAATTAAAAGATATTAAACCGCCTCAAAATGTAAAAGTAGATCTAATTTCTGTGTTTACATCTCTTGCAGGTATGGCTTTACTTCTATACGGCTTCAGTGAAGCTGGAAACGATGGCTGGACGGATTCAGTTGTATTGTCAACGATGATTGGCGGTATTGTCTTATTAATCATCTTTGTCGTGCAGCAGCTTCGACTTAAGAGTCCATTACTTGATGTGAGAGTATTTAAATACAGTATTTTCTCATTATCTAATATCATTAGTATTGCCATTACAATCAGCATGTATGCTGGTATGTTCTTATTGCCAATTTACTTGCAAAACATCCGTGGCTATTCAGCATTTGATTCAGGTTTATTAATCTTGCCTGGTGCACTTGTTATGTTAGTTATGTCACCAATTTCTGGTACGCTGTTTGATAAATTAGGACCGCGTCCACTAGGGATTGTCGGGATGTTGATTACAGTTGTGACAACATTTGAATTTACAAAATTAACGCTTGAAACACCATTTAGTCATATTGTTATTATTTATATGATCCGTGCATTCGGTATGTCATTATTGATGATGCCAATTATGACGGCTGGTTTAAATCAGCTGCCGGCAAAATTAAGCAGCCATGGTACATCAATGGCGAACACGCTTCGTCAGGTGAGTGGTTCAATCGGTATCAGTTTAATGACTACAATCTTTACAAATCGCACAACATATCATGTGAATGAAATGAGCAGTTCCATGACTACATCCGATCCATTCTTTATGAATAACTTCCAGGCATTTGTGCAAAAGATTGCTCAAACGCTTCACCTTTCTCAAACAGAGGCGCAAAAACAAGCTTTAACAACATTAGCTGGAAAAGTTCAAGCGCAAGCAACTGTACAAGGAATTAACGACGCGTTTTATTGGACAGTTATTATTGCCATTATTGGATTGATTTTAAGTTTCTTCCTACGTGATGTTCGTAAAGATGCAGTAGTAGAAGTAGAAGAGACAGAAAAAGAAACAACAGACGATATTCGTATGTTACCGGCACCAAAAGATATGAACTCATAAGCAACGGAGGGATAAAGGATGAAAATTTGTATCGTATATGATAGTGAAGGCGGACATACAGAGGCATTAGCAAAAGCGATTGCTTCTGGCGCCGAGCTGTCTGGAGAAGCAACTGTATATGTAAAGCATGTAGAAGAAGCAGATGTACGTGAACTGCCTGAAATGGATGCTATTATTTGGGGCTGCCCAGGGCATTTTGGAACAATCAGTTCAGGGTTAAAAACGTGGATTGATAAATTAGGTTATTTATGGGCAGAAGGTAAATTAATTGATAAAGTAGGTGCGGTGTTCTGTACAACAGCTACAACGCACGGGGGCTTAGAAGCAACGCTTTTAAATTTAATTACACCGATGCTTCATCAAGGAATGGTTATCGCTGGCTTACCAGGTAACATTCCAGAAAATGCGCTGTACGGTACTTATTACGGTGTGGGAATTACTTGTCCAATCGAAGGTGACGAATTATTAACAGAGAACGACCAAGCGCTAGGTAAAGCGTTAGGAGAACGTGTTGTTCAAGTGACTAAACGAATGACACAAGGACAGTAGGTGACAGTATGTTAGGTATTTTACTGATCGTTGTAGCTGTGATTCTGGTTGTACTAATTATTACAATGAATGCTAAAGCATCATCTCCTAAGCGCCAGCGTACAGTTCCACCTAAAAAAGAAGCGGCTGCTTCAAATGCTCCTAAAGAGCCAAAAGTAGAAGAGAAAAAAGTGGCAGAAAAAAAACCTGCAGCACCAAAAGAAGAGCCAAAAGAGCCGCAGGCCAAGACGGAAACGAGAACATCTAGACATAAGAAAGAAAAAGATGTCATGAACGATGATATGTATCGTCAAGTGCTGCAAAAGTTTAGAGAAGGCGAAAAAGACGACACGGTTTTTACAAAAGAAGAACGTGACGTTATGAATGATGACGCTTTTCGTAAGGCTTTAAGATCGTTTAAGAAAAACGATAGTGAATGAGTTTCTTCTATTATAATAGTACGGAATAAAATAGATAGAAAATAGGTTATAAGCATTCCGCGAAACCAGCCGCTCTCCCCAGGCTAGGTTTCGCTTGGAGTGCAGCAGGGGGCTGACATGTTAACATCGACTCCCTGATTATAAGAAAGGGGACGTCAAAACATGGAACAGCTCACATTTATTGAAGAGGTCCAGAGAATTTCGATATCCCTTAACAAAAAGGTAATGACAGAGATAAAAGAAAGGTTACTTTCACAAGGGATTACACCTTTTCAATATCATATCTTATTAATTATCGGTAAGTGCAGTCACATTGGGGTAACCAAGCTGGCAGAAGAGATGCGCGTCAAGCCTAGTGCGATTACTCCTGTTATTAATCGTTTAATAGACTTAGAGTTAGTTTCACGCTATCACTCTAAAGAGGATCGCCGCAAAGTAAACATTGAGTTAACAGCTAAAGGTGAACAAGTGATTGAAGAAGCAAATGAAATTGTGCAAAAGATGATTGCTCATTTCTTTTCTTGCTATGAACCGAAAGATCAAGAGCAATTTTTGAAGTTATTTAAGAAACTAGACGCTAATATCTAATGAAAGAAAAATCACTTCTTAATGAAGTGATTTTTTTTAATAAAAAGATTGTCAACTTCACTTTTCCATGTTATCATTTGTGTAAACGGTTACATATATGAAGGGAGGGAAATAAAGTGGTAACAATTCGTGATGTAGCAAAAGAAGCAGGTGTGTCCGTTGCGACCGTTTCGCGCGTTTTAAACAGTACAGGATATGTAAAAGAAGACACGCGTGTGCGAGTAATGAATACAATTCAAAAATTAAACTACAGCCCTAACGAGGTAGCCCGTTCGCTTTATACACGTGAATCGCGTTTGATTGGTCTCTTGCTTCCAGACATTACAAACCCTTTTTTCCCTCAGCTTGCACGAGGAATAGAAGATGAAGTACATAGCCATGGATTTCGTTTAATTCTTGGCAATAGTGATGAGCAGTTAGAGAAAGAATTAACCTATCTCCAAACGTTTACGCAAAACCATGTAGTGGGGATGATCACGGCAACAACAAGTCTAGCTCAGAAACTATATGAAGGTCTTACATTTCCCGTCGTGTTTTTAGATAGAAGTTCTGATCAGTATCCATCCGTTTATGCTGATGGTTTTGAGGGTGGAAAACTTGCTGCAGAAGAAATAATCAAAAGAGGAAGTAAAAGAATTACACTTATCAAAGGTCCAGTAAATGTAAAGCCTGCTCAGGAACGCTTTCAAGGCTCTCTGTCTGTTTTGAGTCAGTCTGATGCAGACTTTTACGTATTAAATACAAATTCTCTAGCGTTTGACGATGCGCAGAAATGGGCAAAGGAAATCTTTCAAAAGTACCCTGAAACGGACGGGATTATTGCAAGTAATGACATTGTAGCCACAGCCGTTTTACACGAGGCGTTTCGATTAGAAAAAAGCGTGCCCGATGATCTACAAGTAATTGGTTTTGATGATATTCCGCACAGCCGCTTTTCGTTTCCAGCGCTGTCTACAATTCGTCAGCCTGCTTATGAAATGGGCAAGCAAGCAGCAGGTCTGTTAATGAAATGTATTAAGAAAGAACCTTTAATTCAAAAGCAAGTACAACTACCCGTTACGTTTATTGAACGAAATACGACACGAAAGGTTGAGGAACATGGCTAAAGTAACTGTGATTGGAAGTTCATCAATGGATTTAGTAGTAACATCAAATATTCGTCCTGGAGCTGGAGAAACAGTGTTAGGAGAATCATTCAAAACTGTTCCTGGAGGAAAAGGAGCGAACCAAGCTGTTGCAGCAGCCCGTCTTGGAGCTGATGTGAGTATGATTGGGTGTGTGGGCGAAGATCATTACGGAAAAGCAATTCTGGAGAATTTCAAATCAAACGGTGTATCTGTGAAAAATGTGAAACCGGTTACATATTTAGATAGCGGAACAGCTCACATTATACTGGCTGAAGGAGATAACAGCATTGTAGTTGTCAAAGGAGCAAACGATTATATTACTCCAGACTACGTAGAAAAAGCAAAAGAAAAAATTAAAGAAGCGGATATCGTACTTATTCAGCAAGAGATTCCAGAAGAAACGGTTGAATATGTTGCTCAGCTTTGTCAGGAACTTAAAGTACCGCTTTTGTTAAATCCAGCGCCTGCAAGACCATTAAAAGCAGAAGTGATTGAACAAGTTTCTTACATCACTCCAAATGAACATGAAGCAGAGCTTTTATTTGAAGGAAAAGAAAAAGAAGAAGTATTAAAACAGTATCCAAATAAATTGTTTATTACAGAAGGAAAACAAGGTGTGCGCTATTTTAACGGCGAGAAAGAAGTATTGGTTCCTTCTTATCAAGTAGAAACGATTGATACAACAGGAGCAGGAGATACATTTAACGCAGCGCTTGCTGTGGCACTTGCCGAAGGAATGGGTTTTGAAAAAGGAATTCAGTTTGCTAATCGCGCAGCTTCGCTATCCGTCACTAAATTTGGTGCGCAAGGCGGTATGCCGACTCGAAAAGAAGTGGAGGAGAGTCTGTAAATGAAACGTCACGGAATGATTAACAGTCATATTACGAAAATACTAACAGATCTAGGTCATACAGACACTATTGTCATTGCAGATGCAGGGTTACCTGTTCCGAGTGACGTGCCTAAAATTGATTTATCTTTAAAGCTAGGGGTGCCTAGCTTTGAAGATGTAGTAGTAGCTGTGTTAGAAGATATGGCTACAGAAAAAATAGTGATTGCTTCTGAAATGAAAGAAAGAAATCAAAAGGCTTACGAGTTGATGGAGAAGCAAAACATCTTAGTAGAAGAAGTATCGCATGAACAATTAAAAATGCTGACAAGCAAAGCGAAAGTTGTGATTCGTACAGGAGAAGCAACTCCTTATGCAAACTGCATTTTACAAGCGGGAGTTATTTTTTAAAAGAGGTGAACAGCATGCATATTGCAATGAGAGGGATTCATAAAGCCTTTGGAGCAAACTGTGTACTAAGGGGCGTGGATTTTGAATTACATGAAGGTGAAGTTCACGCACTAATGGGGGAAAATGGAGCGGGGAAATCTACGCTGATGAATATTTTAACCGGCCTTCATAAAAAAGATGAAGGGCAGATTCTGATTGATGGCAAAGAGACGTATTTTCAAAACCCAAAAGAAGCAGAACAAAACGGAGTTACCTTTATTCATCAAGAGCTGAACGTTTGGCCTGAAATGACGGTGCTTGAGAACTTATTTATTGGCAAAGAATTAAAAACGCCTTTAGGTTTTTTAAAAACAAAAGAAATGAAAGCGTTAGCAAAGAAGCAGTTTGAAAAATTAGCTGTGACCATTCCTCTTGACCAAGAAGCGGGACTTTGTTCTGTCGGACAGCAGCAAATGATTGAGATAGCCAAAGCGCTGATGACGAATGCAAAAGTCATTATCATGGATGAGCCAACCGCAGCGCTTACTGAAAGAGAAATTCAAAAGTTATTTGACGTAATTAATGCGCTGCGAAAACAAGGTGTATCGATTGTCTATATTTCACATCGTATGGAAGAGATTTTCGCTATTTGTGATTCCATTACGGTCATGCGTGACGGACAGACGGTAGACAAAAAGCCGATTCCAGAAACGAGCTTCGATGATGTTGTTCGCAAAATGGTAGGAAGAGAGCTAACGGATCGATTTCCTGCTAGGACATCTCCTAAGGGAGACGTTGTATTTGAAGCAAAAGGCTTGGAGAGAAAAGGTGTATTTCAAGACGTTCATTTTTCAGTGCGATCAGGAGAAATTGTCGGTGTTGCGGGGCTAATGGGAGCTGGCAGAACCGAAATTATGCGCGCTATCTTCGGGCTTGATCCGTTAGAAAAAGGCGAAATTATATTAAATGGCAAACGGGTCAGTATCACAAAGCCCGACCAAGCCATTAAATTAGGTCTCGGGTTCATTACAGAAGATCGTAAAACAGAAGGGCTCGTCCTGGATTTTTCTATTCGAGAAAATATTGCGCTTCCAAGTCTATTCAGCTTTTCGCCAAAAGGCTTTATTGAACAAAAAAGCGAGCAGCAATTTGTAGATTTACTTATTAAACGTTTAACGATCAAAACCGAGTCGTCTGAGACGAGTGCGGGTAACTTATCGGGAGGAAATCAGCAAAAAGTAGTTATTGCCAAGTGGATTGGCATTGGACCAAAAGTGCTGATTTTAGATGAACCAACTCGAGGAGTTGACGTCGGGGCAAAGCGTGAAATTTATCAGCTTATGAATGAACTGACAGACAGAGGCGTGGCTATTATCATGGTGTCTTCAGAGCTTCCAGAGGTACTCGGCATGAGCGATCGCATTTTGGTTGTGCATGAAGGAAAAATAACAGGTGAACTGACAAGTGAAGAAGCAACTCAAGAAAAAATTATGACATTTGCAACAGGAGGTCAGTAAAATGAAAGCAAACACAGGGATCAAAGAAAATCGCGTTGATAACGTGATGCAAAAGCTAGGTCCGTTACTAGGTCTATTTATTCTTATTGTCATTGTATCGATTTTAAATCCAAGCTTTTTAGAACCTTTAAATATTTTAAACTTGCTGCGTCAAGTAGCCATTAATGCCTTAATTGCATTCGGTATGACGTTTGTCATTTTAACAGGCGGAATTGATTTATCGGTTGGCTCTATACTTGCTTTATCAAGTGCGTTAATGGCAGGTATGATTGTGTCAGGTGTAGATCCTATTTTAGCTATTTTAATAGGATGTGTGTTAGGAGCTGTAATGGGTATGATTAACGGCTTGCTTATTACAAAAGGAAAAATGGCGCCGTTTATTGCAACGCTAGCGACGATGACAATTTTTAGAGGGTTAACGCTTGTTTATACAGATGGAAATCCGATTACGGGCTTAGGCGAAAACTATTACTTCCAGTTATTTGGCCGCGGCTATTTTCTAGGTATTCCTGTTCCGGCAATTACGATGGTACTAGCATTTGCTGTCCTATGGGTGATTTTGCATAAAACGCCGTTTGGCCGTAGAACATATGCAATCGGGGGAAATGAAAAAGCAGCATTTATTTCAGGAATTAAAGTACCAAAAGTTAAGGTTATGATCTACTCACTAGCAGGATTATTGGCAGCGCTATCAGGAGCGATTTTGACTTCTCGTTTGAACTCTGCTCAGCCAACGGCAGGTACGTCTTACGAGTTAGATGCTATCGCTGCAGTAGTACTGGGTGGAACAAGCCTTTCTGGAGGACGTGGACGCATTGTTGGAACGTTAATTGGTGCGCTGATTATCGGAACGTTAAACAACGGCTTAAACTTACTCGGCGTTTCGTCCTTTTACCAAATGGTCGTAAAGGGAATTGTTATTTTAATCGCGGTATTAATTGATCGCAAAAAGTCAGCTTAGGAGGGAAAAACATGAAGAAAATTTGGCTCGTGCTATTATCATTTTCATTATTACTGTTAGGGGCTTGTTCACTTCAGCCTCCTGAGTGGGCGAAACCATCTGAAAGTAAAAATTTAAAAGATATTAAAATTGGTTTATCCGTTTCTACATTAAACAATCCGTTCTTTGTTTCGCTAAAAGAAGGGGTACAAAAAGAAGCAAAAAAACTGGGCATGGAAGTAGTTGTAGTAGATGCTCAAAATGATTCAGCAAAACAAATTAACGATGTGGAAGATTTAATGCAGCAAGGTGTTAACATTCTGCTTATTAACCCAACGGATTCAGCTGCTATTTCAACAGCTGTACAATCGGCTAATAATGTAGGTATTCCAGTTATTACACTAGATCGTTCAGCAGAAAAAGGAAAAGTAGAAACCCTCGTAGCTTCAGATAATGTAAAAGGTGGTCAAATGGCTGCTGATTACATTGTGAAAAAAGTAGGGGAGAAAGCTCAAGTAGCAGAACTTGAAGGCGTGCCGGGAGCTTCAGCAACTCGTGAACGAGGAAAAGGGTTCCACAACGTTGCGGATCAAAAGCTAGATATTACGGCTAAACAGTCGGCTGATTTTGACCGTACAAAAGGCTTAAACGTTATGGAGAATGTTCTTCAAGGAAATCCTGGTATCAAAGCCGTATTTGCTCATAATGATGAAATGGCATTAGGAGCTATTCAAGCGATTAACAGCTCAGGAAAAGATGTGCTAGTAGTAGGGTTTGATGGAAACGACGATGCAATTAAAGCGGTAAAAGAAGGGAAGCTAGGAGCAACTGTAGCTCAGCAGCCTGTTTTAATCGGTAAACTTGCCGTAAAGTCTGCTAAAAATGTTCTTCAAGGCAAAAAGGTAGATAAGCAAATTCCAGTGCCTTTAAAACTAGTAACCTCTGACAAATAATGGTTTTATACGTGTGCAGAAAAAAGACGCTCATTTGATTTATGGGCGTCTTTTTATGTATATAAAGTGTAAAAAAGAAGTGAAAAAGTCATAACTTTATAAATAGTGTAGGAATTATGTAGGTGGAATTTATGTAATAAAAAGTAAAAAACACCGAAAAAAGACGGTAAAACACATAATTTTCTGTGAAAAATTTGTAATATACCTGTAATAATAAGCGTTTATTTCTATTTTTAAAGAGCAAATATGCCCTGTTTATGATAAAAATATATCTTTTTTAATAAACAGTAAACCTCTCTATCAAGGGATTTTGGTGATGAATTCCCAGAAAGAGATTCTTGGTTATACAGATTATGGGAAACTTTTAACTGTATTGTAACATAAACAGATAGTTTTTTATGGTATAACTATGTCTATGAGGAAAGGGGACTATTACTTTATGAAAATTTTTAAGCGTATGACTCTTGCAGCAGTCACAGGAATTTTCTTCATGACCGGCATCACAGAGACTCACGCCCAATCGAATGAAGAAGCGCTCCAGAGTACTGAAAATAAAATTAAAGAAACAGAAAAGGCTGTTCAACAAAAAGAGAAAGAGAAACAGTCTATCAATTCAGATGTTCAAAACATTCAATCACAATTAAATTCATTACATACAGTAATCTCTAGCAATAAAAAAGAGTTAGCATCGACTGAAAAGCAGATTTCAGAAGCGAACAAAATGATTGAGAAAAAGAAAAAAGAAATCGTTTTGCTTCAGGAAAAAGTGTTAAGTCGTAAAGATATTATTGAAAATCGATTAGTTGCTTTACAGCAAGACGATAAAACAAGCGTTGTTATTGATACATTAATGAATGCTGATAACTTTGGAGATTTTGTCGCGCGTATGGGTGCTGTCACAACTTTATTGTCAGCAGATAATGATATTTTAAAGCAGCATCAAAATGACTTAGATCAAATTGAAAAAGATAAAAAAGAAATTGATAAGCAAGAAAAAGTATTAGAAGCAGCAAAAGGTAGCCTAGCGGCTAAACAAGCTGAATTAGATAAAAACGTTGCGAAACAAACAGCAACGTTAACAACTATGCAAGAAAAATACAGTACGGTCGTAAATGAAATTGATGCAGCTTCTTCAGAAAAAGCAAATCTTCAGTCTGAACTAACAGGCATTCAAGATAAGATTGCAAAAGAAAAAGAAGAAGCTCAAAAGCAAGCTGAGCAAGTGGCAAAACAGCAGGCGACTGAAAAGGGTGAGGCTGATGCAGAAGCAAAGCGTCAAGCTGAACTAGCAACAGCTAAAAAAGAAGTAAAAACAGAGCCAAAACAAGAAGTAAAAACAGCTGCAGCTACAGAGAAGAAAGCAGCCGTTTCTTCAGAAGCAAAAGAAACGAAAAAAGAAGAAAGCACACAAAAGCATTCTGGAAAAGAAATGTATGTAGAAGCAACAGCTTATACAGCTAATTGTGCAGGCTGCAGCGGTGTAACAGCCACTGGACAAAATGTAAGTTCAGGCACTCATAAAATTATTGCGGTAGATCCATCCGTTATTCCATTAGGTTCAAAAGTATACGTAGAAGGATACGGAGTGGCAACAGCAGGTGATACGGGCGGTGCGATTAAAGGATATCGAATTGACGTATTAGTACCTTCCGAGTCAGCTGCAAAAGCATTTGGACGTCGTACAGTGAAAATTACGGTGTTAAATTAACGAAATAGGCTGAGACAAAAGCAGTTTAGTTGAAGAAAGATCCGAACGAGTAATCGTTCGGATCTTTTCATTGTGTTGGTGAGCAAGTTGCTAGCTAATCTATGCTCTTTTCGTTACCATACAATAAAGTAAATGGAAGAAAAGGAGTGGGTAAAATGAAAGTAGTGGATCCAGCGGTACAAAGTGCAAAAGACAATTATCATTTGCTAACAGGTGTCATCATTCCTCGGCCAATTGCGTTTATTACAACTCAAAATGATGACGGTGTAGTGAATGCCGCGCCGTTTAGTTTTTTTAATGTAGTTGCGGCAGAGCCTCCGCTGATTGCCGTTTCGGTTTCGAGAAGTGAAGGTCAAATGACGAAAGATACGGCCAAAAATATTAGTGCATCTAAAGAATTTGTAGTTCATCTTGTAGACGAAAACTTAGTGGAACAAGTGAATCAAGCGGCATCTTCTTACCCTTCTTCCGTGAGTGAAGTCGAAGAAACAGGGTTAACACTAGCACCGAGCAAAAAAGTGCAGGTTCCCGGAATTCAAGAAGCAAGCATTCGAATGGAATGTAAGCTTCACCAAATTGTTCCATTAGGAACGGATGAGGCATACAGCTCAGATTTGTTTATCGGTGAAGTTGTGATGTTTCATATTAGTGAAAAAGTGATAGAAAACGATCGCGTTTCTGCAGAACGTGTGAAGCCAGTCAGCCGGCTTGCGGGTTCTAACTATAGTAAATTGGGGCAATTATTTTCCTTAGAACGTCCCAAATAAGCAAGAAAGTATTACTTATGTAGCAAAAAAATAGTATACATTGGATTTTTTTAAATAAGCGATTGTGTTCTGTTTCAACAACGACAGTACATTCGCTTTTTTTCATGAACGAAAAAGTTAATAGAAACCATAATAACAAAATCAATTTAGAAAAAGGCAAAAATGTAAGGTTTTTGCCTTTTATATTTACCATTGAGGAAAAAGGTATTCATTCATATAATTTAGATTAAGTAAATTGTATACGCTTTCAATATACAGAATTATTTTTCAATAATTCTCTGGAGAAAGAGTCATGAGCGTCTACAAAAAAACTTGCCACACTAGGAGACGAGATTATAGGAGGGGTATTCATTGAAACGTTGGTTTAGTTTAATCAGTTTTGCACTCATTTTAACCCTAGTACTTGCAGGATGCGGAGGAAAGTCCGCTAATGAAACAAGTGGTAGCGGTGGAAAAGAAGTTGTTGCATGGGCTTGGAATATTAACGTACCGGTATTAAAGAAAGCAGCAGCAGAATACCAAAAAGAGAATCCAGGGTTTAAATTAAAAGTAGTGGATATGGGACGTGAAGATGTTTATTCAAAACTAACAACAGGATTGCAAGCTGGCGGAAAAGGCCTTCCTGATATTGTATTAGTAGAAGACGATCGTTTCCAAGGATATTTAGATGCATTTCCAAAAGCATTTTTAAACCTATCTAAAAAAGGATTTGATAAGCAAGAAGATAAGTTTCCTGAGTTTAAGAGAGCCCTTTTATCAAAGAATGGAGATATGTACGGCTTCCCGTTTGATGCAGGTCCAACAGGCGTATTCTATCGCACAGATTACTTTGAAAAAGCAGGCGTAGATCCAAACAGTATCAAAACATGGGATGATTACATTGCAGCTGGTAAGAAAATTAAAGAAAAAGTTGGCGTTGATTTACTAGGTTTAGATTTTAATAATGACGATGGCTTATTCCGAATGACGCTGACACAGCAAGGTACGTTCTATTTTAATAACAAAGGAAAGCTAAATTTAACTTCTAAAGAAGCGAAAAAAGCAATGGAGTTAAATAAGAAGTTAAAAGAAGCAGGCATTGTTAAAAATACAGTGGGCTGGGATGCTTCAATCAGTGCCTTAGCAGAAGGTAAAGTAGCAAGTTCACCATCTGGTGCTTGGCTATCCGGTTCTATTACACAGCAGGCTCCGGATTTAAAAGGAAAATGGGGAGTGTTTTTATTACCTTCGTTTGAAGAAGGAGGCAACCGTGCTTCTAACTTAGGCGGAAGCAACTATGTGATTTCAGCAACTAGTCAAAAAGCAGATGAAGCGTACAAATTTATGGAGTATTTCTCAACAACGGATAAAGTTCAAGAAGAAGCGATGAAGGGCGGATTATTCCCATCATTAAATACCGTATACTCTTCAAAATTATTCACTGCACAAGATGAGTACTTTAACAATCAGACGATTTGGAAAACATTCGCAGATGAAATGAAAGATATTAAGCCGGTTAATTTTACGGGCAATTACTCAGTTGCAAACAGTGAAGCAGTCAAAGCTGTGTCAGAAGTAACAAATGGTAAGGGCGTTACAGACTCGCTTGAAGCAGCTCAAAAACGCTTAGAAAACCGAATTAAAAAATAATCAAGAAGCATAGAAGGTGATTTATGGAAAATTGCCTTCTATCTCTTCTTCTTGCGGTACTAGGAGGTCATCATGAAGACAAATAAATCGTTGCCTTACTTATTTATTGCTCCAGCACTTTTGCTGTTCGCGCTGTTTACAATCTATCCTATTTTTTCATCGTTTGTTCTAAGCTTTCAGAGTATGGAAGGCGGAAAGTATGTATTTACCGGGTTATCAAACTATACACGCTTACTCGGAGATGATATTTTCTGGAAAGCGCTTGGGAATACGGGAATTATTTTAATCGTTCAAGTACCCGTTATGATTTTATTAGCGCTTGTACTAGCTAACGCGTTAAACAGTCAGCTTTTAAGACTAAAAGGTTTTTTCCGAGTTTCATTTTTCTTGCCGGCAGTAACGTCACTAGTTGCCTACTCTATTTTGTTTTCAATCATTCTTCAAGATGAAGGAATTATGAATACTATTTTAGGGTTTTTCGGTATCGATGCCATTCAGTGGCTGGGGGATCCATTTTGGGCTAAAGTCTCAATCATCGTTGCGATGACTTGGAGATGGACAGGTTATAACATGGTTATTTTTCTAGCAGCTCTTCAAAGTTTATCTCATGAAGTTTACGAAGCAGCTGATTTAGACGGAGCAAATCGTATTCAAAAGTTTTTCCACGTAACGGTTCCACAATTAAAACCCGTTATCTTGTTTGCTACTATTTTATCAACAATTGGCACCCTTCAATTGTTTGACGAACCTTTTAACTTAACAAAAGGCGGCCCTGCTGATTCTACTATGACGTTAGGCTTATATATTTATCAAAATGGCTTTAAATACTTTGATTTTGGATATGCATCAGCCATTGCGTACGTTGTTGTATTATTAGTTGGTATTTTAACGTTCTTCCAATTTAAATTTACGGGTGATAAATCATGAGTGTATTAGAGAGAGTAGAAGCAACCGCAGTAGTTACCGTTCCTAAGGTCAAAAAGAAAAGGCACATCATGCGCAAAATAGGACTATACAGCTTGCTTGGGCTGTTTACGATTATCTCAATTTTTCCTTTTTACTGGATGTTTATCGGCGCTACGAATGAATCAGGAAAAATGTTTACAAACCCTCCAACGCTGAAGCCTGGCGATCAATTTATGACAAATCTACAAAATTTAAATGCTTCAATTGATTTAGGGCGCGTCTTTTTTAACTCAGTATTTGTTTCAGTCGTGTATGTGATTGTAGCTTTAATGGTCTGCTCCACAGCTGCATATGCGTTATCTAAATTTGAATTCAAAGGCCGCAACGCAATTTTCACTACGCTTTTATTGTCTATGATGATTCCATATCAAGCAACGCTCATTCCACTTTTTCAGCTGATGTCGAATTTTAATTTGCTTGATACGTATTTTGCACTTATTGTTCCGCAGCTGTGCTTTCCGTTTGCTATCTTTTTATTACGTCAGAACTTTTTAGCTTTTCCAACGGAACTTATTGAAGCAGCTCGTTTGGACGGAGCTGGAGAGATGAGAATCTTTTTAACTATTGTGCTTCCTTCTATGAAGCCTGCTATGGCTGCAGCAGCTATTTTCTTATTTATGACACAGTGGAATAACTTTATGTGGCCTTTAGTTGCGACTACATCTAACGAAATGGCTACATTGCCAGTTGCTCTTTCAAGCTTAATTGGCTTATCGATTATTGATTACGGTCAAGTAATGATGGGAGTAACGATTGCAACCATTCCAATCATTGTCTTCTTCCTAGCACTTCAGCGTCATTTTATTTCCGGAATGCTTGGAAGTGCAGTAAAATAAAAAGCAGCAGATGTTGAAAAAAAGTATGTTAGTTAAAGGAGGATCCGAACGAATCTTATTGTTGATTGAGAATCAAATTCGTTCGGATTTTTTCCTTTCTAGGATGAACGTAGATTTAGATGAACGTAATTGATTCTAGGTGTTGATTGGAGGGCAAGACGAAGACTCCTGCGGGAAAAGCGGAACAGGTGAGACCCCGCAGGAGCGTAAGCGACGAGGAGGCTCACCGGCCGCCCGCGGAAAGCGAAGTCTTGCACGGAAATCAACAGCTGTGTAACAAGTAATTCATACTAGTTCAATTATTCAATTTGTTCGTCTTTAGATTGGGTTGATTTAGCCATAGTTCAATCACTTTCTTAATGAACAGGGGGAGAGAAAATGGGAGAAATACCTGTAGGAGTTCAGCTTTATACGCTGCGTGAAGAAACGAAAAAAGATTTTAAAGGAACGCTTCAAAAAGTAGCTGCTTTAGGGTATCAAGGGGTAGAGTTTGCGGGGTACGAAGGATATACAGCAAAAGAAGTAAAAGCATGGTTAACGGATTTACAGCTGAAGGCAGCTTCTAGTCATGTGCCGCTTGAACAATTAGAATCAAATTTAGAGCAGGTGATTCACTTTGAGCAACAAGTTGGAAATTCACATATTGTTTGTCCTTATTTAATGCCTGAACGACAAACTGAAAAAGGATATTTCGAACTTATTGATTCTTTAAATTACATTGATGCTTATTGTAAAAAAGAAGGCCTGTCGTTTAGCTATCATCATCATGATTTTGAGCTAAAGAAATTGTCAACTGGAAAGTCAGCTCTCCAAACAATCTTAGAAGAAACTGAGGTAAACGTAGAGTTGGACATTTATTGGCTGACTAAAGCAGGCGAAGATCCAGTGGAGTGGATGAAGCATTATCAAAATCGTACGCCTTTTATTCATTTAAAAGATATGACAACAGACGGCGAACAATTTTTTGCTCCTCTTGGTACCGGAGGAGTAGATATAAAGGCTGTAATGCAAGAAGGACATAGAGCAGGCGTAAAATGGTGGATCGTTGAACAAGATCACTGTATAGAAAGTCCTCTTAGCAGCATTAAAAAAAGCTTAGCATATATCAAATAAAAAACGAACAGACAGCGTCTGTTCGTTTTTTTATTGATAAGCTAAGCTGGAGTCCACTCAATTTCTCCGCACTTATTCGTATAATCAATATTCACCTCAAAGTTATGTTTTTCATAAAAATGAATCAATCTTTCGAGATGATCCCAATCGCGCTCAGCGATATCGCCTTTAATGACATGAACATTTTGATCAACCGCTACTTCTTTTAAATAATTCATACATACAGAGCCATATCCCTTATTAGCGGGCCCTTTAATGTCACCAATAAAAATCGTGTGATTATCTTCATATACGCCATCGATGGCAAAATCCCAAGCCCCTCTATAGGCTTTTGTACATTCATTTAGCATAATTTTACATGCGTTTCCGTCATTTTGTGCCGATACAATAACTAACTGATTATCTTCAGGCTGATCGACACCAATAACTTCATACTTTTTAGCAATTTCTTTTAAATTATCCTGCATGCGAAATAGCTGAAACTCTAAATCATCAAGTGTTTCTTTTAGTTCTTCTGCATTCTGATTTTTTTCTGTAAGCTGAGTAAACATTTTATACTCCTTTCCGTCTGTTTTCGGTCTAAGTGCGCCTATGACAAAGAGGACACGGTGTATAAAGCGAAACTTTATTTAGCAAAGTATCTACCTTAGTAAAAATATAAAAAGGAAAGAACCTGATTTGATTGATTATTCATCAAAACGGCTGCTTTCCTTAGCATTCACTTTTAAATTTTTCACAACGTGTATAAGGGTAACAAAGACTCATTAATTTTGTCAATAAGGTTGTAGGTCTATTTATAAAGAAGATAACAGGTCATTGTGTCTATTGGGAAGAAAAAATAATGAGTGAAAAAAGAATCATTTTAAAGTAAAATCATTGGAGGAAAAGTATGGTTAAAAAGGAATTGCTTTTCATTTAAAAAAAACATACTTAAAATAAAAGCAAGAAAATATTTCATTTACTTACAAAATATTATAAAAAATGGATGGAGTAATATGGGGTAAATGTTAACTATATCGAACAAAGGGTGTATAAGATGGATAAATATCAAATTGCATTATTAGCTAATGTGCGTAAGCAGCTGCAAGAGTGGACCGATCAAAATGAAGAAATACCTCATGAAGAAGTGTACCGCTTTTTGCATTCAATTTCTGGAACGTCTGCAACCATTGGACTGAATTATTTAGGAGATCGTTCCCGCGAGTTAATGGAAGCTGTTGAAAAAAATCAGAAAAAAACCTGGGGTTACGCGGAGTTAAATACATTTTTATTAGATATTATTAAAATTTGTTATCAAGATGAAATTCAATCCGCAGAAGATATAAATAAACCGATAGAAATTAGTGAACAAACAGCGAATGTTTTACTTGTGGATGATGATCTTTCAATGCTGATGTATTTAAAAGAACAGTTTGAAAAACAAGGTTGGTACGTATTAGCAACTGCCTCTAAAGAAAAAGCCATTACGGCTTTTTACGAATTAAAGCCGGATTGTTTTGTTGTTGATGTACATATGAAAGACTGTACAGGCTTTGACATTCTGTCATTTTTACGTGATAAAACAAAGCAACTGTTCGTCCCCATTGTCATGATGAGCGTTGATAATCAAAGAGAGACGCGTTTGAAGGCTTTTAAATTAGGGGCCGATGATTTTTTTGTTAAACCTCTCGATATGGAAGAAAGTCTGCTTCGAATTGGTCACCATATTGAACGAAAGCAGATGTTTAACTCCTATTTAATGTTTGATGAATTAACAGGAGCCTATAACCGAACGTATTTAAAAGAAATCTACAGTCAGCAGCTATCCAGCTACGACCGTTTAAAAGATCCTTTTTGTTTAGCGATTTTAGATTTAGATTTCTTTAAGAGAATAAATGATCGATATGGACATCTTATGGGAGACCGCGTGCTGCAAGCATTTGTAGAGTATATGAAGCATGAAATTCGTCCAACAGATCACATTTTTAGATATGGAGGCGAAGAATTTATTCTTTTACTGCCAAAAACCAATATAAAAGAGGCAGAAACAGTATTAAATAGACTGTTGGATTCCTTTGTGAAAAAAGTGTTCACACATCAAAGCACTTCGTTTTATTGCAGCTTTTCCGGCGGAGTTGTAGAAGTTCATAACACTGAATGGCCGTTAGAAAAAGCTCTTCATCAAGCTGATGAGGCATTATATATAGCGAAGGAATCAGGACGTCAAAAAATTGTAGCTTCTTCTGAAAGCAAGCTGGTTAAAAAGCGAACGCTTCGTATGGCTATTATTGATGATGATTCTATCATTCGAACGATGCTGAAAGAGCTTTTAAGTAAGATTGATGTAGGAGATCGCTATGAAGTGAAAATAGAAGTGTTTAAAGATGGCATCGAATTCTTTGAGTCCCAATGGATTCATTCTAGCGATCAGTACTTTGTTATTTTAGACGGAATGATGCCTAAAATGGATGGCTTAGAAGTGCTGCAAAAATTAAGACAGAATAAACGTCACGATCAGTATACGGTTATTATGCTTACATCAAGAAACAGCGAACAAGATATTCAAAGAGCATTAGAACTTGGGGCAGACGATTACATGACAAAGCCATTTAAGTTAATGGAGCTTGAAGCGCGCGTGCGTCATTTAATGAAGAAGGTGAAATAAATGGCGATGTCAATTCAAGTGGTATATGTCTTATTTGGCGGGTTGCTATTGCTTTTAGTCTGTTTTCTGAGTTATTTACTTATTCAAAAAGCGCGTTTAAACGCTTTTCGAGCAAAAGTAGAATCCTATAAAGATAGTATGAAAGAATCTCTTTTTATTTATTTATACAGAAAAGATGAAGAACATCGGGTAGAGCCTAAAAATAGAATAGAGCTGGCGGGTGTAGAGGAACTATTGAGCGGTTTTTCTGCAGCTGTACAAGGCGATGAAATTCTAAATAACATTACGCTCTATGCGGAGAAGGTGTTTACACCCAAATATAAAAAAGAGCTGCATCATTCTAGATGGAGTGTCAGAATGAATGCCCTTTATGCTATTGAAGATTTTGGGCTAACTACGCTAACAGACCAATTAGTAGAAATATATGAGAAAAAAAATAGTACAGCGGCTGAAAAAAATCAAATTTTAAAAATTTTAGTTAAGCTGAATCGCCCTGAGTTTGTTATGTACATGACAAACGCTTCTAGACCGCTGTCTGAATTCATGTACCGCTCTTTGTTTGGAACTATGAACAGTGAGCAGTTTCAGCAATTTATTAATAAATTTGAAGACCTGCAAGAAGAAATTCAGCTGCCTCTTATCGATATGATCGGTATCAATCATAAGTTAGAGTATATAGATTTCTTAAAAATGCACATGAAAAGTTCATCAGAAGAACTGCGAATTCGTTCATTGAAATCACTTAATGCTTTATCTTTTCCATTAAGAATAGAAGAGCTCACGAACCATCTTCAGTCAGGTATTTGGCAAGAAAGAATGATGGCTACAAAACTAATAGGCAAAACGAGAGATGAGAAGGGATTGTCACTTCTTGAGCAGTCGCTAAAAGATTCTCATTTTCTTGTGCGTTCGAATGCTGCTCAGTCAATGATGAAAATCCCAACAGGTAAAGAATACTTAGTTCAAGTATACAAAACGACTGATGACAAGTTTTCGAAAGATATGGCAGCAGAATGGCTCGAAAAAGGAGGAATTATGGTTGTGGAATAGTGTTTGGCATCTTTTATTGTCCATTTGTGGATGGGCTGTATTTGCTTATATGATTTTTGTGCTTTGTTTTTATTTTATGATGTTTATCATCTCGGCTTTTCAACTGCGAAAGCAATATCAATTAAATGATGAAGAACCTTATGAAGATTTGCTTGCGGTCAGCTATACAACGCCGTTATCTATATTGGTTCCCGCTTATAACGAATCTGTCGGGATTATTGGAAGCGTGCGTTCGCTGCTTGGAATTGAATATCCGGAATATGAAGTAATTGTAGTAAATGACGGATCTTCAGATGATACGTTAGAAAAGCTCATCGAAGAGTTTTCTCTTGTGAAAATGAATCGAGTTGTGAGAAAGCAAGTGGAGACGAAAGAAGTAAAAGCTGTATATCGTTCTAAATTATACGATTATTTATATGTAGTGGATAAACAAAATGGGGGAAAGTCAGATGCATTAAATGCAGGAATTAATTTATCCAAATACCCTTATTTTTGTTCGATCGATGGCGATTCAGTGTTAGAAAGAGATGCTTTTTTAAAAGTTATGAAGCCAATTATTGATTCAGACGGAGAAGTAATTGCTTCAGGGGGAAGTATCCGAATTGCAAACGGATGTAAAATCGAAAACGGTGCGGTCGTATCGATTGGACTTGATACGCAGCCGCTTGTTGTGATGCAGATTATTGAATATTTACGTGCCTTTCTTATGGGGCGCATTGGTCTCAGTCGCCATAATTTATTGCTTATTGTGTCAGGAGCATTTGGCGTATTTTCTAAACGCTGGGTGATTGAAGCTGGGGGTTATTCTCATACAGTCGGCGAAGACATGGAGCTCGTTGTTCGCCTGCACCGACTGATTAAACAGAAAAAAACCAGCAATCAAATTGTTTATATTCCAGATCCCGTATGCTGGACAGAAGCACCCGATGAAATCAAATATTTGCGAAGACAGCGGAACCGCTGGCACCGTGGTTTATTTGATAGTCTTTGGAAGCATAAAGAGATGCTGTTTAATCCGAAATACGGAAGCATCGGAATGATTTCTATGCCTTATTTTGTGTTTATTGAATTAATCGGGCCGGTCATGGAAATGTTAGGCTATTTGTTTATTGTTATTTCTCTAGTTGTAGGCGGGATTTATGTAGAATTTGCTTATTTGCTTTTTCTTTTAATGGTTGTATATGGTTCTCTTTATTCAATGGCGGCCGTTTTGCTAGAAGAGTGGAGCCTTCGTAAATATCCAAAAGTATCCGATATTGCTAAGCTATTTGTCTTTTCCCTGACTGAATCCTTTTGGTATCGCCCTCTAACTGTTATATGGCGCTGTCATGGATTGTTGGATGTTATTCGCAATAAAAAAGGCTGGGGAGACATGCAGCGAAAAGGAGTTTCACAATGAAAAAATGGTTATTAATCGGCGGCATTATTTTGGTTATGGGAATAACGGCTTCTCCATTTCTTATTTGGCAGCTAAAGAAACCAGCTGATTTGAATATGCTTGTCATTGATAAAACAGTGCCAGATCAAACGTTTCGAGAGCATCAAGGCTTAATGTGGATGCTGAATCAAGCGAAAGTACGCAAAGACGGGAAGCCTTATGAAATCTCAAAAGATTATGCAGGGTTTTACCCGAAAGAAGATAAAACATACAGCATTAAATCTCTGCCAAAAACAAACTCTGCAGATATGATTTATATCACCGACACGTATGGTGTATACAAAGAAGATTTAGGCGTAAAAGCTAAAAGAGGAGATCGCTCTCAATTGGTGTACGGCGGCATGACTTCTGAAGACGTGAGCTACGTTAAGAAAGCGCTGAATGGACGTACAAAAACGCTGATTGGAGAGTTTAATACATTTGGAAGCCCTACTTCCTTAGATGTTCGCAAAGAACTGTATGAATTGTACAATGTTACGTGGTCCGGCTGGATTGGTCGCTACTTTGAGGAATTCGGCAGTGAAGAAGTTCCTGCTTGGGTGAAAAGTGGTTACAAAAAGCAGTACAACAAAGAGTGGAGCCTTACAGGAAAAGGCTTATTATTCGTTAATGAATCCAATAAGCTCGTTATTATAACGGAAAAAGAATTAAAAGAAAATCCAGTATGGTTTCAATATACAAAACAAGGAAATAAAACATTAAATTTACAGGATGAATCTGCTTATCAATATTGGTTTGACGTAATTACACCCCAGCAAAAAAGTGATGTGCAGGCTCAGTTTGTCTTTCACTTGGATTCTGAAGGAAAAAACAAGCTAAAGGAAAATGGTATCCCTTTGTCCATACCAGCAGTCGTTCATCATAATAAAGAGCGGTATGATACTTATTACTTTGCAGGAAATTTTGCAGATCAAGGAGAAGTACCTTCCATTTATCAAACCTCTTTTTACCCGGTGTGGAAGAAATGGACAGAGAAAATCGGAAAAGAAGATGAGTCTTCTTTTTACTGGACTGTTTATCTGCCTCTTATGAATAAGATCATAGATCACCAGCAAAATGAATCTCAGCCTGCTTCTGTTACTTTTAATAAAAATATGGAAATCTATGAAGATGCTGACCTTAAAGTAGCAGGGAAAGTAGGAAAAGATTATTTGCAAGTTTATCAAAATGGCAAGTGGCAAGATTTGCTGATTAAAGGAGTAAATATGGGTATTAGTAAGCCAGGACATTTCCCCGGTGAGACTGCTATTTCGAAAGAAGAATATTTGCGCTGGTTTAAAGAAATCGGAAAGATGAACGCAAACTCAATCCGCGTATACACCATTCATCCTCCCGCCTTTTATGAAGCGCTTGCTGAGTATAATCAAAAAGCCAAAGAACCCATTTATCTTTTTCATGGAGTATGGGTGAATGAAGAAGTTTTCTATGATTCACAAGATGCTTTTACAAAGGAAAATACAAAAGAATTTGAAGCTGAAATGAAAAGGATTGTAAACGTTATTCATGGAAAGGCAACACTGCCAAAACGGACGGGACATGCTAGCGGAACGTATACAGCAGACGTTTCTCCTTATGTTTTGGGCTGGATTATAGGAGTTGAATGGGATCCCACGGTAGCTCTTTCGACAAATGAAAAACATAAAGGAATGAAAGATTTTAAAGGGCAGTATATCTATACCGAAAAAGGCAACCCCTTTGAAATTTGGCTTGCTCAGCTTATGGAAAAAACAATTTCCTATGAGCAGGATAAATATGATTGGCAGCGGCCTATGAGCTTTACAAACTGGGTGACGACGGATTTGCTGACTCATCCATATGAGCCTTCTGAAGACGAGGATAAAGTGTCTGTTAATCCTAATTTAATTCACGCAACTAAAAAATTTGAGCCGGGATTATTTGCCTCTTATCATATTTATCCGTACTATCCTGATTTCTTAAACTATGAACCTCGTTATCTCGCTTATCAAGATCATCGAGGAGAGAAAAATAACTATGCAGGCTATTTGCAAAATATGAAAGAAGTTCATCATATGCCCGTTCTTGTTGCTGAATTTGGCATTCCGGCTTCGCGAGGACTCACCCATAGAAACGTATACGGGTGGGATCAAGGCTTTCACACGGAACAAGAACAAGGAAAGATTCTGTCACGCTTATATGAAGACATTGTCGAAGAAAAAATGGCTGGCGGTATGGTCTTTACATGGCAAGATGAATGGTTTAAGCGAACGTGGAATACGATGGAGTACGACAATCCGAACCGAAGGCCATTTTGGACGAATTTGCAAACGGGAGAGCAGCATTTTGGACTGCTGAGTTTTGATCCAGGAACGAAGCTGAAAGTCAAAGTAGACGGTAAATCAGATGATTGGAAAAAGCTGAACAGCAAGTCGGTATATAAGCCGTCTAAGAAGTTAAAAGCATTGAACATTACAAGTGATGAAGGTTACTTATACCTACACGTGAGTGCAAAAGAACTGGAAAATCAAAAGCTTTATTTCTTGTTTAACACGATTAACAATCAGGGACAGTCAAAGATTTCTCAAATTCCTTCCTTAAAAACAAAAGGAATTGATTTTGTAGCAGAATTAAACGGGAAAGAAGACAGTCATTTATGGATAGACAGCTATTACGATACGTATTATCTTTCATATGCTCACCAGCTTCAAATGATTCCGGCCGTAAAAGGAACCGATACAAAAGACAACGGCATGTTTAATCCAATCAGGCTCGCCCTTAACAAAGAGTTAGCGATTGGAGAGGGGAAAAACAAGAGAACCATTCCTTTTGACGCCTATGAAACTGGTAAGCTCCAAGAAGGAAACAGCGATCCTAATTCTTCTTCATTTGATTCGCTAGCAGATTTTAAAGTGAATGAATCAAGTGGAATTGCTGAACTTCGCATTCCATGGGCGCTTTTAAATGTAAAAGACCCGAGTCAAAAAGAAATAATGGGAGATATTTGGTCCAAAAAAGGATTAGAATCCAGCGAGAAAATAAAAGGAATTCAAGTGGGAGTCGTAGCTGTTAATAAGAAGAGCAATGACGTGGAAGATACGTTTCCGACTCAGAAAAAAGGAGAACTTTTATTAAAAGATTTTTACTTATACAAGTGGAAAAATTGGGAGTATCCAACTTTTCACGAACGAATAAAGCCGTCCTACTTCATATTGCAAAAAACGTATGGACGACTACAAGCGGAGGAATAACAATGGCAAAAATTTTATTAGCGGAAGATGAAGAAGTGCTTCGTATGTTAGTGGTAGATACCCTTGAAGATGAAGGACATGATGTGACGGAAGCAGAAAATGGCGAAGAAGCTTTGGAATTTATTAAAGAACGTGATTTTGACTTAATTATTTTGGATTATATGATGCCCGTGTTCACCGGGCTTGAAGTCATTCAGCAGCTGAAAGAAATGAAAGATAAGCGCCATACAAAAGTATTGATGCTTTCAGCTAAGAATCAAGCTGCTGATCAAAGCCGGGTGTTAGAAGCAGGGGCTGCGTATTTTATGTCTAAACCGTTTAGTCCCCTATTGCTAGCCGAACGTATCGAGGAAATTTTAGATGAACAATAAACTAAAACGAAAAAGTATTTCAACCCAGTTCATCCTCTTAGCAAGTATCCTTTTACTTGCTTTTGCGGCGGGTTCAACTGTACTTGTCGTACGACAAAAAGAAATCACAGCTGATTATGCCCAGTACAGGGCACAAGTACGGGAAAAGACACAGCTGCTATCTACAATTGATAAATCAATGAACAGAGCTTTTTTGCAGGCTCGTGGGTTTATTGCATTTGATTCAGAGGATATGTATAACGAGGCTGCAAGTCAGCAAAAAATTATCGAAGAAAATCTTGCTCGACTTTCAGGTCTAGCCGCAGATAGACGTGAGCGTACGTTTGTAAATGAAGCGACGGTGATGTTAAACACGTATTTTAATCAAACGCTTCCTTATTTTAAAGATATTTACGACAAAAAAGGTATTGAAGGAGTCCGCTCTAGTCCTGAGCGGAAGGCTGCTTCTAAATCAATAGAACAAATGCAAAAAGAACTTGATGACTACCAAAATGAATTAACTAAAGGCTTAAATACACAGTATGATGATACGTCGAGTGACATGCAGAAAAGCCAAACGCTCTTTATTTTATTTTTAGCGTTTACAGTGGTCATTTTATTATTGCTTACACGGATACTGCTAAATAAGTTTGTAAAGCCACTGAGTCAGCTAGCATATACGGCAAGCGAAATTGCTGCCGGAAAAGAAATGCCTATGACATTTGATGAACATAGAAGAGATGAAATTGGTATGCTATCTCAAGCCTTTTACAAAATGGTATCGACTTTGCAAAATAATGAACAGGAGTTAACGGCTCAAAATGAGGAGCTGATTGCACAGCAAGATGAATTGCACAGTCAGCAAGATGAACTTCAGCACGCATTAGAATTAACAAAGGAACGAGAAGGAGAGTTGGAATTGCGTAATTTATTTGTGCATGGACTAACAAATTCTCTTCACAAGCAAGAGGTTCTCACGAGTGCTGTCACAAACATGAGCCGGGTGATGAAAGCTGATCACGGGTTTATTATGCTAGCCGATGAAAAGACACATGCTTCATTTGGTCTATCTTCATCAAGTGTTCAACAGATGGTGGCAAATCTTCATAATAATTACGTTGATCATGTGCAAAAGACAAAAAAATGTATGGTAGTAAAAAGAGAGTGTATAGAACATGAGCGCCTATATCATCAGCAAAAGTTTTATTTGTATGATGTTATCGTACCGGTGCTGTCTTCACAGGGAGATATGCTAGCCTATATGTTTTACAGTCGCTATGCGGATGAGTACACAGAGCATGAACTACAGACATTTGAAATATTGGCCAAACAAATCACGATTGCTCTTGAAAAAATTTATATTTACGAAGAGTCTGAGCACGACCGACTGCTATCTCAAGATATTTTAAATTCGATTCAAGAAGGAATGCAGCTTGTAGATACAAGCGGTACGATTCTACAAGTGAATACGAAGATTAGCGAATTGTTTCAATATGAGCATCAAAGCGGGCTTCTTCAGCTCTCTCTCGATCAATGGCTAGATGCTCTCTCTCAAAAAGTCGAAAATATAGGGCAGCTAAGACAATACGTTGAAGCCATTTGTAAGGGAGAGCAAGTAGAAAAGTCTTTTGTTTATTACCTGCACACGGAAGGTAAGCGAAAAGTTATAAAAGTTTATAGCGAATACGTGTATCGAAACCGTCAGATGTTTGGCGTATTGTTCGTTCATCGTGATATTACGAAAGAATTTGAAGTTGATCAGATGAAGTCGGAATTTGTAAGCACTGTGAGTCACGAGCTGCGCACACCTTTAGCAAGTGTATTAGGGTTCACTGAGCTTATGCTAAACAAAACATTAAAAGAAGAAAGACAAAAGAAGTATTTAACTACTATTTATCAGGAAGCACAGCGGTTAACTTCTTTAATCAACGATTTTCTGGACGTCCAAAGAATGGAAGCTGGGAAACAAACCTACGATAAAAAGTATCAAGACATTCTTCCGCTTATTAAGCAGGTGGTTGAAGTCCAGAAAATACAAACAAGTAAGCATGAATTTGATATGATTTCCGATCAAGAGCATTTTACAGTAATGGGAGATAAAGATAAGCTGCTGCAATTGTTTAATAATGTAATTAGCAATGCAGTGAAATATTCGCCCGATGGAGGGAACGTTACAGTTAAAGTGTATCAAAAGGAGCATGCTGTTTATATTGATATTCAAGATGAAGGAATTGGTATACCAAATAAAGCGCTAGGTCAATTGTTTACCAAGTTCTACAGAGTAGATAACTCCGATATGCGCAAAATTGGCGGAACGGGTCTAGGATTAGCAATTGTAAAAGAAATTGTAAAAGCTCATGGCGGAGACATTACTGTACAATCGGAATGGAAAAAAGGAACAACATTCACGGTTGTTCTGCCTCTTCTATATGAAGTTCAGTACGACGAAGAGATGATAAGTGCGAATGATAACCGTAAAAGCGTAGTGATTGTAGAAGATGATAAAAGTTTAGCGACGCTTTTACAGGTAGAATTAAAAGAAAGCGGTTTTCATGTTCGGTATTTTAACAACGGAGAAGACGCATTAAACTCTATTCATCAGCAAAAGCCTGAAGTGGTTGTTCTAGATATTATGTTAGGAGAAAATAAGTTAGACGGGTGGGATGTTTTAAGACACCTCAAAGAAAATACAGAGACAGAAAAAATTCCTATCTTAATCTCATCTGCTTTAGACGAAAGAAGCAAAGGGTTAGAGCTTGGAGTGTGTGAGTTTCTGATTAAACCTTATCAGCCTAGTAAATTATCCAAAACGATTCTCCAGCTGCTTTTGAAAAAACAAGAGCACGAAGGAGAAATTATGATTCCATCAGATAAAGAAGAGTAGAAATTTGGTGAGGCTTCGTTATATTTACGGAGTCTCATTAAACGAAAAGAAAATTAGTAAAGTAATAAAAAAACGTTGAAAACGCTATCAAATTGTGGTTTTATAGTAAGTAGGCATAACATGATGACCTTAGGATTACCTTTTTCCACCTCCTTACATGCGTAAGGAGGCTTTTTTGTATAAATATAGTAAGATAAGATAACAAAACCTGATGCAGAATCGTTTATTGAATTTCAGCTAGTTAAGAAACTGCTCAAGAAAGTTTGATAGTGAAAGGAGTGAAGCTCTGGAAATCATTTTACCAAGGGAGGATAGTCTATCCCAGAAGTGAAGGTAGTTCAATTTTTATAATCATAGTATAATAAAAAATACGGTTATAAAAGCTGTGTTTATTATACATCTTTTATATAGAAGGTAAGGTTGAATTTTATATTTTCTTAAAGGAGGTCTTTCCTTGGATATTGCGTATATAATTGCTGAAGAAAGAATTAGACAAGCAATAAAAGACGGTGACTTTGATAAGCTGCCTGGGGAAGGAAAACCATTAAAGTTAGAAGATTTGTCACACATACCTGAAGAACTGCGCCAAGCGTATAGGATATTAAAAAATGCAAACATGATAACGGATGAACAAGAGCTGAAACGAGATATAGCTACAATAGAAGAATTGATTTCTATATGCACGGATGCTAATGAAGAACAAAGGCTAACAGAGATGCTTACGGAAAAGCGTTTGCGCTTTGAGCAGCTCGTTGGCAAGAAAAAGATGACAAGTTCTGCAGCTTACAGGACGTATCAGAATAAAATTTACTCCAAATTTTTTTATTAATGAGTGTAATGGACCAGACGATCGGAGGGTGAGAACTTGCGGCTGTTAATTTTATTGATCAGTATCATACTATTTATTTCGCTTTGTTTTTATATTTTTGCTCCACAAATAAAACGAGGTGCCCAATCGAAAAATGTGCCGGTTTTATTTATTCATGGCTATTTAGGCAGTCAAAAAAGCTTAGGGAAAATGATTAAACGATTTGAACAAAACGGATGGGGAACTAAAGTAGGTTACTGCGTTGTTCAAAAAGATGGAGCTATTCAGTGGAAGCATATTATGAAAGCAAAAGAGGGAAAACTTCCGCTTATTCATATCGTCTTTAAAAAGCCAGATGCCAGTATTGCACAGCAGCAAAAATGGATTGAAGCTATTATGCAAGATGTACGTGATACATATAAAGCATCTTCTGTTGATTTAGTTGGACATAGTATGGGAGGAGTAACAGCAGCAGCTGTTAGTTTGTCTAACCCTCAGCATATTCAAAAGTTAGTTACGTTAGGATCGCCAATTCAAGGATTAGATTATCAGGAATTAATGGAGATGTATCCTCATGCACGCAATCATATTGAATCTATGGGTGCTCGTGATTTAGCTTTTCACTCTATAGCGTTAAACAAGCTTTATGAAAGTCGTCAAGATTTCTCAAAAGAAATCGACGTTTTTTCAGGAGCAGGAGATGTGGGAGATAAGACAGATGGAGTGGTAACAGTAGAAAGTGCGTACGGACTGCAAGAGTTCACCGAACACATTCATCTCCAAACGTTTCATGAAGCACATTCAGATTTACATGAAAGCTCAGAGGTTGATAAAGCTGTCTATCAATTTTTAAAACGGGATTAAAGGGGGATTACGATGCTTTACTTAATTAGACACGGCCAAACAGATTGGAATAAAAACAAACTTATTCAAGGGCATGCTGATATTCCGCTCAACGAAGCGGGAAAGCAACAAGCTAAACGCGTAGCGGAACGTTTTCGAGATATCCATATTGACGTAATCTATACAAGCGATTTGCTTCGTGCGCAGGAGACGGCTAGGGAAATTGCAGCAGCTGCTAAAGTAGAAAAAATTGAAGTTTGTGAGCAGCTGCGTGAGCGCTCTTTTGGAGAACTAGAATCAAAGAACGTAGAAGTTTTGCATGAGCTTGTGCCAAACTATGTAACAAATTGGGGAGAAGAACCTTTATATAATATCGAAACACTCGAAGCCGCTCAAGAACGGATGGTTCGGCGGTTAACGGAAATTATGAAGAAGTCTATCGGAAAGAAAGTAGCAGTTGTTAGTCACGGGGCGGCAATTAATACATTCATTCATCATGTAACAAGCGGAGAACAAGGAACGGGGACTACTATTTTACAAAATACATCGATTACAACTTTTGCTTATGAAAGTGGGAAATGGCGTCTTGAAACGATCAATGATGCCAAACATCTTGAATAAATATACTTAAAGAGGCTGTGGCAGTAGTATTTTAGTTGAGGGAAAATCCGAACGATTAATCGTTCGGATTTTTTTATGGTGATGGTGAACGTAGCTTTCATATATGTAAGTACTTCTAGCTGTTGATTGGAGGGAAAGGCGAAGGCTCCTGCGGGAAAAGTGGAAGGGATGAGACCCCGCATATTAATTTTATATATAAATATTTATACAATTGATTTTAATAAAAATGCATAGTAAAATAAGTTTTATTACTATTCTATTAAAGCGTTTAGTATAACTGAATTTCCTAATATTGTTTAATAAGTAACTATATTTCGGAATAAGATTAATTGATTTGTATAATTTCAAGGAGGATGTAGTATGTCAAAAGATTGGAGTCACTTATTTGAAAGAATGCCTGAATTGCTAGCACCGACGATGGCTAAAGACCATCCGAATTTGCCCGTTGTGAAAGAAGAAGGATGCTATTATTATGGATTGGATGGTAAAGAATATCTCGATTTTACTTCTGGAATCGCTACGACAAATGTAGGACACAGACATCCGAAAGTAGTAAAAGCAATCAAAGACGGAGCAGATCAATTATTGCACGGTCCTTCAGGTGTTATTATGTACGAATCGATATTAAAGTTAGCGGATGAGTTAGGAAAAGTAACGCCGGGCAATTTAGACTGCTTTTTCTTTGGAAATAGTGGCACCGAAGCAATTGAAGGAGCCTTGAAATTAGCGAGACATGTCACAAAGCGTCCGTATGTTATTTCTTTTTTAGGGTGTTTTCATGGCCGCTCGATGGGAGCTTTAAGTGTTACAACCTCGAAAAGCAAATATAGACAATTTCAGCAGCCTTCGGGACTGACGTATCAAATTCCATATGCCAATCCAAAAGAGTGCCCTGCGGAGCTAGACAGCGATGTGTACTTTCCTGAAAAGCTTGAAAAAGATTTTGAAATACTCTTTAAGCACCAAGTCACGCCTGAAGAAGTGGCGGCCGTTATTTTGGAACCAGTATTAGGAGAAGGCGGCTATATTATTCCTCCGAAAAGTTGGATGAAGAAATTAAGAGAGATTTGTGATCGTCACGGAATATTACTTATTTTCGATGAAGTCCAAACAGGGTTTGGCCGTACCGGCGAATGGTTTGCTGGACAAACGTTTGATGTCGTGCCAGATATCATGGCTATAGCAAAAGGAATTGCTTCTGGAATTCCGCTTAGTGCAACGGTAGCTTCTCAAGAATTAATGAAGCAGTGGCCCCTTGGCACACATAGTACAACATTTGGAGGAAATCCTATTGGATGTTCAGCAGCCCTTGCAACTCTTGAAGTGATGAAAGAAGAACAACTGCTTGATAACACAAGAAAAATGGGCGCTTATGCGTTAGAAAAGCTGCATCTTTTAAAGGACAAACATTCAGTTATTGGGGATATCCGTGGTTTAGGGCTTATGATTGGAATTGAAATTGTTAATCCGGATACGGGAGAAGGAGATGGAGACGCCTTATTTGAGATTCTGGACTTAGCTTTAGAAAAAGGCGTGTTATTTTATTTTTGCGGAAATGCAAGTGAAGTTATTCGTATGGTACCTCCGCTTACTGTAACAAAAGAACAGATAGATGCCGGCATTCGTATGCTAGATGAGGCTATTACTTCTTTTGAGAAAAAGTCAGCTGTAAAAGCGTGATAAAAAAATATAAAAAATTTATATATTTGTAACCTAGTTGTCATAGTAATGGTAGCGATATCATAGTTTTAGAGGGAAAACAATTTTCTGAAAAGTAGTTGACATCTGTTTGTGCAGCATGTAACATAATATTTATCTTATCAACAATTATCAACAAAATTCGACAAACTTCTTATCAAGAGAGGTGGAGGGATAGGCCCTTTGAAACCTCGGCAACGGACTTTATAGAACCGTGCTAACTCCCACAAGCAGTGCTTGAAAGATAAGAAGAGACCAGGCTTACTAACAATTGTGATCCCAACCTCTTCTTACAGGCACTTAGACACTGTAAGTGGAGGTTTTAATTTTATGACAAGAAGATGACATTTAGATAAAAAACAGCAGGTGAAATTACCTGCTGTTTTTATATGCTGTAAAATGATAAATAACCTACCAGAATTCCTAGTGAAAGTACTCCAATTGTAATACCAACAATCCACCACATCATTTTTTTCATTATTTATTCCTCTTTATCAATTAACTATAGCTGTTGATCCGCCTGAAGCGCCGGAAGCTGTACCGTAAGCAGTTTGTCTTTTAATTCCGGCATTTTTAGCTGCAATTTTCCACTGCCAGTCAATTTGCCCGTAGGCTCGATTATTTTGCACCCAAGATTTTGAACTCTTTTTTGAAATAGACACAAGGGGGTTTACATTTTTCGTGACGACGCCTCGTACACTTTTGACTGAAGTCACCGATGAGTTTTTCGTGTAATAGTCTACATACACCGTTAGTTTTGTTGTTGTAAATCCAGCCGCTTTATAAGAAGCCGTATAAGCTGCTGTTTTGAATAAAGGTGAAGCCGTTCTTGCTCCGTATGCTGCTGTACTTGCAGCTTCGACCGTGCCGCTAGTCTCTTCAATATCCATTTTTAACAGAGATGGATCCTTTAGTGATTGTACAACTTTTTGTTTTTGCTGACGCGACAGTTTTGAAAATTCATACAGTGAACTTTTATCACTTTGCGCTTTCAAGAACTGCGTGTAAGAAGCAACCGTTAAATGTGCAGGTTTTTCACTAGCCATAACAGAGTTTGGCACGACTAATAGACATAATAACGCACTTATCAGGAAAAAAGAAAAAAACGTTCTGTTTGTAGCCATATTTATATAAATCCTTTCTAGTATTCTATCTTTATAAATAGATACGAAGTAATTTATCGTTTTGAAGAAGGACTGTGTGCTGACATATTAACTGTCATCACGACACGAGCTTGCTGTACAGATTTCATAAAACATTCGTATAGAGAAGCGAATACTTTGTCCACATCTCCTTCTAAAGCTGTTGCAAAAGGCACGGTTTCAGCAAATACTCCCTGTTGTTTAACTGCGCCAATTCCGCTTTTGATGATGTCTACATAATGCGGCGTATCTAATGGATACAAAGAAAATTGAGTGGATACAGGGAACGAAGCACAAAGCTGTTGGTTTGAAGACGTGTTTTCTTTTGGTTTTATTTTTGTTTCTTCGAAATATTCTTCGTGCTGCCCTGTTGAAAACGTGGCATTCAGCACAATATGCTTTCCTGATTTTCCAGCACTTTTATAAACGGCTTGCACAACTTCAAATACATCTTTGGCAGTTCCTTCAATAAACGTACTAACACGGTCCGTTTTTCGCTGAACTTTAGACATATCCACTTCGTTTAATGCGCCTAAAATAATATCGATAAAGTTATCACTCATAACGGAAAGCGTAAAACGGCAGCCAACATTTATTTTTTCCAAGTTAATCACCTCTAAAATATAGATTTGTAGTTTTTTAATCATACAAATCATAAAATAACTTTTCTGTTTTGTATAGAAACAGAAGATAGATTCTTTATTTTTAGGAAATATTACATAGAAGAAACGAAAATAAATTGCATAACATGAAAAATAAGGGTGTTAAGAAAAGTCACATAATAAAAAAGAATAAAAAAACAATGTTAGAACTTCTGACAAAAAGCTGGTATATAGACTGAAAACACCATATTATAAATACAAGATCACATTATTCTCCTGCGATTTCGTATAACCTCTTGAAAAAGGGACTTGGGATTTTATCATAAATCCAACCTCCTAGCTGTATAATCAGCTAGGAATTTTTTTTACCCAAACTCTCTATCGCCCATGAGGTTACCTACACTTATTCAACTCAGAGCATACACCATATATATAAGACCAGTGTAAGAAAGATTGCTTGAAGATGTTAGTGTTCGGCTTGAGCTAGAAATAGATAGATGTTACGAAAGAGGGGAAAGAAGGTATGACGCACACATTAATTAAAAATGCAGAGATTATTACGATGAATGAGAAGAATGATATTATTTACGGTGACCTTTATATTGTTGGAAATCGTATTGCAGCCATCGGGAAAAACCTGCATCCGGAAAAGGTAGATAAAGTCATTGACGCAGCAAATAAAACGATTGTGCCGGGCTTTATACATACTCATATTCATTTATGTCAAACGCTTTTTAGAGGGCAAGCAGATGATTTAGAGCTGCTAGACTGGTTAAAGAAGAAAATATGGCCGCTTGAAGCTTCACATGATGAAGAATCTATCTATTATTCAGCACTGTTAGGGATCGGCGAACTCATTCAAAGCGGAACTACAACAATTGTAGATATGGAAACTGTTCATCATACGGACTCTGCTTTTCAAGCTATATCTCAAAGTGGAATCCGAGCTCTTGCAGGAAAAGTAATGATGGATAAAAAAGGCGATGATCTGCCAAAAGCTCTGCAGGAGACAACGGCTGACTCGATCAAAGAAAGTGTAGAGATGCTTGAAAAATGGCATAATTCAAATAACGGTCGTATTCGATACGCATTCTCCCCAAGATTTGTGCTGTCGTGTACGGAAGATTTGCTGCGTGAAGTGAGCCATTTATCAGCTGGATATAATGTCCATGTACATACTCATGCTTCTGAGAATCAAGAAGAAATTCGCATCGTAGAAGCTGAAACGGGTATGAGAAATATCATGTACTTAGATCATTTAGGATTAGCCAATGAACGCCTTATTTTAGCGCACTGTGTGTGGCTAAATGATCAAGAAAAGCAAATTATTAAGAATCAAGGAGTAAAAGTTAGTCATTGCCCAGGCTCAAACTTAAAACTTGCATCGGGAATCGCAGATGTGCCCGGTTTATTAGAGCAAGGTGTATTTTTAAGTCTTGGCGCTGACGGTGCTCCTTGTAATAATAATTTGGATATGTTCAACGAAATGAGGCTGGCCGCTACAATTCATAAACCCTCGCACGGACCAACGGCCATGAATGCAAAGCACGTGCTAGAAATGGCTACAATCGGCGGAGCGAAAGCAGTCGGGCTTGAAAAAGAAATTGGAAGTTTAGAGGTCGGGAAAAAAGCGGATCTTGCTATTTTAAATTTAAATCAGCTTCATACTTTTCCATCTTACGGCGTAGACCCTATTTCCAGAGTTGTGTATTCAGCAACGCGAGGAGATGTAGAATTAACGATGGTTGATGGAGAAATTGTGATGGAAAATCGCGTGTTAAAAACCATTGACCAAGGAATTGTGCTGAAAGAAGCAAATCATTCGATTGATCGTCTTTTAAAAAGAATCCCGCTTTTGATTTCATAAGATGTAAAACAAAGAAGAGGCTGGAATAAAAGTATTTTAACAAAAGTAAAACTCGAATTATTAATCGGCGTTATTGATTAATAATTCGAGTTTTTGTTGTCAAGGTGAACGTAGGTTTCATCTGTTTAGTTGCTTCTAGCTGTTGATTGGAGGACAAGGCGTAGACTCCTGAGGGAAAAGCGGAAGGAATGAGACCCCGGCAGGAGCATAGGCGACAAGGAGGCTCATCCCCCGCCCTCGGAAAGCGAAGCCTTGCATGAAGATCAACAGCGGTGTCACAAGCAGTCCAGATCATTTATCCAATTTGTTCGTCTTTAAATGGGATTTATTTAGTTATGTCTTAATCTCTTTTTTGTATAAATGAGTAAAAAGAGTACTCTTGCACCAGACTAAAAAGATAAGAGAAATAAATTTTCAAAATTCCAAACTAACGGAAGATAAAAATTTTTATATTGATAGCGTTTTCTACCTTTGCATATCTACAAATTAAGACTATAATAGGACAAAAGATTTTACTTTGCAACGTAAAATCCTCCTAAATCGTGTCTTTTTTAGGACATTTGAATAGGTAGGATTTTTTATTTTTTTTAGAAGTAGGGAGGCGCGCGTGTTGGAGCGTAACGGAATATTAGAGCGCTTGTTTAAACTATCAGAGCGCAACACAACACCAAAACAAGAAATACTAGCAGGACTTACAACTTTTATGACGGTCAGTTATATGGTAATTGTCAACCCCATTATCATGTCTGACGCCGGTATCCCCCGAGAAGCGGCTCTTGCAGCTACCATTTACGCCATTGTATTTAGTACGTTACTGATGGCTCTGTGGGCAAATTTCCCGATTGTAACCGGTCCAGGGATGGGTTTAAATGCGTTTTTTACGTATTCAGTAGTATTAGGACAAGGATTGTCATGGCAAACGGCACTTGGAGCAGTTTTTATATCCGGGGTCTTATTTTTTGTTTTAACGGTAACAGGAATACGCGGAAAGATTATTGATGCCATTCCGAACGTATTAAAGTCTTCCATAGCAGTTGGAATTGGTCTTTTTGTTGCGTTTATCGGTTTGAAAAACGCTGGATTAGTTGTGGCAAACGAGTCTACTTTTGTAGGGCTTGGAAATGTCATGGATAAGGGTCCCTTACTGGCTATTTTTGGGCTGATATTAGCAGCTGTACTGATGGCTAAAAATGTAAAAGGCGCTCTCATTATAAGTATTTTTGCTACGACAATATTAGCGATGATTGTAGGAGTACAAGCAGTTCCTCATTCCTTGAAAGACGTCTTTTCAGCTACGCCGCCGAGCGTTGGAGAAACATTTTTTCAAATGGATTTAAAGGGTGCAGTTGCCTACGGCATTTTTTCAGTTGTATTTTCTTTCACCATCGTAGAATTATTTGATACACTAGCGACATTGATTGGACTATCTAAAAAAGCAAACTTAGTAGATAAAAACGGTAAAATTCCAGGTTTAAATCGCGCGCTTGCAGCAGATTCAATCGGTACAATGGCGAGTGCTATTTTTGGAAGCACTGCGTTAAATACGTATATTGAAAATGCAACAGGTATTGCAGAAGGAGGGCGTACCGGCTTAAAGGCATTAACGGTTGCCATCTTATTTATATTTACTTTGTTTTTTGCACCGCTTATTCAATTTATCCCGAGCGTTGCTACTGCTCCAGCACTCATTATTATTGGTTCGCTTATGCTAAGTGACATTCGAAACGTTAACTTCGACGACTTTACTGAAGTTGTTCCCGCTTTCTTAACAATTGTCATGATGCCGTTAACCTACAGCATTGCAGAAGGTTTAGCGTTCGGCTTCATTTCATACACAGCGATTAAACTGTTTACAGGACGTCATCGCGAAATTCATTGGATGATGTATGTGATCACGATTGCCTTTTTTATCAATTTTTATATGAGTTCGCATTAGGAAGAAAAGACGTAGCCCCACGCTGCGTCTTTTTTTGTTACTGATTCCTTGTCAGAGAACATCGTGAAAGGATGAAGCTTTTCTTTTATTTTAGATAATTGTAAAATAATTATAAAAGGTGCGTTATAAAGGGTTGGTGGAATAAATTGAAACAAAGTAAACGCAAACGTGTAACCTTACAACAAGTGGCAGAACACGCGGGAGTATCTCGAGCTACCGCTTCGCTTATTGTGCGAAATAGTCCAAGTGTTTCTGAAAAAACAAGGAAAAAAGTTCTAGCTTCGATGAAAGAGTTAGGATATGTATATGACCGTATTGCAGCAAATTTAAGATCTCAAACTTCATCAACAATCGGAGTTATTATTACGGATATATCTAATACGTTTTTTACAGAATTGTTAATTGGAGTACACGAGGAGCTCGAGAAAGACGGATATACGGTGTTTTTAGGTACAACGTTTGATTCGGATAATCGACAGGATCAGCTGCTTTCTACGATGCTAGAGCATCGGGTAGGAGGCATTATTTTATGTCCTGTTGCGGGTACATCGGAAGATACGATAAGAAAAATTCAGCATTTAGATGTTCCTTCAGTACTAGCAGTAAGAGAATTGCCTGAGGTGGAGTCAGATTATGTAGGGGTAGATTATAGCTTAGGCGTTCAAAAAGCGGTTCAACACTTACTTGAACAGGGACACAAAAGAATCGCATTTTTAGGAGGAACAACCGGTTCTACAACGTGGAAAGAAAGAATGGAAGGTTACCGCTCGGCTTTAAAGAACGCAGGAATTTCTATTGATGAAGAGCTTGTTATTCCGAGCGGTCCGACAAGAAGCGGCGGTGTAGAAGCTGCACGTCAAGTGCTGGACATTTCTGAGCCTCCAACAGCAGTTTTTTGTTTTAGCGACTTAGTTGCATTTGGTGTTATGCAAGGTTTAAAAGAGAAAGGGATTGTTCCGGGAGAGGATATAGCGGTAGTGGGATTTGATAATGTCATGGAATCATCCGTATGTCACCCTACTCTAACAACCGTTTCTTCTTTTGCAAGACAAATAGGAAAAGATGCTGCACGGTGTCTTCATAACCAAATTGTTGATAAAAAAGAACATCATCATCGCATTATTTTAACGCCTCAGTTAGTTGTTCGAGAATCCTCATCAAAAAAAAGAAGCAGTTAATGAACTGCTTCTTTTTTTTGTGAATTATTTAGACGGTTCATAAATATCCCAAGCCATTTTCAAGGAATCAACAATATAATTTGCTACTTCTTCAATATCCAAATTGTCAGTTTCTACTTTGGAGTGGTGGTTGGAATAAATTGCTTGTCGTGTATAAAATAATTCTTCAATATCCTCTAGACTTCTTCCTTGTAAAACAGGGCGACTGTCAATAATGAGACTGATGCGCTCTTTCCATGAGTCCCATGAAAGGTCTAAAAAGAATACAATACAATTTGATAAGCATATTTTTTGAATTTCTTCTTGAAGAAATGCGCCTCCGCCAACGGATATAATTTTTAAACGCTGCTGAGATAACTGGCTAATTACTTCTTTTTCTTTATTTCGGAAAAACTCTTCACCAAACTCTTTAAAGATTTGTGATGTAGGCATTTGAAACATTTTTTCGATTTCTTGGTCTATATCGACAAAATCTCTGTATAATTTCTTAGCGACTAGTTCGCCGATTGTTGTTTTACCTACGCCCATAAAGCCAATAAATACAATGCTTTTTTCTCTAAGAGACATCTCGCTGTAAGTCATTTTTCAAAGCCTCTTTCTGTTTTTAACAATAAAAAACTTATTATTTTGTATTTTAGTTATTAGAATTATAATACAAATTTTACTGTTTGTAAAAACAGTAAAATTTGTATTATGTCCTAAGAAGCAAGTATCAGCTCACGTTTATAAAATTCTTGTTAGTCAACAGATGGTGATACGCTGTAACCAAAACAAATAAGTAATAGTTAAGCTGGAGCATAATCATAAATCTTTGTCATATTGACAGTGCTGCTATCTTACATGCTCCTACAGTGTATGTAAGAAAAAAAAAGGAAGTGAATGTGAAACTACGTAAGCGAGTACAAGCAAACTGGACTCAGGATCAATAAATATTTTTAGAAAATTCTTTAATTTTCTATTGCTAGATTAAAATTTCTGTTGTAGGATTATGATAACGTTTACAAAATGAGTTATTACTTTAAATCAATAGGATTTATAGAAAACTGCATCAAATTTTAGATCGATCTAAATACAAAATTAGATCGATCTAAAAAAACGGTCAGGTCAATTGTTAAAAGGAGAGATCACAATGAGCTTTAGACGAGCAAGACCTTATGTAAATAAAGAATGGCTTGAAGGTAATCGATCAGCAGTAAGTATTAAAAGTCCGTATTCGCAGGAAGTAATTGGTGAGCAAATTATAGCAACGCCAGAAGATGTTGAACGAGCGCTATCAGCTGCCTATGAAGCTAAAAAAACAATTGCGAGTCTGTCTTCTTATGAAAGGGCCAAAATTTTAAAAGAAGCAGCACGGCTTTTGGAAAAGCAAAAAGAAAAGTTTGCTTCTCTCATCTCAAATGAGTTAGGAAAACCCCTGAAGAATACGTTGGATGAAGTATCTCGATCTGTAGAAACATTAGAGCAATCTGCGGAAGAAGCAAAAAGGCTTATCGGTGAAACGATACCAGGAGATGCTTCCGAACGAGGGGGAAAAGCTATAGCTTCCACATTCCGTGTGCCTGTCGGGGTTGTTGCTGCTATTACTCCTTTTAATGCACCTTTGAATTTAGTATGCCACAAAATTGGACCAGCTTTTGCTGCTGGCAACAGTGTTATTTTAAAACCAGCTCCACAAACAGCCTTAGTTGCTTCAGAATTTATAGCTCTATTATTAGAAGCTGGAATGCCTGAATGCGCTATTAATATGGTTTTAGGGGGAGTAGAAACAGGACAGCAAATCGTAAAAGATGACCGTGTAAATATAATTTCTTTTACCGGTGGAACAGTGGCAAGCAGAAATATATGTGAACTGGCTGGAATGAAAAAAGTGCTTCTAGAATTAGGGGGAAATGCTTCAACGATTGTTCATGAAGATGCCGACATTAAGAAAGCTGCTGAAATGTGTGGGAGAACAGGGTTTAGCAACTCCGGTCAAAGCTGTATTTCAGTTCAGCGTATTTATGTACATGACTCAGTTGTTTCTGAATTTACAGAGCTTCTGAACAATGAGGTAACGTCTTTAAAAGTTGGTGATCCTCTGCTGCCGCAGACGGATGTTGGATGTTTAGTAGATGAAAAAGCAGCAAACCGAGTTTTGGCTTGGATTGAAGAAGCAGTCGCTCTAGGTGCAAAGCTGATATGCGGTGGCAAAAAGACAGGGGCTTCTATAGAACCTACTGTTCTATTAAATCCTCCTAAACAAAGCAAAGTGGTGTGTCAAGAAGTGTTTGGGCCTGTGGTGAGCATCATTCCTTATCAAGATATTGAAGAAGCTATTCGGGAAACAAATGATTCATCATTCGGTTTGCAAGCAGGGCTGTTTACAAATCAAATGGATTTAGCTTACCGTGTTGCTGAATCTTTAGAAGTAGGAGGAGTTGTGATTAATGGGACCTCTAATTTTCGGCTCGACCATTGGCCGTACGGCGGGATAAAAGACAGCGGCGTTGGTAGAGAAGGACCTCGATTTGCGATTGAAGATATGACAGAAACAAAAATGATTGTCCTGCAGCTATCGTAGCTGAGTTTATTACCTAAAAAAATATATAGTGAATTTAAAGGGGGATATACAATGGAAAAATTAATATCACATCAATTAGTAAATTATCTTGAGGAACGAGGCATTGAGCATATTTTTGGTTTGTGTGGTCATACAAACATAGCGGTACTAACAGCCTTAGAAGAAAGCAAAATTAAATTTATCAACGTTCGACACGAACAAATTGCAGCGCATGCAGCTGATGGCTATGCACGTGTGACGAAAAAAGCAGCAGTAGTATTAAGTCACTTAGGTCCTGGCTTAACAAATGCTGCTACAGGTGTAGCCAATGCAGCGTTAGATTCAATTCCAATGGTTGTCATCGCTGGTGATGTTCCTACTCATTATTATGGAAAGCATCCGCATCAAGAGGTAAATTTACATGCTGATGCTTCCCAATATGAAATTTATCGTCCATTCGTTAAGCGTGCATGGAGAGTTGACCGGCCAGATTTATTTCCAGAAATATTAGAGAAAGCATTTTTACTAGCGGAAAGTGGAAATCCGGGCCCCGTATTAGTATCTGTACCTATGGATATCTTTTCAAAAAAGATCGATGTTGCTTTATTTGATCGATTGCATCGCCAAACGAAATCTTTGCAAAAACCTTCTATTGATGATGAAACGGCAAAGAGTATTGTACAAAAATTAATTAATGCTAAAAATCCAGTGTTATATGTAGGCGGAGGCATCCTATTAGCAGATGCAGCAAATGAATTAAAAGAGCTTGTGGACCACTTGAACATTCCGGTAGCCCACTCCTTAATGGGCAAAGGAGCACTTCCAGATGATCATGACTTGACTCTAGGGATGACTGGTTTTTGGGGCACGAAGTTTATCAATGAAAAGTGTCGGACTGCTGATTATATTTTAGGATTAGGAACACGATTTGCAGAAGCAGATTCTAGCTCCTGGGAGCCGGAATATACGTTTGATTTTTCAAAAACAAAATTGCTTCATATTGATATTGATCCTAGCGAGATAGGGCGTAATTACCCTGCCGAAATCGGTGCAGTGGCTGATTTAAAACAAGCCCTTAAAGTCTTAAATCGCGTAGCTAAACAGCTTATTCCGGAAGGAGTAAAAAATGAAGCATTAATCAAAGAGATTGCTTCTTATCGTGAAGAGTTTAAAGCTAGCAATAAAGAATATATTCATGACAATTCATTCCCAATGCAGCCGCAGCGAATTTTAAATGAAGTTCGCGAAGTCCTGCCGAAAGATGCCTATATTACTACTGATGTAGGCTGGAATAAGAATGGGGTAGGACAGCAGTTTCCAATCTATGAAGCTGGAAGTATATTAACTCCAGGAGGTTTTGCCACAATGGGATTTGGAGCGCCGGCAGCTTTAGGAGCAAAGGTAGCTCAGCCTGATAAAGTAGTTGTTTCTCTAGTAGGAGACGGGGGATTCGGCCAAAATCCAGCTGTGCTTGCTACGGCAGCCGAAGAGAATATCCCTGTGGTTTGGATCATTATGAACAACTTTGCGTTTGGTACGATCGCGGGACTGCAAAAAGCACATTTTGGAACTACTCTAGGCACGGTATTTGAAAAAGATGGAGAGGTATATTCTCCTGACTTTGCAAGTATCGCTAAAGCTTATGGAGTAGAAGGTATAAAAATTCAGTCAGCCGAAGAGTTTAAACCGGCACTTCAAAGAGCTGTTGCTTCTAATAGACCAGTTGTAATTGATGTGGCGATGTTAAACAATCCTGTACCAACGTCAGGACATTGGAACATCATGGATATTTACTCACCGGATAAGAAAGTACACCATGTATCTGTTTAACAAGTATGGAACAAATGCTGAAATGAAAACGGAAACATTTAACTTTGATAAAAAGGAGCTGTTCCTATGCTAGAACGAGGAGAAGGAGCTCATTCTCCAGCTATTTGTACGCCTTTAGTGGGCAAAGATCGCAAAGAGCTTTTAACAGAGCTAGCGGAAATTCTATTAAAAAAACCGGATATAATTGAATGGCGCTTAGATTTTTACGAAGAAATTCAAGATATAAACAGCGTCCTTTCTGCAGCTAAGGATATATATGAAAATAGTGAGCGCACGCCTATTTTGCTTACTGTACGTTCTCAAAAAGAAGGGGGGCAGCCTATTTCCTTATCAGAAAGGGAAGTAGTAGCCATACTTGCAGAGGTATGTAAGCATCCATATGTAGCAATTATTGATTTTGAAGTATCAAATCAGCCAGAGCATATCCGCTATTTACGTGAAGTTTCCAAGGAAAATAATAAGAAACTTGTGCTTTCTTATCATAATTTTTCTTTTACGCCTCCTAAAGCGGAAATTTTTAAAAGCTTATTTCTAGCTGAATTTTACGGAGCAGATGCAGCGAAAGCGGCTGTCATGCCTCAGAACAATCAAGATGTTTTAACTTTATTGGAAGCTACAAGAGAGGCTGAAAAAGAGCTCACCATTCCTCTCATTACCATGTCGATGGGAGGGTTAGGAGCTATTAGCCGGATCGTCGGGTGGATGTACGGATCTTCTGTTACTTTCGCTGTAGGGAAAAGCAGCTCAGCTCCTGGGCAAGTTCCAATTGATGAATTACGAAAAATAATTCAGTTAACAAAAAAAGTTACGGGTCCTGAGAGCTATTATTCTCATCAAATTGTTTCGATATAAAATAAAAAGCACAAGAGCATGCTATGCTCTTGTGCTTTTTATTTATCCTTTAAATGCATGGAAAGATACACCCGAGTATCTTTTTTGCGCTCGTACTTTGGATTAGCGCTTCGCATATATTCTTTTGACTGATGTTCTATATGGTAGTTCTGTTCAAACTGTTTGATCGCTTCATTAATTTCTTCTTGTTTTCCCATTAATCTTACTTGCAGCATTGTAACGTCTCCTTCCATATACTTTGCTTTTTGACTATATCATGAAATGAAAAAGAAGTAATTTTATTTTTTGTTGACGAACTTGTATATACAGGTTAGAATAAAAACATAAAACTTGTATATACAGGTTTGCGGTGAGATTTATATAGGGGATAGGAAATACAGGAGTAAAATGAAAACGGAAACAAGGGGGAAAAGACATGAATCGAGAATCTGTTGAACGCATTGTAGAAGCCGTTGGCGGAAAAGAAAATATCTCTGCTGCAACGCATTGTGTAACGCGTCTTCGACTTGTTTTAAAAGATGAAGGTAAAGTCAATCAACGTATGCTAGATGAGCACGAATTAGTAAAAGGATCTTTTTCTACAAACGGCCAGTTTCAAGTTGTTATTGGTCAAGGCACGGTTGATAAAGTATATAAAGAAATGGTGGCGCTTACAGGAATAGGTGAACTGTCAAAAGAGGAAGTGAAAAACGAAGCGGCTAAAAACTTAAATCCTCTGCAGCGCGCAATAAAAACATTAGCTGACATTTTTATTCCCATTTTACCGGCCATCGTAACCGCGGGTTTATTAATGGGAATCAATAATGTATTAACAGGAGCCGGAATTTTTTACGATGATAAATCAATCGTAGATGTTCATACACAGTGGAAAGACTTCGCGAGCATGATTAATTTAATTGCCAATACGGCTTTTGCCTTTTTGCCGGCTCTTATTGGATGGTCAGCTGTTACGCGTTTTGGAGGAAGCCCTTTATTTGGAATTGTCCTTGGGCTCATGCTGGTCCATCCTGATTTGCTAAATGCCTGGTCTTACGGAGAAGCATTAAAAAAAGGGAGCATCGATACGTGGAATTTATTTGGTCTGCACGTTGAGAAAGTTGGCTATCAAGGGCAGGTTTTACCTGTGTTAGCTGCTTCGTTTGTGTTAGCAAAAATCGAATTGTTTTTACGAAAACGAATACCGGATGGTTTTCAGCTTTTAATTGTAGCGCCTGTAGCTCTTTTAGTAACAGGGTTTCTCGCTTTTATTGTGATTGGTCCGATTACATTTGCAATAGGAAATGTTATTACAGGTGCAGTTGTATGGCTGTTTAAAACGGCTCCATTTATTGGAGGGCTTGTATACGGAGGCTTATATGCTCCCCTTGTTATTACGGGCATGCACCATACATTTTTAGCCGTAGATTTACAGCTGATTGGAAGTGTAGGAAGTACGTTCTTATGGCCAATGGTAGCATTATCTAATATTGCACAAGGCTCTGCGGCTTTTGCGATAATGATTCTTTCAAAAAATGATGAGAAATTAAAAGGACTGTCTTTAACGTCAGGAATTTCAGCGTGGCTTGGCATTACGGAGCCTGCAATGTTTGGTGTGAATTTACGCTTTAGATTTGCTTTTATTTCTGCAGTGATTGGTTCAGCTATTGCAGGTGTCGTCATATCCGTGGCGGGAGTGAAAGCAGCATCGGTGGGAATTGGTGGTATCCCTGCTCCGTTATCAATTGTTCCGCAGAGCTGGCCAGCTTTTATTATTGGAATGATAATCGTAATTGTGGTGCCGTTTCTTTTAACGTTAACGCTTGGAAAGCTTCAGAAAAAATCAACCGTTACATCAACTGTCGCGGCTACAGAATCGTTTCAACATAATCCAAAGAATTAAATGGTGGTGTTAAAAATGCAAGAACCTTGGTGGAAAAAATCGGTTGTCTATCAAATTTATCCCAAAAGCTTTTACGATACGACTGGCAACGGCGTGGGTGATATAGCTGGCATTATTGAAAAGCTAGATTATTTGAAAAAGCTTGGCGTAGACGTTGTGTGGCTAACGCCAATTTATAAATCGCCGCAGCGGGATAATGGATATGATATAAGTGATTATTTTGTTATTCAAGAAGAATACGGAACAATGGAGGACTTCGATCGTTTAATAACAGAAGCGCATAAGCGGGATCTTAGAATCATCATGGATATTGTCGTTAATCATACGTCAACTGAACATGAATGGTTTCAAGAAGCTAAAAAATCGAAAGATAACCCGTACAGAGATTTTTATATTTGGAAAGATCAAAAAGAAGATGGAAGTGCTCCGACGAATTGGGTTTCAAAATTTGGAGGTTCGGCGTGGGAGCATGATAAGCTGACAGAACAATCCTATCTGCATTTGTTTGATGTCACGCAAGCGGATTTGAACTGGGAAAATGAGCGTGTGCGCCGCAGCGTGTACGATATGATGACGTTTTGGTTTGAAAAAGGAGTAGATGGATTTCGTCTCGACGTTATTAACTTAATTTCAAAAGATCAGCGCTTTTTAGATGATGATGGTTCTATCGCGCCAGGAGATGGACGGAAATTTTATACCGACGGTCCTCGCGTTCACGAATATATGCGAGAAATGAATCAAGAAGTTTTTTCAAAATACGATAGCATGACCGTTGGGGAAATGTCGTCGACAACTGTTGACCATTGTATTCAATATTCTCATCCGGACCGGGGCGAGCTTAGCATGACGTTTAATTTTCATCATTTGAAAGTCGATTACCCAAACGGAGAAAAGTGGGCGCTAGCAGATTTTGATTTTATTAAATTAAAAGAGATTCTATCAACTTGGCAAAGGGGGATGAATAAAGGAGGGGGATGGAATGCACTATTTTGGTGCAACCATGATCAGCCTCGCGTTGTTTCCCGCTATGGAAACGATGAACTCTATCATAATAAATCTGCCAAAATGCTCGCTGCAGCCATTCATCTGATGCAGGGAACACCTTATATTTATCAAGGGGAAGAAATAGGTATGACAAACCCGAAGTTTTCCTCTATTGATGAATATAGAGATGTGGAGTCATTAAATGTGTATAAGATAAAACGTGCACAAGGAATGAACGAAAATGAAATTTTGGAGATTTTAAAACATAAATCAAGAGATAATTCCCGTACACCGGTACAATGGAGCAATGAGCCAAATGCAGGTTTTACAAAAGGAAAGCCATGGATTAATCCGGCCGATAACTACCGTGAAATTAATGTGGAAAAAGCGTTAGATGATGAAGATTCAATTTTTTATTTTTATCAAAAGCTTATTGCACTGCGCAAGCAGTACGAGATTATCACCTATGGAAACTATGAATTGATTCTTGGAGAAGACGAGCAGATTTTCGCTTATATCCGAAATGGAGCAGGTGAAAAGCTGTTGGTGATAAATAATTTCTACGGCAGCGAAACAGCCTTTGAACTGCCAGAAGATATAACTTTTGAAGGATATCATAGTGAAATATTGCTGTCTAACTACAAAGATTCATCAAAGGAATTCAAGCAAGTCTTACTTCGGCCGTATGAATCAATCGTGTATCATTTAAAAAAATAGAGAAAAAAGTAAAAAGAACGATGGGTGACAATCTATCGTTCTTTTTATACAATTGGGTATATATAGAAAGTAAAATAGGTGATGGCAATTGAAAGAAAATAAATTTATCAGTATTTACGAACAGTTAGTCGATAAAATTAAACGTGGTGACTGGCGTCCTAATATGAAACTTCCTTCTGAAAATGAGCTTGTTGAACAGTATCAAACGTCTCGTGAAACGATACGGAAAGCGTTAAATTTACTTTCACAAAATGGGTACATTCAAAAAATGAAAGGAAAAGGCTCATTTGTATTGGACGTATCACGCTTTGATTTTCCAGTATCAGGACTTGTTAGCTTCAAGGAAATGGCGGAAAAGCTAGGACATACATCGATTACTATTGTAAAAGAATTTGAATTAGTTAAGGCCGATCAAGATTTGTGCACACAGCTTGGGGCGACGAAAAAAGATCTTATATGGAAAGTGGTTCGAGCGCGGGAAATCGATGGGGAGAAAATTATTTTAGATAAAGATTTTTTTCATAAAAAGTATGTTCCTCACCTCACAAAAGACATATGTAAAGGCTCTATTTATGAATACTTAGAAAAAGATCTTGGGCTGAAAATAAGCTTTGCCAAAAAAGAAATTTCCGTTGACGAGCTGACGGACGAAGATAAGTGTTACTTAGATTTAAAAGACTATGAACATATTGTGGTAGTAAGAAACTATGTGTATTTAGAAGATGCAAGCCTTTTTCAATATACGGAATCACGTCATCGTCTTGATAAGTTTCGTTTTGTAGATTTTGCTCGCAGGGGTATATAATGTTTTACTGCCCATGAGTTTTTCCTTTTTGTATATGTTTACAAAAAACTGCTTTGGTATAAAAAACAAAGCAGTTTTTTTATGGAGAAAATTGAAAAAACGTCATCCTTTTGACGATAAAACTTTAAAAAGGTTGAATTTTTCTTTGGAGTTTGTTTTAGTAGAACATAAGATTATTTTATATTTGTATAATGTTATCCATACAAGATAGAGATTTATTGTTCTTTTTTTTATTAGATATATAAGGAAATGTTATTTAAAAACAACAATTACATTAGTAATTCTAATGAATGTATCTAACTACAGCATTAAAGGGAGCTGCTCAAATAATACTAAGTAAAAAGGAGGAGACGGAATGAGTCACGATTATCGACTTTATCCTCTTGGTGACAGCGGCATTGTCGTTTCATTTGGAGACGAAATTAATTTCGGCATACATAAACGTATTCAGCAATTTACTGAGGTGCTAGAGCAATCATTATGTAAGGGAATGATTGAATATGTGCCGGCTTTTACAACAGTTACAATCTATTATGATCCTTGGATAATGAGTGAAAAAGGAAGAAGAAATCCTTACACAGCAATATCTATATATATTGAAGAACTGCTTTTCCGCCAGGAAGAAAAATCTGAAGCGGTCGCTAGACAAATTGAAATTCCGGTGTGTTACGGAGGAAAGTACGGACCGGACTTAGAGAGAGTAGCTGCTTTTCATTCATTAACGCCTGATGAAGTTATCTCCATTCATACAAATGGAGAATATTTGGTGTATATGCTAGGCTTTGCTCCTGGTTTTCCTTACTTGGGAGGGATGAGCGAAGAAATTGCGACTCCAAGAAAAGAATCACCGAGAAACAGCATCCCAAAAGGGTCAGTTGGCATCGCAGGAATGCAAACCGGCGTGTACCCAATCGAGACACCTGGAGGATGGCAATTAATCGGGCGTACTCCTCTTACACTATTTAACCCAAAAAATGATTCGCCAAGCTTGCTTCAAGCAGGTGATCGTATCCGATTTGTTTCCATTTCTGAAACGGAATATGAAGCCCAAAAGGAGGTGGATGAAGATGAGTATTAAAGTGATACGTCCCGGTTTATTAACAACGATTCAAGATATCGGCAGACATGGATATCAAAAGGACGGCATGATTGTCAGCGGGGCAATGGATAAAGTTGCTTTAAGGATTGCCAACTTATTAGTAGGAAATCAAGAAAATCAGCCGGTTATTGAAATTACGTTAATGGGACCAAAAATTGAATTTCAGCAAGATGCTTTGATTGCCCTGACGGGAGGGGATTTATCGCCAACTGTTAATGATGAAGCCGTAAAGATGTGGCGGCCTTTATATGTGAAAAAAGGGAGCGTGCTGCAGTTTGGTGTTCCGATTTTAGGATGCCGTTCTTATTTATCGGTTTCCGGTGCTTTTAATGTTCCTGCAGTTATGGGAAGTACATCTACTTCACTCCGCGCTCGGATAGGCGGGCTGCATGGTAAAGCATTACAGTCAGGGGACGAAGTATTAAGCCACCCTCCTACAGAAACAGGAGAAGCAATTATAAAGAAACTGGTGAAAAAGCAAACGGGCCGCTCTTTTCAGCAGGCTTTTTGGACGATTCATCCTAAACTTCTTCCTTCATACGAGACGCCTATTATCCGCACGATGAAAGGTGCAGAATTTGATTGGTTTACAAAAGAAAGTCAACAACATTTCTTTAATCAAGAATTTGACGTTACTCCTCAATCTGACCGCATGGGCTATAGGCTAAAAGGGAAGAAATTAGTTCTTGGTCAAGAAAAAGAGCTGCTCTCTAGCGCTGTGACGTTCGGTACGATTCAAGTACCAAAAGAAGGGCAGCCCATTGTTTTATTAGCAGATCATCAAACCACAGGAGGATACCCTAGAATCGGACAGGTAGCAACTGCAGATTTTTCAGCGCTGGCGCAAATTCCTCCAGGGAAAAAGGTTTCTTTTCAAGCAATTTCACTGGATGAAGCGCAGCATTTATATATGGAGCAGGAAAAGAAAATAAATCATATTAAAAGAGCACTTCGAATGAAAATATAAGGAGGAAGAAGATGGCTACCGTTGATTTGAACTGTGACTTAGGGGAGAGCTTTGGGACCTATAGATTAGGAAATGATAAAGAAATTTTACGCTATGTAACGTCTGCAAACATTGCTTGTGGTTTTCATGCCGGAGATCCTTCAGTTATGAGAGAAACAGTAAAGCTGGCTTTGAGTGAAAATGTGGCGATTGGCGCGCACCCCGGATTGCAAGATTTAGCTGGATTTGGACGTAGATATATGAAAATTACGCCTCGAGAAGCTTATGATTTGATGGTATATCAAATGGGGGCCCTTTCAGCTTTTATACGTGCAGAAGGAGGGGCCCTTCATCATGTGAAACCTCATGGCGCTTTATATAATATGGCTGCAGGGGATCAAGACATAGCTAAAGCTGTTGCTGAAGCCGTTTATAATGTTAGTGAGGAAGCTATTTTATATGGTTTGGCTGGAAGTGAATTAATTAAAGCCGGAAACGAAATAGGCTTGCGTATGTCTGAGGAAGTATTTGCAGATCGAACCTATCAACAGAACGGTATGCTGACGCCGAGAAACGTTGAAAACGCCGTGATTCAAGATGAAGAAGCGGCTATTTCTCAAGTAATTAAAATGGTCAAAGAAAAAAAAGTGTTTACTGTGCAAAATGAAGAGATTCCCATTCAAGCAGATACCGTTTGTATTCATGGAGACGGTGCACATGCTGTTGAATTTGCCAAAGCTATTTGTGACAAGCTAAAAGAAGAACAAATCATTATTCAACCACAATGAGGTGACATCATGAAAAAAGAACGCAACTGGAGCGTGCTGCTCGGAGCAGCATTTTTAATGGCTACTTCAGCAGTGGGGCCAGGTTTTTTAACTCAAACAACGGTCTTTACACAAGCTCTCGCCGCAAGTTTTGGTTTTGTCATTTTACTGTCGATTTTATTAGACATTGGCGTTCAGCTAAACGTATGGCGTATTATTGCCGTTTCCGAAAAAAGAGCACAGGATATCGCTAACAATGTTTTGCCAGGCCTCGGCTTATTTATTGCTATTTTAATTGTAATCGGAGGCTTAGCATTTAATATTGGAAATGTAGGAGGAGCGGGTCTTGGCTTCAATGCGCTATTTGGTATTTCTCCTAAAGCGGGTGCAGTCATTACAGCTATCATTTCTATCGCAATCTTTTTAGTCAAAGAAGCCGGAAAATTAATGGATCGTTTTGCTCAATTAATGGGCGGAATATTAATTATTTTAATGGTGTATGTTGCAGTTTCTTCCGCTCCGCCAGTAGGAGAAGCAGTATCTAAAACATTTTGGCCGGATCACATTGACGTAATGGCGATTGTTACTCTTGTAGGAGGAACAGTAGGAGGATATATCACATTTGCAGGAGGTCACCGTTTATTAGATGCAGGAATCAAAGGAAAAGCCGCGATTCCTGAAGTAACAAGAGGAGCAGTATCCGGTATTACGATTGCTTCGATCATTCGAATTTTTCTATTTTTAGCCACACTAGGTGTGTTGAGTCAAGGACTAAAGCTGAATCCTGATAATCCACCTGCCTCTGTTTTTCAGTTAGCCGCAGGGGATATTGGCTATAAATTATTCGGTGTCGTCATGGCAGCGGCGGCTATCACTTCAGTTATTGGTTCGGCATATACATCGGTTTCCTTTATTAAATCCTTCAGTAAAAGGATTGAGAAATATGAAAACTGGATTATCATTGCATTTATTACGATTTCAACCCTGGTTTTCTTAACGATTGGCCAGCCGGTCACGCTGCTTATTTTAGCTGGAGCATTAAATGGGTTAATCTTACCTATTACACTTGGAACGATGCTTATAGCGGCGTATAAAAAGAAGATAGTAGGCGATTACAAGCATCCGACTTGGCTTGCCGTTTTTGGCGGTTTTGTGGTCGTTATTATGGCTGTGCTAGGAGTCTATACGCTTGTGACTCAAATGGCAAAACTGTGGTAAAGAATTCTATAACCAATTAAAAAAGGGCCTTCTGGCCCTTTTTTAATTGGTTATAGGCAATACATATAAAATGATTGCTAAAAAGTGGAGTACGGTTCCGCCAAGAACAAACATATGCCAAATCATATGATGAAAACGAAATCCTCGCCATACGTAAAAAACGGCCCCGATTGTATACAACACGCCTCCAACTACGAGAAGGACAATTCCTTGATGGGCAATGTTTTGAGTTAACGAATCCCAAGCAAACACAATCATCCATCCCATAAATACGTAAAGAATGGTGGAAATAAAAAGGAATTTCTTTACAAAAAAAGCTTTGAATACAATTCCTGCAAGAGCAATGCCCCATACAATTCCAAAAAGTGTCCAGCCGGTGGTTCCTTTTACTGCGATAAATAAAAATGGAGTGTACGTACCGGCAATAAACAAATAAATAGAAGAGTGGTCAAATATCTCAAAAAGATCCTTTACCTTACCTTCCGGAAAGCTATGGACAAGCGTAGAGGAGACATAGAGAAGCAGCATGGTTACTCCGTAAATAGTAAAACTGATAACATGCCAAGGCGTTCCTTCTAACGAAGAAAGTACGATTAAAAGCGTTAATCCAACAATGCTGAGTACGGCTCCAACGCCGTGTGTAATCGCATTTGCAATTTCTTCTCCTCTTGTAAATGTGTGTGTAGTAGCCATTTACAAAATCCTTTCTTTACACAAATTTATCTTCTATTTTCTCAGAGGATCAGTTTTGAACATACCTGCTGAGAAAAAATCCGTAACTGTCAAAAACATGAGTGAAAAGGTCATTGGTTATTTCTTTATTATAGACCATTCTTTTGATTTTATCTATTTTGACTGGAGGTCCGAAAAGAGGAAAGATGTATATGTGAATGTTCACTAGCTGTAAAAAGCATGTATAGAAGAAAAAATTGCTTTTTGAAAAAATAGAAGAAAAGTTGTCATGAAGGCATGATTTTGAAATACATATAAAATAAAACTTTTAACAGTCAAGGTTACGATTACTGCTTAGCTCATTTGCAATAGATAAGTAACAAGATTGTAAGAAGGCAGGGGGATGGAAGCAGTGAAAAAAGAAGTTATTTTTGATGAAACTGGCACATACAAATACTCTCTATTATGCAAATGGAGTGAAGTAAACGAACGTAAACTTACGTTTATCTTGTCATTTCCAGAAAATACGTATGAATACAGCGACGATACAGCTGTATCCAAATGCATAGAACTGGCGCAAAAGTGGGGATTTGGAGTCTTAGAAATCGTTTATTTATTCAGCTATCAAACCGACCACGTTTCGTTTTTACGCATGCTTTCAAAAGAAGAAGCTGTTGGAACAAGAACAGGTGAATATATTCAAAAAGCAGTGGAGGATGCTGAACTGGTTGTGGTAGCTTGGGGTGATCATGGAAGCATTTATAACCGGCAAGAGGAAGTAGAACGCTTTTTGAAACACAAGCCGGTATACTGTTTTGGAAAAACGAAACAGCAATTTCCTCGCCATATTTTATCCGTCGTGCATCGTACAGAATTACAAAAATACGAAATGACGGCTAATCGTGAAGAGTCGGAAGAAGTTTCTTCGTTTATTGAAGACATAGATCAAAGTTTTGGTGGAGAGGATTATTCTCCAATTAAACAACTAACAGAAGAAGAACCGCTTATGTTTATTGAAGATATTGCCAGTATGTATCGGTAAAAAGAAGAAGCGAGGTTTATATTCCTCGCTTTTTCGTTAGTATAAAACACCAAGTTTTGTCATATGGTTGTATCAAGAAGCGTGTGTAAAGGGGGAACTTTATGAAGTTAAATGAAGTATTGCACCGCATCACAACTATTTATAATGAGTTAGAAGAAGAGTGCTTTCAATATATAGGGACTGTGATCAACGAAAATGCAGAGCTGGATATTTCTCGTCTTGAAGAACTAAGTACGCTGTTAAACTTCGTATATGAATGCTCGCAGGATGTATTAGTAGGTTCTATTTTAACAAAATTGGATTATGGACAACCCATTTATCAATTTGCTATGTTAAAGCCTATTTCCCTTGAAGGAAATGAAGATAAGTTAGATATTTTATATGAAGAAAAGGTAAAAGTAGAAAGAGCTATTCTAGATGTGTATACAGCTCAGCGAAAGAAGTTATTGACTCAAGCAGCTGAAGACTTAAAAGAACTGCACTACGAGCTGCAGACCTATGTGTATGCTTGCAACATATAAGTGAATCTGTTGAAATGGCAAGGCATATATACAAATAAAAGGGAACATGTTAGGATAAATAAAAAGAACTCCTAATCAAAGAGTTCTTTTTATTGTAAAATATATGATTTTGAATTAGTAAAGCATAAAGACGGTGGTAATGGCAGTTACCCTTTTCTTTGTGCTTTTTTTATCCGATTGTGTTGATGATACTGCTTATTGCGTTAAAAAAGTTCATAAGTACCTCGTTTAGCATGTAATATGCCTCCTCTCTTACTAAATATGTATAATCAAATTATCCAATTGTGTTAATGATGCTGCTTACCGCGTTAAATAAGTTCATTAAAACGTCGTTGAACATGTTTGCAACCTCCTTTATGATAGATTCATATAGTAATACGAGAAAACATAAAGTTTGGATCACATTTTTTTAATATTTTTTTAGAAAAATAGTTAAAAAGAGAATTTAATGGAGGTTAAAGAAGATGAATTCGTTTACAAACGACGAAAAGCAAGCGGTATACAAAGCGATTTATGGAAGAAGAGATGTACGAACATTTTTGTCTGATGAGATTCCGAATGAAACGGTCTATAACATTCTACAGGCTGCTCACAGCGGACCTTCCGTCGGGTTTATGCAGCCTTGGAATTTTATATTAGTATCTGATACAGAAGTGAAAAATAAACTTGCCTGGGCAGCAGATAAAGAGAGAAGGGCACTGGCTATTCATTATGAAGGTGAAAAGAAAGAAGATTTTTTAGAGCTCAAGATTCAAGGATTAAAAGAGGCGCCATTAACTATTTGCGTAACGTGTGATCCAACAAGAGGGGGCTCTCATGTTCTCGGAAGAAACTCAATTCCAGAAACCGATATGATGTCAACTGCGTGTGCGATTCAAAATATGTGGCTTGCTTCATATGCAGAAGGACTGGCAATGGGTTGGGTAAGTTTTTATAAGAAAAATGATGTACGTGACATTTTACATATTCCTCCTCATATTGATCCTGTAGCGCTCATGTCAATTGGCTATACAGATAAATACCCTGAGAAACCAATCTTAGAACAAGTTAACTGGGAAAAAAGAAGGGATTTAGACAAGCTAATTTATCATAATGTATGGGAAAATGAAAAAGAATAGCGGAGAGAAAATAAAGACATAATAAAAAGCGCCGAAATATAGTAAAATTTGAATATTAAATGATACACTATATATAGCGAAAGCGGATATGAGCGTCTAGCGTATCCGTTTTATTTATATGTATACAAATGACTTGGGAAAAAGAGAGATAGGAGAATTGAAGGTTTCATGAATATTGCAAGAAGTTGGCTTCACAACAAACTTACTGTTCGCATCATTACGCTTATTATCATTACAGTTTTACTTGTCAGCATTAGAAGTATGCTTCAACTGCTGTTATTTACGTTTATTTTTACCTTTTTAATTGGTCGTTTTCAACAAACGTTAAGAAGAAAGCTTCCGCTTAATTCAACGCTTATACTCATCGTCATCTATATCGCACTGATTGGGGCCCTCGGTATTGTAGGATATGTATACATCCCGGTTATTATGACGCAAGTTACCGAGCTTGTACAGAAGCTGATGTATTTTTACAAGCACCCCCCTGATAATACATTCGTCACCTATATTATCGATAATCTAAAGAGATTCAAATCACCGGAGAATATTCAGCAGAATATTGATTTAGTATACAGCTATTTATCTAATATTGGAAAAGTAAGTGCACAAGTTTTCTTAGCACTCTTGTTAAGCCTATTCTTTTTACTTGAAAAGTCGCGGATTCACCGATTATTTGTCCAATTGGAACAATCTAGGCTGGGCTGGTTTTTCAAAGAAGCGGGCTATTTGGGGAGAAAATTTGTTAATTCCTTCGGCAAGGTAATAGAAGTTCAGTTTATTATCGCTTTTGTGAACAGCATTTTATCCGTTATTGCGCTGTGGGTGTTAGGGTTTCCTAATTTGCTTGCACTTGGCGTTATGGTCTTTCTACTAGGGCTAGTGCCGGTTCTTGGGGTATTTGTTTCACTCATTCCACTTTGTACAATCGCTTACAGTTTAGGAGGCGGTGTAAAAGTACTATCTGTGTTAATTATGGTGGTAGTACTTCACGCACTTGAAAGCTATGTATTAAATCCAAAGCTCATGTCATCTAAAACAAACTTGCCAACGTTCATTACGTTTATCATTTTAGTGTTTGGTGAACACTTCTTAGGCGTATGGGGGCTGATTCTTGGTATTCCTATTTTTATTTTCTTTTTAGATTTAGTAGGAGTAGATTCAGCACAGCAACTGTCAAAAAAAGAAGAGGCTGGGACAAAATGATTTTAGACGAGGTGAAAAACGAGCCATTAATCAACATGTTTGACTAGTGGTTCGTTTTCTTTTGTTATAGTGAATGTAGGTTTCATCTGTTTTCGTTTCTTCTAGCAGTTGATTGGAGGGCAAGGTGAAGACTCCTGCGGGAAAAGCGGAACAGGTGAGACCCCGCAGGAGCGTAAGCGACGAGCAGGCTCAGCGGCCGCCCGCGGAAAGCGAAGCCTTGCACGGAATTCAACTGCGGTGTCACAAGCGGTTCAGCTCATGTATCCTGTTTGTTCGTCTTTAGAATGGATTCATGTCATTATTTCTCAACCTCTTCTTTTTTTAACGAGCGTATCGTTTTTTGAATGACTGGATGATCTCGATGCTTAAGTTTATAAGCAAGAAAGATCTGATTTTTTACCGCTAAATGTTCAAGTTCAATTTTTACCTTTTTTTCTCGGAGCGCTTCTTGAATCAAATAGCGGGGAAGCAGGCTGATTCCCATGTGATGCTGAATGGCTTTTAACACCGTTTGAAGATTTGGAATTACATGATGAGGCTGAATTTCAGGTCGTTTTTTAAAATGCTGCCGCCAAAATCTCCTGATAATAGGAAGTTCAAGACCATAGCTAATCCACCGCTGATTATATAAAAAATCTTCTACGTCTTTACTAGCTGTCATTTCAAAAGAAGGAGGGACGGTTAAGACAAACTCTTCTTCTTCAATGACCGTATATTCAATTCCAGGTATTTGCAATCTTTGGGTTGTAATCGCAATATCAATTTCGTCGCTTTGTATCTTTTCAAGCAAAACAGAAGCAATACCAAACTGGCTGTAGCAGCGGATACCTGCATCTTTTATTCTTTCTAAAGCTTGTTCGGTAAAATACTCTACGGGAGAACCAATTTTTACGACCGGCAGCGCGTCGGGAGATGAAGCGGTCATTTTTAATTCAATTGAAGCAGCTTCTAGACTTTCAATTAACGGGACAATACGCGTGTACAGTTCTTTACCTTTTTCTGTTGGAATCATCTTTCTCGGTGCACGGATAAATAAACCTTCGCCTATTTCAGCTTCTAAAGCAGCTAAGTGCTGACTCATGGCCGGCTGCGTTAAGATCCTCACTCTGGCTGCTTCAGAAACAGATCGATATTTGTAAATGCTAATAAAGCTGCGATACCATTCAAAATCAATCATTTATGTCATCCTTTCTTATAAATTTATTTATGGATATCTATTTATTTTCTAATTTGTATTATAGACAAGCTCTCTTTAAAATAAAAATAGTAAGCAAATCATTTTTAGATAAAATAATAAAAGCAACGCTAGGCAAATGATTTAAAAGGGAGAGTTAGGCTGTGAAAGCATTATTATTGCAAGATAAAAATAAATGGACAGAAATGAAAGTAGAAGAAATAGAAAAACCTCTTCCAAATAAAGGGGAAGTAGTAGTTGAAGTTCACGCAGTGGGACTTAATCCCGTAGATTATAAAACGGCTACTAACGGAAACCCTCATTGGACATATCCTCACATTCTAGGTTTAGATGTAGCTGGGACAATTGATGAAGTTGGAGAAGGAGTAGTTGACTGGAAAAAAGGAGACCGCGTTGTCTATCACGGGGACTTTATGAAAAAAGGCGGATATGCTGAATATGCGGTTACGACTGCTCATTCAATTTCGCGCATTCCTGATGCTGTTACATTTGAAGAAGCTGCTGCTTTGCCTACTGCAGGTTACACAGCTTATGAAACACTATTTCGTAAACTTCCAATGAACCATATTCAAACCATCTTGATTCATGGAGGAGCTGGAGGCGTAGGAGGCTTTGGCGTACAGCTTGCTAAAAACGCTGGAAAAACCGTTTTCTCAACAGCTTCAGTACATAATCATGAGTATGTGAAGTCGTTAGGAGCTGATTATGTAATTGATTATCGCGAGGAAAACGTCGTGGAAAAAGTATTGGAGCTGACAAATGGCCGCGGCTTAGATGCTGTGCTTGATACGGTGAGCGCAAAGAACGCAACGGATTCTTTAGATATGATTGCCTATAGAGGACATTTAGCACATATTGCTGGTGCACCTGATTATACAAAAGTAAAGCCTTTTACAAAGGTGATTTCTTATCATGAAGTAGCTTTAAATGCTGCACATCACATTGATGACATGATTGCGCAAGCGGATTTAGCAAAAATGGGTGATGAGCTTTTAGCATTAGTAGCAGAGAAGAAAGTAGCTCCGATGATTGAGCGCATCATCTCGTTAAAAGAAGTGCCAAGTGCATTAGAAGAGCTTTCAAAACGCCATGTGAAAGGGAAAATTATTGCTAAAGTTAAATAATAGTAGGACAGAAAAGACTCTTTTATTACAACTAATAAAAGAGTTTTTTTCTGCTATTTTCTTTTTTTGCGTTACTTCACTTATAAACTGCATATGATAGAAGATAATCAAATATAGCAAACGGGTGCGTATGAGCTTTTTTTACTAGTAAAATTGCTTTGAAATCGTGAAATTTTGAATAGTTTGAGTTATGATGAAAGAACGTGAAATTTGTATGATTGAAAGGAGAAAAAAGGTGCAAGGGTTTATTGATTTTGTACAAAATTTAGGCATAGTGGGCATCTTTATTGCTACAGCCATCGAAGCTGCGGCAATTCCTTTTCCGTGTACGTTATCGATTTTGCTTATTGGCTCTGTGCTGCAGCTCTCAATATGGAAAATCCTTATTGTTTCAGCTGTCAATACCGTTATTTATATCGCATTCAACTATATTCCGTTCGTTATGGGATACAGGTTTGAATCTATTACCAAGCGCTGGTTTGGTGAAAAAAATATAAAGCGTGCCCAAAAATGGTTTCATAAATATGGAAAATGGAGTATTACGATTTCTCGTCCCATCAGTATCGCAAACTATATAACCTATTTGGCAGGTCTTAGTAAAATCAAATCTAGGGACTTTGTTTTATACAGCACCTTAGGCATTTTTCCGTGGTTTGTTTTTTTGCTCTATGTAGGAGGACTTGGAGATATTGAAAAAATCCAAAAATATTTGCATGATGTTGATCGTTTAATATTTGTTATTCTTATAATCGGAGTGATAGTTGGTGCAGGCTGGTGGATGAAAAAGAGAAGAGAAGGCCACGCTCAAGAATAAAGCTATAATTATGGTTATAGCTTTATTTTAATATAAAGAAATTCTTTAAATAAAAAGATTTTTCTGAAAAGTAACAAAAAAGCATTTTTCCTTTTTAAAAAATGTGATACTATGATACATAAGGTCGCTAAGAGTTGTCTTGGTTCACCGGGTGTTACTGCATTCATTTAATAAAAGAAGCCAGGTATAGGTGAAAGCTTTGTTTCTAGTAATGTTGAGAAATGCTGCCTTGGGAAGGGAGGTAAAACGTACAGTACGTGTCAAACGTATGTTATTAAAGTCGTAAATTTGTAAGCGGTTTCTTTATTTTTACATGTGAGTAGAGCAGCTTTGGTTTTGAATGCAGCTTGTTACAGGTTGGTTGAATAGTCAGTATATCTTAAAATTAGATCGATCTAATTACCTGTATTATATGAATATGAAATGTGTTTGATTGTAAATGAAAATAAGCTGAAAAAGTACAGGTTAGGTACCACACATATTTCTGAATTTTAATAAAACAGGAGGTAAAATCATGAAAAGCGTAGGGCGTATTAATGGTAAAACTCAGCTCATCGGCCTTTTAGCAACTCCAATTGGACATTCATTGTCACCATCTATGCATAATATGGCCTTTAAAAAACTGGGATTAAATTATGCTTATTTAGCTTTTGAAGTAGGAAATGACTCGTTAGAAGATGCAATTAAAGGGCTGAGAGCGTTAAATGTTAAAGGTTTTAATGTATCCATGCCCAATAAGACAAAAATTCTCCCGTTTCTTGATGAATTAGCAGACAGCGCCAAATTTTCAGGAGCTGTCAATACCGTCGTAAATGATAATGGCGTACTAGTTGGGCATAGCACAGACGGCATGGGTTACATTCGAAATTTAAAAGAGCACGGCGTGGATATCACAGGAAAAAAAATGACGTTGATCGGTTCGGGTGGAGCAGCGACGCCCATTGCTATTCAAGCAGCTTTAGAAGGGCTTGAAGAATTAACAATTTTTGCTCGTCACGATGAATTTTATTCAAAAGCTGTAGAAAACGTAAAAATTATTAATGAAGAGATGAAACATGTTTCATGTAAAGCGAAGCTGTATTCTCTTGAAGATACAGACAGGTTAAGAGAAGAAATTAAAACGAGCGATATTTTGACAAATGGAACAGGAGTGGGAATGAAACCGTTAGAAGAATTCAGCATTATTGAAGATATATCAATGCTGCGTCCGGATTTAATTGTAACCGATGTCGTGTATATGCCTATGAGATCAAAAATGTTAGAACAAGCTGAATCAATTGGATGTCACACCATTAATGGAATAGGAATGATGATCTGGCAAGGGGCCATGGCGTTTGAATTGTGGACAGGAAAAGAGATGCCTGTGGAGTATATTAAGGAACAAATGTTTGAACCAAGCTTACAGTATTAAAAACGCGTATCTTCAAACCTTACTAGAATTGGACGAATGAAGTGTCTGTATTTTCTGTTTTTTTAACGCGATAAGAGAAATATTTGTAAAAATAATACAGTTATTTTCGGGTTTATTATATTTAAAAAGTGTTTATTTTAATTTTCTAAAAATTAGAAATATATATTGCGCAGGCAAATGTAATTCAGTATACTAAAGCTCAAGTTTGAATTGATTTTATATTAGGCTGTGTCAAAATACGACGCTTCGCGAAAAAAGGCAGGTGTTAAAATGAGAAATTAAAAAAGCAGACGTTGATCATCATGTTCGGATATTTGAGTAGATCATAAAATATAAGCACCGTTCCGCAATATGTGAAGAGATTCCCGCTGGAATTAGATCGTTCTAATAAAAATTTATTAGATCGTTCTAATTAGAACTTTCTATTAATCTTTTTAGTTTCACTAATAAAATGTTTTTATGAAAGGATAAAAGAATAAGTAAATAGCTAGAGGATTAGGTTTTCAGCATTGCCATCTTTCAACTTGAGTTCAGACAGATTTTATGTAAGCAAGTAATTATAAATGGGATCTGAGCAAAGAGATATTTCGCAAAAATGAAAGCGTATACTTAAAATCTTATGAGTGAGGGAAAAGAATGAAAAAACATCGTTGGTCGATTGTATTCTTGATTGCGGTTGGTGTAGTTGTAAACTATTTTGATCGAATTAATATGTCCATTGCTATGCCATTGTTACAAAAAGAATTTAACTTGACAGCAGGTCAGATGGGGATTTTCCTATCAGCATTTGCATGGTCTTACGCTTTACTTCAACTTCCTATAGGACCTTTGCTAGATAAAATAGGCGTAAAATGGGTAACGCGTGTAGCGACCGTGATATGGACAGTAGCTTGTCTTTTAACTGCAGTAGCAAATGGATGGGGGTTAATTATTTTATCTCGAGTGCTGTTAGGAGTTGGAGAAGCACCGTTCTTTCCATCTGCTGCTAAAGCAGTTAGCCATTGGGTTCCGCGTCAGGAACGCGGAAAAGCTATTGCAGCTTATGATTCTCAATCCAAACTTTCCAACGCCATCGGAGCGCCTATATTAGCACTAATTGTAACAGAGTGGGGCTGGCGAGGCGGTTTCTTAGCAACTGCTATTCTTAGTTTCATATATGCTATTGTTTATTGGATCTGGTATCGTGAACCTCATGAAGATGAGCGTTTGACGAAAGAAGAATATGACTACATTGTTCAAGGCGGTTCTCAAAGTTCAGAAGAAGTTAAAGGCAGTGCAATGGAGAACATTCGATATTTGCTAACTAAAAGAAAAGTCTGGGCAGTATTCATTGGATTTGCGGCATACGGCTATTCATGGTTTTTGTTCTTGACTTGGCTTCCTGGATATTTAGCAACAGAAATGAACATGTCTATTTTAAAATCAGGCTGGTACTCGGCCATACCGTGGATTGTAGGTACCATTACTGAAATAGTAATCGGGGGTTGGCTTGTTGATCGTCTTATTAACAAAGGGTATAACCGGACGCGTGTCAGCAAGTTTTTTCTAGTAATAGGTATGGTATTTGGTTTGTCAATTATTGGGGCAGCGTTTACTCACAGTGCGAACGTAGCTGTATTTTGGATTTCAACAGCACTTGGAGGTCTTGTTGTCACATCTGCTGTTGCCTACAGCATTCCTACATTTATTGCACCAAAAGGAACGGTAGGAACATTAACGGGACTTTTAACATTTGGGAATAACTCGATGGCTATTGTTGCACCTATTACGACTGGGTTTATTGTTCAAGCCACGGGTTCATTTATGTATGCTTTCCTTTTAGCAGCTGCTTTTTTAGTGATTGGAATTTTAAGCTATACGTTCCTATTAACAGATTTAGACCCGATTGAAAGTAAAGAGTCTATTCTATTAGAAGAAAAAGAGTTAACTTTAGAAAAATAAGTAATCTTAATATTTCGACTGATGGTATTCGTTTTTAACATATCAAAGGAAATCTACTAATTAATTATCTTAATTAAGCATACAAACAGTTATTACCGGAGGGGATTCAACGTGTTAACCAAAAATTATGGACCTTTAACAGGAGTTCAAATACTAGATATTTCTACTATGATTGCTGCTCCCTTTGGAGCTACTTTACTAGCGGACTTGGGGGCGGAAGTAACCAAAATTGAGCTTCCGGGAAAAGGAGATACGCTTCGGACTGTAGGGCCTTGGAAAGGGACTGAACCTTTAAGGTGGCCCGGACTTGCTCGCAATAAAAAGTCTGTTACGCTGGACATTCGATCAGAAGAAGGAGCAGAAATTTTCAAAAAGCTAATTAGTGGCGTAGACATTTTAATTGAAAATTTTCGCCCGGGTACACTGGAAAAATGGAACTTAGGATATGAAGAGCTTAAAAAAGTTAACCCTAAGCTAGTAATGGTGCGCGTATCAGGTTATGGACAAACAGGTCCTTATCGAGAAAAAGCTGGATTCGGTACACCGGGGACAGCATTTAGCGGACATACTTATTTACAAGGATATTCAGATCGTCCGCCCGTCAGTCCTTCTTACTCTTTACTAGATTATGTAACGGGCATATATACCGCGTTCGCTTGTGTAAGCGCTATCTATCATAGAGATGTGCACGAACAGCCGGAAGGTCAAGTAGTAGAAATGGGATTATATGAATCTATTTTTCGAATGATGGAGTTTTTAATCGCTGAATATGATCAAAACGGAAAAGTAAGAGAGAGAAGCCCTGGACTTGCAGGTCACTCAAGCCCTGCAGGCACATATGAAACAAAAGACGGAAAGTTTGTTGTATTAGTATGCAGTACAGACTCTACCTTTGATCGTCTTGCAGAGGCAATGGAAAGAAAAGATATGTTAAAGGATCCGCGATACTATACAAACGTAGAGCGTCTAAAGCATGATCATGAAGTTCAGGAAATTGTATCAAATTGGATTAAGTCCTTCACTCAAGACGAGCTGCAGGCAAAGTTAGATTCATTTGGCGTGCCAGTTAGCCCTATCTACAGCATTGAAGATATATTTAATGATCCTCAGTATAGAGAACGAGAAAACATTGTAGAAGTAGAGCACCCCCGCCTAGGGAAAATTAAGGTTCCGGGAGTAGTGCCAAAGTTTTCACATACACCGGGAGCAATTCGTCATCGTGCCCCTGAATTGGGAGAACATAATGAAGAAATTCTAGCCGGAAAACTGGGGTTATCAAGTGAAGACTTAGCGGTGTTAAAAGAAAAGGGGGTTATTTAATGAATACTATTCAAAAAATAGAATTACCGGAAAAAGTCATAATCTGTGAAGTAGCCCCAAGGGATGGGTTTCAAGCTGAACATGAGTGGATTCCTACAAAAGAAAAAATATCTATTATCCGTCAGCTAGCCAAGACAGGCATTCAATCAATGGAAATTACATCTTTTGTACATCCGAGAGCGATTCCTCAGTTAAAGGATGCCGAGCAGGTCGTAGAAAGTGTTCAAGATTTAACAAATATCAAATTTCGCGCGTTAGTGCCGAATGTAAAAGGTGCACAGAGAGCCATTGACGCCGGAGTGAAAAAGTTAAAGCTTATGCTTTCAGCTACAGATTCTCACAGCTTGTCTAACGCAAATTGTTCTGTAGAAGAAGCCCAAAAAGGTTTTTATCCTATTATCGAATTAGCGGAAAAGCATAACGTTAAAGTGGGAGGTTCAATTTCGGTAGCGTTTGGATGTCCTTATGAAGGAAAAGTTGCTATAGAACGCATTTCTTCTATTGTAGAACGATACAGAATGATGGGCGTCGAAGAAATTTCTTTAGCGGATACAACAGGGATGGCAAATCCTAAGCAAGTGTATCGTATGCTAGGGTTTCTTAAACAAAATTATCCCGGCATTATTTTCTCCATGCATTTGCACAATACGAGAGGAATGGCATTTTCTAATGTAGTGGCTGCTTTGCAGCAGGGTGTTATTCATTTTGATAGTTCTATTATCGGTTTAGGAGGGTGTCCTTACGCTCCAGGTGCTACTGGAAATATAGCTACAGAAGATCTGGTTCATGGATTAAGTGAAATGGGAATTCATACGGGCATTGATCTTAACAAGCTTATTGAAGCAGCAAAAGAGGTGAAGCAAGTAATTGGTCATGACGGTGGAAGCTATATGCTGCAAGCAGGTCCTTGTTCAGAACTTCATGCCAAGCCAAAGGTTCAAGAGAAATTAGTATAACTAAGCCGTGAACATGATAACCTTTTAGGAGGTGATGGGAGCGTTTAAATTAAAATAAATTAGATCGATCTATTTTCCTCTCATGTAAAAACGTTCAGGCCTTGTTTTATATAAAAGTTTGTTTAATAAAAATGAAAAGTTGGTGCTAAACATGATAGAAACTATTCAAAAGAAATCACAGCCTTATATTAACGGTGGATGGATTATTGAAGATCGAGAAGTTGCTTTAATAAAAAACCCCTATTCTGGAGAAGTCATAGGTGAGCAGCTATTAGCGAATGAAGAAGATGTTGAAAAAGCATTAGCATCAGCCTATGAAGCAAAAAAACATGTCGCCGCCCTTTCTTCTTACCAGCGTTCTAAAATTTTAAAGAAAGCGGCTCTATTACTAGAACAAGAGAAAGAAAAATTCGCTCGACTTATTTCTTTAGAATTAGGAAAGCCTTTGAAAAATACGCTGGACGAAGTGGCCCGTTCAATCGAAACATTGGAACTGTCAGGGGAAGAAGCAAAAAGATTGATTGGTGAAACATTGCCTGGAGATGTTTCAGAACGTGGTGCACAAGCTATTGCATCTACTTTTCGAGTGCCCGTTGGTGTTGTAGCGGCTATCACACCGTTTAACGCTCCTTTAAATCTTGTATGCCATAAAATTGGGCCGGCTTTTGCTGCTGGGAATAGTGTGATTTTAAAGCCGTCTTCGCAAACAACTTTAATTGCAACAGAGCTCTTAAAGCTGCTGCTGCGGGCAGGATTTCCTAAAGATGCTGTAAATATGGTGCTTGGTCGAAGACAGGTTGCACAGCAAATTGTAAAAGATGATCGCGTGAACATTATTTCATTTACAGGTGGAACGGTAGCTAGTAAAAATATTTGTGAGCTAGCTGGAATGAAAAAAGTATTGCTAGAGCTAGGAGGAAATGCTGCAACGATCGTCCATAACGACGCAGATTTAAACCGTGCTGCGGCTATGTGTGCTAAAACCGGATTTAGCAATTCCGGTCAGAGCTGTATCTCTGTTCAGAGAATTTATGTACATCAATCCGTGGTCTCTGAGTTTACCAATCTTTTAAAAGAAGAGGTGCTGAAACTTAAAATCGGAGATCCCTTATTGCCTGATACGGATGTAGGGTGTGTAGTAGATGTCCATGCAGCTGAGCGAGTGACGAGCTGGATTGATGAGGCCGTACAGTCGGGGGCACAAGTGATATGCGGAGGAAAGCGCCGCGGAGCTACGGTGGAACCTACCGTTCTACTAAACCCTTCTAAAGAAAGTAAAGTTATTTGTGAAGAAGTATTTGGCCCTATTATTAGTATTGTGCCGTACGATACGATTGAAGAAGCTATTGAAGAGACAAATGATTCTGCTTTTGGTCTTCAAGCAGGGATTTTTACGAACAAAATGGATTTGGCTTATAAAGTAGCTCATTCTCTTGAAATGGGCGGTGTAGTTATTAATGGAACATCTAACTTTAGATTAGATCATTGGCCATATGGCGGAGTGAAAAACAGCGGTATTGGCAGAGAAGGTCCACGTTACGCCGTTGAAGAAATGACTGAAACGAAGATGATTGTATTAAGACTGCCTACAGAGAATTAAAATCAAATCAATATATAGGACGTTTATAAGCATATATCGTCATTTCGATTAGATCGATCTAATTAGTTTGGAAAAAGGAGGAATTTATAAAATGCCTAATCAATTTTCCCTTGCGTATCTTACTGTTCTTGGATGTTCCCCGCCTGAAATGACGTATATGGCTGCGAAGGCAGGATATGATTTTGTTAGTTTAAGGCCTATTTACATGGGGTTGCCTGGAGAGCCTAACTATGCGTTAGCTGAAAATAAGCAGCTGATGCGAGAAACAAAATCTGCTATGTCAGAAACAGGAGTGAAGCTTCTTGATATAGAGTTAGCACGTATCTATGAGGGAGTTAATCCAAAACGTTACTTACCTGCAATGGAAGCAGCTGCTGAACTTGGAGGACGTCACGTTCTTAGCAGCATTTGGACGGACGATCGCAATTTTGGTATCGAATGCTTTGCTGAACTCTGTGATCTAGCTAAGCCTTTTGGGTTAACCATTGAATTAGAATTTGTTCCTATTGGGAGCGTATACAACCTTAAAGGCGCAATGGATGTTCTTCATACGGCTAATCGTGAAAATGCAGGTCTTATGATTGATATCCACCATTTTCATCGATCAGGAGATAAGGTGGAAGATTTGGACGACGTGCCTCGTGAGTGGTTTCGCTATCTTCATCTTTGCAATGCTTCTGCGGAAATTCCGAGTTCGAAGGAGGAAATGACTCGAGTTCTTAGAGAAGAACGATTGTATTTAAATGAAGAAGGTATTGATGTTGCAAGTATTATTAATCGTATCCCGCAGGTTCCTTATTCCATAGAGTTGCCAAATGTAAAACGCGCCAACGAACTAGGATATGAAGAGTTTGCGCGCCAATGTTTACAAACTGCTAAACAATACTTAGATAAGCATCCGCGCAAGAAGTATGTTTCTCATCAAGATCAGCTGCGTTTCCATTCTACACGATAGGTATTCTGAAGAGCATTGTGCAGCTTACCTTTTAGGTTTATTTAATTGAAGTACCCCCACTTAGCAAGCTTAAAGTGGGGGTATTCTCTGTTAAAACGGTAAACGTAAGAATCAAGAATAAATATAAAAGTGTGACATCATACATTCACTTTGTCATAATTAATGCTAAGTTCTTATTTTTATATACAGTGAAGGTTTGATAAAAAAGAGCTGCTGAGAATGTACTCAACAGCTTAGTAAATAATCGATTTATTAGTAAGTTGAGAAAGCCCGCCAGCTTCTATAAGACGTAATATCCTCCGCATCTTCTGTCGCATGAGCTTCACAAAGAAAACCCGCTACTTCACTGCCGTCTTCAAGAGTGATTTTGCCTAGTCCGAGAGGAGAAGGGATAGAATCGGCAAAAGAGCCGAGTAGTGATAAAGGCATTTCCCAAAGTTCAACCTCAATTTTTTCTCCTTGTTGATGTGTTCGCAACAGCCCCGGTTTTGCTGGAGAAGTAGGCAGTTTAAAAAGCTGGTAATAAGGAGCGGTTTGGTCTTTTCGTACGAACGAAGCTCCGTGTTCACGCATTTGAGATTCAAGTGGAAACCCGCGCATATGCAAACCGCAAACAGCTACTAATGTTGTATCTTTTTTTGAATCAGCCGTTCGTTCCCCATTTAAAAACAATTCGCTGAGTCCGCAAATGAATTGTTCGCCGTCAAATGTAGAGAAAAATGAAATGCCAAACGGTAAATCAAGATCCGCATCTTGAGATGGAAGAGAGACAGCACACAAGTCGAGTAAGTTACAATGGTTTGTAAAACGCCCCATGTCACTGTTTGTTTCAATTGGATTTTCTCTTACTTGTTCCCGCGTCCACGTTCCGCCTGCTGTCGGCATAACAAGAACAGCATTTTTAAGTTGATGATATGCTTTATGTTTAAAGGATTGAAGCTTATGTGAAGCTTGAAATAAAGCAGCAGCATCATATTCTGATTTAGCTCCTGAACGAAGCACTTGCTCGGTTACAGGAAAGGCTGTTTCTTCATGAGAAGTGATAAATTCTCCTAAGTCAGCCCAGCGCTCTGCTACGTAAGGGCCGTCATATAATAAAGCAGCTGCTTTACTTAAATACGAGCCGTCAATGTATTTGATGGGAATAGATAAATCTTCAATCTTTTTCACAGCTTGTTTCCACGCTTTTTCGTACTGCTCAGCAAACGGCCCGTAAAACGAAAGCGGTTCTTTTACCATATAAATTTTTTCAGGAAGCGCCGAAGAAGCCCGAACAACGGAGCGTGACCATGGGTCTCGATCGTCTACTCCTCTAATAATGGAATCTACGAGCAGTACGTCACTCCATTCATGAGCAAAAGCAGTGACGCAGTCTAAGCTTTTACATGCCGGAACTACACCTGCAGATGACCAAGCTCCGAGGGAAGGTTTATAGCCGATTAGACGGTTTAAACCAGCTGGAACCCGCCCTGAACCTGCTGTATCGGTGCCTAAAGAAAAAGCAGCATGCCCCCGAGCTACGGATACAGCTGACCCTGAGCTCGATCCGCCGCTAATGAGCTCTGGCTTTAACGCATTGTGCGTTTCGCCATATGGGCTCCGTGTACCGACCAGTCCTGTAGCAAATTGGTCCAAGTTGGTCTTTCCAAGAGGAATAGCACCTGCATCGATAAGGTGTTGAATAACCGTAGCATGTTCAGAAGGGATATACGTATATTCTTTACATCCGGCTGTCGTCGGTACATGTGCTACATCGATATTATCTTTAATGGCGAATGGAATTCCCCACAAAGGCAACGCTTCAGGGCTTAGCGTAGCTAAGCGATCCAGATAAGGTTTTAACTCATCGAGTGTAGGAGGGGTAATCCAAATATTCATGTCTTTGTCAGCTTCTACACGCGTGAAAATTTGATGTACTACATCTTCCGGAGTTAATTCTTTTTTGATATACATATTACGTAACCATTGAACCGAAAATGTTTTAGGCAAGGTCACTGTTTTCATTGTATCCACCGTCCTTAATGAGTAATTGGAGCAAAGGCTTTTATACCGGCAATCAGCTGTCCAGCTTGTACTTCATCGCCGGGTTTTACATGAATCGAACTGATATATCCATCCATAGGTGCTAGCTGCGGAAACTCCATTTTCATGCTTTCTTCGATAATTAACGTATCGCCTTTTTCAACTTTTTGTCCTTCTTCTACAAGAACTTTCCATACGCTTCCCGGCATTGTACAGCGCGCGGCTTCCGTACCTTCGGGCAGTTCTTGTTCCATAATTTCAGCTGTTTCATGTTCAGAGACGTACTCAGCTAAACCAAGTGCTTTCCAATTTTCTCGTTCTGTTTGAAAAGCACCCTGCTGGGTATGACGAAAAGCAGCCGTGCTTTCTTCAATGGATGAAAGAAAATCTAAATATTCTCCAAGTTTAAACGTTGTCTCCGTAATATTTGCTTCAAATCTCCCACGAAGGAAATCTTCGCGCAGTTTTAAAAGCTCGTCTGCTTCTACTGGGTAAAATTGAATTTGATCAAAGAAACGAAGAAGCCACGGTTTTCCTGCTTCAAAACTTTCCGTTTGACGAAGTCGGTTCCACATTTGAATCGTGCGTCCCACAAATTGATAGCCGCCAGGACCTTCCATTCCGTATACGCACATATACGCACCGCCAATACCAACTGCATTTTCAGGCGTCCATGTACGGGCAGGATTATATTTCGTTGTAACTAAACGGTGACGAGGGTCTAGAGGTGTAGCAACAGGTGCGCCTAAATATACATCTCCAAGCCCCATTACAAGATAATTAGCGTCAAATACAATTCGTTTAACATCTTCAAGGTGGTCCAGACCGTTTACTCGGCGAATAAACTCTAGATTGCTTGGACACCAGGGTGCATCTGGACGAACGTTTTGCTGATAGCGTTCAATAGCTAATTGAGTCGCAGGATCATCCCATGAAAGTGGAAGTTTTACAATACGAGACGGAACTTCCATTTCTTCAAGCGGAGAAAGCGCGTGATCAATAGCAGAAATATGCTGACACAGTTCAAGAATAGAGATTTTTGCTGCATCAATATGAATTTGAAGAGAACGGATACCAGGCGTTAAATCTAGAACCGGCAAATCTTCACGCTTTTGAATAGCTTCCATTAAAGCATGTACTTGGAAGCGAAGCAGCAGATCAAGCTCCATTTCTCCATATTCCACAAGTATATTCGCATCTCCTGAGCAGCGGACGGAAAATGGGAAGCGTCTCTTTTTCGTTTCGTTAATCAGCAGCGGATAATCGCTTTTGAGCCGCTGTGCTACTGGATTTGTAAGTACAGGAAGTGATGCAGGTGTTCCGATATGCTGCAAAAAGTCTTCCTGAGTACATTTGAGTTTTTCAGCTTGTTCAAGGTCAATTAATTTAAACGAAATTTTATCTCCGGGATGAAGCTGTCCTATTTTCCAAAACTCTGCTGAAGCGGTGGTAACAGGGCAAACAAAGCCGCCAAGACTCGGACCGTCTGGGCCAAGTAAAATAGGCATATCTCCCGTTAAGTCTAAGGTGCCGATGGCATATGCGTTATCATGAATATTTGATGGATGCAAACCGGCTTCTCCTCCATCTTCACGGGTCCAAAAAGGAGTGGGGCCTATTAACCTCACGCCTGTTCTAGAACTGTTAAAATGAACTTCCCACTTTGTATCTGTTAGCTGCTGTAAATATTCTGGCTGTAAAAACTCTTCTGTACAATGAGGACCGGGAATTACCCCGATTGACCATTCTTTAGACATGGCTGGCTGATAGGGAAGGGCAAGTTCATTTTCAACGTGAGAGTAGTCAGAGACACGCAGTACATCTCCCGTACGCAGTGCTCTACCGCCGTGTCCCCCGAAGCTTCCTAGTGTAAAAGTAGAAGAGCTGCCTAATATTTTAGGCATATCAAGTCCGCCGCCAATCAGTAAATACGTACGCATTCCTTCGGTTGCTTCACTAAATGAAAGAATTTGTCCCGGCTTTGCTCTAATGGTCTTATACATAGGGATTTCAGCTTCGTCTAATGTAGCATGCATATTAGCACCCGTAATGCAAAAAGATAGATTGTCTCTAAATTTATAAGAGCCGCCTCGGAGAGTCATTTCAATCCCTGGTGCATCCGGGGAGTTTCCGAGAAGTTTATTTCCTATGCGAAAGGCAAAAGGATCCATTGGACCGCACGGAGGAACCCCTACGTTCCAGTGCCCGGTGCGTCCCGGATAATCTTGAACAGTGGACTGAACGCCTCCGTCTAAGACTTCGAGTGCTTGTTCGCTCGGATTATATGAGTTAAGCATTTGAGTATACACGTCGCCTGTTTTGCACGCTTTTTCTTCTAGCAGTCTCTGCAAGTATTGAAGATTAGTAGTAACGCCGTATAATCTTGTTTCTTTTAAAGCAGCGCTCAATTTTAGAAGGGCTTCTTCTCGTGTTTTTCCATGAACGATAATTTTAGCCAGCATAGGATCATAAAGTGATGTTACAGTAATCCCGTCTCGTACCCACGTTTCAACTCGAGCACTTTTAGAGAACATTGCTTGGTCGATTTGCCCGCCGCTGGGACGAAAATCATTTAAGCAATCTTCTGCATAAATACGAGCTTGGATACTGTGACCTGAAGGCACAGGAAGCAAAGAAGGAAGGTTTACTAGCTCATCGCATGCTTCTTTAAGCATCCATTCTACTAAATCAACGTTTAACACTTCTTCTGTAACGCCGTGCTCTACTTGAAGGCGAGTATTTACTTCTAAAAAATAAAATTTCTCCGCTTCGGCGTCATAAAGAAACTCTACCGTTCCTGCGCTTCGATATCCGACTTCTTTAGCTAGTCGCGTAGCTGCTTGCAGCATATTTTCCCGTATATATGAAGGGAAGTTTGGAGCTGGGCTTTCTTCAATTACTTTTTGATTTCTTCGCTGAATAGAGCAGTCGCGTTCTCCTAAAGCCACTACTTCTCCAAAAGAATTCCCGAAGATTTGAACTTCTACATGGCGAGCTTTTTGAATGTATTTCTCTAAAAAAACACCGCTGTTTTTAAAGTTTGTTTGTGCTAAATGGCAAACTGAGTCAAAAGCTGTTTGAAGCGCTTTTTCATCTTGGCAAACACGCATTCCAATTCCGCCGCCGCCAGCCGTACTTTTTAACATAACGGGATAGCCAATCTCTTCAGCAGCACATACAGCTTCTGATACATCTGTAATAAGAGGTGTACCGGGCAGCAAAGGCACATCGGCTTTTTGCGCAATTTCCCGAGCTGAATGTTTTAATCCGAATATTTCCATTTGCTGAGGTGTAGGACCAATAAATACAATTCCTTCAGCCTGACAGCGACGAGCAAATTCCGCGTTTTCGCTTAAAAAACCGTAGCCTGGATGAATAGCTTCCGCGCCTGTTTTCTTTGCAATATCTAGAATAAGGTCTTCGTTCAAATAACTTTCTTTGACCGGGCCGCTGCCAATTAAAATGGCTTCATCTGTTTCATCAACGTGCAGGCTGTCTTGATCAGCTTCTGTATAAACAGCTACAGATTCCACTCCTAAATGTCGTAATGTTCGCTCAATTCTAACGGCAATTGCTCCTCGGTTCGCAATTAATACTTTTGTAAACATAGATGAACACTCCTTTTTATAATGAATTCCAAATAACTAAGCGAATAGGGGTAGGGTTATAATCGTTGCACGGGTTGTTAAGCTGAGGGCAGTTGCTGATCAATACAAGTGTAGGATTGATAGCTTCCATTTCTACATAGTATCCAGGGGCAGATACCCCGTCATTAAACGTTAATCCGCCGCTTGGGGTCACAGGGACATTCATAAAAAAGTTTACGTTTGGTGCTAAATCTCTTTTGGTGTAGCGGCTATCATATTTTGATAGCTGCAGCATAAATGTATCTCGGCAGTTATGCATCGGAAGCGTGTCATGTGCATAACGTACGGTGTTGCTTTGTGCCGAACAAGCTCCGCCTAAGGTGTCGTGGCGTCCGCACGTGTCAGCAACAATTTTAACTAGTTCTTTGCCAGATTGAGAAAGCAGCACTGTGCCGGTGGATAAATAAATGTTTCCTTGATTAGCAATCGTAGATACTGCACTGTAATGATCTTCTAGGTTTTCAGCATCAAAGAATAAAGTATCCGCTGCTTGATTGCCTTCTACATCTATTATTCTAAGAGTTTGGCCTGGTTTAAGTTCGTGCATCCAGCCGTCCCCAGCCAGTACCGTTTCATCATAAATTGCGTTCTCTATTTTCCTGTTGCTTTCCACTCGATTAAATACAGCCATTATAGAAGCCTCCTTCATTTTTAAATCCTTGATAATGTTTTATTTCCAAGCAATAGGTCATAAGACCATGTGTTTTCAAACGCTCGTTTATTTTCAGGTCTAAAATTTAAACAGTAGTCATCTGAGCTTACAGGAGCTGCTTCATCTACGGTTATTTCAATTGGAACAGAAGGATACGTTCCGCTCGGGTCTAAAGGGTTAGGTGTATTAGACAGTAGAAAGAGCAAATTCATTTCTGTTCTAAGCGTAATAAAATCTCCTTTTTTACAATGAGAAGAAACAAAATTCATATTGCCTTCTTCGTCGCAGTATACTTTTGAAAATAAGTTAAGATTAGGGACTAAATCCCGTGTTGTTAAACCGTTGCGCAAAAGCTCCATTGAGAAGTTTTCTTCGCCATTCCTTCTCCATTCATTTCGGGATTCTTGATAAGTAGATACACCGTATTTTTGATGAGTTAAGCTGCGCGTAATGTAGCCTGAAATGGTATCATGCCAGCCGGTGGTATCAGCAGTGATGCTTGCAAATGCTCTGCCGTTGTCACTCATCAGAACGTGTCCTTTTGTTAAGTGAGCAGTGTGCTGAGCTTTTAAGGTATCGGGCATGTTGTATCGTTCTGTTAAATCATAAGCGTTGTATAATAGTAGGGATACATTTGCACCGGATTCTTGTGCAGTAAACGTCACTGATTTTCCTCTTCCAATTCGGCCTGACCATTTTCCACCAGCCGGGATTGTTTGCTTCCAGATAGAACTCATAAAATAACCTCCTTAGAATAAAAAAAAGATAAAAGCCTGGGAGAGTAGTCTCCCAGGCTTTTATCCTTCCGTGTTATACAGCGTAGCGCTATATCGCTCTCTCTCGGACCAGTCTTTAACATATGTTAAACGGAACCCTAGACAGCTTTTTTGTTCTTAACGGCTGTAAGAACCTTTATCCATTTGTGGCTTTCGATTAATCGTAGTATAGTATGAGTGAAAATGAGTTGACAAGCAGTTTGTTAGAATACCTGACACAAAAACTGATTTTTCAGTTTATTTTTCAGGGACCGTCACTTTTGAATGATCTCTCTTTACAAAAGGAGCCGACAGTCGAGATTTTACAAATAAATAGAGAAATCCAACAGTAAGCCAGGCGACACCAATCAAAAGAGTATCTTTGTTTAACAGTGTGAGCAGCCATCCGATAAATGCCGCTCCGATCAAAGGGAAGATTAAATAGAGTATTGTTTCAGTAAACGACCGTTTCTTTAACTTAATATAAAAATGGGCAATGACTGATACATTCACAAATGTAAAAGCGGTTAAGGCACCGAAACTGACAAAAGTGACCGCTGTGTTTAAATCAATGAACATTCCCAAAAACGAAAAAGCGGTAACAAGCAAGATATTCACCACGGGCGTTTTAAACGTTGGATGAATATATGAAAATACCTTTTGAGGCAGTACGGATTCACGGCCTAAAGCATATAAAAAGCGAGTAACGCTTGTGACTGAAGAAACTCCTTGAGTAAAGGTTGCAATAATTAATACTGTAATAAATAGACTGCTTAAAAGATTTCCACCCACTAATTTTACAAGGGTGTAGGCTGCATTATCAGGGTTAGTAAACGTGAATCCCGGATAGGCAATCTGTGTAAAATACGAGATAGCGATGTACATAACAGCTGCGATGCAAACAATAAGAAAAATGGCTTTTGGAATTGTCTTTTCCGGTTGAATCGTTTCTTCCGCCATTGTTGTAACTGCATCAAATCCTAAAAAGCAAAAGCAAATGAGCGCAGCTCCAGAAAAAATAGTCGTAAACGGTACATCTGAAGCCAAAAAAGGATGAAGTGAAAAAAGAGTAGAAGAACTAGCTTGACCTGTTGCAATATCTTTGATGATAAATAAACAAAACAAACTTATAAAGAGAATCTGAACTACAACAGAGATGCCGCTTATACGAGCTACAGATTTAATACCAACAATATTGACTAAAGCTAAGATAATGTTCATGACGATGACCCATACGTATACAGGAATAGAAGGGAATTCCGTATGCATAAAAATACCAAATGTTAAAATAGCGATAATAGGGGAAAAAATATAGTCTAAAAGAAGTGCCCAGCCTACTAAAAACCCAAGGCGAGGATGTATAGCTTTTTTCGTATACGTATAAGCAGATCCCGCTATCGGATATGCTTTTACCATTCGGCTGTAGCTATATGCGGTAAAAAAGATAGCTAAAAAAGCGATTAAATAAGCAAGGACCATTTGCCCTCCAGCCGCATCGTAGGCTACTCCGTAAACTGTAAAGAAAATCATCGGAGTCATCCAGGCAAGACCCAAAAACACAATTTGATACACCTTTAGCGATTTACTTAACGCTGGTTGGTTGTTCATATAAATCCCTTCTTTCCTCTATTTTATAGTAGTAAAAAAGAAAAGCCTGGGAGAATGATGTCATTCTCCCAGGCTTTTATCCCTCCGTGTATACGGAACCATTCCGTACGCTCTCTCTCGGACCAGCCTTTAACATGTGTTAAACGGAACCCTAGATCGCTTTTTTGTCTTCAACAGAGTGAAGACTTTTATGGGTAATGTAAGTAGTTCGAAGTATAAGCAGGATTATAGGAAGATGCAACTACTGTGTTAGATAGTTTAACAAACTTTTGTAAAAGGCGAACTATATATAATTTTATTAAAAAGATTATTCGTTTATAGTTGACTTACAGAAAGACCTATAGTATATTTGTAGATAAGAAAAAGCTAAATACGGTTCACTCATATATGTTTGAGAATATGGCTCAGACGTTTCTACCTTATCACCGTAAATGATAGGACTATGAGTAAAAAGTGAATCTAGGTTCCCATTTTTACGTTAGTAGAAAGTTTGGTCCAAGCGATTCACATATTCATTTTTGAAAAGAAGTGGATATGACACCGAAGGGATAAAAGCCCAGGCGGGTAGGTTTTTGCTCATTGTATTTGAGAGACCTGCCTTTGTTTGGGCTTTTTCTTATGTGTCTATTTACAGTATGAGCGAGTGATGGAAGTTTCTTGTTTGTATCTGCATTGCTTTCTGGGGAGAATAGCGATGCAAAGCATGAAATCACTCACTGAAACTTTATCTGTAAGCCCTCATTTAACCATGGGAAGTACATTCTATCTATTTTCTAGCATTTTTTCTTTGATGAGCAGCGTGGGGACGCTGCTCCTTTTTTTGTTCTTGCTTTTTTCTCTGTAAATAAAGGTCTTTAAAGAGAAGGTGATTTGCGGAATTTGGCGAATTAATGCTTTAAACAATAAATGATAGAGAAGATAAAGCGGTCTATGAAAAATGAAGAAGTTGAAAAATTGAGGAGGGAATTATGTTGCTTCACTTAATTAATGTTCGTTTGCCAATTATGCACGACCACGCTCTTTTTGAAGTGAAAATTTCAAATGGAATGTATACTTCTATCGTTTTACAAAACGGTTATCTTGAAGGTGACGAGTTTTTTCCGCTGCACGCGGCCGTGTTAGGAAAAGAAACGTCACTTGATGCACAGGGTCGTGTGCTATTACCAGGATTTGTAGATATGCATATGCATTTAGACAAAGCTCATTCGCTTCCTCAAGTGCCCAATATATCTGGAACTCTTCAAGAAGCCATTAAAAATTACAGCAGCAGCCTGCCGGCATTTCCAGAAGAAGAAATTAAGCAGCGAATGTTAAAAACTGCTTTGCAGGCATTGGCTAACGGTACGACTACGATTCGAACGCATATTGATTTTGACTGCAGCATGGAAGAAGATAGTTTATTTCGAAGTTTACAAGCGGCTGTCGAAGTGAGAGATGAATTAAGCCCGTATATGGACGTGCAGGTTGTTCCGCTATTTTCTAACCTAGACATTGATGATATGCATAAGATGAATAAAATTGAACGAGCATTCGACCTTGAAATTGATGCGATTGGAGGCTGTCCTCATTTAGCTAGAAATCCAGAAAAAGAGATTGATGCTCTATTTTCGCTGGCTCAAGCCTATAATAAACCTCTTGACTTACATGTGGATGAAAGCGATGATCCGTCTGTTGATACAATAATTAATATTGCTCATAGAACAATTGAATTAAATATGGAAGGAAAAGTGGTAGTGGGGCATCTTTGCTCGCTTGCAGGAATGACTGATGCAAAAGTGAAAGAAATCTTAAACCTTTTAAAACAGGCGAAAATTGGAGTTGTCACATTACCTGCTTCTAATTTATATTTACAGGGAAGAGAAGATAAAGGAATTGTAAGACGAGGCGTAACGCGTATTCGCGACATACAAAAAGCAGCGATTCCAATTGCTACTGCATCTGATAACGTGAACGACCCCTTTCATCCGTTTGGAAAAGCAGACTTGCTGCAAGTAGGGTTACTAACTGCCTATGCTGCACATATGGGAAGTCCGGATGATCAGCGGCAGTTGCTCCGAATGATTACAAGTATACCAGCCCGGCTGATTGGAAAAGAAAAGTATGGAGTGGAAGAAGGAAACGAAGCAAACTTTGTTCTATTAAATGTGCAGTCTGTACAGGAAATATGGACTGAACTTCCCGAAACTCGCTTTGTTTTCAACAAGCATCGCTGGCTTAGCGTAAAAGAGACGCATCAGCGGCTCGCTGATACGAACTTGACTAACCTTTGGCAGGAAAATCAAATTTTAATTGGTTAAATAGACATAAAAAGAAGCTGTCACATTAGTGACAGCTTCTTAATCAATTACTTTTGAACGTTAGCAGCTTGTGGTCCACGAGCTCCATCTTCGATTTCAAATGTAACTTCTTGACCTTCTTCAAGTGATTTGAAACCTTCGCCTTGGATAGCTGAGAAGTGTACGAATACGTCGTCTTGTCCTTCTACTTCGATGAATCCAAAACCTTTTTCTGCATTAAACCATTTTACTTTACCTTGTACCATTGTAGTACCTCCTGTGTGGAAAATCCACGAATATATTACTATCTCTGCTCAATTTCAATAAGAATCACTTTAAAGAAAGTCTTTCTATTTGTTAACACCGAACAAGAAATAATATACCTAGTATAACACTTTTTTATAAAAAAGAAACCTTTTTTCATAAAAAAGTACTCTAAGATAAAAATAAGTTGAAAATATGGATATATTTTGAAATGGTAAATGAGCTATCGTTTTGTGGATTTTTAGCAATCACTAAAATCTTTCATCTCCTAAAAAAAATGAATAGCGAGGTTGACAAATCGAGTAACGTGTAACTATAATGGTTACAGATAGCTGAGAAGAATTAGCAGTGCTATAAAAACCTCAAATTTTTTTGTGTTATATGTAACCGTTATGGTTACAACTAAAATAAAAGGAGAGAATAAAAATGAAAATTGGTGTTATTGGAGCAACAGGAAAAGCAGGTCAATTAATTATGGAAGAAGCAAAACAGAGAGGACATGAAGTAACAGCCGTTGTTCGAAATGCTTCTAAACTAAAAAATCAAACAAACGTAATTGAAAAAGATATTTTTGCCATTACTTCAAAAGATATTGAACAGTTCGATGCTGTGGTAGATGCATTTAATGCACCTCCTGGAAGCGAACAGCTCCACGTTGAGTCTATACAATCACTTATTAAGGTATTTCAAGGTGTTCAAACGCGACTCGCAGTAGTGGGCGGAGCGGGAAGTTTATTTGTAGATTCAGAAAAAACAACGCCTTTAATGAGCACAGAAGGTTTTCCAGCAGCTTATTATCCAACGGCTTCAAACATGGGGAAAGGTTTAAAAGAACTTGAAAAGTCGACTATAAATTGGACTTATTTAAGCCCAGCAGCCTTTTTTGATGCAGAAGGTGCTCGCACGGGAGCCTATCAATTAGGAAAAGATCATGTGATCACAAATAGTCAAAATGAAAGCTATATTAGCTATGCTGATTACGCGATTGCTTTAATAGATGAATTAGAGAATGAAAACCATATGAATGAACGCTTTGCTGTAGTGGGTGAAAAAGCATAAGCTTACGTTTGATTCATATTGAAAAACAGCTTGCATTTGATGTAAGCTGTTTTTTTATGGAACAAAATAGATATAAAGCGATGAAAACCGATATAGATTTTTTATTATTTCTTCGTTTTTCTTTTCAAAAACGATACAATACAACATAGATGATAAAAAGGAGATGAAAAGATGATTCGTTTTGGCGTAATAGGAACAAACTGGATAACAGATCGACTGTTAGAATCAGCCCAGTATGTAGACGACTTTCAGCTTGCAGCTGTTTATTCTCGAACCATTGAAAAAGCAGAAGAATTTGCAGGTAAATATGATATTCCTCATATATTTACTGATTTAGAGGAAATGGCAGCGAGTGCTGAAATTGATGCAGTGTATATTGCTACTCCAAATGCTTATCATGCGGAACAAGCTATCTTATTTTTGAAAAATAACAAGCATGTACTGTGTGAAAAACCGCTCGCAGCCAATGCAGCAGAAGTAACCCGCATGATTCAAACAGCCAAAAATCACAAGGTGTTACTAATGGAAGCGATGAAATCAACCCTTCTTCCTAACTTCAAAGTGATTCAAGAGAACTTACATAAAATTGGTCCAATTCGGAAATACGTTGCATCTTACTGTCAGTATTCTTCTCGTTATGATAAATATAAAGAAGGTATCGTGCTTAATGCCTTTAAGCCTGAGCTTGCCAACGGTTCACTGATGGATTTAGGTGTATATTGTCTTTATCCTCTGATTACGTTGTTTGGAGGGCCTCATAAAATAAAGGCAACGGCGTTTATGCTAGAATCTGGAGTAGATGGAGAAGGGTCAGTTGCTTTCGAGTACGAAGATCGCGACGCGGTTATCATGTATTCTAAAATTACAAATTCGCATTTGCCAAGTGAAATTCAAGGAGAAAAAGGCAGTATGGTTATTGACAAAATACATACCGCTGAAAAGGTAGAAATTCGATACAATGACGGACGGGTAGAAGAGTTAACGGTCGATCAGCCTTATCCTGCTATGTACTATGAAATAAATGAATTCGTAGAGCTGTTAAAGCAAGGAAAGATGGAATCGGACACAAATTCTTATGAGAATTCATATTTAACAATGCACGTGATGGATAAAGTGCGAGAGCAAATCGGTCTTGTATATCCAAATGACAATAAATAAATAACAGAGGCTGGGCAAAAGTAGTTTAGTTGAAGAAAGATCCGAACGAGTTTGATTCTTGATGGAGAATCAAGCTCGTTCGGATTTTTTTATTGATAGGGTAAAAGTAGGTTTCATGTATGAAGTTGCTTCTAGCTGTTGCACGGAAATCAACAGCGGTGTAACCCGTCATCCATACTAGATCATTTTCTAATTTGTTCGTCTCTAAATTAGATTGAGATAGTTATGTCTCATTCTCTTTTATTGTGGTTATAAAGAGCATAATTGAGATTCGAAATCTTGCTGCAGCACATTTTAAAAGCAAATATGTTGAAACAAGGGAAGTTTTTTAGTATCTTCTATCTTTATTCATCCCTGCATACATAAGATTAATCAAAGGAAAGAATAAAAAGAGCGGAAAATATTCGATAATTAATCCTAGATTAAAATGATTATAAAAAAGTATTGACTATAATAATAGCTCGTGTATAATAAAGAATGTAATCAATAGTCATTACTAGTTTATAATGATACTAATAATCGTTATCAAATAGAGGGAGTCATTGATTGCATTAAAAATAATACATACAAGCATAAGCTTGTGAAATACATCGTACAAGGAGAGGTTTTGACATGGCAGAACGTATGGTAGGAAAACAAGCACCACGCTTCGAAATGGAAGCTGTACTTGCAAATAAGGAATTTGGAAAAGTAAGTTTAGAAGAAAATATGAAAAACGGTAAATGGACAGTATTGTTCTTCTATCCAATGGACTTTACATTCGTATGTCCAACAGAAATTACAGCTCTATCAGATCGCTACGAAGAGTTTGAAGATCTAGATGCTGAAGTTGTAGGTGTTTCTACAGATACAATTCATACTCACTTAGCTTGGATTAACACAGATCGTAAAGATAATGGACTTGGAGATTTGAATTATCCATTAGCTGCAGATCCAACTCACGCAGTAGCACGTGATTACGGCGTGTTAATTGAAGAAGAAGGCGTAGCGCTTCGCGGGTTGTTTATTATTAACCCAGAAGGTGAATTGCAATACGCAGTTGTAAACCATAACAACATCGGCCGCAGCGTAGAAGAAACATTACGTGTACTTCAAGCCCTTCAAACTGGCGGACTTTGCCCAGCTAACTGGAAACCAGGTCAAAAAACACTTTAATAAATAGCGGCGGAGTAGAGGAGAAATTCCTCTACTGCTGCCATTAAAATAGAAAAGATAGTTTTCTAACTATAAAAGACGGAATATTCAGTTTTATAAATGATGAGGAGGATTTTAAAATGAAATTACGTGAACAAATGCCTGAATTAACTGGAGCAACATCTTGGATTAACGACGAAGTAACAAAGGAAGACTTAGTAGGTGATAAAGCAACGCTTATCCACTTTTGGTCAGTAAGCTGCCATTTATGTAAAGAAGCAATGCCTGAAGTTAATGATCTTCGTGATGAGTATGATGATCAATTGAATGTTGTAGCAGTTCATATGCCTCGTTCGGAAGATGACTTAGATATGGGTGTTATTGAGGCAATGGCAATGGGACACGATATTACTCAGCCAATTTACGTAGACAGTGAGCATAAGTTAACAGACGCTTTTGAAAATAAATATGTACCAGCATATTATGTATTTGATAAAGAAGGTCAGCTTCGTCATTTCCAAGCGGGTGGAAATGGAATGCCGATGCTTCGCAAACGTATTAACCGCGTTTTAGGCGAAGAATAATCTCTACATGAAGAAGAAATAAAAAGGCCGGGATAAAAATATTTTAGCCGAAGTGAAAAACGAACCACTAATCAAAATATTTGATTAGTGGTTCGTTTTTTTGGTTGTGATGAACATAGATTTTATCTGTTTCGTTCCTTCTAGCAGTTGATTGGAGGGCAAGGCGAAGACTCCGCTTTTCCCCCAGGAGTCTTGCACGGAAATCAACGGCTGTGTCGCAAGCGGATCAGCTCATGTATCTTATTTGTTCGTCTTTAAATTGGATTCATTTCGTTATGTCTCAATCTCTTTTTTATTTTTTACTGAGTCGTTTTGATTATTAATGAGCAATTCATCATATTGACATAAAAAACCTCATATAGTTAAATTTATATAAGAACAAACGTTCGTTTTCGGTGTTGTTATTTTACTCTTTTCTCCCTTTTTAATAAGTATAAGAAAAAAAGGAGGAGATTTGCACAATGACTCAGTTCTATTCGCAGCAAGAAAAGCGGCACGACAAAGAATGTACCTTTCATACATTTCTTACAAACCACAGCGCAACTCTTCAGACTCATATAATGAATACATTTTTGACACCAGAACGCTATGAGCGATTACAAAAAGCGGTTGTTAAACATGATACAAAAGAACAAAGACTTCTAAACAAAGAATTTCATCAGTTTTATAGCGAAGTTAGATTGCTTCATTATATTAACAAGCTTTGCAGACATTATTCCAGAGATGTTATGCGTGTCAAAGAAAAAGAGCGTTCTTATATTCCTCTTCGCCTGCAGCAGCCGGCTGCGCTAGATGGAAATCGAACAGTGGAAGATATGCTAGGAGTACAGGACGGGGCTGTATGGGAGCATGAATTTTTAGGAAATCAACTTGAAAATCGTATTCTTCATCATGCATTTCGCCAATTAACGGCCAAGCAGCAGTGTATGCTGCACTTGATTATTGTCGAACGCTGGACTCATAAAGAAATCGCTGCTTATTTTTCTATTTCTCAGCAAGCGGTTTCTAATCATTATCAGCGTGCGCTAAGCAAGTTGAAAAAAATTATGAAGGTGAGTGATAGATATGTTTGATCCTCAGTGGCTTCAACTTGTTGGAAACGTAGGATTTCCCGCTGTCCTTTCTTTTTATTTATTACTGCGTGTAGAAAACAATATAAAGCGACTTGAAGAAAAAGTGGAGAAATTAACAACTGACTTAAGAAAGAAGTGAGGAAATGGAAACTCTATATGAGCTTGTAAATAAAGTGAAAGCTGGAGATGAAGAGGCGTCAAGGCGTTTATTAAAAAAGCTGGAACCAAAACTAAATAAAGCTGTTCAAAGCTTTTCGCTGCATGAGAGAGAAGACGTAAAGCAAGATTTAAAGATTAAAATTCTTTCCGCTGTTAAGACGTTTGATTTTTCCAAAACGCCAGGACTTTGGGAATTTTTACGTCATAAATAAAAAAGAGCGCTCGTTGTATTGACGCTCTTTTTTATTTATGCTGAAGTTCGACTACTTACCTTATGAAAATACAAAAAAAAGAAAATGGATAAATATTTAAAAAAAGGTAAAAGATGATGTGTACAAATAGAGTTTAGTAGTATACTAACAAGTAGAATTTCTTGTATAAAAGGAAGATAACCACTCTTTATATAGAGAGGATTGTCGGCAACGAATAGAGGATAGAAGAGTTTTATTTATAGAAGAGTTTTATTTAATGAAGGAAAAAATCGTAATGCTGTTTTATAAATCGAACAGTACGATTTATAAAAAGGGGCAGTAAACAATATGTAAGCTAAGAAGCCTATTGTTTTTGTTTTAGCTTTTTGGAAAGAGGTGAAGAATAAAGTGAGTCAACTTCTCTTTAATATCACGTTAATTATTTCTTTCATGTTTGCTGCGAGTATAGTTCGAGAGCAAATCATTTATAGAGTAGAAGGAATAAACCGGTACAAAATGTATCGCTTAATTTATTACGGATGTTCTTACGGCCTATTAGGCAGCATTTTAATGATATATACAATTAAAATAGATTCTACTATTATTCTTGACCTTCGCTTTTTAGCTGTGACAATTGTTTGTCTTTATGCAGGAATGGTACCCGCTATCATTGCGGCTTGTATTATAGGGATAATGCGTCTGCTTTTGTTTGGAATTACGGCAAGCGGAATAATAGGCGCTGCTACAATTATGGTAATGGCTTTACTGTCTGGGTGGACGGTTCGCTTACCTTATCGTCCATTTATTCGCTTTCAATTAATGAATTCTATTAGCTTGCTTTACGTATTCTTCTCATTGTCCTTTCTTTTTAAAGATATCATGCACGCTGCTACAATTATCATCTATTTACTGCCTGCTTCTTTTATAGGTGGGTGTTTAGTGTATCTGGTAGGTAGATATATATATGTATCTCGAGTAACGACAAGTCAGCATAAAAAGCTGTCTAAAATGTTTTCGGTTATGGTTCAAAATGCAAAGACAGGTACCATGATTGAAACGCCAGAGCGCGAAGTAGCCGTTATTAATCAAACTTTTTGTGACATGTTTGATATACCCGGACCTCCTAATCAATACGTTGGATTGAAAAGTAATCAGCTGTTTTTATCTCACGCTCCTATGTTGAAAGATCCTGCTAGGTTTTTAAAAAGGGTAGAAAGCACCGTTTATTCAAAAGAGTCAATAGTAGATGAAGAAATTACGTTTATTAACGGTAAAATTTATGCGCGTGACTACATTCCAATCTATGAAGGCCATGTGTATATTGGCCACTATTGGGAATATCGAGATATTACGGAGAAAAAGAAGGCTGAGTGTGATCTTCGCAAAGCCAATAAAAAGCTTGAAATGCTGTCCATGAAAGATGGCTTAACAGGTCTGAACAACCGCCGATCTCTTGATAACCAGTTGGAAATTGAGTGGGAATACGCACTGAAAGAAAAAGAGCCGCTTTCTTTTCTATTATTTGATATTGATTATTTTAAAGCGTATAACGATACCTATGGCCATATTCAAGGAGACGAATGCTTAAAAGAAGTAGCGAATATTGCTAAAAGCCTTGTTTTTGACGAATCGGCTTTTGTTGCAAGATACGGAGGAGAAGAGTTTGGTATATTGCTTCCTCGAGCTAATCAATATGAAGCGATAAAAATGGCAGAAGCGATTAGACAGCAAGTGGAGCAGCGTGCAATTATCCATCAAGCTTCTGACGTGTTTAAGTGTGTCACAATCAGTGTTGGAATAATGACAGTCGTTCCATCCGAAAACATACAGCTGATTTCAATTGTCCATGGAGCAGATCAGGCTTTATATGAAGCAAAGCGTACGGGTCGAAATCGAATTTCAGTATATTCTCACCACAAAGAAGCTGACTCAAACGTTTGAGTCAGCTTTTAAAAGAGATATAAGCCTCTTATTTAGGAGGAGCTTTTTCTTTTTCATCTTCTTCCATAATTCCTTTTGTAGCATTTTTAAACTCTTTTAACGTTTTTCCGGCAGCTTTCCCTAATTCCGGCAGTTTCTTTGGACCAAAAAGCAATAGAGCGACAAATACAATTAAGGCAATTTCTCCAAACCCAAGGTTCATTGTCATCGTCTCCTATTTTTTGAAAGTGTTTACAAGTTTAGTATAGCATGAAAAGAAAGGAAGTAGTACATCATTATCCAGTGATTTTAAGGCCGATTACACCTGCTACAATACAAAAAATAAATAAAATTCGACGCATGTCTTTTGCTTCATGAAAGAAAAGCATGCCAAGAAGTACGCTTCCAGCAGCTCCTACTCCCGTCCATATGCCGTAAGCTGTTCCGATAGGTATCTCCTTTAATGCTAAGGAGAGAAGATAAAAACTTCCTGCACCGAAAAGAATAAATCCAATCGAAGGAAACAACCGCTTAAACCCATCTGAAAGTTTTAAAAAAATCACAAATCCCACTTCGCAAAAACCGGCAGCTATTAATGCAATCCAAGCCATGTTACGATTCCTCTCTTTCTGTTTCTTCAGTAGAAATCAACTTCAAACCAACGATTCCAAAGATCATTAATCCTAAAAATAAAATCTTTCCAATATTTGCGCCTTCGTCTAAAACGGTCATTCCAAGTATCGCTGTGCCAGCAGCTCCTATACCAGTGAATACTGCGTAAGCTGTTCCGACAGCAATTTTTTTTAAGGCATTTGAAAAGAAATAAAAGCTGATCACAATTGTGACGATTGTAATGATTGTTGGAGTTATTTCAGTAAATCCGTGTGAATATTTTAAGCCGATTGCCCATACAATCTCGAGCAAACCAGCGATAATAAGGTAAATCCAAGCCATTCTAATTCCTCCTTGCATAATAATAAGCCCTTTTTATAGGGCCTATTTAGCACGTATGCCTTCCCAAAATATCGTCCAAGCATCGTGAATTTTTTGGTCATAATACTCCGGTTCATAATAAAAGCGCTGAATGAACAGTCCGTCGGTTAAACAATAAAAGCTATTGATATACAAATCAATCGGACGTTCAATTATTTCGCCTTCAGCCATTCCCTGTGTAAAAATAGCATGCAGAATTTGATCAGACAATCGTTCGCTTCTTAAGAAAATAGCTTTTACTTCCGACTGTAAATGTTCAGGTGGAAACAAAATAAGACGACGGTACATCTGGCCAAAAGAATCTTTTTCAATCATCATGCAGAAATCTACAATAAAGCAGTGAAGCTGTTCCTTAGCAGACTTTGTTTTATGCTGTTCGTATATAACAGATAACTTTGTTAGGAATAAATTCATTAAATCATGCACGGTTAGTAAAAATAAGTCGTCTTTGTTCTTAAAATGAGCGTACAGGGAAGGTTTTTTTATGCCTACTTTTGATGAGATATCAGCAAGCGATGTTTCTGTATAGCCTTTTTCTCCAAAGAGCTCCATTGCTGCAGCTCTAATTTTTTCTACAGTTGATAATTCACTCAAGAAAAGCTCCTCCTCAATCTAACTAACGGTCGTTAGGTAAAAGATATCAAATATAAAAAAAAGAAGCAAGGGAATCGCTTCTTTTTAATGTATTTTCACTAAATGACGCTGAGTTAAAAATAAAGAGAAGATAAAAATAAGCTCAAACGTATTTGTTACAGCTGTGCTTGGTATAGGAATTGACACGGCACTTCCTACAATCATCACGGCTACTCCAATCATCATACTGCTCCATCTCGTCTTGCGAAATAAGGAAATTCCAACAAAAAGCAAAATAATCGCCACAATGAGAACCATAAGAGGGGGACCGGATGATCCTACTAATGTATATCGAACAATGCCATATTCACGTACAACTTCCATACGCTGACTAATCGTCTCGAATATTTCATAGCTAATTAAGGCAAACGTAGTTAGCAAAAAAAGAATGCCGGCAACAGGTTTTTTAGCCCATGTAATCGTCGAATATTTCGCTACGCCATACGCAAAGAGCACCAAAGTAGGGGTAAATAAAGCGTGAAACCAAAAGCGAAGCATGCTGAGTGAACGTAAAGTATCCCCTTCACCGATAAATGAACCGATCCCAATCATTATATTATCGTAAATTAGTCCAGCTATTACTAAAGGAAGAAAAAGCATGTAAAACGGCGAAGTGTTTTTTCGCACTACATATATGCTAAAGAAAAACAGGACAATATAGCAAAAAGAAAATAGAAAATAAAGGGTTGTATCAACCATTGTTTTCCTCCTTTTGATGATACTTCTTCTTTTTATGATAACATCATATGCCAAAAAAGTGAGAAATCATGCATTTTTCTAGGCAATCTTAACGGACGAAAGCTGCCTTTATCGGTAGAAAGATTCAGAAAATATTGAAATAAAAATAGGAAAAGAGGCCATAGTCAAGGGATTTAGATTTACTGAATTGATTATTAAATAAAGGAAATCTATAAAATAACAACAAAAGAACTAGGAGCACATGGAGTCTAAATGCTTATATAATTAGAAAAAAATATTTAATGTCCTTTCTATTTAAGTAAGTTAAATGTAAGCAGAAAATGATAAAAAAATGTATTTTTCTTACTTTTATATCTATCTATCATCCTTACAAGTACGGTTGTTAGACAAATTCAATTGGTATATCCATAAAAAGGAATTAATGGGATAAAATATTTTTTATCCCGCCTTTATATTACAAAACGTTTTCTAAAGTTAAGAAATTTTTAATTACGTAATATTTCCGTGTGTTAATTGTAAGAGTGATGTATAAAATATTCCTGTTGTTATGGTAAAAAAAGGTATCGATGGGATTTTTCTAGGTAAATAAACTTTAGACCTATTGTGTAAATTTTAAATAAAACGATGAGTTTTTAATTCTGTAAATAGACAATCGGAATTGTAAGAATATATAACATTTGAGCTATTGACCACTAATGAGCGCAGATGATAGTTTTAGAGCTGTTGAAATTGGTACTCGAGTCCATTTTTCAAAGCAGGTGTTTTAGCAGCATGCTAGCGCTGTTAATTGATTAGCTCCCATACATATATAAAGGGAGTGAAACTATGAAATCGTATATCTATCATTATGAATCAAAAGCATTCATAACGTATCCAACAGGAGAAGTTTGGAAGGAGAAGAATGAAACATGATCTTAATTATCCTATGCTGCCTATTTTTAGTAGGGTATGGCGTTTGGGAGTATCGCAGACATTTACGCAAGCTGCATTCAATTCCTGTACGAGTGAATGTTAATGGTATTCGCGGAAAATCCACCGTTACACGATTGATTACAGGTATTGTAAAAGAAGCAGGTTACAAAACAGTAGGAAAAACGACAGGAACACAAGCGCGTATGATCTACTGGCATACAAGTGAAGAAGAACCAATTATTCGTCGTAAAGAAGGTCCGAACATTGGAGAACAGCGACGAGTGGTAAATGAAGTTGCCGATATTGGCGCAGAAGCTCTTATTTGTGAATGTATGGCTGTACAGCCTGATTATCAAATCACATTCCAAAATCAGCTGATTCAAGCCAAGGTAGGCGTTATTGTAAACGTACTAGAAGATCACATGGATGTAATGGGTCCAACTCTAGATGAAGTTGCTCAAGCGTTCACTGCTACTATTCCTTACGATGGCCACCTTGTTACAATTGAAGGTCCATATTTGGAATACTATAAAAAAATAGCCGCAGAGCGCAACACAAAAGTTATTGTAGCTGACAATGATAAAGTATCTGAAGCGTATTTACGTGAATTTGATTATATGGTTTTCCCTGATAATGCTTCCATCGGTTTAGCAGTAGCAGAAGCACTTGGTATCGATGCTGAAACAGCGATGAGAGGAATGTTAAATGCTCAGCCTGACCCAGGAGCTATGAGAATTACAACGTTTGGCGATGAAAAAAATCCAGCCTTTTTAGTGAATGGATTTGCTGCCAACGACGCTTCTTCCACGCTTCGTATCTGGGAACGTGTAGATTCAATGAACTATAGTGAAAAGCTTCCTATTGTCATTATGAACTGCCGTCCGGACCGTGTAGATCGCACGGAGCAATTTGCTGAAGATGTAATGCCATACATTGAAGCGGACGTAATGATTGCAATTGGTCAGACGACCTCACCAATCGCTGCTGCACACCAAAGAGGCGAATTGCCAACAAAAGAATTCTGGGATATGGAAGGCGCTTCTACAGAAGAAATTTTAGAACGTATGAAGCCTTATTTAAAAGATCGTATTGTATACGGTGTCGGAAATATCCACGGTTCAGCCGAGCCGCTTGTTGAAGCTATTATTGAAATGAAAAAGATGAGAAAAGCAGTTTAATCTAGGAGGCCATTTCATGTTCGGATCAGATTTATATATTGCCCTTGTGTTAGGGGTTACACTAAGCTTAATTTTTACAGAAAAAACGGGCGTATTGCCAGCCGGTCTTATCGTACCGGGGTATTTAGCTCTTGTATTTGATCAGCCAATTACCATTTTAATGATTTTCTTAATTAGTATTTTAACGTATGTTATCGTCGTATACGGAATCTCAAAAGTAGTTATTTTATATGGACGTCGCAAATTTACAGCGATGTTAATTACGGGTATTGTGATTAAAGTTGCATTTGATTATTTCTTCCCGATCTTGCCGTTTGAAGTGTTTGAATTACGCGGAATTGGTATCATTGTACCGGGCTTAATTGCAAATACAATGCAAAAGCAAGGTCTTCCTTTAACAGTTGGAACAACGGTTTTATTAAGTGGTGTAACATTTGGAATTATGCAAGTTTATTATTTATTTTAATACACAAACAAACCGCAGCTGGTAAAGGAAGGTGAAAGCGTTGAAAGAGAAAAAATTAAACTTTCAAGAAAAAGTATTGATGTTTATAAAGAAAACAAAGCCTACAACGGGCAAGCAAGCTCTTATCTTAACGCCAATTTTAATCGTAATTTTAGCTCTTTCAGGATGGATGGAGCGTTCGGATGCTCTTGAAAACCCTGAGACGGCTAATCCAGAGGCCAATAATGATTTAACGATGACTATGGTCGGAGACATTATGATGGGTCGCCATGTAAGAGAAGTAACTGAACGCTACGGAGAAGATTTTGTATTCCGCAACGTGGAGCCGTTCTTTAAAAATTCGGATTACGTAAGCGGGAACTACGAAACGCCGATTTTAACAAACGACGTAGAGTCATATAAAGCAATGGAAAAAGGTATTCATTTATATAGTAAGCCTGCTGATCTAGCAACCGTTAAAAATGCAGGTTTCGACGTATTAAACTTAGCGAACAACCATTCAATGGACTACAGTGCAAAAGGGTTAGAAGATACGATCTCTACTTTTGAAGCAAACAAATTAGATTTTGTTGGTGCTGGCCGTAACTCTGAAGAAGCAAAGCATATTTCGTATAAAGATGCTGACGGTATCCGCATTGCAACCGTAGGTTTTACGGATGTACATTCAGACGGAATGTCGGCTGGAAAAAACAACCCAGGTATTTTAAAAGCAGATCCAGATCTTATTTTCAGCACGATTCAGCAAGCGAAAGCAAATGCTGATTTAGTTGTAGTAAATGCCCACTGGGGTGAAGAATACGATGCACAGCCAAGTCCTCGTCAAGAAGGGCTAGCAAAAGCGATGGTAGACGCTGGTGCGGACATTATCATTGGTCACCACCCGCACGTTCTACAGTCATATGACGTATATAAAGGTTCGGTTATTTTCTATAGCTTAGGAAACTTTATTTTTGACCAAGGGTGGTCAAGTACAAAAAATACAGCGATGGTTCAGTATCATTTAAACAAGCAGGGCCAAGCTAAAATTGATGTTATTCCAATGGTTATTAAAGCAGGTACACCAACTCCAACAGATAACCCTTGGCGCATGAAGCGTATTTATAACGATTTAAACAAGTTTTCTTCAAACCCTGAACTGTTAGAAAAAGAACGAAACAAGTTTGAATTAAACTTAGATCATTCTCGCATTATAAAACATGCAGAGGAGCGCAAAAAGAACGAAGCGCAAGCTAACTAATAGCCCGTCATACACAGAGGAGGTAAAAGATGATAAATAAACGTAATACGATTATTGTTTCCATTGTCATCTTTTCACTCATAGTAGGTGTATGTGTTTATCAATTTATGTTTCCAAAACAAGAATATGCAGTAAGTACTTCAGATCCTCGCGCCACAAAAGTAGGTATGGAAATTCTTAAACAAGGCGGTACAGCAGTTGACGCAGCTATTGCCATTTCCTACACGCTTGGTGTTGTGGAACCGTACGGATCAGGACTTGGGGGAGGCGGCGGAATGCTGATTGATCCAGCAGATGCCTCTCCAACATTTATTGACTACCGAGAAATTGCACCTAAGAATGATAAAGAAGATGAGATTGGCGTACCAGGGTTCGTTGCTGGTATGGATTATATTCAGCACCACTACGGATCTATGTCGATGAGCAAACTAATCGACCCGGCCATTAACTATGCTGAGAATGGGTATAAAGTGGACAAAGATTTGCACGATAGGCTGGTTTCATACAAAGGTAATGTGAATGAAGATGAAATTCCTAGCTTTTATCCAGATAAGGACGCTATCAACACAGGTGAAATTGTCAAACAGCATGAATTAGCGAACACGCTGCAAAAGATTAAGGAAGAAGGGCCAAATGCTTTTTATAGAGGGAAAATTGCAGACGATATTACAGAAGAAACAAAAGTAAGTCACAAAGACTTGCGAAAGTATGCGCCTGTTGAACGGAAACCTCTATCGACGAATTATAAAGGTCATCAAATTATTTCAGCACCTCCGCCTTTTGCTGGTGCTACGCTTATTCAAATGTTAAAAATGACGGATCAAGAAGATATTTGGAAGCTGAAGGAATCGCATCCTAGTCTTTATTATCATTTTCTTGGTCAAATTTCAAAAGTAGCTTATCAAGACCGCTTGAAAAAAATTGCTGATCCCGCTTTTATAAAAGAAACGCCAAATGATTGGATCGACGATCATTACGTGCATTTACTTCGTAATAAATTAAATAATACTGAAACAGATCATACCAAAGTAAGCGACGTCGAAGAACATGAAAGTACCACTCATTTTGTTGTCATGGACGGTGAAGGAACCGTTGTATCAACAACGAATACGCTGAGTAATTTCTTCGGCAGCGGTGAATATGTAGATGGATTCTTTTTAAATAATACGCTCAATACGTTTGGGGAAGGAATTAATAAGCGTCAACCTGGTAAGCGTCCAAGAACATTTACAGCCCCTACCATTATTCGTGAAGGTGATGAATGGGTAATGTCCATTGGCACACCGGGAGGAAATCGCATTCCTCAAGTGTTAACGCAAGTAATTGGGGATTATTTTGAAGACAAAGATTCCATTAAAAACGCAGTAGAAAACAAGCGTGTCATTTTTGATTCTCATAAGTTTTATTCAGAAGCTAAGCTTAAACAGTCAACTAAAGATGGTTTAAAAACGTACGGATATGACTTAAAAAACAATGATAACGCGATGTTTTACGGAGGCGTTCAAGCTCTTGTGAAAGACTTAAAGAAAAATAAGATTCAAGGTGACGCTGATCCGCGCCGCCACGGTTTATGGGAAAAAAGTACAGACTAACTTAATTGGAGGAATAGAAAATGATCGCAAAACGAATCGTAGGGATTGTAGGACCAATTGCTATTGTAGCAGGAGTAGTAGCAGGACTTGGAGCTTTAAAACATCCGGCTACTCTTTCAACAGATGAACAGCAAAAAATTGAAAATAACGTAAAAATGATTGAACAAACAAAATCAGCTGCTACAGATGCAGTAAATGATGCTGCGGCAGCTGCTGGAAAATAAATAACAAAAAGGCATCGTCCTAGACGATGTCTTTTTTGTGTTCAATGTAATGTATGGATAAAAATGAAAGCGCTTCACAAAATATACAGATGAGTAAAAATGGAGGGTAATATGTGAATAAAAAATTACTGTTGTTTAATATTATTGCTTTTTTATTATTAATTTGTGTTATAGCCGCTTTTTTTATGACTCAATCGAGGACAGATCTTAGTCCTGAAAAGCTGCTTAAAAAAAATAATGATCATTCTTATGGTGTGAGTTCTTCTAATTCTCTGGCAGCAAATGTAGGGATGGACGTATTAAAAGAAGGCGGGAATGCAGTAGATGCGGCCATTGCTATTTCGTATGCCCTTAACGTAGTCGAACCTTTTGGATCTGGAATTGGCGGAGGTGGAGGTATGCTGATTGCCAAAAAAGATCAGCCAGCTACTTTTATCGATTACCGGGAAACCGCTCCAACTTCTATGAGCGGTAAAAACGGCGTGCCGGGATTTGTCGCTGGTATGGAATATATTCAGCAGAAGTATGGTACAAAATCAATGAGTGATTTGATTCAGCCGGCTGTTGAATACGCTGAAAAAGGGTTTGAAGTAGACTCTCTTTTATCGTCTCGATTGTATTACTCTAGAGGAAGGATGGATGTAGACGATCTATCCGCTTTTTATCCAAAGGGAGAAGCAATCGAAGAAGGAGAAACCCTGTCGCAGCCCGTGTTAGCTAAAACACTAATCAAGATTCAGCGGGAAGGCGCATCTGGATTTTATAAAGGAGACGTGGCACAAGATCTTGCTGATGCAACGCCTATTTCTAAAAAAGACTTATCTTCCTATCAAGTGGCAGAAACCAAGCCTGTCGTTTCAACTTACAATGGAACGGAAGTGATTTCAGCGCCTCCGCCTTTTTCCGGAATTACACTGATTCAAATGTTGAAAATGGCAGAGAAAGAAAATCTTGAAACAATGCCTGACAAAGAATATTACGAAACGATGAACAGAATTAAAAAGGCAGCTTACTCCGACCGGTTAAAACAAATCGGAGATCCAGACTTTCATAATCAAAACTCAAGTAAATTAGTCAGTGATGATTATATAACAAACTTGGTCAATCACCCGACACGTTCTTCAGGTGAAGGCGATGAAGAACACGAAAGTACAACACATTTTGTGGTTATTGATTCAGAAGGAACCGTCGTATCTACAACTAATACGTTGAGTAACTTCTTTGGTACAGGCGAACAAGTTGACGGCTTTTTTCTTAATAACAATGCTGATACGTTTGGAAGCAAAGAACCGAATAATCGCGAGCCGGGAAAAAGAGCAAGAACTTTTACGGCTCCAACTATTATAAGAGAAAAAGGCGAGTGGGCGATGGGAATAGGTTCTCCGGGCGGGACGCGGATTCCTCAAATTTTAACTCAGGTACTTTCTAAAAACCTTGAAGGAAATGAATCGCTTCAAAAAGCTGTAAACGAACCGCGCTTTATTTTTGATGATTCGACTATTTATGTAGAGCCCGATTTAAATACCAAAAATATTCCTTCTGCGTTTCGAATAGAAACAAAGGAAAGCGACGTCTTTTATGGAGGTATTCAAGCGTTAACCATTAATTTTCAAGATAAACAAATGGAAGGAGCCGGAGACCCTAGAAGAAATGGAGTTTGGAAAACAGGAGATTAACGAAGTAAAGATCCCTTCTCATATGCTTAGGCATAGTGAGAAGGCGTTTGAAAATATCGAATGGAATGAAAATCTTTGTCGCTGGAATGAAAATGTACGTAAATGGGGGAACGATCTAAAGCAGGGTGAGCGTTGAAAAACGTGGCATCACCGTAGCGCAATGCTTTTAGCAAGTAAGGCATTTCCTGTTTGAAAATAGCGTAACGTATGGCTTGAACGGACTTTTCCGTTTGTTCATTGCCAATAAATACGTATACATACAGGGTATCAACACCGTCTTTGTGGAGCCATTCGGCAAAAAGCTCATTTCGCTGCTCATTTAATTGATCAACAGCAAACTTTTCGTCGATCCAAAGAAATAAATCGTCTGTTTGTTCAGAATGTGTGAGCGTATAGCGTCGCCCAATAAAAGGAAAGGTGGGCGTGCTTCCTTGCCGGTATGTGACGCTAAATTGCTGAGGATTAAAAGCAGACAAACGGCATCTTCCTTTCACGCTTTTAAGTAGTTTATGCATAAAAAAGAGAAATTTCACACATTCGTCAAGAATTTTAAGCTGTTTTTCTTACATGCATACTTATGAAAAAGTTGTTACACTGAAGAAAAGAAATAGTGGGTGATAAAAGATGGAGCCGCTGTATATTGTCTTATCAATTTTTTTAGCAGCGATGCTATCGTATGATATTGCTAAATTTGTTCGAGGGGACCGGCCAGATTGGAAAGAGGGTCTCGTGACGGGCCTTGTGTTCGTGGGCTTTTTAGCAGCCATGCAAATGGCTTTTCACATTGTATAGCGATGAAAGAAGCTGGGACAAACGTATTTTAGTTGAAGGAAGATCCGAACGATGAATCGTTCGGATCTTTTTTGGTTAGGATGAACGGAGATTTCATCTATGTAGTGGCTTCTAGCTGTTGATTGGAGGGCAAGGCGAAGACTCCTGCGGGAAAAGCGGGAGAAGTGTGACCTCGCAGGAGCTCAGCGGCGAAGAGGCTCACCGGCCGCCCGCGGAAAGCGAAGTCTTGTACGGAAATCAACAGCGTTGTAACAAGCGATCTACACTCGATCATTTATCCTATTTATTTGTTTTTCGATTGAATTAATGTAGATATGTCTCAATCCCTTTTTTAAAGATATGCCGGATAAGTTTAGTTCGGCAATACTAAAAAGCTTGGATACCGAATAAGCTGTTGTATACTGCATTTTTGATAAAGGGGCTTTTTACTTGTATCGAAAAAAAACACTGCTTTTGAAGCGAAGTTTAGGAGTAGCTGTGTTTCTTTCTGTTATGGCGCTGGGAGTTTGGATGTTTCAATTTACATTCTTTTCTCCAAGTCATCAAGCCAAATCCGCCGTAAAAGAATTTTATACGCTAGAACAGGAAGGAAACTTTTCGGAATCATGGGACCTTTTTCATTCATCCATGAAAAAGAAATGGACAAAAGGTGCATACATACAAGATCGAGCACACGTATTTCTCAATCATTTCGGGGTAGACACCTTTACGTATTCCATTGAAGGTGTTGAAAAAAGAAAGAGCTGGAAGATGGAAAATGATCGTAAAGCGTTTCCTGTTGTTTACGAAATGACCGTTATCCAAACGTATAAAGGGAAATATGGAAACTTTGATTTGGTGCAGAAAGTGTATGCTGTTCGTGAAAAAGGAGAATGGAAAGTCGTGTGGGATTATAAACAGTAGGAGAGCCTGCTGTTTTTTTATTTTCATAAGAAATGAGCATACCTCAGCTGTTAATAGGCCTCTTTTTTAACAGAAAAAACGTTATGTTTTTTTGCGAGTGGGTAAAATGAAAGAAGGAGGCGAACACAGATGAAATTTAAAACGATTTTATTTGATGCATATGGAACGCTGTTTGATGTACATACCGTTATTGAAACGTGTGATAAGCTGTATCCGGAGCGGGGAGAAAGTATCAGCCATTTATGGCGTTTGAAGCAAATTGAATATGCAATGCAATATCAGCTGATGGGACGATACGTTGACTTTTATACATTAACAAATCAATCCCTGAAATATGCAGCAGAAGCAAATGATATTGATTTAACGGAACATGAAGAAAAAATGCTGATGAGTGCTTACATGAAGCTGAATGTCTACGATGAGGTCAAAGAGGTGCTCGCCTATTTAAAAGAAAAAGGATATCACCTGGCTATTTTTACGAATGGTCCTAAGCACATGATTGATCCGCTTGTTTCTTATCACAACATGAATCATTTATTTGAAGACGTTATTTCCGTAGACGAAATCAAACAGTACAAGCCTACGATGGCAAGCTATCACTATGCAAAAAATAAAATGAACGCAAAAAGAGAAGAAGTATTATTTTTGTCATCGAATACATGGGATATTGCCGGTGCTAAAAACTACGGGTTCGCAACGGCTTGGGTCAACCGAAAAGGAAATGTAGCTGAATATAAAGAATTGCAGCCAAACGTAATCATTAAAAGCTTAAATCAGCTTATTAAATAAAAAAAGACGAGCATTTAAGCTCGTTCTTTTTTATTTAGTGCTAAATGTATCTTTTGTTTCGCCTACTGCTTTTTGAGCATTTCCTTTTGTTTTCTCAGCTTTTCCTTCACGCTGAAGGTCGCGGTTATTCGTTGCATTTCCGACTTGATCTTTTACTTCACCTTTAGCTTTTGATACATTTCCTTTAACTTTATCTCCTAAACCTTTACTCATTTTAATCTTCCTTTCTATTAGTGATTAAGTAGTGTTACTTGTCTGTTCCACCGTTAGAAAGAAATTAAACATATTTTCTGATTTTGACCTAAACAGAAGCTAAGCCTGCGATATTCAAAAGTAATGTGTAGGCACTATCATCATTATCGTTCGGAGGTTTTAAGTTCCCATTCATCATAAATCTGAGATTCATAAGGCCATGACAATAAGCTTAAAGATTCCACTGCTTTTAGAACAAGAGGAGAAGCATTATCGATGTTAAGATCCTGCGGTGCGATCCACAATGCTTCCAAAGAATCTTGTCCTTCAAACTGGACCGGGTTGGAAAGAAGCTCACCGCCGGCAATGTCTACGTGATAAAAAACGGCAATGTGATGTACGTGAGTAAATTCTTTCCACTTACAGGGATACTGAAAATCCGTTGTACCCGCTTGAGAAATAATAGTAATTTCAAAGCCCGTTTCTTCACTAAATTCTCTTTTCATCGCATCTGTTAATGTTTCACCGTGTTCTAGCTGTCCGCCTGGCAAATCAAAGCGATGAATATACGGCCCTCTATTTTTTCTGATAACAAGCAGCTTGTCATCTCGCATACAAATTCCATATACGCCAAAGGCGCGATCATAGTTTGGTTCCATCTTTTTTTCACTACTTTCTATAACAGAATGGCTTGATAAAGCATCATTTGATTTCTTTATCCTACCATACATTTTGCTATAGAACCTTTTTTAATGAGATGCTTTTACAGTAAGCGTGCGGGAAACAGCACTTTCGTTATGCAAACGGTCAACAGAGGTTACAACATATGTGTACGTTTGATTTTTGAGTGCGCTTTGATCTACAAACAATTGTGTTTCTCCTGTTTTCCGAACGGTTGTCAGCAAGTTTTCTGCGTTATTAATGTCGCCTCGTATATTGCCTTGGAAGCGATAAATGGCATAATATGCGGAATCATTCTGCTGATGATCTCGAATTTCAAACGCTGATTCTTTTGTATGAGGGCCCGCGCTTTTTAATTTTGGTGCTTTTGGGGCCGTATCATCAAGCCAAGGCATTGACGGAATAAGAGCAGGATGTTTATAAATATCGTTTTGCAGCTTGTCTTTTATTCCTAGTGGGTTTCGGTTCAAATCTTTCAGGCTAAAATGCATGCTCCCGTGTACTTCTGGAAATTGGTGATTCAGAGCAATTTGTCTTGAATACTCATCGGGATCAGACCATGCTTCCACCGCGTTGTTATTAATTTTGTAAGCAGCTTGTCCAATATAAAGGTGAACTGGCTTTCCACGAACTTCATCTCTCCACCAGTTGAGCAGCGTATCGTAAGCAGCGGGTTCAAATCCGATATTCCAATAAATTTGCGGAGTGATGTAATCAACGTATCCATTTTGAATCCACGTACGCGTATCGGCATACAAATCATCGTAGTTTGTTTGTCCAGCAGTAGTCTCAGAGCCAGTTGGATCATTAGCGATGTTTCTCCACACGCCGAACGGACTGATACCAAACTTCACGTATGATTTTGTTTTTTTAATAGACGTATTTAAATCTCGAACAAGCTGATTAACATTGTCTCGTCGCCAGTCTTCAATGTTGGAAAACGTTTGAGCACCGTAGGTTTCATATGTTTTTTGATCTGGGAACGTTTGCCCTGCAATTTTGTAAGGGTAAAAGTAGTCGTCCATATGAACAGCATCAATATCATAGTTTCTTACGACTTCGAGCACTTCTTCAATAATAAAGTTTTTTACTTCTGGAATACCTGGGTTATAGTAGAGTTGTTTTCCGTAGGAGACGACCCAATCAGGATGTTGTTTGGCAGGATGATTATCGGCAAGTTTGTTTAAATCAGTATGATTCATGGTAATGCGATAAGGGTTAAACCATGCGTGGAATTCTAAGTTGCGCTTGTGTGCTTCCTCCACCATAAAAGCTAGAGGATCGTAGCCGGGATCTTTTCCTTGTGTACCCGTTAAATATTCTGACCACGGGCCATATTTCGACGGATAAAAGGAATCAGCGGTAGGTTTAATTTGAACCACCACAGCATTCATCCCCATCTTTTTTACTTCATCTAGCAAATAAGTAAACTCTTTTTTCTGCTGCTCAACCGGAAGACCAGGCTGAGAAGGCCAGTCAATATTGTATACGCTTGCAATCCAAGCGGCTCGCAGCTCCCGTTTTTGATACGTGGTAGGTACATCTGCTTTAGCAGGTAACGCGCTCGAACAAAACAGCAGTAAAAACAAGATGCTTCCTATACATTTTTTAATATACATGTTCGTTCCTCCTTCTTTTTTGGTTGAGATAAAATTTCTTTCATAATATAGCATGTGGTCGTTATATTCACAATAGATTTTAATAAAAAATTCTGAAAAATAAAATAAAGTTTTAAAAATATCAGAAAAATATTGAAATTAAACTTCAGAAAAAATATAATAATGGTAATTTAAAGAATATTTTAGAAATACGTTACTTAACGATGGAGGAATTCATGCGCCAATTTTCCGTACTTACTTTAATCGATGCACAAATGAATCATTACAGTCCTGCTGAAGGAAGAGTAGCTGATTACGTGTTAGAAAATCCTACGACCACGTTGAACTTAACGACAAAACAGCTAGCTAAGCAGTGTCAGTGCAGCGAAGCTACGATTATTCGTTTTTGTCAGCGTGTAGGGATCAATAGTTTTAAAGAATTAAAGATTGAATTAGCAAAAGATGCCCATAAGGTGAATAATGAGCAGCTGCCGAATCTTCCGGTTAATTTTGAAGACGAGACCGAAGCCGTGCTTGAAAAAGTCATGAGCAAAAGTATGAGCGCACTTATGAACACAAGCCGTTTAGTGAGCTCTTCTGCAATTGATGCAGCAGCGGAAGCTATTCATAGAGCGAAACGAGTGTTTTTATACGGAGCAGGGGGATCATCTGTAGTTGCGCTAGATGCGCAGTATAAACTGCTTCGAATTGATATTTCAGCGCTGTTTTCATTAGACAGTCATGTTCAAATGGTGATGGCTACGAACATGACAAAAGAGGATGTGCTGTTTGTAGTATCGACTTCCGGTCAAACAAAAGAAGTGGTGGAGCTGATGCAAATAGCCAAAGATAAAGGAGCAGCGGTTATTTTGCTAACGCAGCACGGCTCATCGCCAGCTTCTAGATTAGCTGATATTCTGCTGACTATTTCAGTAGAAGAACAGCATATTCGAATTGGAACGATGAGCGCTCGTATTGCTCAGTTAGCCGTTGTAGATGCGATGTTTATACGGTTATGTATTCAAAAAGGCAATCAAGTGTTTGAACGCATAATCGATACACATAATGTAATTCAAAAAATAAAGAGGTAGGGGGAAACGAGAAAATGAAGGTATTGTTTGTATGTTCTGGAGGAATGTCAAGTTCGATTGTGGTAAAAGCATTAAAAACGGAAGCACAAAAGCACGGAACGGATATGGAAGTGCTGGCAATTGGGACAAATGAAGTGGCAGAGGAAATTCAAAAGGGCTGGGATGTTGTAATGGTTGCGCCGCAGATTCGCCACCGGTTTAACGCAGTGAAAGCGGAAGCGGATAAAGCTTCTGTTCCGTGCGGGCCGATTCCGCCGCAGGCTTATACGCCGCTTGGAGGCCCGACGCTTTATAAAACGGTTCAACAGCTCGTTAGCTGAGGAAAGCAGGTGTATTCCTGCTTTTTAAATAGAAAAGGGGTTTATTACACAAGGGGAGAATATAGAGGGGGAAAGGGTATATGAGCAAATTTGTGTCGTTTTTAGAGAACAATTTATCAGGACCTATGGCCAGGTTATCGGAACAGCGGCATCTTCAAGCCATTCGCGATGGTGTTATTTCCGCTTTGCCGTTCATTATCATCGGAAGTTTTTTCTTAATTTTAGCATTTCCGCCTGTGCCGCAAGATAGCACAATTGCAAAATGGGCAGCTGATAACAGCGCCAATATTTTAATACCGTATCGCGTAACGATGTTTATTATGTCTTTATATATAGCCTTTGGGATAGGGTATAACTTGTCCAAAAGCTATAATCTCGATCCGCTGTCAGGAGCGCAAATTGCAGTAGCTGCACTACTTCTTACGGTTACTCCAAAGCTGATTGAAGAAGAAGGATTTATGCTTCCAATGACAAACCTTGGAGGTCACGGTTTGTTTGTAACGATGATTGTATCGATTTTATCGGTCGAAATTCTCAGGTTTTGTAAAGCAAAAAATGTCACCATAAAAATGCCGGAACAAGTGCCGCCTTCGGTATCGAGGTCTTTTGAAGCACTAATTCCGGTTGCGATTGTTGTTATTCTTATGACCATTATTACCATTGTTTTAGGTATCGATCTTCATCATTTAGTTGATAAACTAGTTGCTCCGCTTGTGGAAGCTGGAGATAGTTTAGCAGGAGTATTAATACCGGTTTTCTTAATTACGTTTTTCTGGTCATTTGGTATTCACGGCGTCTCTGTTGTTGGGACAGTGGCACGGCCTGTATGGGAAGTGTACTTGGCCAAAAATGCTGAAGCGGTAGCAGACGGAGCTTCCACACTTCCGTATATTGCACCTGAAACGTTCTTTCAGTGGTTTGTTTGGATTGGAGGATCTGGAGCGACGCTGGGTCTTGCCTTAGCAATGCTGTTTTTCTCAAAATCTAAATATTCGAAAGCGCTTTCTAGGACATCTTTTATTCCGGCGGTTTTTAATATTAACGAACCAATTATTTTCGGTTTGCCAATTGTCTTAAATCCTATTTTAATTATCCCATTTATCATTATCCCGATTATTACAACGATCATTTCATACGCAGCAACGGCGACAGGTCTTATTACGCCAACCTACGTAATGGTTCCTTGGACGCTCCCGGCGCCGATCGGAGCTTATCTATCGACCGGAGGAGACTGGCGGGCGGTTGTGCTAGTCGTTATCAATATTGCTATTTCTGTTGTCATTTATCTTCCGTTCTTTAAAATGTACGACCGAAAGATGGTCGAAATGGAAAAAAGCGATGAAGCAACGGTTGCACCATCTGATAGTTCAGTTCAAATGTAAAGAAAGAGAAGCCAACTTGTTTGGCTTCTATCTTTTTAGTAGGAGTTGAGGGTCAATGTTTGTGCGGTTTCGATATAAAACTGTGTTTTTATTTCTGCTAACCATGGTTCTTTGCAACGTTATTTTTACACCTCTGCTGCGGTATGCTGGTTTATCAGCGCAGCATAGTTTACTTGCCATTACAAGCCTATCAGCAGCACTGCTTACAACATTTATTTCCATTCGGCTTTCAAACGCAGCTTTATCTAAAACCGCCGTTTGTATACGCTTTGTTTTGCTTGGAATAGGGTGCACAGCCGTTACATATTTAGCCGTTTTTTAACAAGGAGGGGCAAAAAATGAAAGTAGTGACAATTGGGGGAGGATCAAGCTACACACCGGAATTGGTCGAAGGGTTTATTAAACGATATGATGAGCTTCCAATTCGAGAGCTATGGCTTGTAGATGTTGAAGAAGGAAAAGAGAAACTTGAAATTGTAGGAGCACTTGCGAAAAGAATGGTCAAAAAAGCAGGTGTTGATATGAAAATTCATTTAACGCTTGATCGACAAAAAGCGTTGAAAAATGCTGATTTTGTAACGACACAGCTTAGAGTAGGTCAGCTTGATGCGCGTATTCAAGATGAACGCATCCCTCTTAAGTACGGAATGATTGGTCAAGAGACAAACGGGGCGGGAGGATTATTTAAGGGCTTACGAACGATACCGGTTTTGTTGAAAATTGCCGAGGAAATACACGAAGTTTGTCCAAACGCCTGGCTTATTAATTTTACAAATCCTGCAGGTATGGTAACGGAGGCGCTGCTTCGCTACGGAGAGCATTCTAAAGTAGTAGGAGTTTGTAACCTGCCTGTACATATGACAAACTCCATTGCGGGCTTGCTTCAAGTAGAAAAAGAAGATGTTCACATTGAATTTGCAGGGTTAAATCACTTGGTATATGGACTGCATGTGTATGCAAAAGGAAAGGAAGTAACGCAAGAAGTCATTCGGCGATTAAGTGATCCAAACTCTCAAGTAACAATGAGAAACATAGCTCCTATTCCATGGCAACCGGACTTTTTGGAAGCATTTGGCGTGATTTTATGTCCTTATCACCGCTACTACTACAAAACAAAAGAAATATTAGCAGAAGAGCTTCTGGCTTTTCAGTCAGGTGCAACCCGAGCTGAAGTGGTAAAAGCATTAGAAGCCGAGCTTTTTGAACTCTATAAAAATCCAAATCTAGAAATGAAGCCTCCGCAGCTGGAAAAACGAGGGGGCGCTTATTACAGCGATGCCGCATGTAATTTAATTTCATCCATTTATAACGATAAAGGCGATATTCAAACATTAAATGTAAAAAACAATGGAGCTATTTCCTCACTCCCAAACGAATCTGCGGTTGAAGTAAACTGTGTAGTAACAAAGCAAGGGCCAGTACCGCTCGCTTTCGGTGAACTTCCGGTAGAAGTTAATGGACTTGTGCAGCAAATTAAATCGTTTGAACGAGTAGGAGCAGAAGCTGCGGTTACAGGATCTTATGAAAAAGCACTGGTTGCGCTGAGCATTAATCCGCTTGTTCCAAGTGACGAGCTGGCTAAGTCGGTCTTAGATGAACTGCTTCAAGCTCATCGCAAGTATTTACCTGCTTTTTTTAAGGAAGTGAACGCGTAGTATGTATGCTGTTGGACTTATGTCAGGAACTTCACTCGACGGAATTGATGCAGCTCTTGTTCAAATTGAAGGAAGCGGCTATGAAAGTAAAGTTAAGCTTCTTCATTTTATTACCGTGCCGTTTTCACCTCAGTTAAAAAAGGAAATTGAGCAGGCGCTTTCTTTTGAACATTCAAATGTACAGCTGATCTGCAGCTTAAATTTTAAACTTGGCTATGCATTTGCGGATGCAGTGAAAAAAGTGTGCCAAGAAGCCCGCTTTTCTCTTGAACAAATAGATGTTATTGGATCGCATGGTCAAACCATTTACCATCAGCCTTATGCTTCGGGAAGTACAGCGATGTCTACACTCCAAATTGGAGAGCCGGCTGTTATTGCCTATGAAACCAAAACGAAGGTAGTAGCAAACTTCAGAGTGATGGACATGGCAGCAGGCGGGCAAGGTGCTCCGTTAGTTCCTCACACGGAACGGATTTTGTACAGCCACGATGAGCGTACAAGGCTGCTTCAAAACGTTGGAGGTATTGGAAATGTAACGTTGATTCCACCAAAAAAATCTCCTATACCCGTAGTAGCTTTTGATACAGGGCCGGGAAATATGATGATAGACGAAGCGTGTCAGCAGCTTTTTAATGTTTCATTTGATGAAAATGGGCGTTTAGCAGCTGAAGGAAAGATTATTTCAGAGCTTTTAGGAGACTGTATGAATCATGATTACATGAAGCTTTCTCCTCCCAAATCGACGGGAAGAGAACTGTTCGGTACACAGTACACAAAGAGACTGCTAGAGAATTATAGTAAACATAAAAAGGAAGATCTGCTAGCTACGATTACTATGTTCACGGCATCATCCATTGTACATCACTATGAAACATTTATTTTTCCTGCCTATTCTATTGACGAAGTGATTATTGGAGGAGGCGGAAGTTATAATAATACGCTGATGAATATGATTAAAGCGCAGATCGGGAAACGCTGCAGCGTGTATACACAAGAAGAAATAGGAATGTCTTCAGAAGCAAAAGAAGCCGTAGCTTTTGCGGTGCTCGCAAATGAAACACTTTCAGGTTATCCAAGCAATGTACCAAGCGCAACCGGCGCCTTGTCTCCTGTAATATTAGGAAACATTACGCCTGTACCACTATAAAAATTACGCCTGTACCACTATAAAAAAGGGGATGGAAGAAATGACAGAAGCAGCAAATATGGAAAATGAAATTTTTGAACTTATTGCATACGGAGGAAATGCCAGGTCACTTGCATATGAAGCGTTAGAAGCAGCTGAAGACTATGATTTTAATAAAGCTGACGAACTTTTAAAGCAGTCTCAAGAAGAGCTCAGTCATGCCCATAAAATGCAAACTGCGCTTATTCAACGTGAATTGAACGGAAAAACAATTGAAAAGTCGCTGCTTTTAATTCACGCACAAGATCATTTAATGACGGCTATTTCAGAGCAAAAATTAATTGAACATATGATTAAGCTTATTAAAAAATTTAAAAAAGAAGGCGAAAATCAATGAAAAAGCTAGGTATTGCGATTTACCCGGAACATTCGACTGTCGAAAAAGATAAAGCGTATATAGCACTTGCGCATCAATACGGATTTACCCGCATTTTTACATGCTTGCTTTCTGTTGAAGGCGATCAGAAAAAAGTAATGGCAAATTTTAAAGAAATCATTGAGTTTGCCAATGAGCTAGAGATGGAAGTAGTAGTGGACATCGCTCCTCGCGTATTTGGAGCGCTTGGCATTTCTTATGATGACTTATCTTTTTTTCACGAATTAGGGGCTTATGCTATTCGTCTTGATCTAGGGTATACGGGAAATGAAGAGTCCATTATGACCTTTAATCCATACGGCTTAAAAATTGAAATTAATATGAGTAATGCGACGAAGTATGTGGATAATATTTTAAGTTACAGACCGAATCGAAAGCAGCTGCTCGGGTCGCACAACTTCTATCCTCATCGATATGCGGGATTGTCGTATGATCACTTTTTGAAGTGTTCAGCATTGTTTAAAGAACATAACCTTGAAACAGCAGCCTTTATTAATTCACCAAGCGCTACTTTTGGACCGTGGCCTGTTACTGAAGGGCTTTGTACGCTTGAAATGCATCGCACGCTTCCGATCGACGTGCAGGCTAAGCATCTTTTTAAAACGGGATTAATTGATTGTGCAATCATTGCGAATGCGTATGCATCAGAAGAAGAGATGAAGGCGCTGTGTGATGTTGTTCAGCAAGAGCGCTTTACTTTTAACGTGACCCTGTATGATACGATTACCGAGCTTGAGAAAAAAATTGTGCTGGAAGAGTTTCATTTTTACCGCGGAGACGTATCTGATTATTTAATTCGCTCTACGCAAAGCCGAGTAAAATATAAAAAAGAAGAATTCAAGCCTACGCATACTCCTTCCATTCGAAGAGGCGATATTTTAATAGAAAATGAACTCTACGGACAGTACAAAGGAGAGCTGCAAATTGCGCTGTTAGACATGGAGAACTCAGGTAAAACAAACGTAGTAGGACGCATTGCAGAAGAGGAAATTTTTTTACTAAATGAACTGCAGCCATGGGACAAATTTGCTTTTTGTGAGCGGTGATAAAATGGACTATATTATTGGTATCGACGGCGGGGGAACAAAAACAGAAGCCGTTGCTTACAGCTTAAATGGTCAAGAGCTCGCTGCTTCAAAAAGCGGCTATGGCAATTTGCTCATTAATTACAATACGGCTATTACTCATATTGATGAATGTATTACGGCGTGCAAAGCTGCGCTTGCTGATCATACATGTAAAGGCATTTCACTGGGGCTTGCTGGAAGTAAAGCATTATCTAAAGAAGAAATAAAAAGATATTTTTATGATCGTTATCAGGTAGAAGTAGGTTTATATGATGACGCCATGATTGCACATGAAGCGCTACTGCATGGAAAAGACGGGATTTTAACCATTGCAGGTACTGGAGCCGTCAGCATTGGGAAAAAAGACGGAGTGTACGAATACGGAGGAGGGTGGGGACACCTTCTTGGAGATGCAGGAAGCGGATATTGGATTGGTCTTCAAGCACTGATATTGCTGACGAAAGAGCATGATCAAAGCCGTCCTTACAGCAGCCTTAGTCAGACAATCTTGCAACATGTAAAAGCAGATACCATACACGATATAAAAAAGTTTGTCTATTCATCTCCTAAATCAGAAGTTGCTTCACTCACTCCGCTTGTTGTAAATCAAGCGAGAAACCATAAACAAGAAGCAAGTGACATTCTTCAACAGGCTGGAAAGAACCTTGCAAACATGACTCTTCATTTATATAAGAAACAGCGGTTTGAAGGGAGCTGCTTGCTGTCATGCAAAGGCAGCATTTTAACGGAAATTCCAGAAGTGTTTGATGTTTATAAAAAAGCATGTGAAAAAGAAATAAAGCATATCCAGTGGGCAACACAGCGAGTATCATCTGCTAAAGGAGCTTATCAGCTGTTCATGAACGAGTATAAATAGAGAAAAAATGATGGTGGAAAAGGCAGGGGATCACAGTGAACTTAAATCATATCTTAACAGAAAAACGCAATCCGCAAACCTTAAACATTGATGAATTATCAAGTCTGGAAATTGTAAAAAAAATTAATGAAGAAGATCATCAAGTGCCTCAGGCGATCAATAAAGTGCTGCCTGTTATTGCTCTGTTAGTAGATGAAATTGTCAGTGCTTTTAAACAAGGCGGACGTCTTATTTATATCGGAGCAGGTACAAGCGGGCGGCTAGGTGTATTAGATGCATCTGAATGTGTACCAACATTCGGTACACCTGCCGAACAGGTAATTGGGATCATAGCCGGGGGAGACAAAGCGCTCCGTCATGCGTTAGAAGGAGCAGAAGATAATAAGAAACAAGCGATAGAAGATTTGAAAGCGATTAATTTATCAAATAAAGATATTCTTGTAGGTATAGCTGCAAGCGGAAGAACTCCTTATACACTCTCAGCGCTTGCGTATGCAAACAGCCTGGGGGCAGTAACGGGCTGCGTTGTAAATTCTCCTCAATCACCTATGGAACAAGAAGCAAAATATGCAATAGTAGCAGAATCAGGGCCGGAAGTTGTAACAGGTTCAACAAGAATGAAAGCCGGAACTGCTCAAAAGCTTGTTCTTAATATGCTGACGACCGCTTCTATGATTCAAATTGGTAAAGTCTACAGCAATCTAATGGTAGACGTACAGCCGACCAACGATAAACTTGTACAGCGTGCTAAAAATATTATTGCGGAACTAACAGGCGTCTCACCAGAGGAGGCAGCGGAAAGTTTACAAACATACAAAACGCCAAAAGCTGCTATCCTTGCGCTTCTTACTTCTATAGAAGGTGATGAAGTGCACCGGCTGCTTGTTAAACATGACGGACATTTAAAAAAAGCCATCGGAGAAGCAGTGGAACAGCAGACTAAAGATTAACTCTTAAAAGAAGTGCATACAGCACTTCTTTTTTTGTTGAGTACATTTTTTGCACAATGTATGTGGGTGAATTCGGTCTAATCATTTTGTAAGACCCGTAGTATAGTAAAAGCATAAAGCATAGTAAGTATTTCAATTTGTGCACGAATTGGACTGAAGGTGATTCATTTGTTAGACAAACGCAGTACGGCCGTATTGCAAGTTTTGCTTCAAGCCGCAACATTTATATCAGTACAAGAGTTAATGAAGCAGTTTCAAGTGTCAAGGCGTACTATCTATTATGATATTGAGAAAATTAACGATTGGCTGTGTCAGCAAGAATTAGAGTTTGTTCAGTACACATATGGGAAAGGCTTTTTTCTAAACGATCAAGCAAAGGACCAAGTTGCTAAACAAATTTCTCATGTTATGCCATCTGCTTACTTATCAGTTGAGGACCGGCAAATATACGTTGCTTTGATGTGTATACTTCGAGGCGGGAAAATCGGAACTCAGCAGCTCATGGATGAAACAGAAGTTAGTCGCAACACTGTCTTACAAGATATTAAAGACTTAAAAAACAAGTGGGTAAAGAAAGGCATATCTTTGACATATAGCTATAAAGATGGGTACGAAGTAAAAGGATCTGAAAGCGACATTCGAAATTTGCTTTATATACACATCACAGAATTATTAAGTCAACATCAAGAAGAGTTGTTGAAAAGGGTCATGAAAGCAGATTACGAATATTCAATGATTTATCACTGGCTTGTAGAGTGTGAAGATAAACTGGGAATGGCGTTTACAGACAAGATGCTGACGCAATTAGCCTATATGCTCACGTGCTGTATTCAGCGTATTGGAGGCAAGCGCTATGTAGACGCCTTGATTACTAGAAAAGACGAATTAGAAAAAACCAGGCAGTACAAAGCGCTCCAAGAAATTGAAAGCGTTTTAGGATTTGGTTTTCCACCTCACGAAAAACATTATCTGGCCACGGTTTTACTAAGTGCAAAAGTAAATGTAGTAAATCAAGCAGATAGTGATGATTGGATGAGAAGCATTGTAAAAGAAATGGTATCACGGTTTCAAGCATATGCTTGTGTGGTATTTGAAGATCGAAATCGTCTTGAACAAAATTTATATATTCATTTGAAGACGGCTTATTACAGGCTTCTCTATAATATTCACCTCCCTAACCCTATGCTTTCGGCTATTCAAACAAAGTATCAGGATATAGTGGAACTGACAAAAAAAGCGTTGCTTCCTTTGGAAAACAGCCTTCAAACACGTATTAATGAAGACGAAATTTCTTATTTTGCTCTTCATTTCGGAGGATGGATGAAAAAACAAGAGGGAAGGCAAAAACAAAAGCGTATTGTTATTGTTTGTGCCAATGGAATTGGAACGTCCCGTATGCTTCAGTATCAGCTTGAACAACTGTTAACAGATGCTGAATTGATAGGGCCAATGACGGTAAGAGATTATGAGCAGTTTAAAGAAACCTATGATTTAGTTATTACAACTACGCCATTAAAAAAGCGAATGAATGTGATGCTTGTGAATCCTATTTTAACGGATGATGAAAAGCAGCGGTTAATCGACTTAGTTGAACCAGCTTCTTCTCAGCTAACCACTCAAGCCATCATGGGTATTATTAAGCAGCATGCAAATATTCAGGATGAACCAGCTCTGTTAGCTAATTTAAAACTAGTGATACAGCAATCTAAAAAAATGGTAAGAGAGGATAAAAAGCCAATGTTGCATGAAGTATTGCAAGAGCCATTCTTGCAGCTTACAGATTCAGCAGATGATTGGAAATCAGCTGTTAGGCTGGCTGCCAAGCCTTTGTTGAACTATGAATATATTGAACCTTCTTATGTAGAAGCAATGATCAAAAGTGTAGAACAGTTAGGCCCTTATATTGTTATTGCGCCAAAAGTGGCGCTCCCTCACGCAAGGCCGGAACAAGGTGTAAATCGTGTGGGTATGAGCATGCTTCGTTTAAAGGAGCCGGTCTATTTTTCTACTGAAAAACAGCACGGAGCGCAGCTTATTATCGTACTTGCTGCTACTGATAATGAAACCCACTTAAAAGCACTGTCACAGCTTTCAATGATGCTATCTGAAAACGATAATATTGACAAGCTTATTGCTATGAATACAAAACAAGAAATGCTTGCATTAATTGAAGCTTACTCAAATTAAAAGGAGAGATAAAAAATGAAAAAGATTTTAGTTGTATGCGGAAACGGTTTAGGAAGCAGTTTTATTGTGGAAATGAATGTAAAGAAAATTTTAGTAGAGCTTGGTGTTGAAGCACAGGTATCTCATACGGATTTAACAACTAGTAAAACGGAGCAGGCAGATATCTATTTAGGATCTGCAGATATTGTAAATCAATTGGATGATGGCACTCGCACGGTCGTGGCACTGCAAAACATTTTAAATCAAGCGGAAATTAAAGGAGCACTGCAAAAATACTTCGTGGAGGCGTAAGCCATGTTTGATTTAATTATGAAAGATATATTAGGAACACCCGCTATTCTAGTAGGGTTGTTTGCACTAATCGGTTTGTTGCTTCAAAAGAAAAAAAGTGCAGATATTGTATCAGGCACCTTAAAAACAATTATGGGTTTTCTTATATTAGGAGCGGGAGCTAATATATTAATTGCTTCACTTGAAGCGTTTGGAAAAATGTTTAATAAAGCGTTTTCCGTTGAAGGCATCATTCCTAATAATGAAGCAATTGTAGCTGTAGCTCAACAAACGTTTGGTACAGAAACAGCGATGATTATGCTTTTGGGTATGATTGTAAATATCATTATCGCGCGCATCACGAAATTTAAGTATATCTTTTTAACTGGGCATCACACCATGTTTATGGCTTGTTTGATTGCAGCAATTTTATCTACCGGCGGGTTAACGGGAGCACCTTTGGTTTTGATCGGTGCACTATTATTAGGTATTTTAATGATTTTATTTCCTGCACTGCTTCAGCCGTATGTGCGTGAAATTACAGGGTCAAACGATATTGCCGTTGGTCATTTTGGTTCCTTAGGCTATTTAGTAGCAGGGTTTATCGGCAAGCGAGTAGGAAATCGCGAAAAAACAACAGAAGAAATTAAAGTTCCTCAATCCTTAGGATTTCTTCGGGATACATCCGTTTCTGTCTCACTGACCATGACCGTTTTATTTATTGTTGTTGCACTTTTTGCAGGCCCTGCATTTATCGAAACAAAATTAAGCGGGGGTCAAAACTTTATTGTATACTCGCTAATTCAAGCAATCACTTTTGCAGCAGGAGTATATGTCGTGCTGGCGGGTGTTCGTATGCTTTTAGCAGAAATTGTACCAGCATTTAAAGGAATTGCTGACAAAGCGGTACCAAATGCCATTCCAGCTCTAGATTGTCCAACTGTGTTTCCGTTTGCTCCTAACGCAGTGGTCATTGGATTCTTTTCAAGCTTTATCGCTGGTCTCATTTCAATGTTCTTTTTGCCTCTATTTGGTCTAAGTATTATCGTGCCGGGCCTCGTTCCGCACTTTTTTACGGGAGCAGCTGCCGGAGTATTTGGAAATGCGACGGGGGGAAGAAGAGGAGCAGTGGTCGGGTCATTTGCCAATGGAATCTTAATTAGTTTTTTACCGGCTATTTTACTGCCTGTTCTCGCGTCGTTAGGTTTTAAAGGCACAACATTTGGAGATTCGGACTTTAGTGCGGTAGGTATTCTTCTTAGCATGCTAATTAAATTATTTACGTAAAGATAAAAAACTCATGTTACGCTAGTAGCATGAGTTTTTTATGATATTGGAAGTGGAGGAGCAATGAATGAAAATTGGGTTAGCGCAAGTGAGATTTCCAAAGTCAGCCGCAGAGGGTGTAGAAACGGTAGAAAATTGTATGAAACAAGCAGCAGAAGAAGGGTGTAACCTTGTATGTTTTCCAGAATCAATTGTGCCGGGACTTAGAGGAGTGGGTTTTGAAGTTGAGACATACAATCACGACATTCAACAAAATACGCTTTATAAAGTTAAGGTGCTTGCCAAACAGTTAAAGCTCAACGTAATTTTACCACTGGAATGGCGCGACGAACTTGGTATGCATTTAACTGCTTTTGTAATTGATGAAAATGGAAAAGAATTAGGGTATCAAACTAAAAATCAAATTGATCCAGCAGAAGATCAATTTGGTTATAAGCCTGGAAATAGCCGCCAGTTGTTTGAAATAAACGGCATGAAATTCGGTATTGTTATTTGCCATGAGGGATGGCGCTATCCTGAAACTGTCCGATGGGCTGCTGTAAGAGGAGCAAGCATTGTGTTTCATCCACAGTTTACTGGTGAAGTACCAGATCCGAAGTTTTATGATTATGCAATGATTGCAAGAAGTACGGAGAATGGTATTTACTTTGCAAGCGTGAATTATGCCTTAGAGAACCAAAAAAGCACGACTTCTCTTCTTTCTCCAAAGGGTGAATGTTTGATAAAAGCGAAAGCTGAAAAGCAAGAACTACTAACGTATACGATAGAGCCCGGTGAGGCTAACCGGCTGTTAGCTCAGCGTCTGTTATCAAATTTACTATTGTAAAAAAGTTTATTTTCTCTAGTTAAATTAGCATGTGCGCTCTTATAACCCTTTGGTTATTTCTCCTTATGACGATATAAACGTCAATATGGTATTATCAAAAGTTAAAGGGATATTAAAAGGTGTGTGAAAACAATGGATCGAAAAAAAGTCGCATCAGTAGCTGGAGCATTGGTTATTGCCGTAGGAATTTGGCTATTTCAAAGCGGGAAATTTAAAAGTGAAGCGCAGGCAGATAAGTTTACGAGTACATTTTTGGTCGATCATGAACAAACAGACAATGGATTTGAATTATTTACTTCGGATACCAATCAATATAGGATGTGGTTTCCGCTTCAGTATGTTATTCATAAATCTTCTTATAAAAGCAGTGAAGATGAAAGTGAAGTATGGACAGCATCAACGAAGGAAAATGATTCATACAATGCTGGGAAAATAACGGCTTTATTTTCTAAGAAAAAAAGCAAAGCAGCTCAAAATAAAATGGATGCGTTTCAGCCTGATTACATGTTAAAAGGTAAAAATGCAACGATTTATGTGAAAAAACAAACAAGAGATGGAAAGCATAGCATTTATCATGCTTATGTGAATGATGATTATTCAGACAAGTATATTTACTATACGTTTGAACTAAAAAGCAGCGAACAGACAAACAGTACAAAACAGCAGTACTGGGTAGAAAAAATTCTTCTAAATACACAGTTTCAAAAAAACTCAGCTGAATAGTCAGCTGAGTTTTTACGTAAGGGTTCATAATGCTTTTCCTTTTTTATGTAAACGGGTACAATATGAGTAAGGAGGCCTTTGTATGATTGAAAAACAAGCAGTTGGTGAAAAAGCAGCACAATTTGTTGAAGATGGAATGATTGTAGGGCTAGGGACAGGTTCAACAGCTTATTATACAATTGTAAAACTAGGTGAACGAGTAAAAAATGGATTACACATTAAAGCCGTTCCTACTTCTCAAAAAACAGAAGAGCTGGCAAGGAAACTAGGTATTCCCATTGTTACCTTAGCAGATGTTGAATATATTGATATAGCAATTGACGGAGCAGATGAAGTAGATAGCGAACTTTCTTTAATTAAAGGAGGAGGAGGCGCGCTGCTTCGAGAAAAAATGATTGCGTATGCAGCGAAGCGGTTTATCGTGATTGCAGATTCTAAGAAAATAGTGAAGACGCTAGGAGCTTTTCCTCTTCCTGTTGAAGTTATACGTTTTGGCTGGGAAATGACTGCGAAGCACATTCGCAGTGCAGGTTGTGTACCGCAGTTTAGGCTTTTAGATGATCATACGCCGTTTATCACCGATAACGGAAATTACATTCTAGACTGCCATTTTTCAGAAATTGAAAATCCTGCTGAGTTGGAAAAGCAGCTGATAAGGATCCCAGGCGTAGTAGAAAGCGGTTTGTTTGTAGGAATGACGGAGGAAGTTATTACCGTACAAAACCAAGATGTTTATATCATAAAAAAATAGAAGCTTTGGCGTCGGGCCTAGGCTTCTATTTTTTAATTGGAAAGAACGTTCCAATTTTTCTCTAATTGATATATGTATTGAGACGCGTTCAGTACATTTGGATGAACAAAGGTATCAATTGTTTTTTGCGGACAAGCAGATCCGTATAATGAAAAAATGACAAGCTTGCTATGCTCGATTGGTGATACAACGTGAGATAAACAGCGATAAGAAGGATTTATCAAGCTTTTTACCATCTCATGGATATCTTCTTTGTCGTAAAAATCGACTTCAATTTCCGTCTTTACTAAATAACGGCTTTCAATGGCGCTGCTTCGATAATAATTGTAGCGTGCTCCTATGAAGTAGGACGGATCTGATGTTGAAACGTCCAAATTCGTATATGTTTGATCCTGCTTGCTTTTATAAAAAATAGAATCATGAGTATGCTTCATGAATTCTTGATAAGTTGTTCCATCTTCCCACAGAGCTAGAATACAAGCATCTGTTTCATCTTCCACGTTCCAACCCCCTAATTGGCCAATGAAACCATTCACGTGTGCAAGAGCAGCCCAATGCTGTTGCGTATATGAAAAAGATGCTTTTTTATCAGTCGGTATGCTGCATTTCACAATTTTTGTCAACATTCTCCCATCACCTCAATTAATTACTTCGATAAATGAAGGAAAAATCCTTCTAAAAAGAGGAAAATCATAGACATATCCCCCCTTTAAAAGCCATACATTTCAAATAGGACAATGTTAGGGAAAGAAGGGGAAATGAATGAAAGTTTTTCGTGCAAAAGCCTGTCAATCTCCTATGCGAAAAGGCTGGTCAATTATGTTTCAGCATCCGTTTAAAAAAGATGAAAGAGGAAGATCGCACCCGTTTGTTAAACGGTTTATGTATACAGAGCAACACGATGAAATTGACATTCTGGTTGAAGAGATGAATGAACTGCTGAGAGTGCAGGATTTTTGGACAAGTACTGCAAAAGGAAGAGCAAAAGCAAGATATGATGAACGAGTAGTGAATGCTTTTTATAATGATATTGAAAAAAGGATGAGCGAACAAATTGACAGCGAGTATGAGTACATTCATGTAATCGGAGAACAAGGAAGCGGCAAAACAGCCTTAATCCGCCAGCTTCTTGGTATAAAAAAGGAATGTGGCTTTCTAGGAATAGGCAGTAAAGGCGCTTATTCTGCTACGTATAAGGTGAAGGATTCCCAACACTATGAAGCTGCTGTCTCTTTTTTTACGCGAAGTGAAGTGCAAAGGAAATTGGAGAATATCCTACTAAGAAGCGCTGAAGTGTATGCTGAAGGAGGCACGGATTATGACTTGGTCTTTGAATTATTACACGGAGATTCCTCTTTTAATCTGCGCGCTCTTTTGGGAGATATCCCATACAAAGCCCGTTATTTTAATGATGATGTTCCTTTAAGAATGAGTGATGAAAATAGTTCATTCAAACAATTTGTAGATGCAATTAAACGGGAAAGTGAAATAGTAAAAGACGCTGTTGATCGCGAAGGAAAAGATTTTGCAGAAGGATGGCACAAGAGACTTGAATGTAGGGAAATTACCGAGCAAATGCTTCTGGCAATTGAATCCCGGTTGAAAGAATACAAGGAGGGAACATGGGAAATAGGAGAAGACGACTGGCCAATATCCTGCCGTCTCACAGCAAAAGAGCTGTCTTCCTTTGGTCCGCTAACAAATGAAGAAGAAGAAAATAACGGACGTCTTATTTATCCATTGTTTCGTAGAATTGAAGTTTGCGGCCCTTTTTCTTTTAAAAAAGGAGTAGCGATTTGCGAGCATGCTTGTTTTGAATATACGAGCACCATCCACGATTCTTTTAAACAAGCAGCTTCTATTTTATACGTACATCATGGACTTAAACAATTAAATATTCAATTTCTTCAACAGCTTATCGTACATGGTCACGGTGCTAAGGTAAACGTTTGTGTTACACACGGAGATTTGCTTACCTCTCCAAGCTGCCGTACGGATTATGCTAAAAAACATGCCATGGCTAAAATGATAGATTATGCGCTTAAAAGCGTTTCACCTCTTATGAAAAAGCAGCTTCACTACTATTTAACAGTAGGGAATACGTCTATTTTAGAATGTGTACACGAGGAATCCAAAGAGAGTCATCTTCTGTATAAAGACTTAAAGGCAGCTTTAGTATCAGAAACGAGAAAAAAACAGCAAGAGCTGCATCCTATTTATTTAAATTTGACTGTCTCTCAGGCTTTTTATGAAGCGATGGAGTCGCTGAACATTCCTTATATGGATAGAGAAACATGTTTGAACATTTCCTTAGGAGAGCATGAAGGGCCGGTGCCAGTCATTGCGTCCGCTTTTATTTCATCTGTCTACGAGCATTTTCTAAGCCAGCCGTCTGGGTGGTCAAGTACCTATCATTCGGTCACCGACCGACAGCAGGTTATTCAAGAATTGGCAGGTGAGTTCGCAACCGTCATTTATTCCTATTTTAACGAACAGCTGCTTGAAAATTCCCGTAATGACTGGCTCGCTCTTTATAAACAAAAAGAAGACGATCAAGCCTACAAATATAGCAGACTAATAGAAAACGTAATTCCTGCCAAAAATGATATCTATCAGCAGCAAATTCTTATGAGAACGGTTTATCAGTTGATCAAATATGTTGTAGAAAAGAAAGACGGCGTACTGGTTCATTAAGGAGTCAAGGGAGGTCAATATAAAAAAGGTTTATCAATAAAAAAACAGAGCCTGATTTCAGGCTCTATTAGCGTTTAGAAATAGCAGTTAAAGTATTAGGTCCGGCAATGCCGTCAGCTGCTAGCTTATTGTCTTTTTGAAAATTACGTACAGCTGATTCCGTATTAGCACCGAAAATACCGTCTGTGCCTTTTGTATCATAGCCAAGCGCCGTTAATTTCTTTTGAAGGGCTTGAACATTGCTGCCTTTGCTTCCTTTTTTAAGCGTTTGTTTTGTGTTAATTGTTGTATCTGCTGGTGGATTTGTTGGCTTTGGATTTGTCGGGTTTGTTGGTGTCGTCGGGTTCGGATTCGTTCCTGAACTTCCTAAAGCTTTATATGTTGATGGGCCAACAATGCCGTCAGCCGTTAAGCCGTGGTCTTTTTGGAACTTACGAACAGCTGAATCTGTATTGGCACCGAACACACCATCCGTACCTTTTGTATTATAGCCAAGTGAAGTTAGTTTCTGCTGAAGTTCTTTAACTGCATTTCCTTTGCTGCCTTTCTTTAAAACAGTTCCTGTAGAAGGAGCTGGAGCAGAACCTGAGTTTCCAGAAACGTTGTACCCGTTTGCTGCTGCAATGTCGTTAAATGATTTAGAAGAAGTTGTAATCACCACTGGTGTACCGACGGTCACTTTACTAAATAACCATTCTACTTCTTCATCGTACATACGAACGCATCCGCTGCTTACATATTTGCCGATGGAAGCAGGATTATTATTTCCGTGAATAGCATACGTCGTGCCGTATGTACCTCTCGCATTTAGGCCTAGCCAGCGATTGCCAAGGGGATTTCTAGGATCTCCACCAGGAATGTTCCCTTTGTAATAAGGGCGATTGACAATTTTATTCACCACTTTGAAATGGCCTTCTGGTGTAAGAGACTGCGTGCGTCCTGTTGCTACTGAAAACGTTCGGACAAGTGAACCATTTTGGTAATAAGCGAGTTTATTCGTCGCTTTGTTAATGATAATTAAATGAGATGGTGTTGAAGCAGCTTCTGTTTTTGGAACTCCTACAAACAAGCAGGCTAGAGCTAAAATAGCCGCTATGAGTACGATTGTTGTTCTTGATATTCTATTTGCCATGTGGTGCGCCTCCTTAGGCTGCATTAATGAAAAACGTATGGTGCGGCGGTGCTATAAATTCTTCACTAATAAAATAAAAGACGAATAGCTGCATTTTCTATGCCTGTATGTATGCGCTTAATAAGGAAATCATTAAGTAGAAAGACTTTACTAGCGGGAATTTATAATAATAAGAATAACTAAGTTTTTCTTGATGCTTTGTACAACTTTAGGAATATAAGTTTACTAATCTAGGGGATTCATATTTACATAAGCATCACATCCTTTCCAGTTCTTCATTTACGTGTAAAGAAATGAAAGCGTTATACAGATTGTTTTGTAATCATATTGTAACATGGTTGTATTTTTTATACCATAAAAAGACATAAAATAGTATAAAAATACTTTATATGGGTTTTATGTACAAAAAATTCAAAAGTTAAGGAGAACGAAGCTATTATTAGATATACGAAACTGGAAAAGAAGTATGCGTAGTTTTGTGGAAATAGATAAATATTCTTATTCGAATATAGGGAGGGAGAGAGTAAAAAAACTACTTGCAAAGAGACAAGTAGTTTTTAAACCGTTATTTTTGAGCATACATTACAACAAAATTAAAAAATTTATAAATGCAATCCACTGTGCTGAACCCGCTTGCTGTTAACCAATTTAACTGATCATGTAGGGTTGCCATTTTATCTAACTTTGTACGTTCATGAGCAGCCTCAATTTGCTCATGAGTTAACCCGCTTGCGGCAATTCGTTCGCTCCAGTCTTTTTTATATAACTCTTCAATAATAGAAGAATGTCCTAATACTTGATCAGCATTAATAAATATTCCTCCTGTATGCAGCAAATCATAAATTTGTTCATACAGCTTGTGTTTTTGTTCGTCTTCTAAATGATGGATAGCAAGTGAAGAAATCACAATGTCAAATGAGTGCTCAAATTTATAGCTTGTTATATCTGATACGATAAATTCTATATGCTCTTCATTTTTAAAGCGTTCCTTTGCTTTTTCAAGCATTTGATCTGAGACGTCAATCAACGTGAAATGCGCATCTGGGTACTTTTCTTTAATAAAAGAAGAAAACAAGCCTGTACCTGCTCCGATATCAAGTATGCGAAGCGGCTTTTTTGAAAAGTGAAGAAGCGAAACGGGAATAGAATAAAAATCAAAAAAACAAGGAATGAGTTTGCGGCGCTGCTCATCATACTGAGAAGCATGAGCATTAAATTTTTCTTTAACGTTATTTTTCATTTTTACAGCTCCTTTATTTGGTAATATGGAGATACATATATCGTATAGAAGTTTGATAGAAAAGAAAATAAACAAAAATAAGCAGTATTGATTCCAGTTTGTTATGAATAGAAAGAGATGGAGAGAAGAAAATGGAGATCAAATGGCTAAAAACATTCATCATAGCGGCTTCTTATGAAAATTTCAGACAAGCGTCTGAAGATTTATTTTTAACGCAGCCTGCTGTATCAAAGCATATTCAGCGACTGCAGCAAGAATTAGGAAATGAGCTTTTTGAAAAAAAAGGTAAATATATCGCGCTGACTGAGGCAGGACGCTTTTTTTTGCCTCATGCTCAAAAAATGGTGAGAGCATATGAGGAAGGAGTAGGGGATTTTAAGTTATGGAAGCAAGGATATAACCGAAAGTTGACTATATCCGCTGCTCCTCAAATAGCAGCATCCGTTTTGCCGAGTCTAATCAAACAATTTGTAGAGAGATATCCCCATATTGAAGTCACGGTTAATATCACAAATTCGTTTCAGGTGGGAAAAGACATCAGCGACAGAAAATCAGATGTTGGATTAACAAGGATGCTTCCGGGTCAGGCAGACGTTTTTTATGAGTTAATTCATAAAGAAAAAGCAGTCTTAGTCGCCCCGTTTTCTGTAGGAGCAAGTACGGAACAGGAGCTGTTAACTTCCTACCGGCTGCTTACGAATAATCATCCTGTTTATTGGGAAGATTTACTCCTTCAACTCAAGGCTTGTTATCCTCACATTCAGCTGCTTCCTGTGACGCAAGTAGAAATTACAAAGCGCTTTATTGAAGAAGGTTTAGGCGTATCTTATTTGCCATTTTCTATGGTGAAAAAGGAAGTTGAAAATCAAACGTTAAGCGTAATTTCACAGCAAAAAATTATTCGGCCTTCTTCACACACGTATATCGTAACAAAAGGCGAAACAGAAGAAATAAAGCAGTTTAAGCACTTTGTAGCTGAGACCTTAACAGAAACGAGCTGAAATGATACCATAAAAAGGAAGGAGAGATGACGATGTATATATTAATCATGCTAGTAGCAGCAGCAGTCGTAGTAGATTTTATTTTAAGAAAAGTGCTTGATATACCTCGCAGCAAATTTTGGGGCAAATATGAGTATGAAAGTCTAGCTTTAGAACGTTGGGACAAATATGTAATGGTAGCTTTTGTTCTTTTTCTGATATTGGATATGGTTTTTATGGTTGTAGAGCCTTATATCGTATCTTTCCTATTCTTAGTCGTGAATATTTTGCTGAAAAGTATAGATGAATGGAAATATAAACAAGAAACAAAAGAATACGTAACAAGCTTTGTACAGATGGGATTCTTCTTTACGGCTTTTGTTCTATTAGCCAGCGGAAGGATATAGAAAAAGAGGTGAGACATAACTACATTAATCCAATCTGAAAACGAACAAATTGGATATATGAAGCTGAAACGCTTGTGACACCGCTGTTGATTTCCGTGCAAGACTTCGCTTTCCGCGGGCGGCTGGTGAGCCTCCTCGTCGCTGACGCTCCTGTGGGGTCTCACCCCTTCCGCTTTTCCCGCAGGAGTCTTCGTCTTGCCCTCCAATCAACAGCTAAGAGCAGCTAAACGTATGAAACCTACGTTCACCATAATAATAATAAAACCGAACAATCAATCGTTTCGATTGATTGTTCGGATTTCCCTTCAGCTATTTTGTCCGAGCCTCTTTTTATATTATTTAAAAATATGATCAATGTCTTTAATTTCGGAAGAAGTGAGCTGAACATCTAATGTTTTTAAGTTATCAAGTACTTGTTCAGAGCGTTTTGCCCCTGGAATTAATACATCAATTGAATCGCGCGTTAAGTACCAAGCCAGAACAAGATGAGCTACTTCTACGCCTTTTGCGCTAGAGATTTGACGAAGACGCTCTACTTTTTCTAGATTTTGCTGAAATGCTTCCCCGATAAAATGAGGCATATCTTCGCGCAGGTCATTAAACTTTGTGTTTTTATCGTATTTCCCAGCAAGTAAACCAGCAGCTAGCGGGAAGTATGGAATAAATGAAATGCGGTTTGCAGCCGTATAAGGTAAAATATCGTTTTCTGCTTCTCGCTGAATTAAGTTATATTGGCCTTGTACCACGTCTACATAACCATCTTTATTTGCTTCTTTTAACTGATCTAACGAGAAGTTTGATACGCCAATAGAACGGATCTTACCTTCATCTTTTAGTTCTTTTAACGCACCAACCGCTTCGTCTTTTGGTGTGTTTTTGTCTGGGAAATGAATATAATACAAATCGATATAATCTGTTTGAAGGCGTTTTAAGCTATCTTCAACTGACTGTTTTAAAAACGCAGGAGAGTTGTCTAGCAGTACCTCATCTCCAACAATTTTATGTGCTCCTTTTGTGGCGATAACCGCTTCTTCACGATTTCCACGTTCTTTTAGCACTTCACCAATTAGTTCTTCAGAACGTTTTGGACCATAAATGAACGCTGTATCAAGGAGGTTTATGCCATTATCTAGCGCCTTATGAACAAGGTCTTTGCCGACTTCTTCGTTCAGGTTAGGATATAAGTTATGTCCTCCTACAGCGTTTGTTCCAAGTCCAATAGGATTAACATATAATTCGGATTTTCCAATCTGTACTTTTTTTGCCATGTCTAACGTCCATCTCCTTTTTTCTATCTTCTTTTTTACTATAGCAAAATATACCATGAATCAAAAATAGTACGCTCATATGAAAAGCAGCTTTAAAAAAGTATGTGAACTTGAGTTACATGTAAATAAGGAGTATATTCTACAGGGCTCTATTTCAATAGCAGAAATAAAAAAAGAACCTCTTTTAAATAAGAGATTCTCTTTTAGTCATGGTAATATGATAACTTTTTGACAGCTGAAATGTTTCAGCAAGCTGCCTGCGTCCTTGAGCTCCTTGTTCGCGTACATACTCTAATTCGTTTGGTGTAAGAAGCTTCATGCTAATCAGTTTAATAGATTCATAAGGTAAAGAGAGGCTAGCTGAAACAGAAGGAGACTGAACGCCTAGCAATACACCAATTTCTCCATTTTCATTTACAAAATGAGACGGTACGTCCAAATCAGTAAATTCAATTGAAAGAATATCGTGCTTCATGAATAGTTCTAGCATATTAGGATGAGCGGCAGCATTTTGACTCATTTGATAAAGAAGGTCAAATGCCCAGTGATCCTGGATATCAGATAAAGGTCCGCGCAGAGCTTCATCATCGCATTCCATATAGAATTCTAATCCTTTTCCTTGCTTTCGGCTCTTTTCTTCGGGTGATTGAAACGGATCGGACAAGCCGTCGCTTGCGAGAATAACCGTCTCTGTTTTTTGAACGCGAATAAACGTTTGACGTCCAGATGGCCAAGCAGGCCCGCCAAAAAACATGGGATTTAACAAATGAGTTAATACGTCTCCGTCTACATGTCCAATTGTGTTCCAGTAGTCTTTTCTTTTTGAGATTGATTCCTCAAGAACACGCTCTGCTTCTTTTTCCTGCTTCTTTTGCTTCCACTTTAAAAATAATGACAAGTATCCCACACCTCTTTACGACTTCATAGTACCCAATATATACCTCATTAAGGGAACTCGTAAACCATTATTTAGTGCATGAAAGTAAATTATTCCTTTAAATTATAAAATACCCAAATTTTTCTTAGGAAATCATAGAATTTTGTCTTTAATAAATCAGTTGAAAAATTAAGTAAGCCACGTACACGGCCTGTGCGAAAAATAAAAAACCCCAAAAGCGTGCTGAAAGATGGGTAAGCTGCTTTAAACTCGTAGCGTCACCTGCATCGTGTGGATATTTGATGCTTAACACAAAAATAATAAAGGCAGAAAATAGAGATTCTACAAGTAAGAGTGCACCAACAAACATCATGCTGTAGCGCGTAAGCTGTGGGTCTTGTAAATAATAAATACCTCCGAGGATCAAACCGATAGAAAAAAGCCACACAATTCCGTATCCGTTACGTACCCAAAGCAGTAAATTAATAACAACAACACTTCCTAACCCGTAAAAAAGCCAGTCGTAGTGATGGTGAACGAGCAGGTAGAAAAACAAATAAGCCATTGCTGAGCTGAACGGGTAGCCGGCTAAAGCAATAATGACGCGCGGCAGCCATCCACGGGATCCCGCGTAGGTGGCAGTCACAGCTACGCCTTCATTATTGGTATAAAGCTCAATGCGATTGACGCCTTTTCCGACAATAAGCCCCATTAACGCGTGGCCGTCTTCATGAAACATCGTATTTAAATTTGAAAAATAACGTCCAATATGCCGAAGCAGCTGATTAATGCTAGGAGCAAATGAACCTATAAAGGGAATGCCTCTTGTTAGCACAAAAGCTAATAAAATAAATAAGAAAAGCGTAGTAGATTGTTCCATCGCGATAGTCCTTTTCGTAAAATGATATGTTTCTACTTTACTCGCAAACGTGCTAAAAGGGAAATGAAACGGCTAGTTTCTCTAGGAAAAGAGAGGCTGGAAGATTTACATAATATTAATGTTAACAGACCTGACACATTCATTGACCAGCTTATTCCAAATTTTATATTCTAAACAGATATAAGAAATGAGGAGATGATTGAATGAAAGATACGTGGAACGCATTTGTAGACAGTGACCTTTACGTACCTCCAACGGGAACGGGAATGTTAAATAACTTGAGTTTTGCGTTAAAAGACGTATTTGATGTACAAGGACATATATCAAGTGCGGGAAATCCAGATTGGCTCGCCACGCATCAGCCTGCAAGTGAACATGCAGACGTAGTAGCTGCTCTTTTAAAAGAAGGAGCTGCACTAAAGGGAGTTACGCATACTGACGAGCTTATGTACGGATTAAATGGAGAAAACGCGCATTACGGAACACCCGTAAACCCAAAAAGCGCAGATCGAATTCCGGGAGGTTCTTCAAGCGGATCAGCGGTTGCTGTCGCAGCGGGAATAACTGATTTTGCGATTGGAACAGATACGGGAGGATCGGTTCGAATTCCTTCAAGCTACTGCGGTATTTTCGGGTATCGCCCTTCTCACGGACGCATTTCTACAAACGGTCTGATTCCACTTGCTCCAAGCTTTGATACAGTTGGTGTAATGGCTAGAGACGGCCACACTCTGCAAAAAGTAGGAGCGGTTTTATTGAATTCAACGTCGCGTGCTAGTGGATTTACACGGCTGTATGTGCCAACAGATGTGATGGAACTTGTGGATGAACAAAGCATGCGAGCTCTTGCGCCGTCTATCAACCACGTAATGGAGTCTTTCTCTACTATAGAAGAGATAGCGATTGCTCCTCAGGGTTTTTCTACATATATGGAAACCTTCCGTTTGCTGCAAGGAAAAGAAATCTGGCAAACGCACGGAGAGTGGATTCAAAAAGAAAACCCAACGTTTGGAGAAGACATTGGAAGCCGCTTTCAATGGACCAGCACTCTTACATTATTAAATATGAATTATATAGAAGAAAAGCGTCGTGAACTTCGCTATTTTATGTACTCAAAGCTTGGGGAAGAAGGAATATTAGTCCTTCCTACAGCTCCAGGACCCGCGCCTGTAAAAGATGCAAAAGGACCGGAGTTAGAAAACAGAAGATTGCGAACACTTCAAATGACGTGTATTGCCGGCCTGAGCGGTCTTCCCCAAGTTACGATACCTGCAGGAGAACTAGACGGTTTGCCAGTCGGTTTATCTTTTATTGCAGGATACAACCAAGATGAAAAATTATTAAATTGGGTAAAAGAAAACAGCGGTCGTATCATTCAAGCATCGGTAAGGAGCGTATCATGAAGTTAGTAAATATAATAGAGCAAGGGAAAGAACAAGCAGCTATTTTAGATAATGACAGCATTCTGCTTATAGAAGATATCAATACTAAATATTTAACAAACTGGTCTACAACAATTTGGGATCTTATTCAATATAAAGAACTTCGCCACCTTGAAACATGGTACGCTCATAACAAATTTGGTATGAACAGCTCTTTTCCCTTACTGCACTTGCAGGGCAGAAAAACAGCTCCTATCATTAGTAATCCGTCGAAATTGTTAGGCATTGGGTTTAATTATGCGGCTTCTGAAGAAAAACTAAAAGACTACAACCGTGCCATTGATCCAGTTAGTTTTTTAAAACCCGCAACCGCCATTATTGGACCAGATGACAGCATTCGTATTCCAAAGCAGTCCTACAAAACAACGGCTGAAGCGGAACTAGCGGTGGTAATCGGTGAAACGTGTAAGGATATAGAGCCAGATGAAGCCATAAACGTAATTGCTGGTTATACGTCAGCAATTGACGTAACCGCAGCTGATATTCATGCGGCGAATCATCGTTACTTAATGCGAGCGAAAAGCTTTGATACATTTTGCAGTATAGGCTCAGAATTTATTACAAAAGAAAGTATATCAAATGTGAAATCACTTCAAGTGCGCACATTGCTAAATGGAGACATGCAGCATGAAAATATAGTATCAAATATGATTTACGACATCGCATACTGTGTTTCATTTTTCTCAAAAGTCATGACGCTGCATCCAGGTGATATCATTCTAACAGGAACGCCGGGACCCGCTGTTATTGAAGACGGGGACTGTATTGAATGCCATATTGAAGGCATGCTTCCATTAAAAAATAAAGTGAAAGATATGAAGAAAGTGCCTCAGCAAATCTAAGAAGAAAACCCGTTGCCTACACGCACGGGTTTTTGAGCAGAAACGAATATCTTCACACTCAGTTCACAATTAGTAGATATACTAATTAAAAGAGACAGCTGCGGTATCATATACTGAAAAATGAAATATTTACAAATGGAAAAGAAACGGGTACGATATCTGTAGCGATACTTAATAAAAAGGAGCTGACTGACAGTATGATTTTAGTCATCGGAGGAGCAGGCTATATCGGAAGCCACCTAGTAAAAGAATTAGTGAAAACAAATGAAGTTGTGGTGCTTGATAATCTATCAACGGGTCATCGCTGGGCAATCGATGAGAAAGCGGTATTCGTAGAAGGAAATCTAGGTAATGAGAAAGATTTAGAAAGCGTATTCACAAATCATAAAATTGATGCTGTCATGCATTTTGCTGCTAATAGTTTAGTAGGGGAGTCAGTAACAGATCCTCTTAAATATTATCAAAACAACGTAGCTGCGACGTTAACCCTTTTACAAACGATGATGAAGCACAATGTGAAAAAGTTTATTTTTTCATCTACTGCTGCTACATATGGGATTCCTTCTGTAGATATCATCACAGAAGATACGGCAACAAACCCAATTAATCCGTACGGACGTTCAAAGTTAATGATTGAACAGATTCTAGCTGACTTTGCAAGTGCTTACGATATGGAATATGTGGTGCTTCGTTACTTCAACGCAGCGGGTGCTTACGAAACAGCAGAAATTGGCGAGTGCCATGATCCTGAAACGCACTTAATTCCAATCATTCTTCAGCACCTTCTTGGTGAACGTGAAAACATCTCTGTATTCGGCTCAGACTACGATACTGCAGACGGAACGTGCATCCGTGACTACATTCACGTAACGGACCTAGCGAATGCTCATATTTCAGCGCTTCAAGCATTGTTAGACGGCTCGAAGAAAACAGCAACGTACAATCTTGGAAACGGCCTTGGCTACTCTGTAAAAGAAGTGATCGAAACGTGTGAAAAAGTAACTGGTAAAAAAGCGAATGTTGTAATGGCAGACCGTCGCGCTGGAGATCCGGCACGCCTAGTTGCATCTTCTGATAAAATTCATGCAGAATTAGGCTGGAAAGCGCAAATTTCATTAGAAAAAATCATCGCATCAGCTTGGAACTGGCATCAAAACAGCGCAAAAGTAACAAATTAATAAAAAAGCCTCTTTTCTTTTTGAAAGAGGCTTTTTTATTACGATTAAACTGATTTATGTTCTAAATAATCATTTTTAAAATCCAGTGTTTTAGCCCACAGATAAGCCTTCTTCTTTTCGGACATTTTCCCTAAACAAGCACGACTTTTATTCTTTTCCATATGATGTAGGTAAATATACCACTCACAACTATCCCCGTTTATAAAATAGTCCGCAAGGAGGTTATGATATGTATTACTGTGTAAGATGCTCCAAATTTCATGACGAACAGGAAAAAGAAAACATCTTTCAAAATGGTTTTTACATTGATCCCTATTTGCTTCAAAAAGTCCATCTAGGCATGTGCGTCCACAAATCCCCATCAATCAAACAAATGAGAGCCGTAGAACGATTCGAAACGAAAAAAATGTAGAATTCACATTCACCAATAAGAAGCTAGATCTAACCAGGTCTAGTTTTTTCAGTGAATAACAGCTTTCTTCAGCTATCTTTCATGTAATATTAAGATAAATTTAAGACAAGCCCGCTATACTAGTTAGTAGACGTATACATAGGGTATGGTACGTTAAGAAATTGAAACAGCAGTCCGTTTTATAAACTAGAAAGGATGGCGTCAAATGATTTCTGAAAAACGATCTCTTTTGTTGAAAGAACAAGCAAAGCTTCTCGCATTAAAAGAATATAAAGGCATTGTCAAATCCATATCGCTGAGTAAAATACTCACTCTTCCTATTTATATAGTAGACATCCTTACGTTAAACGGAGAAGAGCACAAAGTAAAAATTAACGCCCAAACCGGCAGTATTTTGAAAGAAAAAACGATTCCTTTAACTAAAAGTCGTGCAAAAGCATACGTGTTAAGACAGCATAAAGGCATTATCGAATCGGTTGTTCTTGCTAACAAGCAATACGAAATTGTGATTCTTGGACTTGATGGAAAAACTCACAGCGTAAAGATTGATGCTGAAATTGATGTGCTGGCACAAGAAGAGCGAAGCGTTCAGTAAATGGCTTATATTATGTAATCAACCTCACTTTTTTGAAAGTGGGGTTTTCTTTATTGAGAGAAATTATTAATAAAGGTAACAATAATAAAACAAGAAACGGTTATTTATTTAAAAGAAAGGGTAAGTGATAGTGAAAAATAACCACTTCCTAATTATGGTTCTTTGATTCGTTCTGCTTATGACTCTCCCATTATAAGTATGATAGTATCGAACATGTATAAAACATAGGTTATAACATAACTAAAAGGGTGTGCGACAATGAAAAAACGTACGAAGACCATTATTGCAGTCATTGCAGGAGCTGCTATTTTAATAGGAGGAATATGGATGATAAACGAAAGCCGATACCCAAACGTCCCTGCTTTTGATGATCACTTTACGCGTGAATTCTTAAACAAAGATAAAAAAGTGGACGATGGGTTTTATGAATTTAAGTCGAAGACCGGGCAGTATACGATGTGGTTTCCGGAGGATTTTGCAATAGCTAATGACGATGGTCAGGGCTATTCAAATAATGAACAAAGTTACGAAGATTGGAGAGCTTTATCAAATAAAAAGGAAAAGGGAGAGAACTTAATAGGTCAATTAAACCTGAAATTTTTTGAACGGAGTACTAAAGATGAAGCAGTCTTTGTGGAAGCTACTTTTAAAAGGCGATTTCATGTTAATGAACCACACATAATAGAAACGAAAAATAAAAAAATTTACTATGATAGTGCCTATACTTATTTTAAGGGTACGGAGGAGAAAGTAATTAAGAATAAAAGTAATTACATTTCTAATACATATGTTGGTTACGTAGTTGACAAACATTCAAATAAGACAATTGAAACATCTTACGATTTTATAGGAGATGAATTATCAAAAAGTAACGGAGAAAAAATAAACGAGGATTTTTTAAAAATGTTAAAAAGTATTAGATTTGCAGGGAACATCAATTATGAGTAAAGGTCCTTTGTTAGATGAAAATGTAAGAAACAAAATAACTCAACTTGAATATAAAGATTTGTCAGGAAAAGAAGATAAAATAAGGATGATATATAAGAAAGAGACTGGAAAAGAGCTTCCGGAATTTAAAATCTATTCAAGCAAGGATATGAAGATTGGAAAAAAATCTGGTTTTGATGGAGCAGCTATTCATTTTTACGACAAAAAGAATAAAATAAACCAAATTTATTATATTTTTAGAGGAACAGAGCCTGCAAAAGATTTTGGAGATGTAGTGTATGATGCTTTAGGGATTGGTGCAGGTAAGAAGAATAATCAGATACAGGATGCGAAAGAAATGTATGACCGCATCGAAAAAAAAATAGAGAAATCTGATTTAAAAGTAGATAGATATGGTGACGGACATTCTTTAGGTGGGAATTTGATAGTGACTCTTGGGCTTATAACAAAAAATTTCAAAGATATTCGAGGCCTAAATGATGCTCCAGTAAACGTTAAGCAATTAATGAAAATAGATGCTCAATTCGGTAAATATGTTTTTGCGAAATCTGGGGGAATAAAAGATATCCCTCCAAAAGATGTGGTGAATTTGGCTAATGTTTATTACAAAAAACAAAAAGCTACCATTAGCCATACCTGGGTGAAAGGTGAACCAATGCATGCGCAATCTTTTCCCGGTAGTTGGTATGCAGGAAATAAAGTAACCATGCTTGGAGATTTGGATACAGAAGAAATGATTAACATTGGAAAATATCCTTTTCAGAAAGAAGCAAAATGGAACCCAGTGTATATGATAGACCAATTTCGCTATAATCTTGGAGTAAAAACGATACTAGGTGGCTTAGGCTTTGTTAATGATCGTGTAAAACAGGAAACGCTGCTCGACCTTCCTAATAAGAGTGAGCAATACCTTGAGCATATAAAAAAGTATCCTTTTCTACATTTAGATGAGATTAAAGCTGGAGTTGCTCTAGGTGCAGCAGGTGGAGTTAATTTACTAACTAGTCCTGGGGGGTTCTCACAGGTTTATAAAGGAATATCTCAAAGAGACCAAGCAAAACTCCACGGAATTAATTACGTCGTCAAATACACAGAAGCTAATGCTATGAAGACGTATTATCAGGTTTTTGATTCAGGATCTCAGGAAGAAATCTTGCTAGATTATGAACAAATGAAGAAGTTTATTTATTACTGTGCTAATGCCATTAAAGACAAAGAAGCAAACTTAAATGCGCTAAAGCAGTATTTACATAGTGAAATTAACGAAGTCTTCGAAGCTAAGAAGAAAAAGTTAAAAATGAAGATATCAAGAGAAGAAGCTTCTCCTCAGTCATTCATGGAAAAGGCAGATAAAGACGGCGCTACCCTCGCATGGTTTGGACAAAAGCGTGTGGCTGAAAAAGTGACGTTTGACAAAACGTTTGACCCGCTAGACGATAGTGTATTTACCCCTGTTGAAGAGATTATTTCTTCTATTCAAGAGGAAGTTACATACTATCAAAAGTTTCTTGAAGCGTTCTTCCAAAATTTCGAGAAGATGATGGAAGCTGACGAATCGGTAGCTTCAGATATTAAAAGCATGAAAGAAGTAGTAGGGGGGATTTAATTGTTTGATTTTGATTTTATACACACAGGAACAACGAGTGGTAAATATACGTTCCAATTTGATAGTGATGACTTTAAGGACGAGCAGGCAAAAAGGATTAAAGAGTTAATCAAAAAGGATCAAGAAGTGAATGAAAAGCTTTGGCATGCTAAAAGCTATTTAGAAAACCAAACGGGTGAGTTTGCGGATGCGGTTAAAAGTAAATTAGAAGCAGCTGAGCGGGGATATACGCTAAGGGCTCAGCAGTATGATACTGGAGCATTTCAGCATATTATGAGTTTTATGCATTCTGTTAAAGATATGCATAAGAGAGAGTACGAAATTCGATATAAAGAATCAATGGATGAAAGTGAATTAACATAAGGGATACTGCTATTCCTCAGACAGTGGTCTGAGGAATTTTTATATGTTAAATAATTTACATTAAGTCCTATTTATTTCAAAAGAATAATAAAGGGAGTGTATGACAATGAAAAAACGTACGAAGACCCTTCCCGCAATCATTACAGGAGTTGCTATTTTAATAGGCGGAATATGGGGCATAAACGAAAGTCGCTATCCCAACGTTCCAGCTTTTGATGATCACTTCACGCGTAAGTTCTTGAACAAAGAAAAAAAAGTGGACGATGGGTTTTATGAGTTTAAGTCCAAGACAGGGCAGTATACGATGTGGTTTCCTAAAGGGTATCAGCTTATAAAGGAGAACGGAGAAGATTACGTAATAAACGGTAATTCTTATGAAAGATGGATAGCGAAAGAGGTGAATAACAAAGCTGGAAATGCTGGGGGAAGTTATATCGAAATGACATTTTCAAACGCAAGAAAGGCTGAAAATGAATTCTTTACTGTAGAAAATATGTTTAAAGAACAGCTAAATATTACTAAGCCTAATACGTTTGAAACTTCTAGTACAAGAATCTACTATGATTCAGCTTATACATATTTTAAAGGAACACAAGAAGTAATTATGCATCCTAATAAAGAACATGCTTCAAATACATATATAGCATATGTAGCGGATAAACATTCTAATAATGCAATTGAACTGTGGTTTGATAAAAGTGAAAAAAGCAGAAAGAATGATGAAGTAGCAGAGAAAAAATGGTTCCTAGCAATATTAAAAAATATTAAGTTCCGTGAGGGAAATGAAGCTTAATAAAGCTCATGTTGAACGATAATTTAAGAAATAAATCAATTTAACTTAAATACCAAAACCTATCTAGTAGAAATAAAGAGGATGTGCAGCTATGAAAAAAAGGACGAAGATTATTATTGCAGTCCTTGCAGGAACGGTTATTTTAACAGGAGGAATATGGCTAATAAACGAAAGCCGTTATCCAAATGTCTCGGCTTTTGATGATCACTTCACGCGTAAGTTCTTGAACAAAGATAAAAAAGTAGACGATGGTTTTTATGAGTTTAAGTCAAAAACTGGGCAGTATACCATGTGGTTTCCAGAGGAGTATCGATTAATACATGAAAATGATGAAGATTATGTCGTAAGTGGAAAAATATACGAAAGATGGGTAGCAGCTTACACCAAAGAGCATAAAAAGGAACATCAAATTAATTCTATCAGTTTAAAATTTTCAGAAGGAAGAGATCCAGAAGATGAATCTTTTAGCGTAGAAAGTCTTATGAAGAATCGTTTTAATGTAAGTGAACCAAAGGTAATAGAAACTTCTAATACTAGAATTTACTATCAATCTGCTTACATTTATTTTAAAGGACCCGAGAAGCATGTGATAAATGACAGTAAAGAACATGTCCCAAATACATACGTAGCCTATGTGGCTGATAAGGAATCGACAAAGGTCATTCAATTATCAATGGAACAGGTTGGAGATTTTATAGAAGATAGTAACTTGGAAAAGAATACATGGGTTTTAAATATGTTGAAGAGTATCCATTTTAAAGCAGAAAATAACGGAGATGCCAGGAGATGAAAAAACATACTAAGACTATTATTGCAGTCATTATAGGAATAACTATTTTAATAGGCGGGGGATGGCTAATAAATGAAAGCCGCTACCCAAATGTTCCAGCTTTTAATGGACAATTATCTGTTTTTAGGATATATTTTTATAAGTTTAGGTTATGGAAGAAATAGTATATTGAAAACGAAAGGTGATTAAACGAAAGAATGGATGCTCATGTTTTAAAGGAACTGACGTATGAAGACTTTCAGTTTGTATATCAGCCTATTTATGCGTTGAATTCGTGGGAGACGCTGGGTTTTGAGGCTTTGCTGCGCATAGCTTTCGCAAAAGGGCAGATTGAAGAGTTATTTTCACTGGCAAGACGCCATAATTATTTGTACAAGCTTGATACGATGGCAATTGAAGGAGCGATCAAACACTTTCCGTTTGATGTGTTGAAATCACAGGATGTATTTATCAATGTGTTTCCATCTACTCTTCTCCATCCGCATTTTCAGCTGTTTTTAACGTATCTGTTGAACACCTATAAAAATGCGAAACATCGTATTGTATGGGAGTTAAATGAAACGCTTCATGAAAAGATTTTATGGGAATCACCTGCTCTTTTTGCCCGAGTAATGAGTTTGAAAGAGGCCGGTTTCAAAATTGCGATTGATGATTTTGGAGCAGGGGCTGCAGCGATGAGACAAGTGAGCATGTACGAACCTCACTATATGAAACTGGACCGAAGCTATGCTGAAGGGCTAGCCGACTGCAAGCAAAAGAAAGATCTGATTGATTTGCTTGTTAACTATTATCCGCATACGAATCTCATTTTAGAAGGCGTTGAACGAGATAAAGATTTAGCCGCAGCGATTTCGTTAAACCTACATGCTGCTCAGGGCTATTTACTGGGCACGCCGCAGTCGATCTCTTCCCACTTAACTTATAATAAGTACCGCAGTTTATTCAGACGAGAAAGGCTTCTGCACTCCTAAAACATATACTTCACTAAATAGATGATGTATTTTAATATATAAATAGGTAATTAGACCTAAAGGTGATATAGGTATCTAAAATTATTAAAAAATTATGAGGTTTTATGCGGTAAAGCAGACGTGTTTGTTTGGAATAATGAGTGAATTACATATAGAAATAAAAGGTTCAATGAAAGTTCAAAGGCAGATGGAGGATATTTAGTATGTATAGTGAAGGGGTATTCCAATTTTATTTTATGAATATGCCGCAGCCTGTTATTTTAATTCAGCAGGAAAAACATCAGCTATATTATAAAGAATGTAACAAAGCAGCTCAGCAATTCTTTGACAAAATGGAAGACAAGATAATCAATAAAGAAGAAAATCTGCTTTTTTACACACTTTGTGAAAAAGCTATTGTCACGAAAGAACCGATTCAATATCAATACATACAGCTTTTTCAGCCCGACCGGCATGCATATGAAGTAACATTTACCCCTCTTTTTAATCAAGCGACAGCCCCTTCACATGTCCTTGTCATGGCTCAAGAAATTCATTATAAAAAAACGCAGGAAGAGAGCACGCGCTTACTCGATGCGTTTTTAGAAAACACGGTAGACGCCATTTTAATTGCTGATTGTGATGAGAAGGTCTTAACAGTCAATGGAGCATTTGAAAAGCTATTTCAGTGGAGAAAAGAAGAAGTTATAGGAAAAAGCCGTCAAGAGATGAACATCGTGTCAAAGAAAGAGGAAAAAGAAAACCTTAAATTAATCGAAGAATTAAAAAATGGCAAGACGCTGCCTCCTTATGAAACAGTCAGGTACACAAAAAGCGGCGAAAGCGTGTGTGTATCTGTCAGCTGTTCACCGATTTATGATGATCAAAATCAACTGGTCGCCTATTCGGTGATTTACCGAGATATTACACCGATTAAAAAGTTAGAACTGGAGCTTATTGAAAGTAAACAGTGGTACAAGTCGCTGTTTACAAATCACCACCACGCAGTTTGTATGCTGGATATGGACGGTACGATTTTAAATATTAACAGCGCATTCTTAGAAACGCTTCAGCTTTCTGCAAGCGATGTGCTGCACCAAAATTACCGAGATATTGCTAAAAGGCTGGGAGTCTGTAATTACAAGTCTTGGAATGTATATGAAGCAATCAGCTACAGCACAGAGCTAACACTTCGTAGAAGTCAACATTCCGCACAGCACGTGTACATTACAACCATTCCTGTCAAAGTAAATGATCAAACGGTTGGTGCTTACGCAATTTTACACGATATTACGCCTCAAAAAGAAGCAGAAGAACAGCTGGCTTATGCAATGAAAGAACTTGAAAATATAAAATATGCGCTTGATGAATCAGCTAGCGTTATGATTCTAGATGCAAATGGAACTATCACTTATATAAACGATATGTATATACGTTATTCAGATTATCAAAAAGAAGATTTATTGGGAAAGTATTATCGAGATGCAGGGCTTCGTCATGATCTTTCTGAGCTGCGTGAGACAATAAAAAGCGGAAAAGTATGGCGAGGGGAGCTTGAAATGTGGACGAAGCATAATCAGTTATACTGGGTATCGAACACAATTGTGCCGTTAAAAGATATAGACGGAAATATTACTTATTATGTCTCGATTCATAATGATATTACAGAACAAAAAGCGCTAGAAAATAAACTTCATTTTGAAGCCACTCACGATAGTTTAACAGGTCTTCCCAACCGGGCGATGTTATTAAAAGAGTTAAACAAAGTGATTGAAAAAGCGCAGCAAAAAAGCGATGAGTTTTTTGCACTTTTGTTTCTCGACTGTGATAATTTTAAGCAGATTAACGATGAATATGGCCATCATATAGGCGACGAATTTCTAAAAGCATACACGAAGAGGTTAAAAAGCTGTGTGAGGAAAGGCGATCGCATTTATCGTTTGGGCGGAGATGAGTTTATCATTATTTTAAACGTAACAAATGGACGAGAAATTGAACAAATTGCTAGGCGAATCCACGTATCTCTTCAGCAAAGCTGGAATGTACGGGGCTATTGCTTGCGTACAACAACTACCATCGGTGTCTCTATTTATCCAGAAGACGGAGAATCGGCTGCTTTATTATTAAAAAATGCAGATGATGCGTTATATAAAGGAAAAAGAGAAGGGAAAAATAATTATATCCTCTACCAAACGTAAAAAAAGCCTCCAAAGAGGCTTTTTTTATTTTATCCATGTTTTTGCCCACTTGCTGACGGGGCCTAAGATCGTACCAAGCTCTGATCCTTTTTTAGTTAAGATATATTCAATACGAACCGGACGTTCAGGAATAACGTGCCGGATTACAATGCCTTCTTCTTCTAACTCTTTCATTCGTTCGGTTAACATTCGTTTACTTAAAGAAGGAATGCTGCTGTGAATTTCACTAAAGCGTTTAGGACCGCTCATCAGGACATAAATAATTAATCCATTCCATCTTTTTCCTATTATATCAAACGTTTTCCACACTTTTGGACATAACTCATCAAATTCATTCATTCATGCCACCTGCTTTATTGTATATAGGATATTAAAAGTAACTCTTATATTTTTATTATATACTAGCATTTGGATAATGAAAAGGCTATCTTTTTTTATTTTCAAAACTTTCAGTAGCTTGGAAACGCTGTATTGTAAAGTTTTTAAAAAAAGTCACAGAATCGACATATTATTATTGACGTATCAAAAAAAAAGGTCTAAGATTGGTTACATAAAGTTACCTAGTTAAATAAAAGGTACTTTAAATTTACAATTACATCAAGAGTTTGAGAAAGAAGGTTAGTATCAAATGGATATCCTTTTGGCTATTCTTCCTGCGATTTTCTGGGGAAGTATTGTCCTGTTCAACGTTAAATTGGGCGGAGGTCCTTACAGTCAAACGCTTGGGACTACAATTGGTGCGCTGATCTTTTCAGCCGTTATTTACTTCGTAGTTCATCCCGTATTGACGCCGCTTATTTTTATTGTCGGAATCGTTTCAGGATTATTTTGGGCAGTTGGGCAAAGTAATCAGTTGAAAACGATTGATTATATTGGTGTTTCAAAAACCATGCCAATTTCAACTGGTATGCAGCTTGTGACGACATCATTGTTTGGTGTTATCGTATTTCACGAGTGGTCAACAACAACAACCGTTATTTTAGGCGTGTTAGCTCTTATTTTCATTGTTATTGGTATCGTGCTAACATCACTAGAAAGCGAAAAAAACCCAGAGCAATCTGGACAATTCAAAAAAGGGATTATTACCCTTATTATTTCAACAATTGGATACTTAGTGTATGTAGTTGTCGCTCGTTTATTTAATGTAGACGGATGGTCGGCGCTATTCCCACAAGCTATTGGTATGTTAATTGGTGGACTTATACTTACTTATAAACACAAACCGTTTAATAAATACGCAATTCGCAACATTATTCCAGGGCTGATTTGGGCAGCTGGTAACATGTTCTTATTTATTTCTCAACCTAAAGTAGGGGTTGCAACAAGCTTCTCATTATCACAAATGGGAATTGTTATTTCAACGCTTGGCGGTATCTTCTTACTTGGAGAAAAGAAAACAAAGCGTCAGCTTATTTCAATTACGATTGGTATTGTGCTCATCATTTTAGGTGGCGTATTCCTCGGAATGGCTAAAAGTTAACGTTTACGTAAAAGTTAATGATAGTATGTATGAATAAATGAAAACACTAGGAGGATTTTATT